>ONLY01000005.1 GCA_900318775.1 uncultured Prevotellaceae bacterium | reverse complement strand
GCCTAATTTGCGAAAAACGCACCAGGCGCGCTGCTTGTCTTCTGTTCTGTTCGCAGTCTGTCAAAGAGCTATTCTCAGCATCCGGGAAGCGGCCACAAAAGCGCCGCCGAGGCTCATGCCCCGGTTGCTTCCCGAAAGCGAGTGCAAAGGTACAACCTTTCTGTATCACCACCAAATATTATGCCAACTTTTTTCAAGAAAAAGACAAAAAAGTTGGATCAGGGCTGGAATAGGACCGAAATCAGTCAAGATAAAGGGAAAACTGATGTCAAAAGATTGTTGAATGGGTGTCGTTAAGATGACAGGATGTGTGGTTAAGATGGGCTGGCGTATGCCACAAAAGTCGGTGTATAGGCCTTTTTCGGCGGTCTATTTTCATGGATAGGGAATACACAAGGACACAGATATACAACTATACATTATATATATAATAGAGGTGGCTCGCTATGTTACCGCAGTTTTCTTTTGCGACATTCACTACCCTCTCCGCAGCCGATTATGATGTTCTTCCACTACCCTTTTACCGATGTCGTCGACATCGGTTTAGAGAGTTTTCTACGCGTAGAGTTTCTTTCCTCAATAGCCTCTATTTTGTGGCAGAGCCATGCAGAAGCAGAGGTGGATATGTAGCACAACTACAATAGGGGGCGAGGGACGGGACTGGCATAGCAACTGCGGGGAGCAATGAAGAGAAAGAATAAAAAAGGGACGGTGCCACTCGACACCGCCCCTTCATCTATAGGAGAAATCTATTGTTTCTTCAGGAATGTATTTAACGCTGTGGCAGCTTGAGGAACCAAGGCTTGCCTGTCATGCGAGGTGTAACGCCATACTTTTCCGTCATGTACTCAGGCATTGTGATTGTGGGTCCAAATGCTCCTTTGCGCATCTGATAACGCATGAGGTCGTAGAAGCGATGGCCTTCGAACATTCCTTCAAGTGCCTCTTCTTCCAGGATAAGCTGTGCTACACGAGCTTGGCGCTTTGCACGAAGTTCGTCAGAAGCGAGGAAGTTCTGAATTGATTCAGCTACAGCGCGATAGTCTCGCACGAATTCATCATATGCTTCCTTGGTTTCGAAGATTAACTCATCTTCGATGTCATCTTCTGTCAGATATGTAACCTTAGCGTAGTATTCGTAAACAGGAGGTTCGCCTTCACCGCCTTCACCGCCTTCGCCGCCTTCGCCAGCCTCTTCGTCAGGCTCATTAACCTCGGCACTAAGAACACGTCCATAATATGGGTTTGCAGCACGAAGTTCATCCAATGTATTCTTGGTATCTTCGTCATCCAGCCAATAATATTCATCATTGTACTCTGTGTCACCAGAGCCGAAAGAGTGAATACCAACCTGAACTTTAAGTCCACTTTGCAATGAGATTGACCCCGAGTGGTTCCATGTACGCTTGTCTAGGCGTCCAAAAACATCGCTTGACCATACAACAAATGAACCTTTGGCCTTTTCGAAAAGCTCTTCGTCATCTTTGTACTTGCTCTCCTCCATTGCTGCAATCTTTGGACATACGGACTTAATCTCGCACAAACGGTTAAATTCGTCCTCAGAGATTTCAGTTGCCAGTGTAGTCCAATCCAGACCATATCTCAAGACAGCGTATGCTGTTTCTGGGAATCCTGCACCGTTCAACGCTTCGGCCATGTGCAGATAGAGAATAGGAATACGGAAAAGAGGCACATAAGCCTGACGGACATCTGCGCGCGGCATATCATTGCTACCGTTCAGCCATTTATAGATATAGGACCTATCCGTACTTAAATTAGCATTGTACTTCGTCGCAGAAGGGTCACTGTTCGTTTCATGGATAGAAGAGAGACGCAAATCGCCCTTCTCCAGCGCATCGTCATACAATGCCACATTCTCAGGACCGACGCGGTAATAAATCTCGGATGCACTACGGTAATCATAGAAGAAGAACTTCTGTGCTGCAGAAATATCCTTGATTCGCTGAGAAGGCTTCACTGCAGGATAGTAGTTGTTCTTGTACATCGAGTTGAAAATCTCGCTGAGGTTGTTGTAGTTGCCATAGAATGAAGCAGTATCACAAGGAATCACCACGAGGTTCTCTTCTGTTCTTGACACTTTAAAGCGGTTGTAATAGGAGTCGCTCCAACCTGAGAAAGACTCACCATCCCATTTAGACCATGTTTTGATGTTGCCACCTACAGCACGCTCTTCACCAGGATAGCAGAAGAAATCATGATACAGACTCACAGCCTTCTTGTAGTCTTCAGGATTGCCAGAGCAAGTGCCCTTCCACATATAGAGTTCTGCCAAGAGTGCACGCACTGGAATGAAGAAGTTACCCCAGGAGATGTCTTGCCACTTACCAGAATAGCTGGGGCGCAGCTCATTGTTCTTCTCCATATATGGATATTTCTGAAGGTCCTCTATGCACTTGTCGATAATAGCCTCCATGCCGAGCACGCTCTTCTTGTCGGCTACAATCTCCTCTGCAGCATCAGAAGTCAGAACAGGACGCTGCACGAATGGCACTTCACCATAAATCTTAGCCAATTCGAGGTAGCACCATGCGCGGAAACACTTTGTAGCACAAACTTCTTTCTCATATTTATAAACTCCATGTGTCTTAAGGAGCGAATCAACACGAGAGAGATAGATGTTACAAGAGTTGATGACTGCATAGTAGTCTGCTGGCTGGTTATAAATGTTGCCCACCTTCTCGATAGGGTCATAGGGCTTGGTCTTTTCAGGGGTATTCTCGAACAATCCCTGCAGATAGGCTGTGGAGTGAATATTATCCACATCCAGCAAGTCTGCACGAACCTCACCCAAAAGGACTGTGCGCTCAGCCAGTTTCTGCATGCGCTGCACAATACCCATCATCTGATAAAGCGTGTCATTGGGAGTGAGATCGGTGGTCACAAGATTGTTCTCCGCCTCAAACATGTCTTCGCAAGACGTTGTGGCTGCTCCCATTCCCAACAGGAGCAAACCACATGCTATGATAGATTTTAGTTTCATAATCGTAATAGTTGCAAATTAGAGGTTAATCTTCACACCCAGATGGAAGCTACGTCCTGAAGTCAGATAGCCTGCATCGATGCCTTGCATCAACACGGTATTTCCACAAGACACTTCTGGATCTGAGCCCAGATACTTGGTGAAAGTTAACAGATTATTGGCCGCAGCCCATACAGTAAGTCCCTGAATGTATTCATTCTGGATAGGAAGCTTGTATGAGAGAGTGATGTTCTTGAGCTTCAAGTATGAACCATCCTCAATCCAACGGTCAGAGAAACGAGCGTTGCCCATTGGGTCTCCATAAGTAATCTTTGGGATGTCGGTAACCTGATTCTCAGCCATCCAACGACGGTTCAGCGCTGTGGTCTGGTTGATGAACATAGAGCCGCTCTCCAAGAGTGAACGCTGATAGTTATAGATGTCGTTGCCTACTGAATAGTTGAAGTTAGCAGACAAAGCCCAATTCTGTGCAAAGTGGAAGTTCAAGTATATGTTTCCGTAGATATCTGGATTAGGATCACCGATGACGAAACGGTCATCTGCATTGATCTCTCCATTATTATCTTTGTCCACGAAAATCATATCACCGGCTCCAAATGGCTTTTCGTTATCGTTTTCATCCACGATGTACTTGCCATCGGCAATAGCCTGTTCAGAAGTGCTATATACGCCCTTCGTCTTGTATCCGTAGAAGACGCCTGCACTCTCGCCTACTGCAGAACGAACCACTCCGCCATAAAGCTCTGTATCGAAATAGCGCTTACCTTGTGGCAAAGACTTGATTTCGCTCTTATAGTGACCCAGCGATGCTCCGAAGTCGAACTTGAAGTTCTTCAGGTTGATGACCTTTGCGTTGAAGGCAATGTCATAACCTGTATTGGTCATTGAGCCATCGTTCGTATAGTAGTCTGTCAAACCTGCCACGTAAGCCAAAGTGCCTAAAGTAATCAAGTTGTTGGTCTTTGAATGATAGTAGTTAGCGCGCAAGTTCAAGCGGTTGTTCAAAAAGTTTCCTTCCAAACCGACATTAAAGCGGTTAGTGGTTTCCCAACGCAAGCTTGAGTTACCAATCTGAGACAAACCGATTGAAGGAGCACCATCTTGCAACAGCACAGCAGTTGAGAGGTAAGTCAGTGTTGCTGAGTTGTCCATTGCGTCATTACCAACAGACTCAAAGCCTACATTCAGCTTCAATCTGTTTACTACTGGATTTGCACGGAACCACTTCTCATTGCTGATGACCCATGTGCCCTGGATAGATGGGAAAAGACCCCATGCTACGCCAAACATCTTGAGGCCGGCATCTGCATCCTTACCGAAACGTGAAGAGGTTTCCATAGAGAGCTGACCTGTCAAGTAATACTTCTCCATGAAGTTGTAGTCCACATTAGCATAGTATGCGAGTGATCTCCAGTTTGTGTCAGAACCAAGAATCTTTCTGTTCACCAAGTCGTTCTTCATGTTTGGAGTCTTATCCGTACCTGTACCATCACCACTGAGGTGAGAAGAATTGAAGGTGTCGTTCATGAAGCGGAAACCGCCGAACATCTCCAAACGATGAGCGCCATTAGGCAAGATAACCCAGTCGGCACGTGTGTCAGAGAAGATAGCGTCATGCTTTGTGAAGAGTGAGTGCTTCGAGTTCTTAGTCACACTGGCATTACCCTCTTTGGTGTACTCGGGCATTCCTTCCAGTGGAGTGAAGTAGTCCTCGTCAAAGCTCTGCATTGTGTATGCGAAACGCTCGGTCAAGCTAAAGTTGTTTGTAGGCTGCCAAGTTGGTGCTACAGCCAAATGAATCATCGTACAGTCAGCACGGTTCTTGTTCTTTGCTTCACCATTATCCAAGATACCCTTAGGGTTGGCGATAGAAGCCTTCTTGCCGACAGCCTCATTCAGATAATCATCAGCATCAGCAATAAATGAAGTCACATGAGACTTGCCATCAGCTTCTTTCGTGAAGTCGTAAGGACTCAAGAAAGGAGACTTAGCATATGCCAAGAATCCAGGAGAATCCAATGACTGCAGATGGAAATCAGACTCCAAACCATCGCTACGGAGGTCGCGTGTCACATTCGTATAGCTGGCGTCAAACTGTGTGGTGAACCACTTGTTCAACCAGATATCTGTATTGAAACGAATGTTGAAGCGCTGCATGTCATTCTTCTTCAGCGTTGACTTTGCGTCCATATATCCTACAGAGAGGTTATACTGTGCGACATCATCACCACCTTGGATAGAAATGCCATAGTTCTGTGTAAAAGCTTCACGATATACGATATCACGCCAATCCGTGTTGTTGTGATACATATTATAGTACAAGTACTTGGGATCAGTGCTCAAGAACTTGAACTCTGTCAACTTGGAGTCTGTAGAGCCAAGCATCTCAGCGGCATATGCACGATACTGACCTGCATTCATCATATCCAGTTCCTTCGGAATCAATTCAACTCCGCCTGCAATGTTTACGTCAATGCGGGTTGCCATTGAGTGACAGCGCTTTGTCTTGATATTAATGACACCGTTAGCTGCCTTGGCACCGTAAATGGCAGTACCATTCTTCAGTACCTCCACAGATTCGATGTCCTCCATGTTGATAGCCTGCAACAGGTTGTTGAAATAGCCTGTGTGAATCATGTCGCCATTCTGATACATCTGATCGTAAACAACGCCATCGAGAATAATCAAAGGCATCGCATTTGAATTCAAAGAGTTCAGGCCATTGATGAACATAGAAACGCCTTGAGCAGGATTAGCTGAGCGCTGTATGCCACGCACATCACCACCTAAGCGGTTCTGGATTTCCTGATCCACAGTAACAGCAGTTGACTGTTCAAAGTTTGAAGTAGATACAGACTTTGTGCCGGCAGTCTTTGCTGTATAGTCAGGAAGATAGGTATCTGCATAAAGCGCCACCTTAACACCCTCAGTCTTACCGTTGAGTGCCACCTGCACTTGATTATATCCTTCCAACTTCACCCACAGCGATGTAACGAACTTAGGAACATTGATGGTGAATTCGCCGTTCTCGTCCGCCATGGCTGTATAATGTTTGTTGTTGTAAGACTGGAGCTGTGCACCTGCCAAAGGTTCGCCAGTTGCAGCATCCACAACCTTACCTTTTACCTCGATTGTTGGGTACTTCTTTACAGGCTTGGCTTGCTTTCTTGGTGCAGCTACCACCGCAGTTGCTTCAGCAGCTTCCGGAGCCTCCACTTCATCCTGTGCAGCCACAGGCAGTGTGCCCATCAAGAATCCCATTGCTGCGAACCCATATTTACAGATGCGCAGGACATTTGAGCTATTATATGCTTGCATATTCTTCATTCTTGTCTTGATTAATTAACTTACTCCTCACCCCCAGCTTCCTCTTCTTCATCTTCATCTGCGATTGCAGCTTCAGTTGCTTCCAAGTCTGGCTTGAGAATAAAGTCCGAAATCAGCATTTCACGGGAATACGTGTTCTTCACTTCACCTGATTTAGCTTTTGATGACAGCTTGATGATTACACCTTCATCAGAACGGCCATAGTAAGCATTCTTGAAGGTGAACTTGCCCAAGTAAAGCGTATCCACATAGTTCTTATATCTGTAGTCTTCTGGATGTTCTGGGTCATAAGGCTCTATGACAAAGTTCTTATCCTTCTCAGTTCCAGGTACAATCAGATCCGTGTAATCACTTTTACCAGTACCCCATTGACCGAGATTTTTGCCATCTTTGCTTTCACCAATGCGTTCATAGATTGACACACTAAACTTGTAGCCTCTATTATCGGCATCTGGGTCAGATGGGTGAATGAGTTCACCATCTGGATTTGTATAGCCATTCTTAGCCCAAATTGGACAGGTCACAAGATACAAGTCATATGTGCCTGACAATGTAGAGTACAATTTGAAGCCTACGTCAATCTGTGTAGAACTATTCTTCGTAGTTACGTCAGTGAAATGGTATGAGCGAGTAATCACATCTGTTTTTTCTCCATATTCGTCATAGACTGGAACATCAAATGTAGCGCTCTTTTCGGTAATGGCTCCTGTACCTGACGTGAACAAAGGCTTCTCTGTTGCCTGGTCAATGAGATAAGGCCTTGCTCTGATAGTGCGCTTCAAGAAGAACTGCTCTGTAGGAGACATTGGGAAATCTTCCACTAAATAGCCTACGCCGTTTGAACAAGCGATAGGGTCTCCAGCCTTAGCAAGGATGTCGTTCACCTCCTTATCTAAAGGCAAGCCACGCGCTGGGGCCTTTGTGTAATACACGCCATTAGGCCAATCAGACCCTCTGGAACTCACGTAATTGGTTGATACGAGAGAGTCTTCTTTGTGCAAATTGACATTGTTGTTGAAGAAGAGGTCTCGCAACAGGAAATGGCCTGCATAGAGGTGTTTAAGCGAGTCAACTATACCTGCACGAAGATTGTCTTCTGATGGGTTGAACTTCAAGAGTGAAGCAGCCAACTTGTAACGTTTCTGCCATGCAGCATCCGATGGGATAATTGCAATGAAGTTAGAATCCTCTTCGTAAATTTCAGCAGACATAGCGTCCAGCACCAAGTTGGTGTGTATTGTCACGCTATCCACCCAAATCTTGTTACCATTCTCATCCACGCCACGGCTCACTGAGCGGCTCTCGTCCAAAATGTCAGAGTCTTTTTCCTCAATGAAGGCATAAAGAGAAGACTTCTTTTTATTAGGCTGTGTTGAAGCGACATACTGGTCCTTAATCAATTCATTGATGTTTGGGACATACTCGTTTTCGTTTTCAATGATGTGCAACACACCATTTGTACATCCCAGATTTGCCTCTTGAATAGTTTGGCCTCCAAACAGATTCTTTCCAGCATCTGTCATGGTTACCAGCTTCTTGTTCAACAGAGTAATCACCTGATCGTTCGTGTTCTGCGACACAGCATAACGTGTCATGTGATTCTTGATGAACCGGTCAATAACCTGCTGCTTATCGGTCTGAGCCAACTCTAACCAAGCATCCTTATCAAAAGTGCCGTTGGCAGGAGCCCAAACCGTATAAATATTCTCTGAAGCGAGTTCTCGCTGATAGCCCACCGCCTTGATGATGTCAGCGAATTCACTTGCTTTTTCCTCAATCGCCTTCATAGTGGTTCCGGCATAGCCATTAGAAGAAGCGGAGTCATAGTGATCGTCCCACGTATCCGTACAAGACAGCATCACTGATGCACCAGCCACAGCAAGGAGCCCCCATCTGAGCGTATTCTTGATATTATTGTTCATAATCTTGATTGCATTAATTAGTGTTTACCATTTGTCCTCTGCAATGTACTCGTTCGCGTAGATGGTTCGAGGACAGAGCTCGATGAAATCGAAGTTCAACTCATTATCCTCCGAGTCGATCATCTGTTGGATACGCATATATTGGTCAGTCTTACCATCGGTAGTGAACGTTCCCAATACCCTACGGATCGTGTTGTTCTGGTTACGGAAACTGCTATTGATATCCGAGTAGGTGTTACCAAGTGCAATATAGTTACCAGGACCCTTCATCCAACCTTGGTTATGAATGGTCTTATCGAAGGCGTTAATAGATTCATCATCACCCAGGTCATTATCGCTTCTGTAACCAAAGAGCGCTTCACCACCGGGACGCATATCGAATGGAATACCCTGTGCGTGCATATCTTTTGGATCAGGGCTTTCACCCAGATAAGCCTGCATGATACCACGAGACTTAAAGCCCACACAAGTCATGAAACGAACCTCGTAAGTACCAGCTGGTACAGGTGGCAACTTGATGGTGAAGTCGAATCGACCCTTCACGATAATCTCATCGCCTTCATACGACCAGAACCAGATGTAACGTGGACGTACATGGAGGTGTGTGTTGTCATTATAAATAAAGTTCTTAGCAGAACCGGCCTTGAAGCCTAAGCAGTGCGCCTTATTTGTAAGTGGGTTGTAATTCTCATTCGCACTGTTCGCATACAAACCATCGGTGAACTCCTCATACTCGAATCCACGAGCTCCTGAAGTAATGAAGTCAGGTGAAAGCGTAGAGGTGTCCATACGGATACGTTCATTCAACACGTATTTCTGTGTATGTTCACCATAGTTGATGATATCATCAATATAGAAATAACGACCATTACGGCCAATAGAAGTAGCACCTTCTGCCAACTTAGCCTTCATGTCATTATCTGTAGCCACCTTGGCTCCACGTTCGAATCGACCATACTGGTCAGGACGCTTCTGCACACCGCAACGGTTGATGTACAAACCAGCCTCACTACCGCTTGGGAAAGAGAACTTCATCAGCGAGTGTGGCATCTTTGTCTCATAATAGTCACAGATATCAGCCTTACGACGGTTGAAAGCCTTAGCCATCTGACCATTCTTAGAACCATCCATATAAGTCAGCTTGTAGTATGCACCATCGAATGGCAAGATGTGGTAAGCAACGAAACGGTTCAGATAGTTCTTCAAATCCTTTTCATCTGTTACGTTCTCATCTTCAGGATACATCTCTTTGTAAATACTCTTTGCATACTCAGCCAATTCATCGACCGTAGTGATGCCCTTTTGGATGAGCACCTCGTCGGGTTCTGCGAAGACCGTGTATTTAATATAACGCTTCTCCATATAGGCCACGTTATCACATTCTGCAGCCGTATGCACCACCAAAGACTTGTTGGTCCAGTCCACAGAGTCACTGCCTACAGAATAGTTCTTGTCAATCAGGTCACGACCATCCAAGCTATCAGCCCAACCGGTACGCTCCAAAGCTTGGTAGAAGATATGGATATTCATATCCTTCTCCAACATCTTCTGAAGCATCTGGTTGTTACGGCCAACAACCTTACCTACAGTGTGCACCACACCGTTGCTCACAGAGTCATCCACATGAGTCAAGCGAGCATTGTTATTGATGTACATCACCAAGTGTGGATTAGTACCGTCCTCATCCGTTTCTTCCACAGATGAGATAGACATATACAAATCCAGCATGTTAGTCTTACCATAAGATTCACTAGACTGGTCAGATGTGAAGTATGCCTTTCCTTCGATGATAGAATTGAGCGCAATCGTATCGCAATCCAGCTTATCCAATTCATCAACAGAGTTAACACCCTTCTCCTCCAAGTACGCCTTTACAGCTTCATTTGTAGGCGCAAAGACTGTATAAGAACCATAGGTACTCAAGAGGTTCATCAGACGGAGATTGTCCTTCTCTCCAGTAGCACGTTCCAGAATCTTAACAAAGTCACTGAATTCCTTCCGGTTCTTCAAAAAGTCTGCAGCATATTCCTTGGTTGAAGTATAATAGTTCTCCACACCAGGATCATCAGAGCAGCTCACCAACATGGCAGGGATGGCAGTGCAAGCACTTAACGACAATGCCATGAATATATCTTTCAATCGTTTCATATCTGATTAGTTTTTGACAGTTTCTTCTTCATCATAATATGCCTGATTCTGTTTCAGTCTTGGGTTTACCTTCAACTGAGCTTTTGCAATCGGCATGTACATAAAGTCTGGGATACCCAGCTTCACCTTCACTGCGGCACTTTCATAGCGGCTGCTCAAGGCTGCGCGGAAAGCATCCATGTTACCCTCACGACGAGAGACACGCACCAAATCATAGTAACGCTTCGCCTCAAAGAGGAATTCACGACGGCGCTCATTCATCAGCAAGGTTTCAAAAGAAGCCTTACTTGTATAGCTCGAACGCTGAGGCAACATCTTCGTAGACTTTCTCAATGCATACGGATTTGAACGTGCATAGACTGCTACAATCAAATTGAATGCATCATCATACAAAGCCTCAGCATTTCCAAACAAAGAAGCGCCATCTATAGCAGCTGCAGCCTTGCGTCTTGGTGCAGAAGGTCCTTCTTCACCACCTTCGGCATCGCCATCACCGCCTTCTTCAGCATTCTCTTCTTCGGCCAGCGCCATTTCTGTCAAGTTGCCAGCTAATTCAATTTCAGCTTCAGCTCGAATCAGCATGATTTCTGTCATACGATAGAAAATCCATCCCTCGTACTGTGAATTCGTACTGCGTGGATCTTGTTCATACTTCATCGCTTCAAACTTTTGGCCCACTTTACCATATCCATCGGCTTCGGTATAGCCTGCCATATTAGAAGAAACCACATATTTGTTGATTTGGAAACTTCCACCTTCTGTATAACGGAAAGGAGCCAAAGCACGATAGTCAGATGGAACAGTGAACAAGTTCTTGTCATCATAGGTTGATGATGCAGGAAGAGAAGGCATCATTTCAGAGTTAGCATACAGGTTACGAGTGACATTACCTGTTTTCTCATCTGTGCTGCCATACATGCCAGACACGGCTGTATTCTTCTTTTCCTTGTCAGATGTAGATTTAGGATAAGTCAACTCAAAGATGGCCTCATACGAGTTTCCATCACCAAAAATCAGGTCTGTAGCGAGAGGACCTGTCTGCGAAGAACCGCCAGTGCTTTCCTCAGCCAACAAGGGGTAACCATAATCGGAATAGACCTTGTCGTCCACAGCAGACAGAAGGTTCACACCTACAGCAGTCCTGTTGTTCTCCATGAACTGCTGCTGCTTGAATCTCAGCACCCAGTCGCAGCATTCGATACACTTCTGGTAGTTCTCGTTCTGCTCAGACTTGTCGAGATTAGCATCAGAGGCCTTCCACAAATAGAGGTCTGCCAAGATGGAATACATCGCCGCACGAGTAATGCGTCCCGTATTTTCTTGATAATTAGTGTACTGCTTAGGCGCATCATTCTTGCTTTGTTCCATATCGTCAATCAGCGCATCCAGAATCGTTTCGAAAGAAGTTGCTGGAATCTGATAATTGAGATTATCATCGATTGAAGGTTCCAGTGCAAAAGGAACATTCTTGAACGTCTTGATGAGCGTCAGGTAAGAGATAGCGCGCAACGCTTTACACTCTGCAAGGTTGATAGCCAACTCAGAAGATGTGTAGTTAGGATCCTTCTTCGCTACATTAGGAGCATAGTGAATGACGGTGTTGCATCGGTTGATGACAGTGTAGAAGGAACTCCAATCGCAGTAAGAGCTTGTCGATTTGATAGTACCCTTCATCAAGTTCTTCAATGCTTCGGGCGTTTGTGGCGTCTCTTCCACATTGTCTGAGCGAGTTTCACCCCACACAATCATCTGGCTCACATAGCCATTATCTTGCATTGCCGAATAGCATGAAGTGACTACACTCTCCACATCAGCCTTGTTGGTCCAATAGTTCTCCAGCACCACCTCATTGAGTGGAAGCAAGTCGAGAGAGCATGCGCTTACGCCCATGCCGACCACCACGGCTGCCACAATGGCTTTTATTGTTTTATCTATCTTATTCATACGTGTAATCGGTATTAACTGTTAGAAAGTGATTGATGCTCCAATGGTGAAGGACTTCGCACGTGGTGTACGTGATCCGTCACTTGCTGGATACCATCCACCCTGTGGATGCTCTGGATCTGCACCTGAGTACTTTGTCAGCACAAAGAGGTTGTTAGCAGACACGTTGAAACGCAAAGCCTTGATGCCCCACTGCTTGAGCATTTTGGGATCGAAAGTATAAGAAAGCTGTGCGTAGTTCAGTCGGATGAACGATGCGTCCTCGACGAAACGGTCAGAGCCCAAATAGTTATAGGTTGCGAAACCAGTCTTTTCTGTTGCTGCACGTGGAAGTTGGCAGTCACGGCCATAGAGGTCACCCTCTGTGTGCCAGCGCCAGTTCACGGCTCTTGACTGGTTCTGGTTGGTTGCCATGTTCTCCAAGCCCATACGTGCCTCGTTGATGACTTTCTGGCCATAACGGTAGTTGAACTGGAGGTTGAGACTAAACTGCTTATAGTTGAACTTGAAGCCGAAGCCACCAGTAAGTTTAGGCAGAGAAGAACCCAGATAGACAATATCCAACTCATTGATTTGGCCGTCATGGTTCACATCCTCGTAGATGGCATCACCACCTACAAATGGATACTGCTTACCATTGTAGTCGAAGTACATCAACTTAGGATTGCCGGCAGAGTTACGAACCACTTCACCCTTCGCATTGCGAACAACTGGTGCATTAGGACCGCTCACGCCCTTGATTTCCTCTTCTGAATAGTCTGTGTACTGGTACACACCCTTGAAGCGGAAGCCATAGATAGAACCCAGTGGGTTGTGCAGCTGCACACGTGAGAGATATGTACCATTATTATATGCAAATTCCTTATTGATGCTTTCCAGCACAGTTTCATCCATCGTCAGGATTTCGTTGCGGTTGTTGGCGAAAGTGAGGTTGAAGTCCATAGAGAACTTGCCAATTTTCACCACTCTATGGCCATTGATATTGAATTCCCAACCATTGTTGCGCATCGAACCCACGTTGTGGTTAGAGAGCGAAGTATAACCAGATGATGAAGGAATGGCATAACCACCCATCAACAAGTCAGTTGTCTTCTGTGTGTAGATAGAAAGGTCACCATCAATCAAGCCATCGAAGAAGCCAAAGTCGAAACCGAGGTTCCAAGTTTCCTTTTCTTCCCACTTGAGGGCAGTAAGACGGATGTTGCTTGGATATGTAGCAGTGTTGCCCAAGTAGGAACCACCTGTTGCATACTTAGAGTAGTAAAGACCTTCCTGTCCTGGAGGGTTACCTACGATACCCCAACCTGGACGGATAGAGAGCATGGAGATCCACTTCACTGGCTCCATCCAAGGCTCGTCGCTGATATTCCAACGGAACGAAACACCTGGGAAGTTACCCCAACGCTTAGATGGACCGAATTTAGTAGAACCGTCGCGACGGAGAGTCACATCTGCAATATACTTACCTTTCCATGCATAGTGCAACTGGAAGAGGAAGAACTCAGAACGACCTTCACCTGCTCCACTGCCGAAACCAGTGTTTACACCACCTGCCAAAGGTGACACGATGCTAGCATTGGTTGTTGGCAGCCACTTGTTACCCAAGTTTTGGCTGGATGAAGAGCTCTCGTCATACTGGAAACGTGCCATGAACATGAGAGAGTGACCCTCGTTGTTGAAGTGTGGCGTGAATGTCAATGTGTGACGAGTAGAAAGACCGTGGCTCTTATAGCTGGATGAAGACGCCGTGTTGTAGTTGCTGTCTGACCAGTTAGAAGAAAGGATAGAACCTGGGAAGAAGGAATCAGTGTTGCTCGTTCTGATATCGAAACGAATCTGGCCTTCATACTTCAAGCGATGCTGGCTTGGCTCTGTGCCGAGAATGTCGTAAGAGAATATGAACTCAGGACGGAGCTGCACAATCTTCTCATTGTTCTTGGCGAGGTGTGCAATAGCCACAGGGTTAGGCAATGCGTACTGATCTTTCAGCAAGTCATAATCAGAGAAGTTACCTGAACCAGCGTTGAAGCCAGCCTCCTCTGCAGTGAGGAATGGATTCATTGTATAGAAGCGGCCTGTATCGCGACCATTCTCTTCCTCATAGATAGAGAGGTTTGGCATCTTCTTAAGCGCAATGCTCAACAAGTCGCCATAAGCCTGATGGTTCTTCTTATTGTTATAGTAAGTCAAGTCGAAGTTGCTGGACACCTTGATGCGGTCGCTGACAAAGTAGTCAAGAGCAACACGGGTTGTGTAACGATCGAAGCGCTGCTTGATAGCAGTACCCGTCTCAGTGTGATAACCACCTGAAATACGGAAGTTGGCCTTTTCACCACCACCAGAGAGTGCTACATAGTGGTCATGAGTTTGACCGAACTGCTGAACGGCTTTGCGCCAGTCGGTGTTGTCGTTATACATATCATACTCTGTGAAGGCCTTATTGTAGGCAATCTCAGGGATGTAATCTCTGCTAGTATTCGTGGCAAAGCCTTTCTCTTGACGAGGATTGAAGTAAGCCTCTTTCAGGTACATGGTGTATTCATCACCGGTGAGAAGCTCGTAGCCATTAGGCTGCCAGTTGCCCTTGAAGCTGTATGAATACTGGACAGTTGTCTTACCACGTTTACCACGCTTGGTCTTAATCTCAATAACACCATTTGCGCCTTGAGAACCCCAGATTGCTGTAGCGGCAGCGTCCTTGAGGACTGTGATAGACTCGATATCCTCAGGGTTCACACAGAGGAGCTCGGCGAACTTGTCTTCGTTGGCATTCGTGTAGTCGAAGTCTTTATCCATGTCGTCCATCCACACGTTACCGTTCACCACGATGAGTGGGTTCGCATTACCATTGATGGTGCTGACACCACGCAGACGCATGGTAGTACCTGCACCCAGGTTACCTGAATTCTGCACGATGTCAAGACCTGCGATACGGCCTTGCAATGCTTCATCGACAGAAGTCATAGCCACACCCTCGAACTCTTTCATGTCGATTGTCTGGCTGGCCACAGAAATCTCGGTTACAGGAATCTCCAAACCAGAGCTCTGGCTCTTGCGGACAGCCTTGACTGTCACTTCCTTCAGCGTTGTGCTGCTCTTCAGCACGATTTTGCCATAGGCGCGCTTGTTGATAGGGAGCACAAGGGTCTGGCAACCGATGTAAGAGATTCGGATTTTATCTTTAGGACTGACAATCTTGAACGAGAAGTTACCATTGATATCAGTCACTCCATGGGCAACGATACGGTTGTTGTGGTCGATTTCGACGACGTTACACATCATCAGAGGGTCAAAATCGTCCCACACCTGACCACTGATAATATCGCCCGCTTTCACTTGTGCGCTGAGCGTCAGCGTACAGCACACGAAAAGCATTAATATTGATAGTATTTTCTTCATGATAGGTAGGATTAGCGTCGTTTAGCAGATGTTGTAACAGCAAGCGGTTTCCTCGTGTAGACGAACTGAGCAGGTACTTCCTTTCCGTCCACAGTCTTTTTATCCTTAGAATAAATCAAAGGATGATCGATAGCATGAATTACCGCGAAAGAATAGTTAGCCAACTGCTGCTCATAAGGATGCATATCATTCTTTTTGGCAGGATCGGCATTAATCCAGTATTCTGTCGCCATCATGTTGTAGAGACCCTTATCGGTCAACACATGAGCTGTATTACCGCTATTGTCTGTCACAGAAAGGCCAGATGAAGAAACATTCACGGTCAAACGGTAAGGAGTACCTGGTGAATACAGACCCGTATAATACTCTACAGAGTAAGTGCCATCGGCGTCTTTAGTAGGTGTAGAATTGCTCTTTATTTCATATTGTACACCCTTAATGGTCACAGCAACATACTTGCCATTTTCAAGCACCAAGTCTTCTTCAGCAACACCTTCTGCCACTTCGACAGCAGGAGTCAGCTCGGTCTTGCCAGACTCATATACGCCTGACTTGTTCTTAGAGCCGCCATCGATGAAGACAGCGTTGGACTGAAGATGATACTTAACGAAATCAAGCCAAACCTCCTTGATGGAGTCTGCCTTTGTATAATGATATTCGTCATCGGCCTCCTTGCGTATTACGTCCTCTTCTTCCGCTGCTTCAAACTCCGCTACTGTAGGAAGTCCTTTTGCGAAAGCCTCTTCCATAGCTGCATCAGTTGGTGCATAGATAGTATAATGGAAGTTATCGAGCAGATATACATATTTTTCCTTATCGGACTCTTCATTGCCCACGACATCCTTGTCTTTCACATTAGCCAAGTTGCCATAGACCTGATCTGCAGCCACCCATTTCTCGCGCTTCACATCCTGGGCAAATGCACCGCATCTTTCCATGATATCGAAGAACTTAGAGAATTCTTTCTCTGGGTTGCCTTCTTCAAGTTCTGCATATGCTGCCAAGGTCTGAGCTACAGACTTGTTAGAACCAGCGGCAACGCCATCGAGCACGTATGTGTTACCATTCTCCATGAAATAAGGCTTACCCTGTGAAGGCAATGGGAGTTTGTATGCATCTTGCAGGGCACCGCTCACATCCACATTTTCACCACCTGCGGCTTCAATCTTCACATAGTTGTTACTCTTGGTCTTGTAGTACTTCTTGCCAACTTCATAAGGTTCAATCACGATTGTGTTGTCAAGGATATACTCCAAGCGGTCGCGCAGCACTGTCTTTGTGACAGCTGAACCAGATGATGTAAATGGCACATATTGCATTTCATTGTTTTTGTTGATGTTTGCAATAGCTGCACCAACTGGCTGCCAACCCAAACCTTCAACATACTCACAATTATATACTTGCGCCTTTACAGGGCCTGATGCACCAGCCTTCTCGGATGGCTCATAATAGAACTTCCACATCTGAGGACCAGTAATCTGGCCGAAAGATACAGGGTCGAGGAACGTTGCCATACCCTCGTTTGATGGAATCAGGAAGATGTATAATGACACCATAGAGTTAAGGTAGGCTTCGTAGTTCAGCGACTCAATAGCGCTGGCCATCATGCTGAAACGATTCTTGTCAATGACTGCAGGGAAATACACAGAACGATAAGAGGCAGGAGAGAACACTTTCTTAGTCTTGTAGACAAGGCCATTACATGCCAAGAACACGCTATCCACATCGTCACGGGTAATGTCAAGTGGCATGCCGGCATCGTCCATCATGTGGTCGAACTGAGATGGCACTGCCTTCACAAAAGAGATGAACTGATTGGCATTAACGAGGTGACGCAACACATCGGTTGGTGTGTTTTCAATCGTCTCATAATAGTCCTTCACAATGCGGCCGTAACCGTTGTTGAACCACTCATCGAGGGCTTCGTCTGAAGGAACAAGCATCACAGCCATGTCCTCCATCATACCGTCGCGGGCATTGAACATGTTAGGATAGTAGGCATTCCATCCTGGGTCGAACTTCAGTGTCACGTCGGCACCGATATTGTGTGTGTTGCCAGACTTATCAAGAGCCGTTGTGAACTCTTTGCCACCTGCTGAGAACTTAGAGAAGTAGCGCTTAGCGTAAACGGCCTGGTAATCATGACCCTGGCTGTTATTGTAGGCCTTAGTAAGGCTCTCCTGATAGTCTGGTGCAGCGAAACGCTCGATAATGCTGCTGAACTTCTTCATGGTTGAGCTTTGACGAATCACTTCTGCCATATTATCAAGTGGAAGGAGCACCTTGTCCACCTGATGGATGAAGCCGTTCTTACAGAACACGTCAGACTTGATCACCTTGGCGTTGTTGACATAAACATCATCAGACTGACGTGTGCCAGGATCCTGGTTGTAAAGGAAGTCCACGTCAGTGCTTTCCAGCTTGTTACCCTTCAGGAAACGTCCCGTGAAGTGAACCAGCGGCGCTGGAGTTGAAGCGTCGGTGAAGAGCACGATTGGCTCAGAACCGGACTCGGTCTTCAAGGTGTTAAAGAGCTCATTGTCAGGAAGGATGCCTTGAGGGTCTTCGGAAGGAACCACCGTCACAGAATCGTAAAGGGTGGTTGAAGACGGACGACGGCATACCTCGCCGGGGACTGGGCCCTGTGCCGTAGAGAGCATGGAAGATGAATACGGGTTGTCAATCATCGCAGTGTAAAGCAAGAGCTTCTTCTGCGTTGGTGACAACTCAGCATAGCTCTTCACGCCCCATTTGTTGGACTTGAAGAAATCTTCGAATGCTTCATCGTTGGCAATAAACATTGTGTTACTACCGGTTCTGGACAAGACTTCTTTCTCGCCCAGATCGTCAATGAGTTTCAGGTAATACTTGAAGTTACCCCGCTCTTGCATGTAGCCATAGATGGTGTTCAGTCCTGAGGGCTGATCTTCATCGAGGTCGTACTTGTCAGAACAAGAGAAAACTCCCAAACCTGCAACACACAGCGCGCTTCCCACTAGGAAGTGACTGCACAGTTTTTTCCTCTGAAAGTTATACAACATATTAGAATAGATTTGTTTGTCTTTTCTAAGTTAGCAAAAATTTGTTTGTCGCTTTTGTCGATAAAAGGTGGTTAGCTAAAGCTGTCGCGGTAACATTTGGCCAAATTGCCGCAAAGACTTTGATAACGCTTGCAAAGGAACGATTTTTCCAACACATAAACAAAAAAAAACTTAAAAGTTTCGCCCTATAGGTTAATTTTAACATTCAAATGGCAAAAACGAGCATAAAAAGTGACAACAAAAAGGGAGAATGTTTATGTTTTGAAGAAAAAGTCAAGAACCGAGACTCGGAACGAAGCAACGATACAAAAGGAACCACGTATATATATAAATAAATATGCCCTACACATATATAATCGCGCACCCTGCGCTATTATAATTACACACGGTGCGCAATAATAATAGCGCACCGTGCGCATAATGACATGCATAAACGGTACATGTTATTCCGCGCAGGATGGCAGGAACAACATGCACCGAATATGTGAATGTCGTTAACTGGTAATCAATTATATATCGTATACCTTGACAGTCCTTTCTCGCGCTTCATTTGCTAACTGAAAGGTATCACTCAAGACTCATGGAACGAGCACCTTCTTTCCATCAATGATGTACATCCCCTTAGCGGGACGCTGGACTGGTCGCCCCATTAGATCGAAGACGCCTTTACGTGCAACTGTCTCAGGAGCACCTGCAGGGGCAGCGAGTTCGTCTATGCCGACAATGGTGCCCTCGCTGAAGGGGTTGACACGATTAAGGAGTGTATTGAGTCCTCTGACATCGTCGGACGACAGCTCGCGATTGTAGATGAGAAGGTCATCGAAGCAAGCTTCTGCTGAGCCCCAGAAGGAGCCGAAACCGAGATAAAAATATGTGGCCGACTTGACAAAATCAAGCACAAGGTCACGATTGAACTCATCCTTGGTTTCACTTCCAGCATACACCATGTTACTGTTCAGATACTTGGAACCATCACGATAAAGGGTGTAGCCGTTGGCCTTGGAATAGGTGACGGTGATGAGACGCCATGTGGCGGCTTCGATGCGATCAACAATCTTATACTGGCCAGATGCATGGGTTTCGTTGGCTTCAGGATAGTTTACATCGAACCAATGCCCTGCATTGTCGTTGAAGCCAAGGTAGCTGTTGCCCGTGAAGAAGAGGCGCGGACCGGCAGCCTTGGCATAGGTGCTGCTGAAGAAGCCCCATAGAGCATCCCACGGGTTGGCGGCATCGGCACGATTCACCCACATGCTGACAGTGAAGCCTTCAAGGTCTTCCTGCCCTGCCAGCGGATTGGGCATACGGGTATAACTGTTATGGCCAATGGCCCCGAAGGACTGGTGAAGGACTTTCCCGAAGCGGGAGAAGTCGGCTTTCAGGGATGGGATGGGCGTGGAGGTAGAACTATGACCCAGTGTGGCAGTTTGGGCTTCATTGAAGAGGTTTGTGACAGGGGTCTCGTCAAAACCGTAATAAGCCACGACACCGGAGGTGGGATTGCCTGTAATCTCTGTGGCAGCCTTGGCTGTGGCATTGTAGGTGTCTTCCCAGAAATAGTTGCCACACTCGAGGCGGGCGGTCATGGTGAACTTCTTCTGCTCGGATGGCGCGTTGTACTTGCCATCGTCTGACAGCACTTCAGGCATGGATGAGGTCCAGGATATGCGCGCATTCTCGACAGGGTCGAAGAGAATAGTGACATTCTTGGAAACGCTGCTGAAGAGGCTTGCCTTGAGATAGGTGGAATTATAAAGCTGGTAGTTGCGAGAGAGAGCATAGGCTGGCTGCAACTTGTAGCCCCACACGGGCACCCCACAGTTAGTGCCGGAAGTACCAACTGCTGTGAAACAAAGGACTTTGGCGGTGTTGCCTTCAAGAGTCTGCTCCACGACTACACCATTGTAGTAGTAGGAGCCAAGTTTTATCTGGAAATAGGACTTGCCCTCGTCGGTATATCTCCATGTGCCGGTGTAGTCGCCTGTCACTTTACCGTCTGCCGAGAGATGGATGGTGCCTGGAGTGGATTCGGCATAGTTCGCATGGTCAAGCTTGTAAGGATGGATGAGGACATGGTAGTCACCCTCGATATCTGATGCGGACCAAGGCTGAGTGGTGGCAATGGTCTCATCGGTGGTTTCCTCACCATTGAACTGGAAGGGTGAGGCACAGAGCCAGCCCTGCTTGTTGAGGAACAGCTGGTAGGTGCGTATCTGATGATGGTCAGTCCCGTTGTTGAATTTAGTATGAGTGACTAGAAGGGTACGTCCCTTGTCGTCTTGACAAACGGAGTTGTGGCCCTGAGCGCACTCCCCTACTGTCATCAGTCCCCAGTTATTCATGGCTCCAATGAGTTTCATGCCACGATTGGTAGCAGCGTTCGGACCATAGTTGAGCTGATAGCTGCTGAAAACGGCAGACTCGCCGGCTGCATCCTTGTAAGGGCCATCAGGCTTGGCTGAACGAAACACACGCATCTCATAGCCGCCATCAGGAGCAAAAAAGCCATAGCTCATGAAGAGGTAGTAATAGTTGCCTATGTGCTGGATGTATGGGCCTTCGCCGCTGACATAGTAACCACCTGCAATCTTTTTCCCGAAATAGGCATCATCGGCCGTACTGGGGGAAGTTCCTGTGCCACTATAGGTATAGGTGTAGTCGCGAAGACCTGTCTCCTTATCGAGTCTAAGCATGAAAATGCCGCCAGACCATGAACCATAAGCAAGCCAAAGCTCACCTTCCTCATCGAAGAAGGAACAAGGATCAATGCAGTTGGGATAGTAAGTGCCCCAACTCCTACCAGTGTTATAGCGAGCAGGCAGAGAGGACAGAGGACCGAGAACGACTTCAAGGTCGGTATCCTTGTAGTTGACTTTCTTTCCTGAATAGGTATAGTTATTGAAACCACCAAAAACAATGGGAGCTTCGTAGGTGAAAGGGCCTGTAGGATTGTCGCTGGTGAGCAGGACTATAACGGATGCCCAATAGTCACCATTCAAGCTCAAGTAAAGGCACCACTTTTTCATATGTGGATTGTAAATAATGTCGGGTGCCCACTGGTCGCCAGAAACCCAGGCGGGTTTGGTGGTGGGAGCACGCTCCTCTACCTGAATCTCCGCATAGGTGGAACAAAAAGTCGAAGCGTCGAAAGAGCCAAGGGTAACCTCCTCCTGCGTTGTGCTACCGGGCAGACAACGCTTCACTGTGTGGATGGGATTGGACAGGAAGGCCTTGTAGGCATCTAAGCTGGAATAGCCTCCTTGATAGTAGTTGAAGATGCCCGAAAAGGACTTGAAATCCTTTGTTTTGGCTCCTGCATAGTGGGAACCATAGATGTAATAATATTGAGTGGCGGGATCCCATACCACAGATGGGTCATGAATGCTTGCCCAGTTCCGGCTCTCGGACTTATATGCATACGTAGAAGTCAAATCCGTGGTGGAAAGTTGTGTTTTCTCAGCAACATCACTCTGTGCAAAAACAGCCACGCTGAACAAAAGCATGGCGAGAAATGTTAGTAAAGGCTTTCTCATAAATAGGTCAATTTCAATTTTCGATGGCAAACTTACACTTTTTATTATAAATAACGAAACTTTTGACAAACTTTATGAACAACGGGAATAAAAAAAGTGTCTAGACATATACAAGAAAGGATGGCATCGCCCATACAAATGAGCAATAATAACAGTTAGAGAAATTGACAACACGATTCTACAGCCGATGGAAAAGGCCATGCAAATATGTAATGGCACACTCCATACGCACGGGAAACTACGACCTATTCAATCTGCCATATTCAGACAGGAGAAAGACACAAGACGACCCGACCAACAAACAGTTCTAACACGAACAGGCAATACACACTTGCCAACACGCCGGACATGCTAACGACAAACAAAAAAGCAAACGATGTTGACAAACAAAAAAGACCGCACACTGTACGGTGTGCGGTCTGCAAGATATGTGCGTTGGCAATGAATTACTCTGCGGGTGTTTCAGCAGGAGCGTCTGTTGCAGGAGCTTCTTCTGCTGCTGGAGCTTCTGCCTTAGGGGCAGACTTACGAGAACGACGAGTACGAGTCTTCTTAGCCTCAGTCTTTGCCATGTTCTCATCAAAGTCAACGAGCTCAATGAATGCCATCTCAGCATCGTCAGATGGGCGACGGCCCAACTTGATGATACGAGTGTAGCCACCTTGACGGTCAGCAACCTTGGTTGCAACAATACCGAACAGCTCGGTGATAGCATACTTGTTCTGGAGGTAGCTAAACACAACACGACGAGATGCAGTAGTGTCCTCCTTTGACTTGGTGATGAGGGGCTCTACATACACACGAAGAGCCTTAGCCTTGGGAAGTGTCGTAGTGATTCTCTTGTGCATGATGAGCGAGATGGCCATGTTAGCCAGCATTGCCTTGCGGTGAGAATGCTTACGACCCAGATGGTTGAATTTCTTATTGTGTCTCATTTTTGATTAGTCTTTGTCTAATTTATACTTAGAAATATCAGTTCCGAACGAAAGGTTCAAGCTCTCAAGCAAGTCGTCAAGCTCTGTGAGTGACTTCTTACCAAAGTTGCGGAACTTAAGCAAATCAGTCTTGTTGAATTGTACGAGGTCGCCAAGAGTCTCCACGTCTGCAGCCTTCAAGCAATTGAGGGCACGAACAGAGAGATTCATATCGACAAGCTTGGTCTTAAGCAACTGACGCATACGCAATACCTCCTCATCAAACTCTTCATTACCATCAAAGTCTGCATTCTCAAGTGTGATTTTCTCGTCAGAGAACAACATGAGATGGTAGATGAGAATCTTGGAAGCCTCTTTAAGGGCATCCTTGGGATGAAGGGAACCATCGGTGGTGATTTCAAGCACCAACTTTTCATAGTCAGTCTTCTGAGCCACACGGTAATTCTCTACTGCGAACTTGACGTTGCGGATTGGAGTATAAATTGAATCAATAGCTATTTCGTTGATTTCCTTACAGAACTCACGGTTCTCGTCTGCAGGAACATATCCACGACCCTTGTTGATGCTCAATTCAATGTCCAATGTTGCTTGAGGATCCAAATGACAAATTACCAAATCTGGGTTTAACACTCCAAATCCACTAAGGTACTTGTTGATATCTCCAGCCTTAAACTCGGTTGAATTCTCGATGGAAATTGAGACACGTTCGGACTCAACACCATCAGCGACTTGCTTGAATCGAACTTGCTTCAGATTCAAGATAATGTTGGTCACATCTTCTTTGACGCCAGGAATTGTAGAGAACTCATGCTCAACACCAGCAATACGGATGGTGTTGATGGCATAACCCTCAAGCGACGAAAGAAGAATGCGGCGGAGAGGATTACCAATAGTAATACCATAACCAGGCTCCAGAGGACGGAACTCAAACTTTCCGTACTTGTCGTCGGCCTCCAACATTACAACTTTTTCTGGTTTTTGAAATGCTAATATCGCCATTTGTTTAATTATTATTTAGAGTACAACTCGACAATCATCTGCTCCTTGATATTCTCAGGAATGTCTGCACGCTCAGGCATGTGGAGGAACTTACCACCCTTCACGCTCTCGTCCCATTCAATCCATGGGTACTTGCTATGGTTGAACCCTGCAAGTGCGGCATCAATTACCTCAAGGCTCTTTGCTTTCTCACGAACAGCAACTACCTGGCCTGGTTGAACTGAATACGAAGGAATGTTAACGACCTGACCGTCAACGACAATATGCTTGTGGCTCACCAACTGACGTGCAGCCGCACGAGTAGGAGCAAGGCCAAGACGAAAGACAACATTGTCTAGACGAGACTCAAGAAGCTGAAGAAGGATTTCACCTGTCACACCAGACTTCTTTGCAGCCTTCTCAAAAAGGTTGCGGAACTGGCGCTCGAGCACTCCATAAGTGTACTTTGCCTTCTGCTTCTCTGCGAGCATAAGACCGTACTCTGAAGTTTTCTTGCGACGGTTATTGCCATGCTGACCTGGAGCATAATTCTTCTTAGACAGAACTTTGTCTGGTCCAAAGATTGCCTCGCCAAAACGACGAGAAATTCTTGATTTTGGTCCAATATATCTAGCCATATATTTTCTTAATGTTTAATGCCATACAGCTCTCAGCAGCAGCCGCAGAAAGGAAAGATGCGACAATAAACGAACTCATTGGCAAATGACATAATATAATAATTAAACTCTTCTTCTCTTTGGAGGACGGCAACCGTTGTGTGGAAGTGGAGTAACGTCAATAATCTCTGTAACTTCAATACCGGCAGCGTGGCAACCACGTACTGCGGCCTCACGGCCATTGCCTGGACCCTTAATGTATGCCTTCACCTTACGAAGACCAAGGTCGTAGGCAACCTTTGCACAATCCTGAGCGGCCATTTGGGCTGCATACGGAGTGTTCTTCTTAGAACCACGGAAGCCCATCTTTCCAGCTGCTGACCAAGAGATAACATTACCTTCACTGTTAGCCAAAGTAACAATGATGTTATTGAAAGAAGAGTGTACATGAAGCTGACCTTCAGCGGTAACCTTTACGTTTCTCTTCTTAGCCGTTGTTGTTTTCTTTGCCATATCTAATGATTATTTAGTAGCCTTTTTCTTGTTTGCAACAGTTTTCTTCTTACCCTTACGTGTACGAGCGTTGTTCTTGGTGCTCTGGCCACGTACAGGAAGACCAAGGCGGTGACGGATGCCGCGATAGCAACCGATGTCCATCAAGCGCTTAATGTTGAGCTGAATCTCTGAACGAAGGTCACCCTCTACCTTATATTCGGCAGCAATCACTGCACGAATCTTACCGGCCTGTTCATCGTTCCAGTCCTTTACCTTAATGTCTTTATCTACGCCAGCCTTCTCAAGGATCTTGCCAGCGCTGCTGCGTCCAATACCAAAGATGTATGTGAGCGCAATTTCACCTCGCTTGTTCTGTGGGAGGTCTACACCTACAATTCTTATTGCCATATCTTATCTTTATTTCAATTTCTTACCTAAGAATTATCCTTGACGCATCTTGTACTTAGGATTCTTCTTGTTAATAACAAATAGACGACCTTTACGTCTTACGATTACGCAATCAGGTGTACGTTTCTTCAATGATGCTCTTGTTTTCATATTGTAGTTTTATTTATATCTGAATACTATTCGGCCCTTGGATAAGTCATAAGGGGACATCTCAACACGAATCTTGTCTCCGGGGAGAATCTTGATATAATGCATCCTCATTTTACCGGAAATGTGAGCGATAATCTCATGACCATTCTCCAATTCAACTCTAAACATTGCGTTGGACAATGCCTCGACAATTGTTCCATCTTGTTCGATAGCAGACTGTTTAGCCATATCTTATAAAGATTTTTCGCTTAATACTTTTTCTATTTCTTCAAACGACGAGAGGATATCAGCTTGACCTTTACGCACACAAACTGAATGTTCAAAATGCGCTGCAGGCTTTTTATCACGAGTAATTATACCCCAATGATCTTGCTGCATATAGATTTCTTTTGTTCCCATCGTAATCATGGGCTCAATAGCAATACAAAGGCCGTTTTTCAGCAGCATGCCATTTCCGCGCCTACCATAGTTAGGTACTTGTGGATCCTCATGCATTTCTTTGCCTATTCCATGTCCCACAAATTCACGGACGACTCCATATCCTTGGGCTTCACAATGAGACTGAACCGCATAAGATATATCACCTAAGCGATGGCCTACAATAGCCTGCTCAATTCCCTTGTACAACGCCTCTTTAGTCGTAGTCAACAACATCTGGACTTCTGGAGAAATCGCGCCTACGGCAAAAGTATAGCAAGAATCTCCGCAATAACCATTTAGTTGTGTTCCACAGTCTATAGAGACAATATCACCCTCTTGCAATGGTGTGTCATTGGGTATGCCATGAACAACCTGATGATTGACAGAGGCGCAAATGCTAGCAGGGAAGGCGTCCCCATTAGGATTAGGAAATCCCTTAAAAGTAGGGACTGCGCCATGATCACGAATAAACGTCTCTGCAATGGCATCTAACTGCCTTGTCGTAACTCCCGGCTGAATGATTTTCGCCAACTCAGCTAAAGTTTGTCCGACCAACAGATTTGCGGCCCTCAGAAGTTCAACCTCTTCGTCAGTCTTTAGATATACCATCTGTTTCAAGCGCTGGTTAATGTTCACCTCGAACACGACCTGTATCAAGAAGTCCATCATAATGGCGCATCATCAAGTGGGACTCAATTTGCATAAGCGTATCAAGTACTACACCTACGAGAATCAAGAGTGAGGTGCCACCGAAGAAAGCCGCAAACTCACGTTGTACGCCAAACAGACTCGCAAAGGCTGGAAGAATCGCAATAATGGCCAAGAATAGAGAACCAGGGAAAGTGATACGAGACATAATCTTGTCGATGTAGTCAGCAGTATCTTTACCAGGCTTAATTCCTGGGATAAAACCATTGTTGCGTTTCATATCTTCTGCCATCTGCACAGGATTGATAGTGATTGCTGTATACAAATATGTAAACAACACAATCAAAATAGCAAAGATAAGATTATATACGAAGCTATTGTTATCTATCAATTGTGTCACAATCGGATTCAACTTGTCAGCAGAGAACTGAACCAACGTAATTGGGATGAACATAATAGCCTGGGCAAAAATAATAGGCATCACATTTGCCGCATATGGCTTAAGAGGGATGTACTGACGAGCGCCACCTATCTGGCGAGCACCTGCTATCTTCTTTGCATAGTTGACAGGAACCTGACGTACACCTTGCACAAGAAGAATTGCAGCGGCAATTACAGCCAAGAAAAGTACAATCTCCAATAAGAACATCACCAAACCTCCCTGTCCTGCAGTGAGTCGTGATCCAAACTCCTGAATAACAGCCGTTGGGAAGCGTGCAATGATACCAATCATGATGATAATGGACACGCCATTTCCAATGCCGCGATCAGTAATTCGCTCACCCAACCAAAGCACGAACATACTACCTGCAGCCAAAATGATTGCAGAAGTGAAAAGGAACCAATTCCAATCCAATGATGAATAAAGAGCCGTTCCGCCTGTCTGTGTCTTCAGGTTGAGCAAGTACATGGGACCTTGAAAAAGAAGAATCGCCACTGTCAAATAACGGGTGTACTGATTCATCTTGCGACGTCCGCTCTCCCCTTCACGCTGCATCTTTTGGAAATATGGAACTGCGATACCTAACAACTGCATCACGATTGAAGCAGAGATGTAAGGCATGATTCCAAGTGCAAAGATTGAAGCCTTGGAGAAAGCACCACCAGAGAACATATCAAGAAGAGACATCAAACCGCCTTCCGTTTGATTATGCAAACCTTGAAGAGCCGCCGTATCAATACCTGGGAGTACGATATAGGAGCCTAAACGGTAAACAGCTACAAACAATAGCGTGATGAGGATGCGCGAACGCAAATCCTCAATACGCCAAATGTTTGTCAATGTCTTAACAAGCTTGATATTCTGAAGTTTATCAATTGCTTTTCCCATCAGTTTAGAGTTTTACAGCGTTTCCGCCCTTTTCCTTGATTGCTGCTTCTGCAGATGCAGAGAATGCATGCGCCTCCACATCAACCTTCGCTGTGAGTTCGCCATTACCGAGCACTTTTACAAGCTGATTCTTATTCACCCAACCTGCTGCAATAAGCTCTGCAATGCCAATCTTTGTAAGATTTTTCTCTTCAGCAAGCTTCTGGATGAGATCAAGATTCACTGCCTTGTACTCTACATGGTTGATGTTCTTGAAACCAAACTTAGGTACACGACGCTGAAGAGGCATCTGACCACCTTCAAAACCGATCTTCTTTTTGTAACCAGAACGTGCCTTAGCACCCTTATGGCCGCGAGTAGAGGTACGGCCCTTACCTGAGCCATAGCCACGACCTACGCGCTTGCTGTTATGAGTAGCGCCTGCTGCGGGTTGCAAATTATATAATTCCATTTTTAATCTGAATTTAAAGTTTTAATTACGTTAGTCAATCACTTCAACAAGGTGTGCAACCTTGCGAATCATACCACGCAAAGATGGAGAATCCTCACGCTCAACGACCTTATTTATCTTACCGAGACCCAGAGACTCAAGAGTGCTCTTCTGGTCAATTGGACGACCAGCCTGGCCTTTTACTTGTTTAATCTTGATTGTTGCCATGATTCTCTCTACTTATCCTTTGAAAACTTTTGTCAAATTAACACCACGGTTCTGTGCTACAGTTTTAGCATCACGCATATTTGCAAGAGCTTCAATAGTAGCCTTCACAAGGTTGTGAGGGTTAGAAGAGCCCTTTGACTTAGCCAACACATCGGTGATACCAACACTTTCAAGCACTGCACGCATAGCACCACCAGCCACAACTCCAGTACCTTCTGAAGCAGGCATGATAAGTACACGAGCACCACCAAACTTAGCATATGCCTCATGAGGAACAGTACCCTTAAGCACAGGAACCTTAACCAAATTTTTCTTTGCAGCTTCAACGCCCTTTGCGATAGCAGCTGTAACTTCACCAGCTTTACCAAGACCGTAGCCAATAACACCGTTACCATCACCTACAACAACGATGGCTGCGAATGTGAATGTACGACCACCCTTAGTAACCTTAGTAACACGATTAATAGCAACCAAGCGGTCTTTCAGCTCGGCATCGTTTTGTACTTTAACTTTGTTTACCATAATCGCATTTAAAATTTAAGTCCAGCATTACGGGCAGCATCTGCCACCTTCTTAACTCTACCGTGGTACAAGTAACCATTACGGTCAAACACAACAGCAGTAATTCCTGCCTCAATAGCCTTCTTGGCGACCATTTCTCCGACCTTCTCAGCCTGCTCTGACTTGTTCATCTTCTCAAGACCAAGTGAAGATGCAGAAACGAGAGTCTTCTGTGCGTCATCGTCGATTACCTGAACGTAAATCTGCTTGTTGCTTCTAAAAACGCTCATACGTGGGCGTTCAGCAGTACCAGAAATCTTATTGCGTACTCTATATTTAATCTTGATACGTCTTTCAATCTTTGTAATCATACTCTTGTCATTTAAAATTATTTAGCACTTGCAGACTTACCTGACTTTCTTCTGATCACTTCGCCTTCAAAGCGAATACCCTTACCCTTATATGGCTCAGGCTTGCGGAAAGTACGAATCTTAGCACAAACGAGTCCAAGCAATTGCTTATCACAAGACTCGAGCATGATAAGAGGATCCTGATTTCTCTCAGACTTTGTCTCGACCTTAATCTCTTTAGGAAGTTCGAATACAATAGCATGAGAATAGCCAAGTGCGAACTCAAGAACATTGCCCTGATTTGAAACACGATAACCAACACCTACAATCTGAAGAGTCTTTTTATAACCCTCAGATACACCGATAACCATGTTGTTCACGAGCGAACGATACAATCCATGAAATGCATGACGCTGCTTAGTGTTATCCTGCATCAGTTCTTCATTCTCCTCCATTGTCAACTTGCCGTCCTCTATAGTAACCTTAATTGCAGGGTTTACATATTGGCTGAGTTCGCCTTTAGGACCTTTAACAGTTACAATGTCATCCTTATGAGTTATAGTAACTCCTGCAGGAATAATAATAGGTAATTTACCAATTCTAGACATTATATATCCTCCTTAATTAATAAACATAGCAAAGCACTTCACCACCCACTTTGAGCTCTGAAGCCTCTTTGTCTGTCATAACACCTTTGGATGTGGATACAACGGCGATACCCAATCCGTTTATTACACGTGGCATGTCCTTGTAACCAGTGTACTTACGAAGACCTGGACGAGAAACACGCTTCAAGCACTGAATAGCGCTTACTTTTGTCTGTGGGTCATACTTAAGAGCAATCTTAATGCTACCCTGAGGACCCTCTTCAATGAACTTGTAGTTCAGAATGTAACCCTTATCGAAGAGAATCTTAGTGATTTCCTTCTTCAGGTTTGAGGCTGGAATTTCTACAACCTTGTGCTTAGCCATGATTGCATTTCTCAGTCTCGTGAGATAATCAGCTATTGGATCTGTCATAATAGAAATTAAATTAATCGGGAAATGTTAGGGAAAATCCCGACAATATTTAACATTGAATTAAAACTTTCTTTACTTAGCTTTACCAGCGAAGGAGCTTAATCTATTGGACTGCTTTCCTCCACCGTTCTTTAGAAGCAAAGTATCTTTTGGTTACCCCCGAACTGGTAACCATCAGATTTTTGTTTACTAATTGGAAACTGGTAACCGCAATTTACCAGCTAGCCTTTTTCACACCTGGGATCAAACCGGCAGATGCCATTTCGCGGAACTGGATACGAGAGAGGCCAAACTGACGCATGAATCCTCTTGGACGTCCAGTTATTTTACAGCGATTATGAAGACGGATAGGATTTGCATTTGCTGGGATAGCCTGCAGTGAACGAGCTGCCTCATAAGCTTCCATTGGATCCTCCGCAGTAGCAATCACCTTCTTCAGAGCTGCACGCTTTGCGGCATACTTTGCTACGAGCTTTGCACGCTTTACCTCGCGCGCTTTCATTGATTCCTTTGCCATTTCTATTTACTTTTTAGCGTCCTTAAATGGAAGACCGAATGCTTTGAGGAGTGCATAACCCTCTTCATCAGTCTTTGCAGAAGTCACGAACGTAATGTTCATACCAGTAATCTTGTCGACTTGGTCGATGTTGATTTCAGGGAAGATAATCTGCTCAGTAATACCAAGTGTGTAGTTGCCACGACCGTCAAACTTAGACTCAATGCCTTTGAAGTCACGGATACGAGGAAGTGATACACGAATCAACTTCTCAAGGAACTCATACATACGCTCACGACGAAGAGTTACCATTACACCAATAGGCATCTGCTTACGGAGACGGAAATTTGAAATATCCTTCTTTGACTTCGTTGCAACTGGCTTTTGGCCCGTAATTTGAGCAATTTCGTTCATTGCAACTTCAATAACCTTCTTGTCAGCAGTTGCCATACCAAGACCTTGGTTAACCACAATCTTCTTCAATACAGGAATCTGCATAGGTGAAGAGTAGTTAAACTGCTTCATCAGCGCTGGAGCAATCTGCTCAGCATATACATTCTTCAATTGTGCAGTAGTACTCATTATAATTCCTCCCCTGACTTTTTAGCGTAACGAACCAACTTTCCATTCTCACCAATTCTACGACCGATACGAGTAGCTTTGCCTGTCTTTGGGTCAAGAACATTCAAGTTTGAGATATGGATAGGAGCCTCCTGCTCAATGATACCTCCCTGTGGGTGTGCAGCACTTGGTTTAGTGCTTTTCTTTACCATATTTACACCCTCGACAATTGCACGCTTCTTCTCAACGAGAACCTTAGTGACTTTACCAGTCTTACCCTTGTTATCGCCAGCGTTCACGTACACCATGTCGCCTTTCTTTATATGTAACTTACTCATTGCTGTGATTACTTTTAATGATTAAAGCACCTCGGTAGCCAAAGAAACCACCTTCATGTTTGCAGCACGGAGTTCACGAGCCACGGGGCCAAAGATACGGCTTCCTCTCATTTCACCAGCATTGTTCAAAAGAACACATGCATTGTCATCGAAACGGATGTAAGAGCCGTCTGCACGACGTACCTCCTTCTTCGTACGAACGATCAGAGCCTTTGAGACAGAACCCTTCTTAATCTCACTAGTAGGAATAGCGCTCTTAACTGCTACAACAATTACGTCTCCTACAGTAGCATAGCGTCGTCTTGTACCGCCCAAAACACGAATACAAAGCACTTCGCGAGCACCGCTATTATCAGCGACCTGCAATCTTGATTCTACCTGTATCATATTTACTTAGCTCTTTCAACGATTTGTACTAATCTCCATCTCTTTGTTTTGCTCAATGGACGAGTTTCCATAATCAGGACAGTGTCACCGATATTGGCATCATTATTCTCGTCGTGAACATGATATTTCTTTGTCTTCTGGACAAACTTACCATATATAGGGTGCTTCTCCTTGAATTTGGCAGACACGACAATTGTCTTGTCCATCTTGTCGCTGGTCACGACACCCTGCCTTTGCTTTCTTAAATTTCTTGCTTCCATCTCAATACTTTATTTATTACGCTGGCTAAGCTCGCTCTTCATGCGTGCAATGTCGTGACGCAACTTCTTAATCTGAGAATTATCGGCAAGTGGAGAGATGCTATGGTTGAACTTCATATTGTTCAAATTTGCGACCTCCACCTCGATGCGCTCAGCGAGCTCTTCTGTTGTCAGTTCTCTAATTTCTGAAATTTTCATAATTAAGCGTTTTTATCGTAATCACGACGTACAACAAACTTAGTGGTAGTAGGAAGTTTCTGAGCACCGAGTCGGAGAGCCTCCTTAGCGATGTCATATGAAACACCTTCAATCTCAAAAAGGATACGGCCTGGCTTTGCAGGGAAAACGTACTGATATGGATCACCCTTACCTTTACCCATTCGGACATCAGCAGGCTTCTTAGTGATAGGTTTGTCAGGGAAGATACGAATCCAAACCTGGCCTTGACGCTGCATATAACGTGTGATAGCAACACGGGCAGCCTCAATCTGACGAGCAGTAATCCACTTTGTCTCAAGTGCCTTGATGCCAAAGCTACCGAAAGCGAGCTCAGTACCTCTGTGAGAGACACCTTTCCAACGACCGCGACCTTTTTGCGGTCTTCTATATTTTTGTCTTTTTGGCTGTAACATAGTTAATGTCTTCTATAAGCTGCGCCTTCACATGATCTCTCATGTTTAGGTCCGCAACCAAATTAATTAATTGCGGTTATTAGACTTTCTGTTTCTGAAACGACGTCCACCACCGTTATTGCCACCACGACCAGACTCCTTCTGCTGAGAGAAATTAGGAGTGAGGTCCTGCTTGCCAAACTTCTCACCACGGCAAATCCAAACCTTGATACCAAGAAGACCAACCTTTGTGAGGGCTTCAGCAAGACAATAGTCAATATCTGCACGAAGGGTATGAAGAGGAGTACGTCCTTCCTTAAACATCTCGCTACGAGCAATTTCAGCGCCATTCAGACGACCAGAAATCTGTACTTTAATACCTTCTGCACCTGAACGCATTGTGTTAGCGATTGCAGTCTTGACAGCGCGGCGATACGCTATCTTACCTTCAATCTGACGTGCGATGTTATTGGCAACAATCACTGCGTCAAGCTCAGGACGCTTAATCTCATAGATGTTAATCTGAACTTCTTTGTCCGTTACTTTCTTGAGCTCCTTCTTCAAAGCCTCGACCTGCTCACCACCTTTACCGATGATAAAACCAGGACGAGCAGTGCAGATAGTAATAGTAACGAGCTTCAAAGTACGCTCAATGACAATCTTCGAAACGCTAGCCTTAGACAGACGTGCGTTGAGGTACTTGCGGATTTTGCTGTCCTCAAGGAGGTTGTCACCAAAATCATTTCCGCCGAACCAGTTAGAATCCCAACCTCTTACAATACCGAGGCGGTTGCTTATTGGATTACATTTTTGTCCCATAATTTACTTTTCCTCATTAGTTTTAGCGTCCACGAAGACGGTGATGTGGTTAGAACGTTTACGGATTCTATAACCACGTCCCTGAGGTGCAGGTCTCATACGCTTGAGAGTAGCGCCTTCATCAACAAAAATCTTAGAGATGTAGAGTTCTCCGTTTTCAGCCTTGCGGGCATTCTTCTGCTCCCAGTTCGCGATAGCAGAGCGAAGCACCTTCTCAATGTCTTTAGCAGCATCCTTGCTGTTAAACTTGAGCGTTGCAAGAGCCTTGCTCACTTCCATGCCACGCACAAGATCTGCTACATAGCGCATTTTACGTGGTGAAGAAGGAACATCGCGACGACTGGCGAAATAGACAGTCTTTTTGGCCTCTTTATTTTTCTCGGCCATTAATCTTTTTCTTGCTCCCATTATATAATTGTCTTTTTTACTTGGTTGAAGCCTGTTTTACAATTACTTCTTCTTGTTACCTGCATGACCGCGGAACGTGCGAGTAAGTGCAAACTCACCGAGCTTATGACCTACCATGTTCTCTGTAATGTAAACAGGAATAAATTTATTACCATTATGCACAGCAATGGTATGACCCACGAAATCAGGAGATATCATTGAAGCGCGAGCCCATGACTTGATAACGCTCTTCTTTCCGCTCTCGTTCATCGCGAGAACCTTCTTTTCGAGCTTCACATTAATGTATGGACCTTTTTTTAATGAACGACTCATAATCAGTTAACTTTATTTGTTACGTCTTTCAATAATGTACTTGTTTGACTGCTTCTTTGGCGCACGAGTCTTAAGACCCTTTGCATAGAGGCCGTTACGAGAACGTGGGTGTCCACCTGTGTGACGTCCTTCACCACCACCCATTGGGTGATCAATTGGGTTCATAACAACACCACGGTTGTGTGGACGACGGCCCAGCCAACGGCTACGACCTGCCTTACCAGAAGATTCCAGTGCATGGTCTGAATTGCTTACGCTACCAATAGTTGCGCGGCAAACCGAAAGCACCTTACGAATTTCGCCTGAAGGGAGCTTTATGACACAGTAGCGACCTTCACGTGAAGTTAACTGAGCGAAATTGCCTGCTGAGCGTACCATCTTCGCACCCTGACCTGGACGCAGCTCGATATTGTGAATCACCGTACCGACTGGGATGTTCTCGAGTGGAAGAGTGTTGCCAAGGTCTGGAGTCGCCTCTGGGCCTGACATAATGGTTGCGCCAACCTGCAATCCGTTAGGAGCAACAATGTAACGTTTTTCACCATCAGCATAGAAGACAAGAGCTATACGCGCAGAGCGGTTTGGATCATACTCAATAGTCTTCACAACTGCAGGAATTCCGTCCTTTTCTCTCTTGAAATCGACAATACGAATCAAACGCTTATGACCGCCACCTCTGTAACGGACAGTAATCTGACCGGAGTTATTACGTCCGCCAGTGCTGCGCTTACCGAAAACAAGAGTTTTTTCTGGTACTGATGTAGTAACATCATCAAAAGTACCAATAGCCTTGTGTCTCTGACCAGGAGTTACTGGTCTAAATTTACGAATACCCATTTTTATTAAATGTTACTATAGAAATCGATAGTTTCGCCATCTTTCAGGGTAACAATAGCCTTCTTAAAGGCTTTTGTCTGGCCCTTGATAACACCAGCCTTCGTATAGCGGCTCTTACGCTTACCAGCGTAGTTCATGGTGTTAACGGAAACTACATTAACGTTATACTTAGCTTCTATTTCTTTTTTAATCTCAATCTTATTGGCAGAAGGAAGCACGATGAAGCCGAACTTATTGTTCTGCTTCTCCGAAATCGCTGTCATCTTCTCTGTAACCAACGGTTTTACGATATATGCCATATCTGTACCTCCTTACTTGTTAAAAGTTTCGTCAACCAACTTAAGCGCATTTTCAGTCATGACAAGCACATTTGCATTCATCACCTTATAGGTATTGAGTGCACTTGCTGTCATAACCTCCACACGCTGAATGTTACGGACTGACAAATTTACGTTCTTTTTCACTTCTGACAAAACGATGAGTGTCTTCTTACCCTCAATTTTAAGATTATTTAACAAGGCAACACCATCTTTCGTCTTGGGAGCTTCAAAATCGAAGTCCTCAACAACAATGATAGCATTCTGTTGAGCCTTATACGAGAGAGCGCTCTTACGAGCAAGAGCCTTCACCTTTTTGTTCAACTTGAACCAATAGTCACGAGGACGTGGACCAAATACACGGCCACCACCACGAAGCAATGGAGATTTGATATCACCACGACGAGCGCCGCCGCCACCCTTCTGACGAATCAGCTTGCGGGTAGAGCCTGAGATTTCGCTTCTTTCCTTTGACTTGTGAGTACCTTGACGCTGAGCAGCAAGATACTGGTTAACTGCGAGGTAGATGCAGTGGTCGTTAGGTTCAATTCCGAAGATGGCATCGTTCAGAACGACCTTCTTGCCGGTGTCTTCACCCTTGATATTTAATACAGAAACTTCCATTTGCTTACTTCTTGATTATAACGATTGAACCTTTGCAGCCTGGAACACTACCCTTCAAGAGAAGGAGATTGTGCTCAGGAACTACCTTAATTACCTGAAGGTTATGCGTAGTCACTTGCTCGTTACCCATCTGACCGCCCATAGGCACGTTCTTGAAGACACGAGAAGGAGTGGCACAAGCACCGATAGAACCTGGTTTACGCAGACGGTCATCCTGACCGTGAGTAGCCTGGCCTACACCGCCGAAACCATGACGTTTTACAACGCCCTGGAAGCCTTTACCCTTTGAGGTACCCGTCACATCAACGTAAGCAGCATCGTTGAAAAGCTCAACTGTAATTACGTCACCGAGGTTATACTCCTCATCATAAATGAACTCGGCCAAGTGTCTCTTTGGTGTTGTACCAGCCTTCTTAAAGTGGCCCATCATCTGCTTGGTAGTGTGCTTTTCCTTTTTATCCTGGAAACCTACCTGAACAGCTGCATAGCCATCTTTCTCAACGGTTTTAACCTGAGTTACAACACAAGGACCTACTTCGATAACAGTGCATGGCATATTCTTGCCCTCGGCACTGAAAACGGATGTCATTCCGATTTTTCTTCCAATTAATCCTGGCATTTCAATATAACTTTAAATTGTTCTCTAATAGTTATCAAACTTTAATCTCAACTTCAACACCGCTAGGGAGTTCGAGTTTCATGAGCGCATCAACAGTTTTTGTTGTAGAGCTGTAGATGTCAATCAGTCTCTTGTATGTGCTGAGCTCAAACTGCTCACGAGACTTTTTGTTCACGAATGTAGAACGGTTCACAGTGAAGATGCGCTTGTGCGTTGGGAGTGGAATAGGACCGCTCACAATGGCATCTGTTGCTTTTACAGCCTTGACGATCTTCTCTGCAGATTTGTCAACGAGGTTGTGGTCGTAAGACTTAAGCTTGATACGAATTTTTTGCTGACTCATTGTTTTATTATTTTAATAATGGATATATACAAGGAAGAGGGTATGCAGACAAAGAGTCGTTTGCTTGTCTACACCCCCTAACCTTTTTTTATTATACGAGATCTACACGACCATTGCATTCCTGAAGCACAGCCTTCGCAATAGAGCTTGAAACAGGAGCATGGTGGTCATACTGCATAGATGAAGTTGCGCGACCAGAAGTAATGGTACGGAGCGCTGTCACATAACCGAACATTTCGCCCAGTGGAACCATTGCTTTCACAATGCGGGCACCAGAGCGGGCATTATCCATACCCTCTACCTGGCCACGACGCTTATTCAAGTCGCCGATTACATCACCCATATTCTCTTCTGGAGTTACGACTTCAAGCTTCATAATAGGCTCCATGAGAACAGGCTTGGCCTGAGCACATGCGTTTTTGTAAGCCTGACGTGCAGCGATTTCGAATGACAGCTGATCTGAGTCCACAGGGTGGAAGCTACCATCAACGAGAGTCACCTTGAGGCTATCCATTGGGAAGCCGCCGAGAACACCATTTTTCATTGACTCAGCAAAGCCTTTCTGAACAGCAGGAATGAACTCCTTAGGCACATTACCACCCTTCACCTCGTCAACGAACTGCAAGCCTGTGCCTTCAAAGTCATCATCTACAGGACCAACGTTTACGATGATATCTGCGAACTTACCACGACCACCAGACTGCTTCTTGTACACCTCGCGGAGATTTACAGTCTTAGTGATTGCCTCCTTGTAGTTCACCTGAGGCTTACCCTGGTTACATTCAACCTTGAACTCACGCTTCAGACGGTCGATAATGATATCGAGGTGAAGCTCACCCATACCAGAAATCACTGTCTGACCAGACTGCTCATCAGTCTTCACGGTGAAGGTTGGGTCCTCTTCTGCAAGCTTCTGCAAGCCTACAGAGAGCTTATCGAGGTCCTTCTGAGTCTTAGGCTCAACAGCAATACCAATCACAGGATCTGGGAAGTCCATTGACTCGAGAACTATTGGAGCATCCTCATCACAGAGTGTGTCACCAGTATGGATATCCTTCAGACCTACCACTGCACCTATATCACCTGCAGCGATTTCCTCTACAGGGTTCTGGTGGTTAGAGTGCATCTGGAACAGACGTGAAACACGCTCCTTCTTACCAGAACGAGTATTGAAGATATAAGAGCCTGCTTCAACCTTACCAGAATAAACACGGATGAAGGTCAAGCGGCCCACATATGGGTCAGTTGCAATCTTGAACGCAAGAGCTGAAGTCTTGTCATCCTCAGACGGCTTACGATCCTCTTCCTCCTTAGTGCTTGGGTTCGTACCCACAATGTTAGGAGTATCAACAGGAGCCGGAAGGAATGCGCATACATAATCAAGCAGAGTCTGCACACCCTTGTTCTTAAATGAAGATCCACACAGCATAGGAGTGCACTCCAATGCAAGTGTTGCCTTACGCAGAGCGCGGATGCACTCTTCCTCGGTAATTGTAGAAGGATCATCAAAGAACTTCTCCATGAGCTCGTCATCGAACTCAGCTACAGCCTCGAGCATCTTACCACGCCACTCCTCTGCCTCAGCGAGAAGGTCAGCAGGAATCTCTTCAACGTCATAATCAGCACCAAGAGACTCGTCGTGCCACAGAATAGCCTTCATCTTGATGAGGTCAACCACACCCTTGAAGTTCTCTTCTGCACCGATTGGAATCACCACTGGAACAGCCTTAGCGCCCAGCACTTCCTTCATTTGGCGAACAACCTCGAAGAAGTCTGCACCAGAACGGTCCATCTTGTTTACGTAACCAATACGTGGCACGTTATACTTGTCTGCCTGGCGCCACACAGTCTCAGACTGAGGCTCAACGCCACCTACTGCGCAGTAAGTAGCCACAGCACCGTCAAGTACACGGAGTGAACGCTCCACCTCTGCAGTGAAGTCAACGTGTCCCGGAGTGTCAATCAGGTTGAACTTATATTTATTGCCGTTCCAAGTCCAGTAGGCTGTTGTAGCAGCAGATGTGATAGTGATACCACGCTCCTGTTCCTGAGCCATCCAGTCCATGGTAGCAGCGCCATCGTGCACCTCACCCAGCTTGTGAGTCTTACCTGTGTAGAACAGGATACGCTCTGATGTGGTAGTCTTACCAGCATCGATGTGGGCCATGATACCAAAGTTACGCGTAAGATGCAAATCTTGCTTAGCCATATTCTGTCGTCTATTTACCTTTTGTGTGAATGAATAAGTTGATTAGAAGCGGAAGTGTGCGAATGCACGGTTAGCCTCAGCCATGCGGTGCATATCCTCCTTGCGCTTGAAGGCGCCGCCCTGCTCATTGAAGGCATCCATGATTTCAGCAGAGAGCTTGTCTGCCATGCTCTTGCCTGAACGCTTACGAGCGAACGCAATCATGTTCTTCATTGAAATGGCCTCCTTACGGTCGGCACGGATCTCTGTTGGCACCTGGAAAGTAGCGCCACCGATACGACGGCTCTTCACCTCCACCTGTGGAGTGATGTTGTCGAGGGCTTTCTTCCAGATTTCCAATGGAGACTTCTCCTCGTTCTTCATCTTGTTCTCTACATTCTTAAGCGCTGTATAGAAGATAGTGTATGCCACGCTCTTCTTTCCGTCGTACATGAGGTTATTAACGAACTTAGTCACCTTCACATCACCATACACTGGATCTGGAAGTACCACACGCTTCTTTGGTTTAGCTTTTCTCATTTTTTTGTTTGATTTAATCTTTCTTCAGTCTGAGGCTGCATATTGTGTGTGTCTTCAACGCCCACTTTGAGGGGCATTTACTCAACCCTTCAAGCATTTCCGTCAAACCAAACGATGTGAAAAAACTTTTGTTTCTTGTTGTCTTGTAAGAATAAGGATTACTTCTTAGCCTTTGGACGCTTAGCGCCGTACTTAGAACGACGCTGTGTGCGGCTTGCAACGCCAGCTGTATCGAGGGCACCACGAATGATGTGGTAACGTACACCTGGAAGGTCCTTTACACGACCACCGCGCACCAACACGATAGAGTGCTCCTGAAGGTTGTGTCCTTCTCCTGGGATATAGGAGTTCACTTCCTTCTTGTTTGTCAGACGAACACGAGCGACCTTTCTCATCGCTGAATTAGGCTTCTTAGGAGTGGTTGTGTACACGCGCACGCATACACCACGACGCTGTGGGCAAGCATCCAAAGCAGGAGACTTACTCTTGTCTACCAACACCTTGCGGCCTTTTCTTACCAATTGTTGAATAGTAGGCATTTTGTTTTAATTTTTATTGTTTATTATTTTATTGAATAAGATTCTTATGCCTGAGCCGCCTACCATACCCTTCCACCAGAAGGGGGGAAAAACCATCCTTTATGGTCAGCTACTCGCTTTGCTTCGTGCTAAAATTATGTGTCACAAGCCCTTTCTCAGCAATTCAACAAATCCATTTCTACAAGAAATCGCCTTATATGACACTCAATGCACCTAACTAAGGCACGCACTACTCCAAAAAGTGGTGCAAAGTTACGGCTTTTCTGCTTAATAACATGTTTCATGCACAATATTTTTTCAAATACCGCCATAAAAAAACGAATATTTAGCATTTTTTAACATCATATGCCGGTTTACGGTATCCATTTTTAGCCAAAAACTAATAATGCCCGACGCATTATCCGTGCATCGGGCATTGTCCTAAAGGACAGGTTACCATTTACAGAACCTTATCAAAGACTCCTACTGACGCCATACCAGTGACAACAGTTTCAGTAGTTCTGCACTCCGTTTTCCATCCTCTATAATAATATATATAATGTACGCGCGAATTACGCCTCACCCTTTTTCAGATGAAAAGGCGCAATCGTGCGGCCTTCCCCTTGTTGCTGAGGCTGCGCCAGTTTAATGGTTCCAAACTGAGCCTCATACTTACGGATGTTGTCTTGCAAGGCAAGGAGCAAGCGCTTGGCATGCTCTGGGGCCATGATGATTCGGCTCTTCACCTGTGCCTTCTGCATGCCAGGCATCATCTGAATAAAGTCTGTCACCACTTCGCTGCTTGAGTGCGTGATGATGGCGAGGTTTGAATATGTACCTTCCGCCACTTCCGGCTTCAGTTCAATCTGAAGCTGCTGCTGATTGTTGTTTTCTTCCATTGTTTTTCTATTTAAAAGTTATACTATTCATATTTCTATCACTGCTATTGAATTGCGCACCAAGACCCAGGGAAAGCACTCATCGATTCTATCGATCCGTTTCCGCTGCCGAACGTTGACTCACAGAACCCAAGTATCTATGCCCACGGATTTCAACGCTGTGTCCACTTCTCATATCGCTCAATGACTCGCTCCGGGCCATTGCCCACCCATTGGTAGCCATTCCGACGTTCATATCCCACATCTTCCAAATGCTTGCGAGGGACGCCATCACGATCGCAGAACATAGGTTCTGCCTCTTCAAGGTCATAGAATCGCGCCCACAAAAGTGGAGCACCTTCGCGTTTCACCAACCTCACGTCTGGCTTTCCGTCTTCATTTGTAAAGTGTTCCAGCACTACATCATGCAGTGCGTGCGCTTCCAGCCATTCTACACCTCCCTTCACAGCAGCCTTTACTTCCGCAGAAGGATTTTCTATATCCATCAACAGTTCCAGGATAGCACAAGTCTCACCATGTCCTGAGAATGACGGCAATTCATAGGCACGTGCCTTCACTGGCTCAAAAGTGTCCTTATCGTGCTGCTGACCCCATACCGTGGGTATGCCTATACGCCAACCTGGCGTGTCAAAGGGAATAAGCCGCCCTGTTTCGTCTACACGAATCTGGCAGAACAGAATGCATTGGATGCCGCGTTCAAATGCCGCTTGGCACTTCCTTTTCGTACTTTTATCCACACGCACGCCATTGAAACGGGTAGAACCGCTTGCCACGTCACGCAACAATTTAAGGACGTTCACCATGGCTTGATCATTGAATGTGATTTGTGCTGAATAAGAGTCTTCACTCTTGGCCGGATAGAACTGCGGGAAGCCCCCTGTATCATACTGCATATCTAACAAATAGTCCAAGCCGCGGTTAAAAGCCTTGCAATAGGCTTTTCTCTCATCACTCAGCAAGTCTTTATCCAGCCACATCGCATTCTCTGTCATCATCATATCGACCAAATTCACCGCTGCGGCCAGATGTTCCATTTCTGTCACAGTCGCTCCATTGTCAATAGTCGAGCCAATACCCGTCTTCTTCCACACAGCAGCTTCCTTTGGATCCACTCCCTTCAGCCAATCCTGGTTCTTAGGCCATCCGCCCGACTTCATCTGATATTTCACAATAGAGTCTGCCAACTGGCGCATTGTCCTTTGAGCCGAAATGTCCATTACGAAAAGAGACAGCACAGCCAGCAAACCAATTTTCATCATAATACCTTTCATACACTTATTTCTTTTCTTTCTATTTGTTCGTCATATGCAGGAACCGGGTGATCCGCCTCCCTATACTCATATCTTTGTTATTGATAAAGGCATCCAATATGCGAGTCTTTCCATAGAGCGGAACCACATCATAGTCGGCTATTGCAGCAGGAATCAAAGTGCTCCACCCTTCGCGCAGCTCCACTTTCTCGCCAGTAGAGCGCACCCGAATCATACAATCGCCCTGAATACACATACAGATAATAAAACTGTCATACTTCAGCAAATTCCGGTGAAACGTCTCCGTCAGTTCAGTTACCCTCACCGTAAAGTACGGAGAATCCACAATGCAAGTAGCTCGGTTACTTTGATCTGCATAGAGCGTTCGATAGTCGTCCTCTACATGGAAGTCCAGTGCCTGGGCTGCCAGTTCTGTATGCAGTTCACGCAGACGGCCATCCATGCCTGGGCGATTATAATCAAAAATCCGATAAGTCACATCCGACGATTGCTGCACCTCGGCCAACAGGATTCCTCCACAGATGGCATGCACGCGCCCAGCTGGAAGATAGAAAACATCGCCCGCCTTCACTTCATGCTTGGCCAGCACTTCCACAATAGTCCCTTCTGCCACTCGCCGCTTGTACTCCTCAGGAGTGATGTTCTCCTTGAAACCCGCATAAAGGAAACTTCCCGGCTTTGCGTCAATGATATACCAAATCTCGCTTTTCCCCATCTTTCCGTGCATTCGCTGTGCCATTTCGTCATCGGGATGCACCTGAATGCTCAAATCCTGCTCTGCGTCGATAAACTTCACTAGCAAGGGAAGACGCCCTGCATAATTCTTCGCTACCATTTCTCCTAGAACATGTGCAGGGGACATGCTGATGACACTTGCAAGATCTTGTCCAGCAAAGGCTCCATTGCTTACCACACTCGTACTCGATGGCACAGCACTCACTTCCCAGCTTTCTCCTATCGGTTGGTCTGTTGGTGCCATCTTTTTGTAGGGGCGCAAACGCCTTCCTCCCCACACCACTGGATGCAGGTTCGGTTCAAAAAGCAATGGATACAGATTTGCCATACGTCATTCTAATATTGGTATGCAAAGATAAGGAATAAACCCAAACCGCGAAAGAAAATGCACACAAATATTATACAAACGAGAAGAAACACTTTGGTTTGCCTTGCGCCTCTCAAAGACAGCACCGTGCACAAGTGAATTTGCGCACCCTGCGCATTTGATGTTGCGCACCGTGCGTGAAATACCTCGCGCAGGGTGCGCACTTTATACGGATATTTCGGAATAATAAGTAGAACATCCGTGACACGCCAAGAGGCAAACAACAATAGTCCAAAGAGACAGAGAGGAAATACACACAAAAAGATAGAGGGCTGCACGTTGTGCAGTCCTCTACGAATAGGGAGGTTGAGCATACAGATGCTCACTTAAAGATATTCTTCAGAATCTCGTTAGTCACTCTACGGGTGGCAGTAGTCGCTGCTGTTTTAGCAGCTGAACCGAGAATAGAGCCCGCGGATGAGCTCTTGGTGGTCTTACGGGCTGAAGTGGTCTTCCTTGAGGACGTGCTCCGAGATGATCCACCAGTGATGGTCTTGCCCACTTCATTGCCGACATGACGGCCTACTGAGCCCAGCACAGCACCTATCAGCGTACCAAAGATTGTCCGTTTCCACACATTGGAACTCTTAGACTTTTCCTTCGCTTCACGCTCTTTCTGCTTACGAAGCTGTTCGGCAGCCTTTTCCTGCTGCTTACGCAACTGCTCAGCCTCTTTCTCGTCCTGTTTGCGTTGACGTTCCGCCTCTTTTTGACGCTTTACCTCTTCCTTTTGGCGCTGCATCTCTACTGCATCAGCGTCCTCGCGCTGCTTCTGAGCCATCAGCACCTCGTATGCACTTTCGCGGTCATAGAAAGAAGCGTATTCCTTAATGCCATCTGGAGCAGCATTCTGAACATCAAGACGCTGACCTTCTGTCACGGCACCTATCTGACTGAGCGGGAAAAGTATATTAGCACGCTGCACCACACTGGGCGCCCCATTCTCATCAAGCACAGAAACGAGAGCTTCACCTGTGCCTAACTCCATGATGGCCTCTTCGGTACTAAACTTCGGATTAGTCCGGAAAGACTGCGCAGCCACACGCACGGCTTTTTGATCCTTAGGTGTGTATGCACGAAGGGCATGTTGAATACGGTTGCCGAGCTGGCCGAGAATCGCGTCAGGGATGTCTGAAGGCGACTGAGAAATAAAATAGATGCCGACACCTTTCGAGCGAATCAGACGGATAACTTGCTCAAGCTTGTCCACCATCGCCTTTGACGCGTTGTCGAAAAGCATATGCGCTTCATCAAAGAAGAACACAAGCTTGGGTAAGTCCTGGTCGCCCACTTCTGGCAGAGTTGCATAGAGTTCAGTCATCAGCCACAGAAGGAACGTTGAATAAAGCTTCGGATTGAGCATGAGCTTATCGGCAGCAAGCACGCTCATCACGCCCATGCCGTTCTCTGTAGCGATTAGATCATTCACATTAAAAGCCGGCTCACCAAAAAACTTGTCACCACCCTCACTCTCAATTTCAAGCACAGCTCGCTGGATAGCACCAATGCTGGCCGACGAAATATTGCCATATGCTGTCGTGAAGAGTCCTGCGTTCTGCCCTACAAAGTCAAGCATCAAACGCAGGTCCTTCAAATCAATCAGAAGGAGTTGTTTGTCATCGGCAATGCGGAAGACAATGTTGAGGACGCCACTCTGTACATCAGAAAGCCCCATCAAACGGCTGAGCAACTGAGGTCCCATGGCTGACACCGTGGCGCGCATGGGAAAGCCCTGTTCGCCTAACACATCATAGAAACGCACTGGACAAGCCTTGAAGTCGGGATTTGGAATGCCAAAGGTATCCTTGCGCTTCTTGATGAAGGATGACATCGTACCCACCTGTGAAATGCCAGAGAGATCACCCTTCATATCCGCCATAAAACAAGGTACTCCTGCTTGGCTGAAGGTTTCGGCCAACACTTGCAAAGACACCGTCTTACCTGTGCCTGTAGCACCGGCAATAAGGCCATGACGATTGCACATGCGTCCCGTCAGATAGATGGGGCCGTCCGCACCTCGCGCGATGTAAAGATTACCATTGATGAACATCTTCCGATATATTTATTCGCAATTGACCATTCACTATTCATCCAGAGAGGGAATCACCCTCCGTCACACCATTCACAGCTGATAGCGACCGAGGCCGCTGTTGAGCCAATTGAGGAATGCGGGAATGTCCTCGTCGTAAGAATAACTCTTTTCCAGCGCGTTGCCTTCATTGTCAAGCAGCACATAGAAGGGCTGAGCGGTAGCGCCAAACTTCTGCGACTGCAGATAACTCCATCTGTCACCCACGGTACGCAACTTGCGTTCAGTACCATTGTCATTCACCACTATCGGTTCGGCCAACTTTGTCTTCTCGTCCACATAGAGCTGGATGAGCACATACTTGTTAGTCATGATATCCGCCACAGTTGGGTCCACAAACACGGCAGCCTCCATCTTGCGGCAGTTCACACAGCCATATCCAGTAAAGTCTATCATCACAGGCATATGATGTGCCTTAGCATAAGCCATACCTTCCTCATAGTCCGTAAACATAGGCTTTACTTCCTGCTCTGCTGCAAGATTGAAATCTTGTGTCTTCATCGGCGGAGCAAATGCGCTCACAGCCTTCAGGGGAGCGCCCCACAGACCAGGAATCATGTAGATGGCAAATGCAAACGATACGAGTGCCATACAGAAACGAGGGATGGAGGTCTTTTGATGCACGACCACTTCACCCATTTCATCGTACTCTTCTTCGTCATGCGGGAATCGAATCCAGCCAATGAGGTATGCACCGAGGAGGGCTGCCAACACAATCCAGAGCGAGAGGAACACCTCACGGTCGAGCAGCCCCCAGCCGTATGCCAAGTCTGCTACCGAGAAGAATTTCAAGGCAAATGCCAGTTCCACAAAGCCCAAGGTCACTTTTACCACATTCATCCAGTTGCCGCTCTTAGGTGCAGCGTTCAACCACTGTGGGAAGAGAGCAAACACCGTGAAAGGTAAAGCCAATGCAATAGCAAAACCCAACATGCCAATGACAGGACCAACAATGCTGGAAGTGACCACCTGCACCAACAGAAAACCTATAATTGGACCTGTGCAGGAGAAACTCACCAACACCAGCGTGAAAGCCATCAAGAACACGCTCAACAAGCCTGTGGTGCTGTTAGCCTTACTATCCACAGCCGTGTTCCACTTCGAAGGCAATGTAATCTCGAAACCACCAATAAATGAAATGCCGAACACCACCAGCATCAAGAAGAAGAGGATGTTGAACACAGCATTAGTAGCCAAATCGTTCAAAGCAGATGCACCAAAAATAGCCGTAATCACCAAACCAAGTGTTACATAAATCACAATGATGCTGATGCCATAGAGGATTGCATCACGGATGCCACGCTTCTTAGCTGCAGCCTTCTCCTCATCTGTCGACTTCTTGGTAGTTCCGCGCTTCAGAAAGAAGGACACAGTCATTGGAATGATGGGCCACACGCATGGAGTGACAAGAGCCACCAATCCACCCAACAGACCTAACAGGAATATACGCCAAAGGGAAGCATCGGACGTATTGCCGTTACCTCCCTTGTCAAATGCGGAAAGTTGCTCAACTACAGGTGCCCAGATATCGCTGTCACCCAAAGTAGCCTCATCCACAGCTAATGTGTCAGTCTCCTCAGACTCCCCATCAGCGGCAACCTCCTCCTGAGTCTCCTCCGAAGCATTCAGTTCCGCTGGCTCATTTTTTTTTTCGTCGGTAGCCTTAGTTGTAGCCACTTCGCCTTTGAAACTGAACTCAGCCGATGTAGGTGGAATACAGTTCTGGTCGTTGCAAGCACCAAACTGCAGATAGCCTTCCACCTCGTATTTGCCACCCAAAAGCTTCACCTTCTGGGTAAACGTAGCCGTATTCTCGAAGAAATACACATCGGCTTCGAACATATCCTCATATTTCTTGATGGGAGCTGTAGCGGTCTTCAACGGACCATCCAGCTTAGCACCCGAAATCTTCTCCACGTTGATGGTTGTAGGCGTAGGGCCATCCTCCACCACTTGAGTGCTGTACATGTGCCAGCCACTCTGGATAGATGCCACGAACGTGATAACCGCCTCTGAAGCCGAAGTTTCCTTGATGGTTGTAGTCACCTTCACAGGCTTGGCAAACTGTGCGTGTGCCACACTCAAGCAACAGAGTGCAAGCAGAATAGAAAATAATCTTTTCATTGTCATATCTTATATAATTCCTTTATCCTGTAGATAGTGCAGAGCATCAATAGCAGCATGGCATCCGCTGCCGGCAGCACTGATAGCCTGACGATAGAGAGGGTCTGCCACGTCGCCTGCAGCAAACACACCGGGAATGTTCGTCGCGGTTGTTGGGTGTTGAACCTTGATGTAGCCCTGTTCATCCACCTCTACATCGGGACGGAACACCTCACTGTTGGGGTGATGTCCGATAGCAAGGAAGAACCCATCAATCGGCAAGTCGTAGCGGCGTTCGCCATCCTTACCCTTATTCTCCACCAAGCGAGCACCCTCCACGCCGTTGTCACCGTAGAGGCCTTCTGTCTGTGTGTTCCAGAGAATTTCGATGTTTTCTGCATCCTTCACCTTCTGCTGCATAGCATCACTGGCGCGGAGCATGTCACGACGCACAATCATATATACTTTCTTGGCCAAGCCCGACAGATACTGCGCCTCCTCGCAGGCAGTGTCACCACCACCCACAACGGCCACCACCTTCTTGCGGTAGAAGAAGCCGTCACATGTAGCACAAGCTGAAACGCCCTGGCCTGCATATTTCTTCTCATCCTCCAAGCCAAGATATTTGGCTGATGCGCCTGTCGAGATAATCAGCGTATGCGCTTCAAGAACCGTGCCATCATCTATGGTCACTTTATGAGGAGCAGAACCGTCCTTAGATAGTTCTACCTTCGTAATCATGCCATCGCGCAGGTCGGTGCCCAAGCGCTCAGCCTGTGCTCGCAAGTCATCCATCAGTTCTTGGCCCGTAGTGCCATCTGGATAACCTGGGAAATTATCCACATCCGTGGTCTGTGTCAGTTGTCCACCTGGTTGCAGTCCTTCGTAAAGAACTGGTTCCAACGAACTTCTCGAAGCATAAATGGCTGCTGTGTATCCTGCAGGCCCGCTTCCTATAATCAAAGTCTTTAATGCCATCCGTGTAAATGTTTTGTGTAGATGTTAAATTACTAAACTCTGTATTTCTTCATCTTTAACTTCAATCCTCAGGTTATCAATCATTGACCTCAGACTGAATTCTCGGCAAAGATACGACAAAAACTTCTCTTCTAGCGCCTTATTCACATTTTTTATTAGTCATAATCTCCAATACGCAACGGTCTGTCTCATCCATCGCGTCCTTGCCGATGCGGGTGAGGTTATGAATAGACTGATCCACATCGTCATCAATGATACCCTCCACCGAGCTGACACAGTTACGCTGCACAGCAAGCATTGCCGACAGTACCGCCATACTTACGCCCGATGAAAGCTTCAATGCACACGACGGCTTGGCACCGTCGCAAATCATGCCCGTAAGATTTGCTACCATGTTCTTCACCGCATAAGTCACCTTCTCATAATCACCCCCCATCAGATACGTGATGCCGCAGGCTGAACCCGTTGAAGCTACCACACACCCACACAATGCAGAGAGTTTACCCAAAGACTGCTTGATATAGATTGCCGTCAAGTGACTCAGCATCAGTGCACGGATTAGCTCTTGATCGGTATTGTGGTTCTCCTCTGCGAATTTCACCACTGGCAACGTCGCGCAGATGCCTTGGTTTCCGCTACCAGAATTCGACATCACGGGAATTGCAGCACCCGCCATACGCGCATCACAGGCACAAGCTGTCGATGAGATGATGTGCGAGAACATCGTGTCGCCAAAAATGCCCTTACCTAACGGACGTGTCAGCGTCTTGCCCAGCGTGTGACCATAATTTCCTTTCAGCGACTCCTCCGCGGCCCGCTCATTCAGCACCTTTGCCTCGCGGATAAACTCAATCTCCTCCAAGGGGGCCGTAGTGGCAAAATCATACACTTTGCGCAACGTCAACCACGGGCACTCTTCATCGTTCTCATCCGTCGCCTTACACGGACGCTCATAAAGCGTCACGCCATCCTTCTTCACACACAGGAAATCCTGATGGCTCGTGCAGATAATCGCCTCCGCCGTACTGCCACCACCGTTTACCTGCACCTCGATATACAGTTTCTCCGTGATGTTCTCCTTCAGTCCAATCGCAATGCGGTTTTCGGCAATATACCGTTTCCCCTGCTCCACCGCCTCGGGCGTCACGTCCTTCAGCACCTCCAGCTCATACTCCGACTTCCCGATTAACGCACCCAACGCCACCGCGATTGGTAAACCAATCATATCTGTGCCGGGGATACCCACACCCATCGCATTCTTCAGGATGTTAGCCGACAGCAACACGTTCACTTTCTCAGGCACCATCCCCAGTGCCTCTGTCGCCTTCGCCACACACAGCGCCACCGCAATCGGTTCCGTGCAGCCCACAGCCGGCACCACTTCACTCTTCACCAGTGCAATAATTTGGTCTCTTAATGCTTTTTCCATTATTATCTAATCTATTTCTTATTCTTAGCCTTCAGGCTCCAGACCGAGGATTAAATTCTCCGTTTCCTTCTCAGAATAACGTGGCAAAGGTACGGATAAGTGAGTACAATACAAAAAGAAAAATAACTTTTTGTGCCTTTTCAACATATAGAAGAGCTATCGTGTACAAATCAGATGAACAATGAAGCGAATACGACACTCTTCACAAAAAAAATTTGCTTATGTGAAGAAATCGTCATAAGTTTGCAAATCAAACAGTATGGAGAGACATGGAACAGAATTGTTTCCGACAGTGGGTCAGCAAATACGAGAAGGAAATTAGCGCCATCAGAAAAAGCGCTCATGCATTGCATGCCAGTGTAAACCAAACCTATGACAAGGTACACCCCTATGGACTACATCTAGACATGGTTGTGAACGAAGTGACCAAATACGGTCACGAAGTGTGTGTGCGAGAAGAAGATGTCTTGCCATTGTTCTTCGGGGCATATTACCACGACTGCATCGAGGACACACGCCAGACTTACAACGACGTGATGAGGACCGCCAAACAATGGATGGACGACAAACAAGCACAAATGGCAGCGGAGCTTGTCTATGCCATGACGAATGAGAAAGGGCGCACACGGGCCGAACGGGCGAGCGAGAAGTATTATCAAGGCATTCGGGAGACCCCCTATGCTCCATTCGTAAAACTGGCGGACCGATTGGCGAACTTTACCTACTCCATGGAGCATCAAAATGTATCCAATGCACACATGAAAGACTTATATATCCAAGAGATGCCACATTTCCTTGCGGCCATCGATGCCCACAGAGAAGAAGACCTACGTTTCTGTCTGCCGGCTGACATGAAAGAGAAACTCCAATAGTGCGTGCGTTCCGGCAGTTCCTATTCCGCAACAAATCTTCTTTTACTAATCAAAAAACAGACATCACACAAAAGCATCATGGGTAAGCAAGGGCATCCCGACGGGCTTTATCTGCTGTTTTTCACAGAAATGGCAGAACGATTCAGTTACTATGGAATGCGTGCCGTATTCACGCTCTACATGGTAGCAGCGCTCTTCACGATGGAGCATGCAAGTGAGATTTATGGATACTACACCGGACTGGTGTACCTCACCCCGTTGTTGGGCGGTTACATCGCCGACCGCTATTGGGGCAATCGCCGCAGCATCATTGTGGGCGGCATATTGATGGCAACAGGACAGTTCTTGCTATTCCTCAGTGCTTCGTTTGTGCATCCCGCCATTCATGAGGCAGAGGGCATGATAGACCCCTCTGTGGACAATAGCCTCGCCATCACGTGCATGATTGGCGGCCTATTCTTCATCATCTTTGGAAACGGCTTCTTTAAGCCTAACATCTCCACGATGGTGGGCAGTTTGTATCGTCCTGACGACAAGCTGAAAGACTCTGCCTTCACCATCTTCTACATGGGCGTGAACGTAGGTGCCACGCTGGGGCCTCTGGTATGCGGCATCTTCGAGGGCGACTATATGAACCCCACCCGTTTCAAGTGGGCATTCCTCTGTGCCTGCGCGATGATGCTCATTTCCACCATTGTGTTTTCAGTACTGAAAAACAAATATATCGTGACGGATGAGGGCATGCCTGTAGGAACAAAGCCCACACATCACGAAAAGACAGAAAGGCAGGCACTGACGAAGAAGGAAAAGCAGCACATCGCCGTCATCTTCATCATCGCAGCTTTCGTCATCTTCTTCTGGGCTGCTTACGAACAGGCTGGCGTGTCACTCACCTATTTCGCCGACCAGCAAACCGACCGCAACATCTTTGGTTGGGAAATGCCCACCAGTTACTTCCAATCCTTCCCTGCCATCTTTGTGGTGCTGCTGGCCCCTGTCATGAACATTCTGTGGAGCACACTCGGACGCTTCGGACACGAACCTTCATCGGTAATGAAACAAGCCATCGGACTGGCGATGCTCTCACTGGGATACCTCTTCATAGCTTACGGCGTGAAGGACTTGAGCCCGCATATGAAAGTAAGCATGTTCTGGCTCACAGGCCTGTACTTCATACACACGCTGGGCGAACTCAGCCTCTCCCCTATCGGCCTTTCATTAGTAAGCCGCCTCTCGCCGAAACATCTAGCAAGCTTGCTGATGGGAGTTTGGTTCTTGTCCACCGCTGTCAGCAACATGCTGGCGGGCCAATTAGCCACGCTCTATCCCGACGGTTCCTCCAAGACCTTGTTCGGGTGCATAGAGATTGCGTCCCTCCACGACTTCTTCATGGTCTTCGTCGTCATGTCGGGCATTGCGGCTATCGCTTTAGCCATGATTTCGCCTGTATTGAACCGGATGATGAGGGACGAGTGAGAGCCCCAAAATTGGCGCATCGCATGACGTAAACACATGTAACCATGCAACTGCAAGCGGCAAAAGCACTGGTTTGAGCGGCGAAGAAGCAGGCTTTCAAAACTTTCTGCCGAAAACGCTTGGAGATATCGCCGGTTTTTCTCTATCTTTGCAACTTGTTGTACAACTCTTTAATTCTTAAACAGCTATGAATCCTGAAGTGGACATGATCAAGTGGTGGTCGGCACTGAGCATTGAAAACAAGGCCAAAGTGTCTGGCAAGACTTACCCTGAGTGCTCCGTATGGTGGAACAACCTCACCCTGGAGGAGAAGCTGGCAGCCAAGGAGGCTTCTGGCATCGAGCGCGGCAAGCGCAATAAAACCAAAGGATTTACATAAACTTACATTTAGATTAGCAATATATGGCTACAACTGTGGCTATGCGTGCACCGCATAGCAAAATGAATTATGCCCTTCAACACCCTGAAAACGAGGGCGGAATGAACGACCGCGTAAAGCGCCTGCACCAGCAGAGCATCGACACTCCCACCACACTCACCATTGAGCGTGCACTCATCGAGACGGCGTTCTACAAAGAGAACTACGGCAAGATGCCTAATTGCATCCTTCGTGCCCGTAACTTCTATGAGATTTGCAAGAAAAAGACGATTTATATAGGCAAGGATGAACTCATTGTAGGCGAACGTGGTCCTGTGCCCAAGGCCGTGCCTACGTTCCCAGAACTGACGTGCCACACAGTGGAAGACCTCCACACGCTGAATGACCGCGAACTGCAGCCCTACTTCATCTCGCAGGAGGACATTGACACCTACGAGCGTGAAGTCATTCCCTATTGGGAAGGACGCACCCAGCGCGAGCGCATTTTCAGCCATGTGAGCAAGGAATGGGAAGAAGCCTATCATGCAGGCGTGTTCACAGAGTTCATGGAACAGCGTGCCGGTGGCCACACGGCTATGGACGGCAAGATGTATCATCGTGGCTTGCTTGACTGCAAAGCACTCATTGCCAAGACTCTTGCGGAGCTCGACTTCATCAACGACCCTGAGGCTACCGACAAGCAGCAGGAGCTGCAGGCGATGGACATCAGCTGTGACGCCGCCATTCTTTTGGCAGAGCGCCATGCAGAGCTGGCCGAGAAAATGGCTGCCGAAGAGGCTGACCCACAACGCAAGGCTGAGTTGCTGAAGATTGCGGACGTGTGCCGCTGGGTTCCAGCCCATGCTCCACGCGACATGCAGGAAGCCATCCAGATGTACTGGTTTGTGCATCTCGGCACAGTGACCGAGCTGAACGGTTGGGACTGCATGAACCCTGGCCATATCGATCAGCATCTTTATCCTTTCTATCAGAAGGGACTTGCCGATGGCACTATGACCCGCGAGAAAGCGAAGGAACTCCTTTCTTGCTTCTGGATTAAGTTCAACAACCAGCCTGCACCTCCCAAGGTAGGTGTCACGGCTTTGGAATCAGGCACATACAACGACTTCACCAACATCAATATCGGCGGCATCGACAAGTATGGCAACAATGCTGTCAACGAGCTCTCTTACGTCATTCTGGAAATTCAAGAGGAACTGCACGAGTTACAGCCTGGCTTAAGCATCCATGTCAGCAAGGTTACCCCTGACGATTTTGTAGTGGCTGGCGCCAAAGTGATTCGTCAGGGACACGGATACCCTTCTGTCTTCAACCCAGACACTTACACCAAAGAACTGGTGCGTCAAGGCAAGACACAAGAAGACGCCAACGAGGGCGGCTGCTCTGGCTGCATCGAAGTGGGAGCGTTCGGCAAGGAAGCCTACATCCTCACAGGCTACCTCAACACTCCCAAGATTTTGGAAATCACGCTCAACAACGGCATTGACCCCATCACGGGTAAGAAGCTCGGACTGGAGACTGGCGACCCACGCACGTTCACTTCTTATGAACAGCTGTACGAGGCTTACCACAAGCAGATGATTTACTTCGTCAACCTCAAGCTGGCTGTAAACAACTACATTGAGCGCATGTTCTCGCTCTACGCCCCTGCCACGTTCCTGTCCCTCTTCATCGACGACTGCATCACCCGGGGCCGCGACTACTACAGTGGCGGAGCACGCTATAATACCACTTACATTCAGTGCACAGGACTGGGCACAATCACCGATTGCCTCTCAACCCTCAAGAAACATGTCTTTGAGGACAAGAAGTTCACGATGGATGAACTACTTAAGGCTGTTGGCTGCAACTGGGGCAGAGAAGACAACTGTCAACTGTCAACTGTCAACTGTCAACTCGAAAAAATGAGGCAGTTCATCATGAACCGCACCCCATTTTTTGGCAACGATGACGACTATGCAGACAGCATCGCCGTGAAAGTGTACAACGACCTCGTGACTGCCATCGAGGGGCACCCAAACACCCGAGGCGGAAAGACACAGCTCAACATGCTCTCAACAACTTGCCACAACTATTTCGGTTCGGTCTGCGGTGCTTCCGTCAATGGCCGTCTGGCGCACTTTGCCATCAGCGATGGGACCTCGCCTGCACACGGCGCCGACACCAATGGCCCCACAGCTGTCATCAAGTCGCTTGGCAAGCTCGACCAGACCCTCTCTGGCGGCACTCTGCTCAACGTGCGTTTCGTTCCCTCCATTCTCAAGCGAGAAGAAGACCTGCGCAAGCTCGTCTCTCTCATCCGTGCCTACTTCAACATGGGCGGACACCACATTCAGTTCAACATTGTGGACACGCAAACCCTTCTCGACGCCCAGCAGCAGCCCGACGACTACAAGGACCTCTTGGTTCGCGTGGCAGGATATTCCGACTACTTCAACGACATGACGGAACAGCTCCAGAACGAAATCATAGCCAGAACGGAGAACGAAGAGTTTTAGTCAGCAACAACACTCACATCTACAGCAAATACACGAACATGATAAAAGACATATTTCTTGCTGGCGGCTGCTTTTGGGGCACCGAGCACTATTTCAAGCAGATAAAGGGAGTGACAAACACGGAAGTGGGATTTGCCAACGGACAGACAACTGACCCCACTTACGAAGAAGTTTATACGGACACGACGGACTATGCTGAGACGGTACGCATCCAGTATGACGATGCTGTGGTCGATTTGAAGTTCCTCCTCCAGATGTTCTTCAAGGCTATCGACCCTACCAGCCTCAACAAGCAGGGACACGACGAGGGCACACGCTACAGAACTGGCGTGTATTACACCGCCGATACTGACCTGCCCGTCATTCAAGAGGTGTTTGCCGAAGAGCAAAAGAACCTCGATGCTCCCATCGCCGTAGAAGTGGAGCCTCTGCAGAGCTTCTATCCAGCCGACGAGCGCCATCAGGACTATCTTGACAAGAACCCCGACGGATATTGCCACCTGCCTGTAGCGCTGTTCGAATTTGCCCGCAAGGCAAGTCGTTCATAAGTTATGGATAATTGTTCATAAGTTTGGAATAATTATTCATAACTTACGAATAATTGTTCGCAACTTATGAATAAGTAAGACAAATCTTGTGCCGTTCCAGAGAAAAGCAGTAACTTTGTGGCCACATTAAGGGCAAAATGGCACTGATTTTCGACATCAAGCGATTCGCCATCAACGATGGACCAGGCATCAGGACAACCTTTTTCATGAAAGGCTGTCCCTTGCGGTGTGTGTGGTGCCACAACCCCGAAGGGCTTGAGGAGAAACCCGTGAAGATGTACACCAAGAAAAAGTGCATCGGATGCCAAAGCTGCGTAGAAGCGTGCCCAGAAAAGAACTTGGTGCTTACAGCTGACGGCATCAAGGACCAGGGGCATTGTGTGGCTTGCGGGAAGTGCACAGACGAATGCCCGACACTGGCCCTGGAAATGGCTGGGAAGGAATGGAAGATGGAGGACCTGATGGCCGTGGTGGAGAAGGAACGTGCTGTGATGGAAGAAAGCGGGGGCGGCGTGACGATGTGCGGAGGCGAGCCGCTGATGCACACAGACTATCTGTGCGAAGTGCTGGACGAGCTGGGCAAGAGAGGCATACACAGAACGGTGGACACCACCCTATTTGCCTCGGCTGAGAACGTACGGAGAGTGGCGGAACGCTGCGAGTTATTCCTTGTTGACCTGAAGCTGATGGACAGCGAACGACACAAGTTCTACACCCGTGTGGCTAACGAACAGATACTTGCCAACATCCGTATGCTGAGCGAATTGGGACATACCTTCTGGATTCGCATCCCTCTCATCATCGGCGTGAATGCTGACGACGAGAACCTGAAGGCATCGGCCGCCTTTCTGGCGTCATTGCCCACAAAGCCCGAGGTGGTGAATCTGTTGGTGTATCATGATGTGGGTATCGGCAAGCATGCACGACTGGGAACAGAATACAATCCCGCAGCGCTCCACATGGAGGCTCCCTCGGAAGAGGTGCAGCAGCATGCGCTGGACATCATGAGACAATATGGATTGAATACAAAAATAGGAGGATAATATAGATGCGAATTACGATTAAGATAGGCAGCAACGTGCTGACAAGAACAGACGGGTCGCTCGATGTGACTCGTATGTCGGCTCTGGTTGACCAGATTGCCACCTTGCGCAGCCAAGGACACGAAATCATCTTAGTGTCATCTGGTGCTGTGGCCAGCGGACGCAGCGAACTGAAGCACATCCAGCACGACCTTGATTCAGTGGATCAGCGTCAGCTCTTTTCTGCCGTAGGTCAGGCAAAGTTGATAAACCGCTACTTCGAGCTGTTCAGAGAATACGGTATCCCAGTGGGACAAGTGTTGACCACCAAGGAGAACTTCTCCGACTCGGAACACCGCAAGAATCAGGAGAACTGTATGCGCGTGATGCTGGAGAACGGCGTGCTGCCCATCGTGAACGAGAATGACACTGTGTCAGTTACAGAGCTCATGTTTACCGATAACGACGAGCTCTCTGGCCTCATGGCACAGATGACACAATCGCAGATGCTCATCATCCTGAGCAACATCGACGGCATCTTCACAGGCGACCCATCCGACCCTGAGTCACGCCTCATCAGCATCGTCAAGCCCGGCAAAGACCTGAGCGACTACATCCAGACAAAGAAATCAAAGGCTGGACGTGGCGGCATGAAGAGCAAGTCGAACGTGGCCACACAAACCGCTGCAGCTGGCATCAGCGTTGTCATTGCCAACGGCAAGAGAGATGACATCCTCGTGAAACTCATGAACGACAGGGACAACACCCCATGCACAGAATTCCTATGTTAGAAGATATTTTCCAAGCGTCAAAAGAGGCAAGCATTGACCTTGCCCTGCTGAGCAACGATACCATCAACCAAGTGCTGATGGCTGTGGCTGATAAAGCCCTTGCCGAAACTGACACCATCTTGGCTGCCAATGCTAAAGACTTGGCAAGAATGGATGCTGCCAACCCCATGTATGACCGTCTGAAGCTGACGAAGGAACGTCTGGAAGGCATTGCAGGCGACACACGCAACGTGGCTACCCTACCCTCACCTCTCGGCAAAGTACTGAAGCACTCAGTACTTCCTAATGGTCTGGACCTGAAGCGCGTAAGTGTTCCGTTCGGCGTCATCGGCATCGTGTATGAAGCCCGTCCAAACGTAACTTTCGACGTGTTTGCGCTCTGCCTCAAAGCGGGCAGCGCCTGCATCCTGAAAGGCGGCAAAGACGCCGACGACAGCAACCGCGCCATCGTAGGCCTCATCCAGTCGGTGCTCAAAGATTTTGGCATCAACGAGCATGCCATCACTCTCTTGCCTGCCACTCATGAGGCTACAGGAGCTTTGCTGCACGCTAACGGATACGTGGACCTTGTGATTCCACGCGGCAGCAAACGTCTCATCGACTTCGTACGCCAAGAGGCATCTGTGCCTGTCATCGAGACAGGTGCCGGTGTGTGCCATGCATACTTCGACAAGGATGGCGACACGGAAAAGGGTGCACGCATCATCAACAATGCCAAGACACGCCGCGTGAGCGTCTGCAACGCGCTGGATTGCACACTCATTCATGCTGACCGCCTGGCAGACCTCCCTGCCATCTGCGAACCGCTCAAGGCCAGCAACGTGCTCATCTATGCCGACGAACCAGCCCTTGCCGTACTCAACGGGAACTATCCTGCAGAGCTGCTGAAGCCATCCACAGAGGAAAGCTATGGCACCGAATTCCAAGCCTATACAATGGCCATCAAGACTGTGGTGTCAGCAGAGGAAGCTATCCGACACATCAGACGTTTCGGTTCAGGACACTCAGAGTGCATCATCACGGAAAATCGCTCCACAGCCAACCAGTTCATGGCTCAGGTAGATGCCGCTTGCGTCTATCACAATGCACCCACCTCGTTCACCGATGGTGCACAGTTCGGCCTCGGAGCCGAGATTGGCATCTCCACCCAAAAACTCCATGCACGCGGGCCTATGGCACTGGAAGAAATCTGCACCTACAAATGGCTGATTGAAGGGGACGGACAAGTTCGTCCTAAATAAGTTGGGTTACTCCCGCACCTCCTCAAACTCTACGTAAGTACCCTCATTGTGCCCAAACATCTTGTCATTTGCTTGAGTCTCCCTTTTGTCCGATGAAGATGCATTGCTATATGCACGTGAAGAATTGTCTGAAGATGACGATTTGGCAGAACCACGCCAAGCACCCTGCGCCTTTCCACCTGTAAACATACGGAACAACGTGCGCAAGTTGCGAAGACCTCCCACCAAACGACTCAGCAACGTGAGCCCTAGAGCCACAAGCCCCATCATGATGAAGAGGATAAGAAATAAAATCGGTAAAATGATAGACATAAAACTGTTCTGTCGTTAGCTAAAAGGAGTTCGTTCCCCTCTTAACTCCTATCTTGAGGCAAAACAGATGCCACGATGGACATCAAGACATAAAGTCCGATGCAGCATGCTACACCTCGGAACAAACCCATCCATACACCTAATTCAGGATGAGTGCTTCCCACTACAGCGCCACCTGCCAAAATCAGCAACGAAAGCCCAAGGTACAAGAACTTGATCTTGTCATTCTGCCATGACAAGCTCTTGAAAGCAAACATGGGAACCTCACAAACCAATAGCCAACAGAACAGCAACATGAACAAGAACAAGAACAAAGCGTTGAAACGCGGACTTGTTAGCCATGCCTCACTGCTCGTCAACAAAGCACCCCAAAAGATGGCATTGGCAGGAGTAGGCATGCCTATGAAACTCGTATGCTGACGCTCATCAATATTGAACTTTGCCAAGCGCAAAGCAGAAAAGGCCGCCATCAAGAAAGCCGTGAAAGGCATCAGGCGGAAAAAGAACTCACTGCCCATGAATGCAGGATATGCCACGTGATTGAATAACGTGAAGAGCATCGCTGAAGGAGCAACGCCAAAGGTGACGCAATCAGCCAAGGAATCGAGTTCAAGGCCCAACTTGCCACTCACACCCAAAGCACGAGCCGACATTCCATCAAAGAAATCGAAGAACGCACCTAATAAAATAAAAAGAAATGCAACCTGATAACCGTGGTAGAATGCTGCATATGTAGCAACACATCCACAAATCAGATTGCAACAAGTAATAATATTCGGTATATGCTTTTTCATTATCTATAATGTTCTGTTAAACACTTATATTCTGCGCATACAGCATTTACCCAGCAACATGCAGGAAAAACGCCATCGGCATCATTGCAAACGGGCAATCAGCGTCTCATCACCCACAGTAGCCTGCCCCATCTTCACTAACACCTCAGTACCCAGCGGCAGATATACATCCACACGGCTACCAAACTTGATGAAGCCCATATGGTCATCAATGAAGCACTCTTCACCTTCCTTCGCGTAGGTGACAATGCGACGAGCCATTGCACCTGCAATCTGACGAGCCATCACCTCCACACCATGAGGCGTGCGGATGACCACCATAGAGCGCTCATTCTCCGTACTTGCCTTTGGGAGATAAGCCTTCAGGTAATTGCCGTCCTGATGCGCCACCTTCACCACCGTACCCTCACATGGAATCCAATTAGCATGCACATTCGTCAAGCTCATGAAGATGGACACCATCAAGCGGCGGTCATGGAAATACTCTGTCTCCTCCACTTCTTCGATTACCACCACATGACCATCCGCAGGAGCCACCACAGACTTGTTGGTAGGACCATTAAACATACGAATCGGACAACGGAAAAAGTTCAGCAGAATGCCATATACGGCCAGCACAATGGCAATGACCACATAAGAACCCCAATATAGCGTTCCTCTTGACATCCAAGCCAAACTAATGATGATGGCAGCCAAAATCCCCGCATAGAGCAAAGTGTGCTTACCCTCATGATGCAAACGAATCTTGTTTCTGCGCTTATTATGGATTAGTGGTTTCTCTTTAGACATAGACATCTCTTTTATGCCGCAAATGCAGCGAGATTGAATGCAAAGGTACGTATAATCCACGAAAAGACAAATAAAAACAAGACTTTTCCTTATTTTTCCTCAAAACTTTTGGGAAATCAAAAATAAAGCCATAACTTTGCAGCCGCATTCAGTAAACGAATGCTATATGAGGATTGTGCTATGGTGTAATGGTAACACTACAGGTTTTGGTTCTGTCATTCCAGGTTCGAATCCTGGTAGCACAACTCAAGAGGAAACGGCATCCACGGCACCTTGCCCAAGGCTCTCGCCCCAAGCATCCTAGTCCCGACGATGTCATTTTTTCACTCCATCGGACTTGTAGCTCAGTTGGTTAGAGCAACAGACTCATAATCTGGAGGTCCTTGGTTCAAGCCCAAGCTGGTCCACGCTAAAAATCAAGCACTTACAAAGATTTTGTAGGTGCTTTTTCTTTTATTGGTGAACATGAGGTGAACATAGAACGCTCAAAGTGACCTTTGGGTGACCTTCTGTAATTTAGTGCGATTACTTGAGAGCACATGAAATGTTTTCACAATGACGATGACGAAAACAAAGATACTTATCCCTATGCAAGCATGTGAATATAAAGGTAACCTAACAAGGAAAGTGTGCAATCCAATATCTTTAAACGCCCTCAAATGGGATGATAGCCATTAGGGATAGTCATGTCCTCAATTGAAACAACGTTTTCCAGAGATAGTCTACCCAAAGGTTCATTATTAGCACCAACAAACACTCTTTTATTGCGTAATAATCGTTTTTTTACGAAGAAATCGAAAAAACAACTATAAAGCTTCAACTGATTCAGATAAAATCATTACAGCCATTCAAATGTTAAATTTTGAATAAAAACACGTTTATTCCGCTAAAACAGCTACCATTTGCAACTTTTAGCGAAATAAACATATCAAGTAAAGCAGAATTTTCCACTCAGATACTTCTATGGCGAGAGCAGCAATGCCATCAAAATCCAGATTTGGGTTATACAAATATGGGGCTTACTGAAAAGGAAAAGTCACTCAACTCCTGGGTTTCAAGGGGTAGAGGGATTTTCTATGATGTTTAGCGGACAGTAATAATTTTAATACAGCAACGTTATAATCAAATAGCCTACGCCTATTGAGACAATCGTAGTGATAAAACCTGCTAGTTGGAACGAATGGTTTATTACATAGCGCCCTATACGTGTTGTTCCCGTCCGGTCAAAACCAATGGCAGCCACTTCTGTGGGATAGTTGGGAAGGAAGAAGTAGCCGTTCACAGCTGGAAAAAGCGCTAACAGCACTAGCGGAGGAACACCCAATGCTAATCCTATAGGATAAAGTATTTTGGCTGTCGCAGCCTGTGAAAACAACATGATGCTGAACAGAAACAGCGGAATGGCGAAGAGAAGAGGATATGCCGTAAACACGCCTTCTATACTGCCGAGAATCACTTCATGGTTACCTTCGAAGAATGTGCTGCCCATCCAGGCTACGCCAAAGATGGATACCATAGCGTTCATACCCGAGCTGAATACATTCCCCTTAGCAGCCTTTTGTACATCAGCCTTTCCAACCAACAGTATCAAGGCGGCAACACTCATCATCACTATCTCAATGGTGGCACTCATGCTCAGCGTCTCACCACGAAAAGAAGGGCGTAAGCTTGGGACACTGCCAAACAGCACCACCAATACCACCCCTAACAAGAAAGCCGCCACAGCCCATTTGGCTCGAGGATTGATTGACGGCGTGTTATCACCGGTCTGTTCTTGATTACAAAAGAGCCCTTCACGGAGTCGCCGCTGATATTCAGGATCCGCCTCTAATGGCTTACCCACATAGTTCTGCACAAACGATGCCACCAATATGGCAACAAGAGATGCTGGCATCGTGACCATAAGAATATCATCCATGCCGACACCTTTGCCACCCAACAGCGACTGCGACAGAATCGCAGCCGTAGCTGCCGATACAGGTGAACCTGTAATGCCCAGCGATGCAGATATGGTGGCTACACTTAGTGGACGTTCTGGGCGCACTTTCTCTTTATAGGCTATCTCCGAAATAATAGGCAACAGAGCATAGCAAGTGTGAGCAGTCCCTGCCAGCAAACTGAAAAGCCACGTAGTGAGTGGTGCATAGAACGTAATGCGGTTGGGATGCTTTCTCAGAAAACGTGCTGCATGATTGACCATATAATCAAGTCCACCTGCCGCCTGTAGGGCAGACGAAGCCGTAATAACACTCACAATGATGAGCATCACATCAATAGGGATGGCTCCGGGCTCTTGCCCAAAAACGAATACCAACAAGAATACACCCACCATGCCGTAGATGCCCAAGCCAATACCGCCCACTTTGGCACCAATAAAGATCATGGCCAAAACAATGAGCAATTGGAGTGTTAATAATAATGCAGTCATAGATTTAGGTTCAGATTTATTTTACAAAGGTAGGTATTTGCTTCAATAGATACAACCTTTCTTTACTATTTATTTCCTAAAACAGATATGATTGCAACAATAAAGAAAGGGACATCACTCACCTTGCTGTACAATTACACAGACTTGAGAGCGGCAAAGACCCTTGCGTGCAGGCTGCAAAAAACAAAGAAGGGATAGAGGAGAAAAAAAACAATTAGCCGTGCCGAGATTCTTTTGAATCTCGGCACGGCTAATTATCAATTCATTTAGGTCTTTACAGGTACGCCATGTACAGATAGTTGGTTTGGGCAGGATATTCCGCAGCCAAAGTGTCTATCTGATTGACAGCAGGAACAATGCCTTGCTCTTTGCGCCACTTACGCACCCAAAGCCCTGCATCCTCCATCGTCATGGAGGCTTCGAGCCCGAGGGCGCGAGCTATCTGGAAGTCGGAGAAGCCATAGGTCTTGGCATCAAGCATAAGGGTGACGAGCCCTGAGGTTTCAACCTCCTCTCTAAACTCCGATGGTTCCATCAAGTCTCTCATGCCTGCCAATTGTCTGAATCCGCGCAAACTCGAATCAAGTTCCATGACATGCTTAAGTTTCTGAAGGAACCATTCGTCTATCTTAGTCAGCGCATGTATCTGCTTCACAGAATAACCCAGTTTCATCGCCTTAGCGATTACAAAAATCCGGGTGTCGGTGGCATGTTGCAGAGCATCTTCAATCTCGTCAGCAAGCAGCGTCTTGCAGTTGATGCTGTCGGCGCCAATAGTGATAGCGTCGTCTTTATAGATGCTAGGGGCATCGCTGCCGTCCCTGTTGTCCACAAATCCGTGCATGCCCTGCCCTATCATTCGCAAGCCTTTCTGCAGAGATTCCTCGAAAGTACGCCCAATGGCCATTACCTCGCCGACACTCTTCATGGAAGAGCCTAGCTGATGGCTCACGCCATGGAACTTAGTGAGGTCCCATCGTGGAATCTTGCAGACCACATAATCAAGTGCAGGCTCAAAGAAAGCCGACGTGGTCTTCGTCACAGAGTTCTTCAGGTCGAAGAGCCCATAGCCCAAGCCTAGTTTGGCAGCGACGAAGGCCAATGGATAGCCTGTGGCCTTAGAAGCAAGCGCAGAAGAACGGCTCAAACGGGCATTCACTTCAATGACCCGATAATCCTCACTTTGAGGGTCAAGTGCATACTGCACGTTACACTCACCCACGATGCCGATATGACGGATAATCTTGATGGCCAGAGCACGCAGCTTGTGGTACTCAGCATTGCTCAGCGTCTGACTAGGTGCCACAACGATGCTCTCACCGGTGTGAATACCAAGCGGGTCGAAGTTCTCCATGTTGCAGACGGTGATGCAATTGTCGTAGCGGTCACGCACCACTTCATATTCTATTTCTTTCCATCCCTTGAGGGACTTCTCCACTAGCACCTGTGGAGAGAACGAAAAAGCCTCCTCAGCCTGTGCTTCCAGTTCCTCGTCATTATCGCAGAAACCTGAGCCAAGACCACCCAAAGCGTATGCTGCACGAAGAATCACGGGATAGCCCAATTGGGCAGCAGCTTCACGCACCTCCTCAACAGTATTGCAAGCATGGCTCTTGATAGTCTTCACTCCTATCTCGTCAAGTTTCTTGACAAAGAGGTCACGGTCCTCGGTGTCAATGATAGCCTGCACAGGCGTACCAAGCACTTTGACACCATACTTTTGGAGTACACCTCTGCGATAGAGTTCCACACCACAGTTGAGAGCTGTCTGTCCACCGAAAGAGAGAAGAATGCCATCTGGGCGCTCTTTCTCGATGACACGCTCCACGAAATCGGGTTGCACGGGCTGGAAATACACCGTATCCGCCACATCCTTAGAAGTCTGTACTGTGGCAATGTTTGGATTGATAAGCACGCTTTTAACCCCCTCTTCCTTCAGTGCCTTCAAGGCCTGTGCACCACTGTAATCGAATTCGCCTGCCTGACCAATCTTAAGGGCACCTGAGCCAAGCAGGAGAACCTTTTTGACCGTTGAAGGCTGAGAGTTGGAAAGTTCGGAGGCTGTTTCAGAAGCAGGTACTGCACCTGCCTTCAGCATGGTCACAAACTCATCGAACATGAACTCAGTATCAACAGGTCCAGAGCAAGCCTCGGGGTGGAACTGTGCCGACATCCACGGGTTCGACTTGTGACGGATTCCCTCGTTGGAACCGTCATTCATGTTCACGAACAAGGGTTCCCATTCAGCAGGCAGCGTTGAGCTATCCACTGCATAACCGTGGTTCTGCGACGTAATGAAGCATTGCGTAGAGCCCACCCGCTGCACAGGCTGGTTATGTGAGCGGTGACCATACTTCAACTTATAGGTCTTCGCGCCTGCAGCCTTAGCCAGCAACTGGTTTCCGAGACAGATACCCATACATGGGCGTACCACAGGGTTGGCAAGGAAAGTCTTGATATGCGCTACAGTCTTTTGGCACTGCTCTGGGTCACCAGGACCATTCGCAAGGAAAAGACCATCGAACTCCAGCTGATTGAAGTCGTAGTCCCATGGCACACGCACCACCTCAATGCCACGTCTCACAAGACAACGGATGATGTTAGCCTTCACACCACAGTCAACAAGCACAACACGCTTGGAAATTGACGTTTGAGCTGTAGGCTTGTAAGTAATGATGTCTTTGCAACTTACTTTTTCCACCCAATTCACGCTACCATAATCCTCCGAGTCGTCTGCTTCATTCACACTCTCTTCCAGGCCAAACACAATCCGGCCCTTCATCACACCATGCTCTCTCAGCAGCATCGTAAGACGACGAGTATCAACACCAGAGATGCCTGGCACGCCCTCACGCTTAAGCCATGCTGAGAGCGACTCCTTGGCATTCCAGTGCGAGTAGCGCTCACTATAGTCAGCCACAATCAGCGCCTTAGCATGTATGCGGTCACTTTCCATAAAAAGGGGCAGGCCATCGCTGCCCATACCTGTGTCAGGCACACCATAGTTGCCTATCAACGGAAAAGTCGTCACCAATATCTGACCCGCATAACTTGGGTCTGTCAGGCTTTCAGGATAGCCTGTCATAGCCGTGTTGAACACCACTTCTCCTGTCACATTCTGCTCGGCTCCAAAAGACCAACCACAGAATACAGTTCCATCATCAAGTACCAGTTTTGCTTCTCTCCTCATGTCCTTATATTTTGCTTGAAAACCGCCCAGCACAATGGCCAGGCGGCTAAATTAAATTAATATGCTTGTTCGTGTACGCCCTTCACGGCTCGTCCGCTGGGGTCGTTCATATTCTTGAATGCTGCATCCCACTCCAGTGCAATGGCTGTGGAACATGCCACGCTTGCCTCCTGGTTTACGCTTCGTGCAGCCGAGTCGCTGGGGAAATGCTCGGAAAATATACTGCGGTAGTAGTACTCTTCCTTATTGAGCGGCGGGTTAATGGGGAAACGTTCGGCAGCGTGTGCCATCTGCTCGTCCGTCACCGCCTCTGAAGTTATCTTCTTGAGTGTGTCTATCCACGAGTAGCCTACCCCATCACTGAACTGCTCCTTTTGTCGCCAGGCAACGCTCTCTGGTAACATATCAGCGAATCCTTCACGCACCAAACCTTTCTCAATAGTCTTGCCCGGACACATCTTCAAAGCAGGATCGATACGCATGGCGATGTCAAGGAACTCCTTGTCAAGGAACGGCACTCGTCCTTCAATGCCCCACGCCATGAGCGACTTGTTGGCTCGGAGGCAATCATAAAAATGCAACTTGCCCAACTTGCGAACCGTCTCCTCGTGGAAGGCCTTAGCATCAGGAGCCTTATGGAAATAGAGGTAACCTCCAAAAATCTCATCTGCACCTTCGCCACTCAGCACCATCTTGATACCCATAGAGCGAATCACTCGGGCCAGAAGATACATAGGAGTGGAAGCACGCACCGTCGTCACATCGTATGTTTCAATATGATATATCACATCACGGATAGCATCAAGACCTTCCTGAATGGTGTAGTTCACCTCGTGGTGCACCGTTCCGATGCTCTTGGCCACCTCGGCAGCCTTTGCCAAATCGGGGGCACCTTTCAGTCCCACTGCGAAGGAGTGCAGACGAGGCCACCACGCATCGTGCTCATCGTTAGTCTCAATACGCTTGGCTGCATAGAGCTTTGCAATAGCAGAAACCACAGAGCTATCCAGTCCCCCAGAGAGCAGCACGCCATAAGGCACATCACTCATCAACTGACGCTTCACGGCAGCCATCAGCCCGTCTTTCACCAACTGCACAGCCTCGGCGCGGTCACTGGTGGTCCACTTCATGCCTTCGAAATCGAACCAGTCACGCTGATACCAACGCTGAAAGCCTTCGACATCACCAGTCATATAGTGTCCTGGAGGGAATGGCTCATAGGCCTCGCACTGTCCCTCCAGCGCCTTCAACTCAGAAGCCACATAGACCGTTCCATCCGCATCGTGACCCACATAAAGAGGAATCACACCGATAGGGTCGCGTGCCACGAGGAAGTTGTCTGCCTCGGAATCATAAAGCACAAAAGAGAATATGCCGTTCAGTTCATCGAGGAAATCGACGCCCTTGTCACGATAAAGCGCCAAAATGACCTCACAATCTGACCCCGTCTGAAACTCATACCTACCTGCATAGCGACGACGAATCTCTTGGTGATTGTAAATCTCGCCATTGACAGCCAGCACCACTTTGCCATCGGCAGAGAACAAAGGCTGTCCACCCGAAAGCGGGTCAACAATTGCTAATCGTTCATGTGCCAGCACCACCTTGTCGCTGCTATACACCCCGCTCCAGTCGGGACCACGATGCCGAATCTTTGCCGACATCTTCAACGCCTGCTCACGCTTCTGATGAGCATCGCCTTTCGTTTTGAGTATTCCTACGAATCCACACATGTCTTTTTGCTATTATGTTTGTGCTGTGCAAGAATCAATTTGTCTTGCTTTTGTTTATTTCGGTTGCAAAATTACAAACATTCTATTTATAATGCAAACAATTTGACAACAAATCTTAGTTTGCCTTGTCATTTTGTTTGCTTTTACCCTATTTATAGCACAAAAAGGCACTAAACGAAGGGCAAAAGATGACGATGCCGAAAGGCAAAGAGGATGATAGAAGTTGATGTTCGCGTTTAGGCACTGGGAGGGGAAACTTGTATTTGGAAGGAGGGCGTTTGGTGATGCTTTGAATACTGATGCACAGAATCAGACTTGTACCGTCTTTATGTCTTGCGATTAGGAAATTTTAACACCCAAAGCGAAATATTTTCAGCAGGAGCAGCGTATATAATAGTGTAGAGAAATAAAAAAGAGACAATCATGAAACTAACCGACAATCGGATAGAAACAATCATAATAAAATAATAAACATGAGATTCATTTCTGCAACACTTATGTGTTTATTGGTCTCGCTACAGGTGATGGCGGGAAAAGTTATTAAAAACCCAAGCATTGAATACTCCGCTTCATGGATGAAGATCACCGAGATTGAACTGACGAAAGAGGCCACGATTGTAAGAGGTGTCCTCGGGCAAGGTTGTTCTATCCTCACCAATACCGTGCTTGCCGACCGCAACTCCGACAAAGAGTTTAAGTTCCTGCGTGTGGAAGGCATCAAGGCACACGAACGGACTACTGCCGACGCAACGCCATGCACCATTTACTTTGAACCGCTGGATGCAAACGTCAAGGAGTTTAATTATATAGAGGTAGGCAATAATCCATGGGGCAACTACTATGGCATCAAGTTGCAGCCGAAGCCAAAGACATCGAAAAAGACGAAGGGCTTTGACCCTGAATCACTTGATTTCGACTATTACATGAGTCAGCCTTTCACCCCCGACACCGCGTGGCACTTCAGCAACAAGCCCTACAAGAATGGATTTGAGTCTGGAAAGGCACTGATAAAGATTCATGTGACCAAGACACCAAGGGAACTTGCAAAGATGCTTCCCGATATTTCTGCAAGGGTGTCGAACCAGATTACGGGACGCAATGAGAATGTAGTTGTCTCGATGGACGCGGACAACTGCTACATGCTCGAACTTAATCTTCCTTATCCACAGTTCGTTTATTCAAATCCTTTCGGTGATATCTACGTCGCTCCCGGCGACACCCTCGAGATGTTCACCACCCTCGAAAAAGCCCCAGACGGCAGCGGCCCCCGATTCAAGACCTTCCGCAGCATCAGTGAATCGGCCATCATCAACACCCTGCTGCCTCAATTCATGGAGAAGTATGGCCGGAAGGAATACAACTACAAAGAGGCTTCCGCCATGATAGAAAAAGGCAAGGATGCCACCCAGCCCACGCTGGAGCGTTGGGCACGACAGGCCAATGAAATCATTGCCGACGAGGCACTGCGTCAGGCGCTCATCAACTCTCCGTTGAGCACCATGGGCAAGGATCTTGTCATGATGTCGGCCGTGGCCAACAAGTGCATTGAGATAGAAGATGTGGTGATGGGGTACGGCTTCAAGAATACCATCAGTACACAACTTGAAGATGGCAGTTGGAGGTATGAGGTGAATCCCAATTACGTTCCGCTCGACCTAAAGGCCACCTATGGTGCGCTGCTAACGAATAAGGAACTCATCTACAATAATCCTCTGGCCCTCTGCGAAAGCAGCCAGTGGGTATTCGTGAATCGTACGCTCTACAGCCCGTTGCTTGGGGAATTGGGGACAATAACCGACGAACAAGGCAATTTTGAGGATCTGCACCGCCGCGATGATTATGGCATGACAGGCACCTTTATGAACGACCTCCTTTTCTCACAGGAAATTGTTTACTCGATGGAGAATGTCCTAAAGGACTACAAGTTGGGACGGCTTGATGAACAAGGAAACCGTGAAGAGGCATTTGATTACATCACAAATGAAGTCGGTGAGACTCTGGCCAGCATACAGAACGTGAAGGTGGCACAGGTCATCACGGGCGAGTACCGTAGCTTCGTGAAGGCTACCGAGACAAGTGCAAACGAAAAAGGCAACAACTGGACAGAAGAGCAAAATGCCTTGTGGAACAAGATAGTATCACCCTACAAAGGCAACACCCTCTTCCTCGACTTCTGGGCAATGAGTTGCGGCCCATGCCGCGCAGGTATGATGGAACAGAAAAAACTCGTGGAGGAGATGAAGGACGAGGCCGTCAAGTTCCTCTACATCACCACAGAAGATCAGAAAGCATCTGGCGAGAAATGGATGGGCGACAACACAATCAAGGGCGAGCACATCTATATCACCGACAACGAATGGAAGCAGTTTGAAACCATGCTCAACTTCTCGGCCATTCCTCATGGTGCCCTTGTCAGCAAGGATGGCAAGCTCATCGAGGGTGACTTCCACGTTGACCATTTCAACAGTGACGACCTAAAGAAACTCGCTGAAAGATTCTGATGCCCCGAAAAAAGTTCTCAACAAAGAAGATAGATTGAAGGGAATTACATACCTTTGTGCACTCAACCTAAAGCGAAACGATATGTTACCTACGCGCGCATTGGCCATTGGCCTCCTTGCCACCGCTATTTCCCAAGGGCAAGCACAGACATTCACTCCCATTGTAGAGGACAGCATCAACTTTACTATTACGGGCACAACCAACAGCACCCTCGACAGCGTGGCATTGTTTCCATACGCCACAAATGGGGACGCCGAGAAGTTCCCTATTCACGATGGAAAGTTCACCATCAAGAGCCGCCTTCCCCGCCACACATTCTTCCAGATAGAAGACGACACCAACAGCGACCTCTACTTCTTTGCCGAGGAGACACCCACTCACATCAACCTTGCTACTGGTGAAATCTCGGGAAGTGACGTACAAAAGCGGTTCATCAGCAGCCAAGTAAGTCTGCAGAACCTGCACAAGGCCATCAAACCGTGGCAGCAGAGCCTCAGCGATGATGAGTGGCAGCGAGCCCTCAGCCTGTACCGTGGTGAAGAAGTACCCAATGCCACACCGCAGGACAGCGCTAACGCCCAGAAGCATGCAGACCATATAGCCAAACAAAACGCACTCATCCTCCAGATTCTGCGTGAGAACCAGGATAACATCATCCCCGCATGGTATCTTGACCAAAACATATCCCTCTTCACACTCGAAGACTTACAAGGCGTCATGCGCAAAGATGCGCCTTATGCACATCACCCTTCCATGGAATGGGCTTGGAAATATTACCACAACCTGCAGCTACAGGCAGACCTGATAGGCAAGCCCGCACCCGATTTTGAGGCCGAGACTCCCGATGGTGCCACGCACCGCCTTTCGGAGTATATCGGTCAGGGGCAATACGTGGTTCTTGACTTTTGGGCTTCATGGTGCGGCCCCTGTGTCCAGATGTTCCCGAAGATGAAGCAGCTGCACGAGACCTACGGCAAACGCGGCCTACGCATCATCGGTGTTTCGCAAGACCAAGAACGCGCTGCATGGCTCAAGGCGCTCGACAAGCACCAATTGCCTTGGATGGGCCTCCGAAGTCCTCGCCGTAAGGGTGACGCAGGCGAACTCTATGGCGTATTCGGAATCCCCACCGTTGTCCTCATCGGTCCTGACGGCAAGGTTCTTTTCACCGAAGTCTTAGGCTTTGGTCTCAAAAAAAAATTAGAGGAGCTACTGGGGAAATAACCCGGCTTTTACATACACAGCAGGCAGGCAGACGCATCGTGCGCGTCTGCCTGCCTGTTTTCTGTTCTAAGAAATGAGTCCTAAGGCTTTAGGACGTTCTCGACGTAGCTGACGAAGGCCTTGTTGCAGAGGCGTACACCGCCAGGCGTAGGATAATGCCCCGTGAAATACCAGTCACCAGGATGGTTAGGGCATGCCTTATGCAGTCCCTCAATGCTTTGATACACCAATTCCACAGGAGCCTGCATGCCTTCAGGACGAAGCATTTCCACTATCTTCTCATTGATTTCCTCCACAGAGAACGGTGCATAAATGGCCCGAACATGATTGACCGTCTGTGGTCCTTCTTTACACTTCTGATAGGTGTCGACTATCACCTGCTGCATGCCGCGCTCCTGAAGCAAAGCAATGGCTGCGCGGAAAGCACAGAGCTCTTCAAGGTGCGCCATGTCGATGCCGTAATAGTCGGGATAGCGAATTTGCGGAGAGCTGCTCACCATTACAATACGCTTGGGATGCAGACGGTCCAGAATCTTGAAGATGCTCTCCTTCAGCGTGGTGCCACGCACAATGCTGTCATCGATGATAACGAGGTTGTCTTCGTAGGGCACCAGCGAACCGTAGCTGATATCATACACATGGGCGGCAAGGTCATTGCGCTCCGTACCCTCTGCAATGAAAGTACGAAGCTTGATATCCTTCCACACCACCTTCTCTATCCTCACATCGTGGTCCAATCGGCGCACACCGTCTGTCATGCCATGAAAGGCCACTTCTGCCGTATTGGGGATATAGGAGAAGACAGTATGTGCCACATCATTCTTAATCGCCTGCATAATGGCAGGTGTCAGTTGCTCGCCCAGGCGTTTGCGCTCCTGATAGATATCGCGGTCCGAACCACGGCTGAAGTAGATGCGTTCGAACGAGCAAGCACTCAGTTCCTTGGCTGGCAATATCTGCTCCAAGTGGCTCTTGCCACTCTTATTGACGATGAGCGACTGTCCTGGCTGCAATTCATGGACATCCTCTGCAGCAAGGTCAAATGTAGTCTGGATGACAGGGCGCTCACTGGCCAGTACCACGACCTCGTCGTCCTGATACCAGAAGGCGGGACGGATGCCCCACGGGTCGCGCACGGCAAACATCTCGCCTGAGCCCGTCAGTCCACACATCACGTAGCCGCCATCGTAGTGGCACATGGTGGTCTTCAGCACATTGGCCATCTCCACCTTCTGTTCAATATAGTCCGTAATGCCGGTGCCTTCCAGCCCCTGCTGCTTAGCCTCCACAAAAAGACGCTCCACCTCGCGGTCAAGGCGGTGTCCCATCAGTTCCAGCGTGATATAGGCATCACCGTAGATGCGGGGAGACTGTCCCTGTGCTGTCAAGAACTGGAACACCTCGTCGATATTGGTCATATTGAAATTACCGCACAGACAAAGGTTCTTGGCTCGCCAGTTGTTTCTTCTCAGGAAGGGATGCACATACTGCAATCCACTCTTTCCTGTGGTCGAATAGCGGAGGTGTCCCATATAAAGGGAAGCCCCCTCCCAGCCTCCAGCGGGGGAAGCGTCATGGGGGATGCGCTTGAATATCTCCGTGATGGCATCCTTGCCCATTGCCTTCTCACGAAACATATACTCCTCTCCAGCTGGTGCCCCAAGATTGACACACGCCACACCAGCACCCTCCTGTCCACGATTGTGCTGCTTCTCCATCATCAAGTAGAGCTTGTTCAGCCCATAGCGGCTAGTGCCGTACTTCTCTTCGTAATAGCTCTGTGGTTTCAGCAGGCGAATCATCGCCACACCACATTCATGCTTCAGTTGTTCCACTATTCAATCTGTTTTTTTAACTATCGAACTTGAATGATAATACTTTCAATGATTAACACATGCCTTGACAAAGTCCATAAACAGAGGATGTGGGTGCAGGACTGTCGATGAGTATTCTGGATGGAACTGGGCACCGATATACCACTTCTTCTCCGGAATCTCCACAATCTCCACCAGATCTGCGGTAGGATTAATACCCACACACTTCATGCCGGCAGTCTCATACTCACTCTTGTAGGCGTTGTTGAACTCGTAGCGGTGACGGTGACGCTCGCTGATAAGCGCCTTCCCGCCGTATGCCGCATACGCACGGCTTCCCTGCAGCAGTTCGCACTCATAGGCTCCGAGCCTCATCGTGCCGCCCATCTGCGTAATGGTCTTCTGCTCCTCCATCATGTCAATGACGTTATGCGCTGTCTCGCCGTCCATCTCGCTGCTGTTGGCATCCTTATAGCCCAGCACATTGCGGGCAAATTCAATCACCATCATCTGCATGCCCAGACAGATGCCGAAGGTTGGAATGTCATGGGTGCGGGTATATTCTGCAGCGATAATCTTTCCCTCAATCCCTCGCTGTCCGAATCCTGGGCAGACGATGATGCCTGCCAGACCCTTCAGTTTCTCCTCCACATTGTCGGCAGTGACTTCTTCGCTGTTGACAAAATGGAGCTTGGCCTTCACGCCATTGTAGATGCCAGCCAGATTGAGGCTCTCGCGTATGCTCTTGTAGGCGTCTTGCAGATCATACTTGCCCACCAGTCCGATGTGCACCTCACGAGTAGCGTTGCGCTGCTTCTCCAGAAAGTCGTGCCAAGGCTTCATGGCAGGAGTCTCCCCCACTGGAATACCAATCTTGCGCAGGATGGCTGCATCCAGCCCTTGGCGCTGCATGCTCACCGGCACCTCATAGATGGAAGGCATGTCCTCACTCTGCACCACGCACTCAAGGTCCACATTACAGAATGAAGCCACCTTCAGACGCATTGAATCGTCGAGGTGGCGCTCCGTGCGCAGCACGAGGATGTCGGGCTGTATGCCCATGCCTTGCAGTTCCTTTACAGAGTGCTGTGTAGGCTTTGTCTTGAGCTCGTCGGCAGCCTTGAGATAAGGCACATAGGTGAGATGCACACAGACGGCATCATGTCCTAACTGCCAGCGCAACTGCCGGATAGCCTCCATGAAGGGAGCGCTCTCGATGTCGCCAATGGTGCCACCCACCTCGGTGATGACAAAATCGAAGTTCTCCTTTCCTTCATCAATTCTCAGCATCCTTCTTTTGATTTCATCGGTGATGTGCGGCACCACCTGTATGGTCTTTCCCAGATAGTCGCCATGACGCTCGCGATCGATGACAGCCTTGTAGATACGGCCTGTGGTGACGGAATTGTGGCGCGAGGTGTGAATGCCCGTGAAACGCTCATAATGTCCTAAGTCGAGGTCGGTCTCCATTCCGTCGGCAGTCACGTAGCACTCTCCATGCTCATAGGGGTTCAGTGTGCCTGGGTCGATATTGATGTAGGGGTCAAACTTCTGGATAGTTACTTTGTAGCCGCGTGCTTGCAGCAATTTACCGATGCTGGCGGAGATGATGCCCTTGCCAAGCGAGGACACCACACCGCCAGTCACGAAGATGTACTTAGTGTTCATTGTTCTATATTATATCGTAGTTGTGTCGAAAAAAGCGATACCCTGCCCGCCACGCTTTCAGCACCTCAAAAACGGTGTGACTCACACCGGCACCACCGGTCTGAGTCACACCGCATAGGTCGGTCTGAGTCACACCGCTTTCGAGGCGCAGGAAGAGCGTTTTTTCCTTATGGCCGCAGTGTGAATCCAAACGACAGAAAGGCCTTCTGGCTGCAAGGGTTGCCCATCACTTCCGCAAAGACGGGAATGGAGAAGGAATCTGTCACCTTGATGTCCTTAGTGGCACGCAGTGCAAGGTTGACCACAGCAAAGCCGTTGGTGCCATAGAAGTCTGTGGCGTAAGGAACAGCACCCGCTGTTGCGGTCCAGTCGCATGAGGCAAGTTTAAAAGGAGCCGAAACCTCAAAGTAGGAGCTGTAAGCACGGTCGCCATCCTTGTTCACGCCATCGTTGCCGGCAAAGTTTGTGTACCACTGTACAGAAGCCACTCCGAAGTCGTAGCCAATGTTGGCCTCAAACACATGGTTGGTGCTGTGAGCATCGTACTTGAAGTAACGGTTCTGTGGGTCAAGCCCCGCATTGAACCAATAGTCTGTCACACCAATATTGAAACCTCCAATCGTGTAGCTGAGCGTGAGGTCAAATTCTTTGGTGTCAGCAGCCTCTGTAAGTCCGGTGCTGCCCCATGCAGAGAGTGACAGGCCTTTGTACGCGATGCCCAAAGTCGGTTGGAACGCAGAGTTGCCCAGCTCTTGGCCACGCCAAACATATTGGTTCACCACATCAGCTGAAATAGTGGCTTCCACTTCGTCTTGTGCCTTGATGGCAGATGCTCCGAAGAGCGCAATCAGTCCTAAAACAAAAATCTTTTTCATATTTCGCTTTGTTTTAATTAAAGTTTCCAACTATTATTTTGACTACTCATGAATTAGTTATAGCAAGACTCTCCATGCTCGTAGATGTCCAAACCTTCTTCTTCCACACGGGCAGGAACGCGGAGACCGTGCAGCTTCTTGATGCCATAGAAGAGGATGACACCACAGGCAGCAGCCCAGAAGTCAATCACGAGAATGCCAAAGCACTCAGCACCGAAGAAGCCCCAACCGTGGCCATAGAAGGCACCGTTTGACGTAGAGAGCAGACCTGTGAGCAGTGTGCCAAGAATACCGCACACGCCGTGTACAGAAGAAGCACCTACAGGGTCGTCAATGTGCAGTTTGTGGTCGATGAACTCAATAGCAAAGACAAGCACAATGCCACAGACGAAACCAATGATGACTGCACCCACAGGTGAAACCAAATCACAGCCAGCTGTAATGCCCACCAAACCAGCCAAGATGCCGTTGAGAGTCAAAGAAAGAGATGGTTTGCCATACTTGATCCAAGTGAGGAACATAGTGGCCACACCACCTGCCACTGCAGCGAGGTTTGTAGTGAGGAACACGTGAGAGATGGCGATACGGTTCACTTCGCCACTAGCTGCCAACTGGCTGCCGGGGTTGAAGCCAAACCATCCAAGCCAGAGGATAAATACACCCAGCGCAGCCAAAGTCAGGTTGTGGCCAGGAATAGCACGGCTCTTACCCTCATTGTCGTATTTGCCCAGGCGGGGACCCAGAACTATCGCACCGATGAGCGCCAGCACACCACCCACACTGTGCACAATGGCAGAACCTGCAAAGTCGTGGAACACATCACCGAAAGTGGTCATCATGAAGCTGTCGGCAGCATCGTTGCAGAGCCAACCACCGCCCCAAGTCCAGTGACCCTCAACAGGGTAGATAATGAGCGAGATGACAGCGCTATAGACCAAATACATAGAGAACTTCGTGCGCTCAGCCATTGCACCACTCACAATAGTGGCAGAAGTGGCACAGAACACGGTCTCAAAAATCAGGAAGCCTTCTACAGGAAGGTCGCCCACATAGAATGAGAGGTCGCCCCAGTTGGGCATACCGATAAATCCCCCAAGAACGTCACCGCCAAACATCAGGCCGAAACCGATGAAGAAGAACAGAAGGGAGCCGAACATGAAATCGACAAAGTTCTTCATCAAGATGTTAACCGCGTTCTTTCCGCGCGTGAATCCCGCCTCGCACAAGGCAAATCCGGGTTGCATCCAAAAGACTAGCATGGCTGCCAACAGCATCCATACAGTATCGAGTGATAATCCTATTTCATTCATAATCGTGTTGTGTTGTGTGTGTTGTTGTGTTGTGACTATTTCTTATCTCTCAGTACGGTGTCTCCATTCTCGCCCGTACGGATGCTCCATGTATCTATCATGTCGCTCACGAATATGCGGCCGTCACCGATTTCTCCAGTGTGCGCCACCTCCAATATTACCCTTACAGTGGGCTCCACGAACTGATCGCGGCACACAATGGTAACGGCAACGCGCTCTATCACGTCAGTGGAGTACTGTACGCCACGATAGATTCTTTCTTCGCGGCTTTGTCCGATGCCATGCACATTGTGGTACTCGAACCAGTCAATGTCCGAATTGAGCAAGGCTTCTTTCACCTCCTCAAACTTGGTCTTCCGGATGATTGCTTCAATCTTTTTCATACCTTAACTGTGTTTTAATTTATGTCCTTAACTTGGTTTGTACAACCCATTGCAATGAATTCGGAGGCAAAGGTACGGCATTCTTAATTAATATGCAACATTTTGAAAGCAAAATATTAATTTTTTGTGACAAATATCAACATATTTGCATTGTTTAGTATAAAAAAGGCATCGTTTCCTTGTTTTGTATTTCAAAATGCCTTACCTTTGCAGCGTAATTCAGAAACAAAGTAATCACAACACGAACAATACACACAAAATGACACGCAAGATACATTTCACCAAGATGCACGGAGCGGGCAATGACTACATCTATGTAGACACATTATTATATAATATAGAGGATCCGTCAGCCGCATCACGTGCATGGAGCGATCGCCACAAAGGCATCGGAGGAGACGGTTTGGTGCTGATTGGACGCGCAGACGAGAAGGACAAGGCTGAGGCCGACTTCACCATGCGCATCTTCAACGCCGACGGCTCAGAAGCCATGATGTGCGGCAATGCCAGCCGGTGCGTCGGAAAGTATCTTTATGACAACAAAATCACAACACAAACACAAATTCGTCTGCTCACCCTCTCTGGTGTCAAGGTGCTGGACTTGCATCTTGCGCCAGAAGGCGTGGTAGATTCCGTTACCGTTGACATGAACGAGCCTATACTGGAGAACAAGAAGCAATTCATTTCAGGCATAGGAATTTTGCCCGATGGCACATTCGTGTCAATGGGCAACCCCCATTACGTTATATTTGTGGACGACATCGAAGCGGTGGACGTCGCCGCTGAAGGTTCACGACTGGAACACCACCCTGCGTTTCCCGAGCGCTGCAATATCGAGTTTGCCGAAATGCGTCCAGACGGCATCCGAGTGCGCGTTTGGGAGCGTGGTAGTGGCATCACAATGGCCTGCGGAACAGGTGCATGTGCAACAGCTGTAGCTGCTGCATTGACTGGCCGACAGCGTCGGTGTAGTCACATCATCATGGATGGCGGGAACCTGGACATTGAATGGCGAGAGACAGACAACCACGTGTACATGACAGGTCCCGCCACATTCGTGTTTGAGGGTGATATCGAACTGTAAAAAGACAATTGTAATTAGTAAATGATATGGCACATATCAACGAAGATTTTCTGAAACTACCTGGTGCATATCTCTTTTCAGAGATAGCACAAAAGGTGAAAACATTTAAGGATGAGCATCCTGATGCAAATGTCATCAGTTTGGGCATTGGCGATGTAACCCAGCCTTTGGCTCCTGCTGTGGTAGAAGCCCTGCACAAGGCTGCGGACGAATTGGCAAGCGGAGCAACATTTCGAGGTTACGGCCCTGAACGCGGATACGACTTCCTGCGCAAAGCCATCGTGGAGAACGACTTTATAGCCAGAGGCATCAATCTGAGCGAAGACGAGATTTTCGTGAACGACGGCGCTAAAAGCGACACCGGCAACTTCCAAGAGTTGCTTGCTAAGGATGTACGCATAGCCGTGACCGACCCCATCTATCCTGTATATATTGATTCCAATGTGATGGGAGGCCGCACAGGCGTGTTGGGCAGCAACGGGCATTGGTCTAATGTAGTCTATCTGCCATGCAGCGCTGAGAACGGCTTTGCGCCAGAATTGCCAGCAGAGGAAGTAGATGTCATCTACTTATGCTACCCTAACAACCCAACTGGCACAACCCTCACACGGAAAGAATTGCAGAAGTGGGTACAATACGCCTTGGAGCATGATGCGCTGATTCTTTACGACGCTGCTTATGAGGCATATATCCAAAACGATGACATCCCCCACAGCATCTATGAGATTGAGGGGGCACAACGAGTGGCAGTGGAGTTTCACAGTTTCTCAAAGACAGCAGGATTTACAGGCGTGCGATGTGGTTACACGGTAGTGCCACGCGGTGTAGCTGCCAAAACGGAAAAGGGCGACCGCATCACATTGAATCCACTTTGGAACCGCCGCCAATCAACTAAATTCAATGGAACGAGCTATCTTAGCCAACGTGCAGCAGAAGCTATCTACACGCCCGAAGGCAAGAAGCAGATACAGGCTACCATCAACTACTATATGGAGAATGCCCGGCAAATGCGTGAAGCGCTGACCAATATGGGCTTCGAAGTGTATGGTGGCACAGACGCCCCCTACCTGTGGGTACACACACCGAAGGGAACTACCTCATGGGAGTTCTTTGACACGATGCTGCACAAAGCACAAGTGGTATGCACTCCAGGAGTAGGCTTTGGTCCTGCAGGCGAGGGATATGTACGCTTGACCGCATTTGGTCAGCACGAAGCCACCGCCGAGGCTTTGAAAAGAATTGAGAAATTAGCCAAGCACAAAGAAAACTGAACATCAAAGGATAACAACATGGAACAGCAAGGGTTATACAATGAAGCCTACGAGCACGACGCCTGTGGTGTCGGCATGGTAGTGAACATTCATGGTGGAAAGAGCCATGAATTGGTGGATAATGCGCTGAAGGTACTGGAAAATATGGAGCACCGAGGAGCCGAGACGCGTGATAAAACAGGCGACGGCGCTGGCATCATGGTACAGATTCCGCATGAGTTCATTCTGCTGCAGGGCATCCCTGTACCGGAAAAGGGACGGTATGGAACGGGATTAGTGTTCTTACCCAAAGACAGCAAAGCTCAAGAGAGCATCTTGAGCGTGATGATTGAAGAAATTGAGCGCGAAGGACTCACACTGATGCACATGAGGACAGTACCGACATGCCCAGAGGTGCTGGGTGTGGGAGCACGGGAAGTGGAGCCAGACATCAAGCAAATTTTTGTGACTGGTGTGAGCGAAGGACAGGCGGATGTGTTTGAACGCTTATTATATAAGGTAAGAAAGAGGATTGAGAACCGAGTCGCTGACGAGGATTTCTATATTTGCTCGCTCAGCAGCAAGAGCATCATTTATAAAGGCATGCTGACGAGCGGACAGTTAAGAAGATACTTTCCCGACCTGTCAAGCCCTTATTTCACAAGCGGTTTGGCATTAGTGCACTCACGCTTCTCTACCAACACGTTCCCGAAATGGAAATTGGCACAGCCTTTCCGACTGCTGGCGCACAACGGAGAAATCAACACAATCCGTGGCAACAGAGGATGGATGAAGGCGCGCGAAAGCGTGCTGAGCAGCGAGGCACTGGGTGACATTAAGGACATCCGCCCTATCGTGCAAGAAGGCATGAGCGACTCAGCCAGCCTCGACAACGTGTTCGAGTTCTTAATGATGAGCGGATTGAGTCTGCCACAGGCAATGGCAATTCTAGTACCTGAGAGCTTCAACGACAAGAACCCTATCAGCGAAGACCTGAAGGCGTTCTACGAATATCACTCCATCCTGATGGAGCCATGGGACGGCCCCGCAGCTCTATTGTTCAGCGACGGTCGCTTTGCGGGCGGCATGCTGGACAGAAACGGTCTGAGACCCAGCCGCTACACGATCACTAAACAAGGCATGATGGTGGTTGCATCAGAGGTAGGCGTGATGGATTTCGAAGCAAGTGACGTGGTAAGCAAGGGCCGTCTGCAACCCGGCAAGATTCTTCTCATCGACACACAGGAGGGTAAGATCTATTATGATGGCGAAATCAAGGAGAAGCTTGCGAAAGCACACCCATATCGCGAATGGCTCTCTACGAACCGCATCCAGCTGGAGAAGCTGAAGAGCGGACGCCACGTAGAGAACGCAGTGGAGAACTATGAACGAAAGCTTATCAACTTCGGTTTTGGACAAGAGGACATAGACAAGACGGTGGTGCCGATGGCAACGGCAGGACAAGAACCTGTAGCCGCGATGGGCAACGACACGCCACTGGCTGTCATCAGCGACCGTCCACAGGTGTTCTTCAACTACTTCCGTCAGCAATTTGCACAGGTGACGAACCCGGCCATTGACCCTATACGAGAGGAACTGGTGATGAGTCTGACAGAGTACATCGGTGCGGTGGGTACCAACATCTTGACGCCAGACGCATCGAACTGTAAGATGGTGCGGTTGCCACAGCCTGTGCTGACAAACGCACAGTTGGACATTCTGTGCAACATCCGCTATAAGGGCTTCAATACGAAGAAACTGCCAATGCTTTTCGATATTGACAAAGGGGCGAGCGGACTGCGTCAGGCTATTGAAAACCTCTGCAAGGAGGCTGAGGCAAGCGTGGATGAGGGAGTGAACTACATCATCCTGTCAGATAGAGACATTGACGAAAAGCGTGCCGCCATCCCAAGCCTGTTGGCTGTGAGCGCGGTGCATCATTACCTCATCAGCGTGCAGAAGCGCGTGCAGACGGCGCTGATTGTAGAGAGTGGCGAGATTCGCGAGGTGATGCATGCGGCACTGCTCTTGGGATATGGAGCGAGCGCCATTTGCCCTTACATGACTTTTGCTGTGCTGGATGATTTGGTGAAGAAGCATAAAATCCAGGAGGACTACGCCACAGCTGAAGCACACTACATCAAGGCGGTGGACAAAGGATTGAAGAAAATCATGTCCAAGATGGGTATCTCAACCATACGCTCTTACCGTGGAGCAAAGATATTCGAGAGCATCGGACTGGGCGAAGACTTGCTGAGGAGATACTTCGGAACGGAGGTAAGCACTATCGGCGGCATCGGACTGAAGGATATTGCACACGATGCTATCCGTCTGCACGAAGAGGCATTCAGGCCAGCCGAAATCAACGAGTTCCTGCCCAACAACGGACAGTTCTCTTACCGCAAGGACGGCATTCTTCATGCTTGGAATCCTGATACAATTGCCAACCTTCAGATAGCCACAAGGCTGGGGTCTTACAAGAAGTTCCAAGAGTGGGAGAAACTGGTTGACGAGAAAGAAAAGCCTATCTTCATCCGTGACTTCTTCGGATGGAAGAAAGCAACAACTCCAACTCCTATCGATGAGGTGGAACCTGTAGAGAGCATTGTGAAGCACTTTGTGACGGGTGCCATGAGTTTTGGAGCACTGAGCATTGAAGCACATGAGGCGTTGGCTCTAGCAATGAATAAGTTGGGCGCACGCAGCAACACAGGTGAAGGCGGCGAGGACAACGCCCGTTATCACTCGGACGTGGACGGTGTGTCGCTCAGCAGCAAGACGAAACAGATTGCCAGTGGACGATTTGGCGTGACAGCAGAGTATCTAGTAAATGCAGAGGAAATACAGATTAAGGTGGCACAGGGAGCAAAGCCTGGCGAAGGCGGTCAGCTGCCCGGCTTTAAGGTGAACAAGATTATTGCCAAGACACGTAACGCCATCCCTGGCATCAGCCTCATCTCGCCCCCACCTCACCACGACATCTACAGTATTGAGGACTTAGCACAGCTCATCTTCGACCTGAAGAACATCAATCCTACTGCTGCCGTAAGCGTAAAGCTGGTGGCAGAAAGTGGTGTGGGCACCATTGCTGCTGGTGTAGCGAAGGCAAAAGCCGACCTCATTGTCATCAGCGGAGCCGAAGGTGGTACAGGCGCCAGCCCTGCCAGTAGCATGCGCTTTGCGGGCATCAGCCCTGAAATAGGTTTGGCCGAGACTCAGCAGACGCTGGTGCTGAATGGATTGCGAAACCAAGTGCGCCTGCAGACTGACGGACAACTGAAGACATCAAAAGACGTGGTACTGATGGCGATGCTGGGGGCAGACGAGTTCTCTTTTGGCACATTGCCACTCATTGTATTGGGATGCGTGATGATGCGCAAGTGCAACACAAACACCTGCCCTGTCGGCGTGGCAACACAGGATGAGCGGCTGAGAGAGCGGTTCCGTGGAAAGGCTGAATATGTAGTCAACTTCTTTACATTTATTGCCCAGCAAGTACGCGAGTACCTTGCAGAAATAGGAGTACATGGACTGAAAGACATCATTGGCCACACAGAATTGATTGAGGTGAAAACAGATCACGCCACAGACAAGCAGAAGACCATAGACTTCGGCAGATTGCTCCATAAGCCCAATACAGACAAAGCTCTCTATTGGGACCGCGGACAGTTCACCAAGGTTACAGGCGTCAAAGATGAAGATATCATCGTTGCTGCACAAAAAGCTATAGATAACCAAGAGGAAGTGACACTTGATTACGCAATCAAGAATACGGACCGTGCCGTGGGAACCATGCTGTCAGGTGTCATCGCCAAGAAATATGGCGAGGCAGGATTGCCGGACGGAAGCATTTGTCTAAAGTTCAAAGGCTCTGCAGGCCAATCGTTTGGCGCCTTTGCCGTAAAAGGATTGGATATCCGCCTGGAGGGCGAGGCCAACGACTACTTTGGAAAAGGACTCTCTGGAGGACGCATCAGCATTCTGCCACCTGTGCGTAGAAGTGCAGACTTTGTAGCCGAGGACAATATTATCGCAGGCAACACAGGCCTGTATGGCGCCACCAGCGGAGAGCTGTACGTGAATGGCCGTGTAGGTGAACGTTTTGCTGTGCGCAATTCCGGTGCAATCGCTGTAGTGGAAGGCGCTGGCGACCACTGTTGCGAGTATATGACAGGAGGACGCGTAGTAGTACTCGGCAAGACAGGAAGAAACTTCGCTGCAGGTATGAGCGGTGGTGTGGCCTATGTATACGACAAAGAACACACGTTCGATTACTTCTGCAATATGGACATGGTGGAACTTAGCCTCGTAGAGGACACAGTGAGCCGCAAGGAACTTCTTGAACTCATCCGCCAACACTACCTCCATACAGGTAGCGCCCTCGCTGGACGAATGCTCGACGACTGGAATCACTACATTGAGGACTTCATCCAAGTGGTGCCTATCGAGTACAAGCGTGTCTTGCAGGAGGAGCAGATGGCTAAACTGCAGCAGAAGATTGCCGACATGCAGCGTGACTATTAATTATCAATTGTCAATTATCAATTATCAATTATCAATTGCAATCATGGGAAATCCAAAAGCATTCCTAACCGTGCCTCGCAAAGAGGCTGGATACCGCCCCGTACACGACCGCATTCATGACTTTGGCGAGGTGGAACAGACACTGAATACGCGTGACCGACAGGAGCAGGCAAGCCGCTGCATGGACTGCGGTGTGCCCTTCTGCCACTGGGCATGTCCTCTAGGCAACAAAGATCCTGAATGGAACGATGCTCTATACCGCGGAGAATGGGAAACAGCATACAAGATTCTAAAGAAAACCAATCCCTTTCCCGAATTCACCGGACGCATCTGCCCCGCTCTCTGCGAGAAAGCCTGCGTACTCTACCTTACAACTGGCGATGCCGTGACCAATCGAGAAAATGAGTGCGCCATCGCAGAAAGGGCTTATTTGGAAGGATATGTCACTATTGAGCGCCCAGAAAGGAACGGGAAGAAGGTGGCTGTCATCGGCAGTGGACCTGCAGGACTCTCTGCTGCCAATTCTCTCAACTACATGGGCTATGAAGTAACCGTATTTGAGAAGAACGAGGCAGCAGGTGGACTACTTCGCTACGGCATTCCAAACTTCAAATTGAACAAACAGATTATAGACCGACGCATCGAAGTGATGGAGCAGGAAGGCGTGAAGTTTGTATATGGAGTAGAACTCGACCCGACACACCTGGACAAACTGAAAGAGCTATCCGAAGGAGGAAAACCTTTCGATGCCATCGTTGTGGCCACCGGCACACCTACCGCCCGTGACATGAAAGCTCCCGGACGTGATCTGAAAGGTGTCCACCTCGCCCTAGAACTACTGGGACAGCAGAACAGAGTGCTAGCAGGCATGGAGTTCACGAAAGAAGAGCGTGTGACAGCTAAAGGCAAGAATGTGCTTGTCATTGGCGGTGGCGACACGGGCTCCGACTGCATCGGAACGGCCCACCGCCAAGGAGCTAAGAGTGTAACACAGATTGAAATCATGCCAAAGCCGCCAGTGGGACACAACCCGAACACGCCGTGGCCCAACTGGCCTGTCATTCTCAAAACAACCTCTTCACACGAGGAGGGCTGCACCCGCAGATGGAACATCAACACACTTGAATTCTTAGGCGAGAAAGGGCACGTCACAGGTGTGCGTGTACAGCCTATTGACTGGAAGCCAAACCCTGAAGGAGGACGTCCTATCATGGTGGAAGCCGGCGAACCCGAGGTGATCAAAGCAGAGCTGGTGCTCCTCGCCATGGGATTCCTCAAGCCCGAGCATCCAGAATACCCTGAGAATGTGTTTGTCTGCGGCGATGCGGCCAATGGCGCCAGTCTTGTGGTCCGCGCCATCGCCAGTGGCAAACAAATAGCTGACCGCGTTCATGCGTATCTGCAGAATTAAGGCATAAGGTCGAGAGCAGAAAGATTATAGTACACATAAACTGCTCAGCCCAAACGTTCAATAACCAACTTCACCCCCTCTTCTGTAAGCACACAAGGCTTGCAAGAGAGGGGGCTTGCTTCTACAATTTCTGCTGATTGCTCTACTGATTGCAACTGCGCGAGTACATTTTGTCCCCCAAAGTGATGATTATTGCTCAAAATAATATAACTTTGTCCGTCAATTATGCGTCTTGGGAAATACTTCAACAGTTTCAAAAGAGATGACCGCCATAGCCATGCCCATCACCACTCCACAACCCACTTTACCGATAATGGGATTCATCGCGCTTGGCCACAATGCTTATTGATGAATGAAACGAGATACAAGCAAAAACAATACACAAATCATCATGAAAAAATTATTGACAATAGCTTTCATCGCTATGACATTGACCGTCAATGCACAGGAGAAATCGACGAAATGGTACGACAACATCAAATTCAGCGGCTACGGCATGCTGCAGTATCAAGCATCGGACAAATACAGTAACGAGACCGTCACAAGAGAGGATAGGACAAAAGAGCGTGTAGCTGTAAAGGACCATGACAACGCGTTTAACCTGCGTTTAGCACGCTTCATTTTGGATGGCAAGATTAATGATTTTGATTGGCGAGTTCAAATACAAGGCACTAACGCCAAAGGGGCCGGAGAACCAACTGTACAGCTCGTAGACCTCTATACAGAATGGACGAAGCACAAGGAGTTTCGTGTCAAAGTAGGTCAATTCAAGCGCGCCTTCACGTTCGAGAACCCTATGAGCCCTATCACTCAAGGATGGTATTCCTACGCCAACGCCATCAATGCCCTGTCAGGCTTTGGTGACCGAACTGGCGAAAAATCAAGCGGAGGCCGTGACATGGGCCTGCAGATACAAGGCGACCTCCTGCCCAACGCCAAAGGCCGCAACCTGCTGCACTACCAAGTGGGAGTCTATAACGGTGAAGGCATCAACACAAAAGAGAAAGATAACCACAAAGACGTCATTGGCGGTTTGTGGGTAATGCCCATCAAAGGGTTGCGCATCGGCGCCTTCGGATGGACAGGTAGCCGTGGTGGAATGACAGACCCAAAGACTGGCCAAACCATCAGCATCGAAAAGAATCGCTATGCCCTCTCTGCAGAATACAGCCAAAACGAGTACACCTTCCGTGCCGAATATCTGCATAGCCAAGGATGGGGAGCAGACAAGGTAGGAAGCACTACCATTGACTACTCGAAAGGCGACAAGGCTGATGGCTGGTACGTTTTGGGCATCGTCCCTGTCATCAAAAACAAACTCCAAGCCAAGGCCCGCTACCAGACGTACCGAGACAACAAGGAGTGGAATCACGCTAAAACAATGTACGAAGTTGGAGCAAATTATTTCTTCAATAAAAACTTGCAGTTGAATATAGAATATGCACGCGTAAACGACCGTACCATTGTCAACCCGGACAAGCATAGCCACAATTTCGTGGACATGCAGCTTGACTTCCGCTTCTAATGCAATCAATGATAAAGGACATTCCTGCCACGGCTTACCCACTTCAACAATATCACTAATGAAGAAACAGATTCCTACCACTGAACGTGTGTTTCAGATCTTCAAGGAGCTGAACCAGATTCCTCGTCCATCGCACCATGAGGAGCATGTTGCCGACTATCTTTGCCAGTTTGCCGAGCGGCTGAATCTTGCGTATGAACGCGATGCAGAGAATTGTGTCGTCATCAGAAAACCAGCCACCCCCGGGCATGAAGGGACGGAGCCTGTTGTACTGCTAAACCACATGGACATGGTGTGTGTGGGCATGAACGACCCGCTTAACGATTCCATTGACGCCTATGTAGAGAACGGATGGATGAAAGCGCACGGTACATCATTAGGAGCAGACAATGGCATAGGGCTTTCAATGGCTTTAGCCGTACTGGAAAGCGCGGACATCATACACAGACCGCTAGAAGTCATTACGACCACAAACGAAGAAGATGGCATGTCGGGGGCAGCGCAGCTAAGCAAGGACTTTTTGAAAGGGCGCAAAGTAATCAACCTTGATTCTGAAGATTACGACACCATCACCACAGGCGCGGCAGGAGCCTGCCTGCAGTTCCACCGCATCCCCATAGAACGTCAAGCTGCGCCAAAGGACGGAAACTGGTACCACATCCGTTTTAGCGGCGGACTGGGCGGTCATTCGGGAGTGGACATCAATAAAAACCATTGCAGTACAGTCACGGCCACTCAGGTTCTGCTGAATGCAATCCGGCAGGAGCATGACTTTGACATTACCTCGGTCAATATTGGTGAAGCGAACGCCTCAATTGCTTCTTCTGCAGAAATCATCATCTGCCTTCCATCGGCCGATGCTGACTTCATGAAAAAGCAAGAGCAAATGATGAACAAGTGGCTGAATAACCAGTTCGGTAACAGCGACCCAGGCATACATTGTACCATCAGTCCATCCGACAAGCAAGATACAGTCATTGAACACAAAACCATCGATACCCTACTGAACAGTTTGAAGAAGATTCCGCAAGGCGTGGTGAAAATGAGCGAAACCATGACAGGAACTGTGGAAACCTCGAATAACATCGGACGTATCCAGACGGAAAAGGATTGCATCGTCGTATCCACCCACACCCGCAGCTTTATTGACAACGAAATGAAAAAGCTAAGCCACGCCATTGCTGAGGCATTTGCCTCTTGCGATGCCAAGAGCGAAACAGTCATGTCCGCTCCCGCATGGCAAGAGAATCAGCAGTCCGCGTTCCTTCAACTGACTTCAGACACTTTCCAAGATGTGCTAGGTTGGCGTCCACGCATGGTTGCCATGCATTTCGTGCTGGAGGCAGGATTCTTCGTCCAACACTATCCCGGCATACAAATTGCCAGCATAGGGCCACGCATCGTAGAACCACACTCCACCAGTGAACGCGTGGAACTATCCACTATCGAAGACATTTGGAGAGTGCTTCTTGAGCTACTGAAAAGATTGGCATGAAGCATGCCATACAATAATTGCTGCATAGCACAAGTAATCCGGCTTGACAACTTTACGCGTCGTCAAGCCGGATTTTTCTTTAAAAACTACACAAATTGTCGTGGATTGCACATATTTAATAACTAAAAGAAGTTATTAATCTATATTATATTACATTTTGTTGCTATTTTACTTGTTTTTAATAACAATATGTATTACCTTTGCAGCGTCATTCATTAATCAACCCATTAAAACAAACACAAACATGGCAAACGAACTGAGATTTCAAGTTGTCGGTGAGGCTTTCAAGAAAAAGCCTCTTGAGGTGACCGCACCGAGTGAAAGACCTTCTGAGTATTTCGGCAAGCACGTTTTCAACCGCGAGAAAATGTACAAGTATCTGCCAAAGGACGTTTACGACCAGATGGTAGACGTTATCGACAACGGTTCACGTCTTGATCGAAAAATAGCCGACGCTGTAGCTTCCGGCATCATCCAATGGGCCAAAGAAAACGGCGTAACGCACTATACACACTGGTTCCAGCCCCTCACCGAAGGAACTGCAGAGAAACACGACTCTTTCATTGAACATGATGGCAAAGGTGGCATGATTGAAGAGTTCAGCGGCAAACTGCTCGTCCAGCAGGAGCCTGACGCCTCTTCTTTCCCATCTGGCGGCATCCGTTCCACTTTCGAAGCACGTGGCTATTCAGCGTGGGATCCCACCTCTCCCGTATTCATCATTGAAGACACACTAATTATCCCTACTGTATTCATTTCATACAGTGGAGAATCGCTTGACTACAAGGCTCCGCTGCTCCGCGCGCTCAAAGCCGTAAATGTAGCCGCTACCGAGGTTTGTCACTACTTTGATCCAGAAGTGAAGAAGGTGACTTCCAACCTCGGTTGGGAGCAGGAGTACTTCCTTGTTGACGAAGGCCTTTACGCAGCCCGTCCAGACCTGCTCCTCACTGGCCGCACGCTGATGGGACACGACTCTGCAAAGAACCAGCAGATGGACGACCACTACTTTGGCAGCATCCCTGAGCGTGTCGCAGCATTCATGCGCGACCTCGAGATTCAGGCTTTGGAATTAGGCATCCCATGCAAGACACGCCACAATGAGGTAGCCCCGAACCAATTCGAGTTAGCCCCAATCTTTGAGGAAACCAATCTCGCCGTTGACCACAACATGCTATTGATGTCACTGATGAAGAAAGTGGCCCGCAAGCACGGATTCCGTGCATTGCTCCATGAAAAACCATTCGCAGGCATCAACGGTTCCGGCAAGCACAACAACTGGTCTTTGAGCACAGACACAGGCGTTTTGTTGCACGCTCCTGGCAAGACCGCAGAACAGAACCTGCGTTTCGCTGTGTTTATTGTCGAGACCCTTATGGGCGTATACAAGCACAACGGTCTTCTGAAGGCCTCCATCATGAGCGCCACCAACGCACACCGTCTGGGCGCTAACGAGGCTCCTCCTGCCATCATCAGCTCTTTCCTTGGCAAGCAGCTCTCCGAATTGCTTAACCACATTGAAAAGGCAGACAAGGAGGACCTCTTCTCAATGGACGGCAAACAAGGCATGAAGCTTGACATCCCAGAGATTCCAGAGTTGCTCATTGATAACACAGACCGCAACCGAACCTCACCATTCGCCTTCACCGGCAACCGATTTGAGTTCCGCGCCGTAGGTTCTGAAGCCAACTGCGCCAGCGCCATGATTGCGCTCAATAGCGCTGTGGCAGAAGCGCTTACCAACTTCAAGAAGCGGGTAGATGCCAAGATTGCTGCAATCTCACAGAAGAAAGAGTTCACAGAAGGAGGCCACAGCGCAGTCTTCCATGCCATCATCGACGTGCTTCGCGAAGACATCAAGACTTGCAAGCCCATCCGTTTCGACGGCAACGGTTACAGCGAGGAATGGAAAGCAGAAGCAGCTAAACGCGGTCTCGACGTAGAAACCTCTTGCCCCGTCATCTTCGAGCGCTATCTTGATCCTGAAAGCATCGCCATGTTCGAAAGCCTCGGCGTAATGACCAAGAAGGAGCTCGAAGCCCGCAACGAAGTGAAATGGGAGACATATACCAAGAAGATTCAGATTGAAGCTCGCGTGCTGGGCGACCTCTCCATGAACCACATCATCCCTGTAGCCACCAGCTACCAGAGCCAGCTTCTCCGCAATGTAGAGCGTATACGCAACGTATTCCCTGCCGCCAAGGCCGACGAACTCAATGCCCGCAACCTGAAAATCATTGAGAGCATTGCCGTACGCACAGCCAGCATCGAGACACAGGTAGAAGAACTCATTGAGGCTCGCAAGGTTGCCAACAAGATTGAGGACGAACACGCAAAGGCCATCGCTTATCACGATACCATTGCCCCTATGTTCGACACCATCCGTCGCCAGATAGACAAGCTCGAGCTTGTTGTAGACGATGCCCTTTGGCCACTGCCTAAGTATCGCGAACTGCTGTTCATCCGATAAGACCTCACTTCAGAGTACTCACATACTCTTCAAATAAAAATGGGGAGCCATTCAAGTGGCTCCCCATTCTATTTTCCATGTCCCTTTATGGCATTCCAAAATATTCATGCCATTGACATCTTACTTTTTTGTCGCCTTCTTCTTGACAGTGGCAGTCGAAGTCTTTGTTGTCGTCGCTTTTGTTGAAGTAGCAACTACAGGCTTGTAATACTTTTTAGCCTCTGGCAGCCAACCTTGAATCTGCTGAATGCGCTTCTCATCCGACGGGTGGTCGCTGAAGATAGAATTAGAGCTGTTGCCCACAGCCGCCATACGCTGCCAGAACGAAACAGCGACTTCAGGATTATAACCTGCCATTGCTGCAAAGATGAGTCCAATGTGGTCAGCCTCGCTCTCCTGCTTGCGAGAAAAGCCAGAGGTCCATGCCTTCGTGCCCACACCGATAGCGAGAGAAGTGATTTGCTGCCAGTTGGGGCCCATGCCTGCCGCTGTTGCCACGCTGCCAAGCACCTGCATGGCGCTCTGCTGCTTATAGGAGTTGCTGATACGCTCCGCCGAATGCTTAGCTACAGCATGGGCAATTTCATGTCCCAGCACAATCGCAAGCGAGGCCTCATCCTGCGTCACTGGCAAAATGCCTTCATAGACCACAATCTTTCCGCCAGGCATACACCATGCGTTAACCTGCTTATCTTGCACGAGGTTGAACTCCCACTGATAGTTAGCCACCTCATTACCCAAATTGTTGGCTTTGAGATAGGTTACCACGGCATTAGCCAAGCGCTCGCCCACCCGTTTCACCATTGCCGTATTGGCAGCATTGGTAGATGCCTTAGCTGTCTTCATATAGGCGCTGTACTCCTGATTACTGAGACTCATAATCTGTTCATCACTCACTACCAGACGCTGCTTGCGCCCTGTGATTGGCACTTGCGTGGTGGTACCACAACTTGCCAAAATGGTGACCAAGACCACCATCAGAATGGATTTGATGTACTTCATTTTCATTGTATTTTGTTTTGACACGGCAAAGTTACAGCATTTTCCCTTCCCCGACAAATATTTGTCCTTCAACCTTTATACTTCGCAGGCGTACATCCATACTGCTTCTGAAAGCACTTAGCAAAATAGGAAGGACTGGAGAAGCCCACCATGTAGCACACCTCGTTCACCCTGTATCGACCCTCCAGCAAGAGAGAAGCGGCATGCTTCAGACGGATAATCTGTATCATCTCATTAGGGGTAATGTCTGCCAAAGACTTCATCTTGGCGAAAAGCCCCGAACGTGACACACCTATTTCAGAAGCGATGTAGTCAACCGAGAGGTCGGAGTTCGAGAAGTTTTGTTCAATGACCGTCTCCATCTTCTTGAGCAGTTCCTGGTCTTTATCGTTAATCGTCATGAACTTGATGCGAGCATCATGCACCTCCTGTTCCTTCTGTTCGTTCAGTTCCTGAATCTCCTGCTCCTTCTGGCTATTGATTTCTTGGATTTCCTGTTCCTTCTGGATGTTCAGTTCCTTGATTTCAGCCACATGCTTGCGTTCCTTCTTCCGCAAGAGATGGCGCACAAAGAAGAATGCAGCGGCGAAGAACAGCAGCAAGTACAGAATCTTTGCAGGCGTGTTCCAATAGAATGGAGGTGTAATGACAATCCGCAGCGTAGATTCCTCCGACAGCACCCCGTCGTTCGTCATGGCACGCACATGCAGCACATAAGTGCCAGGCGACAGGTTCGTATAGTTCACACTCTGCTGGTTTCCGCCCTCTATCCAGTCCTCGTCAAATCCCTCCAGATAGTAACTATACTGGATGTCGGAAGGTTGCAGGTAGCTCATGGCAGAGAAATAGATGCGAAACACATTCTCCCGATAGCTCAAGCGCAACTCGTCGGCATAGGGCAAACGCACAGGCAAAATCTCGCTTCCCACAGCCACAGGACGGCCAAATACCTCCAGCGACGTAAAGACCACCTGAGGGCGCACCTCATTGCGATGCATCAACTGCGGCTTGAACGAGACAAAGCCGTTCGTAGTACCCAAATACACTCTTCCATCATATCCTCTGTATATGGCATCAGGCAGGAAGTCCGTGCTGGAGATGTTTCCACCACCCTGATACACACGCTCCACCTCACCACGCTCCAGCGAATAGGAAAGAATGCCAACCGATGTGGTCAGCCACAGGTGGCCTTCTACAGCTGTCACGCCATACACGCCCACAGGTTCTGGCAGCAAGTTCACTCGTTCAAACCGGTCTGCCTTGCGCTGATAGCGCAGCAAACCAGAAGCCGAACCGGCCCATAAAGTTCCTGCACCATCTTCATACAGGCTATACACCCCCATCCTTTCGTCGGCTGAGCTCTTTTTCTTTTGACAATTGCGATACTGCTTCCACACACCTCGTGTGTCACACCGCCAAATGCCATTCCCGTCTGTAGCCACCCACATATTGCCAGCATGGTCTTCGCGCATGGCCATCACGGGGGTGCCCACATTCTTCACATCGCTGAAAGTACGCGTCTCGGGGTGATAAATGGCCACCTCCTTATAGGTGCCCACCCACACGCGGTGCTTCCTGTCGCTGCAGATAGCATAGGAAGACACATCAACGTAGCGCCCATTCTCGTCTATAAAAACAGGCACATGCGTCACCTGCAGCGTCTTTGTATTGACCACATAGAGTCCTTGCGAATAGGTTCCTGCATACAGATTCTCGCCTTCCATACGCAGCGCATGCACATTGTGCTCTGCGGCCCCATCGCCCAAGTCCACCTTCACAAACGCACCATTGTCCGGACGATAATAGCACAAGCCACCATCGTCGCTGGCTATCCACAAACGGTGCTCAGCATCCTCGCAGAAGTGATTCACCACATTGCCCGAAACAGAATTGGCATGTGCCTCGTGTGTATAAGAAGAGAAGTTGCCAAGCACTGGGTGCGTGTAGTTCACACCGCCATAATAAGTGCCCACCCATGTGCCGCCCTCGCGGTCGCGCATCAGCGGATAGATAAAACTGTCATTCAATGCTTCGCGCCCGTGCAGCCTCACGCGATGATTCTTCACATCCACCAGCGCCAGCCCCTTGTCACTTCCCACCAGCATATAGCCGTGCTTCACCTCCATGATGCTGTGCACATGCTGGATTTGCGACTCTTCTGATGTAAAGACACATTCAGCTTTTCCACCTGTCTTGTCGAAGCGCACCAAGCTGCCGTTCCACGCACCCAGCCACATCCAGCCATCGGAATCCTCACTCAAGGCGATGCCCGAGATGGCTCCCACTTGCAAGTTCACGGGTTCAAAGCGTTTTGTCTCTGAATGATAGCGCACCAAGTTAGACCTTGCCCAGTTGCTTGAGGCCCAAATAGTCCCTCCACGAGTCACATAAATGCAGCCATACGACTTGTCATCATTGGGGGTAGGAACCGAGCGAGCTTGGCCCGTTGTGCAGTTCAGGCACAAGATTCCTTGTCCCATTGTTGTCAGCCACAGGTTGCCCGCTGCATCCATCTTCATGTCGGTCACATTCACGCCACCATTAGACGCTTTATTGACCTGCAAGTCATATCGCAGCACACTGTCAGCACGCTGCTGGTACAAAAAAAGTCCATCCGACGTGCCCACCCATAGCGTATCGCCCCACTCCACCAACGAAGTGACCGATAATGCACGTGTGCCAGACAGCACCGTGACCCTGCGCCCGTCATACCGGCTCAAGCCACGACTTGTGCCCATCCACACAAACCCATTTCGGTCCTGCAGCAAGGCACGCACCGTATTGGACGACAGTCCTTTATCTATCGACAAAGAAGAAAACGAAATGGGTGTATGAAAAGGAGACTCTTCCTGAGCCGCCAAATCTATCACCATCAGGAACGAGAGGCACAGCACTTGTGCATAGCGTATAAATGTCTGCATAGAATACTGGAAATAGTCTTTATTCACTTTGTGCCGCTAAGGTAATGAAAAAATCATACAACACAACAAGAAAAATATCCAAAACAAAAGGGCCGCCACTACTTTTGAACTATTTTCGCATGCTTTTAGACTTTTGTGACACACTGCGCCTCCAAAATGTTGTTACTTTGCAACAGATTCAACAACAGAACAGGCCATAAGCATTAACAGTTCATTTGACGCTGTCGCCTGTCAACAACACGCTTAGATTAGTTAGATAAAGATAGAATTTGTTAGATTAGCCTATTAATGCCAAACAAACTAACGTAAGATATAATAGGTGAAAACAGAAGAAAGAGAGAACTGCACGTGAGTGTCGTTCTCTCTTATTTGTTCTAATGATTTCTCTTAAGTAATATTTGCTACATTCTGTCCGATGAACAGCATCCCTGCCTGAATTTCTCCCACACAAAGTGGATAGGCAAAGCCTGTCATCAAGACTCAGCCTTCAGCAAGTAAAACGCGGAAGTCGTGTAATAGTTGCGGAAGTAAGGAATCTTGCCCAGCAGCGGGTTCAGCGCAATGGGGGTGAGATTGAACTTCTGCTTGTAGTGAGGATTGATGAACCAGAACTTGCGGTTCACGATCGAGAAGCCTGTGGCCTTGCACACACGTTCAAATCCCTCGATGGACATTTGGGCTCGTTTGATGCTCATCAGTTCCTCAATGCACCTGTCGTCTTCGCCACTGGCCTTGAGCAGCGCACGGTACAACGGCACGGGAAGATTATGAATGAACGGGGTCTTTGAAACAAAGCCGCGACCTATCTGCTGATGACCGCCAAATGGCATCTGCCATGCGGGGAATCCAAAGAACACCAAGCCATTGCGCTTGAGAAGGGGACGGATATTGCCCACAAAGGTTTCTTTATAAGGAGACTCGATGTGCTCAATCACATCGTGCACCAGCACCAAGTCGAACTTTTCTGCCTCATCCTGCGGTTTTTCCGCCTCGATGAAGTTCTCACACTCGAAAGTGCCCTTCTGCCCGAACTCCGCAAAGAAGGCGCGTGCCTGCTCGATGCGTCCGTCACAGATGTCCACTCCCTTCACCTCACAGCCCAGCTCTGCAAAAGGCAGCAGATTGCCTCCCTCGCCACAGCCGATCTCCAGCACACGTGTCTGTGGCGTGAGTGTGATGTAAGGGCGCAGATAGTCCAGGTAATAATCCTTCGAAGTCTTGGCCAATTCGCAGAAATACTGCTTACGGTTCTGATGTCTTTCTTGCATCTTGTTTTTCTATCACAGTTTATTTTTCGCCCGCAAAGGTACTACTTTTCAGCGATACAGCCAAACAATCACTTATCATCCAGTTCGGACTGGTAGTCATAGCCATTCTCTGCAATGGCCTCCTGCAGCGGTCCATGAGGATAGAAGCGCACCTTCACGCCCTTGATGGACTCTGTGGGCTGGCCCAGTTCGTCTGCCGTAGCTGCCGAAGCCGAGTTAATCACCGGTTTGAGCGTGCCGATACCGTCAATCTGCACCTGTCGTCCCAGTTCCAGATAATGAGCGATGCGGTCCACCAAGGCGGTCACCACGCCCAAAGTCTTGTTAGAGGGTTCGCCACACGATGCGGCACACTCCTGCACTACTTGCTTAAATGTGATGGGAGTCATTCCGGTGGACTGATACACCCATGCCTCGTGCATCCCGTCAGGACGTACGATTTTCTTTTTCGCTTTCCTTACTATAATCATCTCTATCAGTATAAATTATTCGTCAAAAACGGTGTGACTCACACCGAGGGTGCCGGTCTGACTCAGACCGAGGGTGGCGGTGTGAGTCACACCGCCTTTGAGGTACAGAGCCTAGCATTTTGCCGCACAAAGATAGACATTCTTTTCGACACACACAAGCCGTCAAAAAAGAATACGGATGCCCTACAAAAAAAACGTCTTTTTCTTTGCATCTCATCAGATTATACATATCTTTGCAAAAGAGAAAGTATTTGGGCAAAATTGAACATCACACATCTCATTTCACGCGTTTAAGGTTTATTAACACTATATGTTGCAATGAATCGGGCAAAACGCGCGTATATAATAATGTAAGGCAACAATCTATCTAACTAACCCATGAATAAGAAAACTATCATTACTCTGTTCTTTGCGTTCGTCACTATCACAGGATGGGCAAAGGAGAAAACAAGAGTGTGGGAACAGCCCACAATTGAGTACGGAAACAGCAACGGTGACGGATACTTCAACCTCGACCTCGATGTGACGAAGGTGGAATTGAAGGAGACGGAGACCGTAGTGTACATCACCGCGTCTGAACGTTCGGACTATCCAGACTTCAGCTTTCAGTTTACAGGAGACACCTATCTGAAGGTGGGCGAGACACGCTATTCCCTCACCTCTGCCGATGGCATAGAACTGAACAAGTTTGTGCAGACAAACAAGAACGGCAAGCGCGATATGGCGTTTCACTTCCAGCCATTGCCACAGGACACGAAGTCTTTCGACTTCATTGAGGGTGATGGCGACCGTGCTTTCCAAATCAAGGGAATCAAGCCTGTGGAGGAACGCTGGAAGCAGCTGTTGCCTTCTTACTGGCGCGATGACAAGACTGGCAACTGGGAACTGGCGCTCTTAGAGGATTGCGCCATCTACCAATGCAAGTTCTGGAGTTACGACCAGCGCGACGTGAACCCTCAAACAGGCGAGGCAACCATCGTGATGCGCAACGGAAACGATGCAGTGAAGGTCACGGTGGGTAAGGACAAGAAGGGCAAGCGCACCATGCAGATAGACCAGCAGAAAGTGACCTATTCCATGATTACCAGCCGCTTCATGCCCGACTACCCCGCCAAAGACACACGCACAGACTTTGTAGATACGGGCAACAAGACAGACACCGTGACGGTGGTGGGCTGGCTCAAGGATATGCCCGAGCAGTACAAGCAGCTGAAGACCTTCGAGCTAATGTACACCGACTTCCTCACAGACGAACAGACATCAGCCTATGCCGACTTGGACTCACTGGGACGCTTCACCGTGAAGATTCCTGTGCTGAACAGCACCGAGTTCCGCTGTGACTGGCGACGCTGCTTCATCCGCACCATGCTGGAGGCGGGAAAGACTTACTTCATGCTCTATGACTTCAAGGAGGGTCGTCGCTACTTCATGGGAGACGATGCACGTTTGCAGAACGAAATCTTCAAGTATCCTCTTGATTGGAAATCTATCCGCCTGTATGAAGGCAGGGAAGGAGCAGGCGAAGGCGACGAAGCATTGTTCACGCCCTACATTGCCTCGGTGGACAGCCTCATCCAAGCGCAATATGCCAACACCGACTCTCTCTGCAAGGCACACCCGACACTCTCCACCCGTTACTATCTATACAGAAAAGGCAACACCCTCGTGCAACAGGCAAGGGACTTCGGGCAGGCACGCTTCAGAGCCAAAGGCTTCAACCTTCCCGACAATGCCCGACAATATGCCCACGACACGTTCTGGACGAAACTGGAGAAGCCTTACACCCTGCACAGTGACCTCAGCACGTTCTTAAGAGACTATTTGGGCGATGCCATTAACATGAATTCCGTTTCATTCAACTATAATTCACTAGACCTTATCACAAAACTGGCCTCTACCGATGAAGAACGGGCCATAGCCGACCGCTGGAAGAGCTGGATTGTGGAGGCTCAGGCGCAAGTGGAGGCGGCATCCACCCCAGAGGAAAAACAGCGCATTGCCGAAAAGCTCAATGCCGACAACGCTGACTTGATTGAAAAGGCGAACGCAATACTCAACGGTCCAAAGGCTCAAAAGTATTTGTACGCTCAGTTATTCAACATTCAAGCAAAAAATGCCCTGCATGCACTTGATTCCATCGGTGCAGACTCTTTCATCAAAGACCTTTGGCTTTCCAAAATGGTTTACAACGAGATAGAAAATAGGCGGACATCGCTGGCACCTGCCACCTTAGACACACTGAGAGAATTGGTGAGCAGCCCTGCCTTCCTTGAAAGAGTGGAGCAGCAAAACAACCACTATCTCGCCATCGAGAACCGCGAGTTTGACAAGCTGGTGCTGAAGTCGTCCGACAATCTTGCCGAACTGAGCGAAGGCGAAGCACTGCTGAAGAAACTTGTAGAGCCCTACAAGGGCAAGTTCGTCCTGCTCGACATCTGGGGCACATGGTGCGGTCCCTGCAAAGATGCCCTCTCCCACTCTACCGAAGAATATGCGAGGCTGAAGGACTATGACATCGAGTTCCTCTATCTGGCCAACCAGAGCCCTCAAGAATCGTGGGAGAACGTCATCAAGGAATATAACGTAAGTGGTGACAATGTGGCTCACTACAACCTGCCGGCATTGCAGCAGAGCGCCATCGAGCGACACCTTGACGTGCATAGTTTCCCCACCTACAAGCTCTTCAACCGTGATGGCCATCTGCTGGACCTGGAAGTGGATGCCCGCGACCTTGACCAACTCATCAACTTGTTAGAACAGTTGAAATAAAGAGCGATGAATATGAGCAAGAAAAGCATCATCACCATCCTGCTTGCCCTCGTCACAATGGCGGGGCAAGCACAAGAAATTTACAAAGCAGAAGCAACGGCCGCAGACTACATCAAGTTGCTGAACAAACAAGGGTATCATGTCACCGCACTTGACCTATCGAAGTTGGAAGCAGACAAGTATTTGGTGACACCCGTCATTCAAGTCTGGTCAAAGGGGAAAATGGAAACAAACATCATGGAGGGATGGGGTATGGCATATACGAATAGTGCGCCTAAGATCACCATTAGTCTCATGCCAAAGGCAGACTCTTTGTTTGTATGTAATTTCCAATTCGACGATGTTTGTAGTTTCTCGATGGATTTGCCTAAACCTTCCGTAAAGAATGAAGATGATGGCACAGAACACAACATGTATGTATGCCGCCCATTTGCCATACAACCGAACTGGAAAGAGAATGAGCTGATTCCTATTGTTGCATACTCTTCTTCGTGGTATGACCCTGAAGCCAAGATTTGCCGTAACTGCGATGTTCTAGAGTTCAATACAGATTTTCTAAACACTGCCACTTTCAAATGGAGCCCATGTATATACGTCTTTGGCATTACAATGAAGAAGATGTAGAATAGGAAAAACTGTATCGCCACACCGATGTGACAAGTACCTGTCCATCGCCATGCCTCAAACTGTTTCTACTATAACAAAGAGATAGAACACACACCATATGAAGAAAACAAATATCTTTCGCCGACTTTTAGCATTTGCGATAGATGCCCATATTATCGTCTTCCTTTTTCAAATTATAGCATTGTTGCTCTCCCCTTTTTATTTCTTACCTTTATTCCCAGGTATCTGGTTCGTGTGAACCATGTATTATGTAGATCCTGGCGTTGACAAGTAAAAAAAGTCGGGGCAAACTCTATTGAGCTTGCCCCGACTTGGGTTATTTAGATAGTAATCTTATCGTTTAGAACTCATCGTGCTCGAAAGAAGAGAAGACCATGTCGGCATCGAATGGACGACGCTCAACCGTCTGGAAGTCTTCCTTAGCACCAACAACAATCTTGTCGAAGTCACGAAGACCTGTACCTGCAGGAATGAGGTGACCGGAAATAACGTTCTCCTTCATGCCCTCAAGTGGGTCGCTCTTACCGCAGATTGCTGCCTCGTTGAGCACCTTGGTCGTCTCCTGGAAAGATGCAGATGACATGAACGACTTGCTGCCGAGACCTGCACGAGTGATACCTTGCAGAATCTGAACAGAAGTTGCTGGGATAGCATCACGAGTCTGCACGAGTTTGAGGTCGCGACGCTTCAGCATTGAGTTCTCATCGCGCAACTTACGAGCGGTGATAATCATACCTGGCTCAAGGGTCTCTGAGTCACCTGCGTCGATGACAAACTTCTTGCCCCAGATGCGGTCGTTCTCCTCAAGGAAGTCGAGCTTATCAACGATGCCCTCTTCGAGGAATCGAGTATCGCCTGCGTCTTCGATACGTACCTTACGCATCATCTGACGAACGATAATCTCAAAGTGCTTGTCGTTGATAGACACACCTTGCATGCGGTACACGTCCTGTACCTGATTAACGATGTATTCCTGTACCGCAGTTGGACCCTTGATGGCGAGGATATCGGCTGGAGTGATGGCACCATCTGAAAGTGGTGTACCAGCACGCACATAGTCGTTCTCCTGCACAAGAATCTGCTTGGACAATGGCACGAGATACTTGCGGACATCGCCCACCTTAGAGGTGAGGATGATTTCGCGGTTACCACGCTTCACCTTACCCATAGTCACCTCACCGTCAATTTCGGCAACGATGGCTGGGTTAGATGGGTTACGTGCCTCGAAGAGCTCGGTCACACGTGGAAGACCACCCGTGATATCGCCTGCCTTAGCAACGGAACGTGGAATCTTGACGAGGATGTCACCTGCCTTGAGCTTCTGACCGTCTTCCACTACAATGTGACCATTGATTGGGAATGAATAGGTGCGGAGCAAATCACCACCCTTCTTGTTAAGGATGTGACAGTAAGGCACAGCAGCACGATCCTTGGCTTCTGTAACGATGAGATCGCGAAGACCCGTGGTTTCGTCGACATCAACGCGGTAAGTAAGACCTTCCCTCACACCTTCGAACTCGGCTACACCATCAAACTCGGTGACGATGACAGAGTTAAATGGATCCCAGTCGGCAATTACCTGGCCTGCCTCAACAGTATCACCTGAATTAGCATAGAGGTTTGCACCGTATGGCACAGGAACCGATGAAAGGATAATGCCTGTATTCAGATCGACAAAGCGGAGTTCTGCCAGACGACCTACAACAACCTGACCATTAGGATGGTCTGCGGTAGGACGAGCGACGGTACGCAACTCTTCGATTTCAATCTTTGACTTATTCTTAGCTTTGATTTGTGCGTTGGCTGCAGCGTTACCAGCCACACCACCGGCGTGGAAGGTACGGAGTGTCAACTGTGTACCAGGCTCACCAATGGCCTGTGCAGCGATGACACCGACAGCTTCGCCCTTCTGCACCATGCGCTGAGTGGCGAGGTTGCGGCCGTAACACTTCATGCAGACGCCCTTCTTGCTCTCACATGTGAGAACAGAACGAATCTCAACGCTCTCGATGCCTGCGGCTTCGATTTCAGCAGCCAAGCGGTCTGTGATTTCCTCACCACTGGCAACAATGAGTTCGTTGGTCTGTGGGTTGATGATATCGTGAACAGAAACACGACCAAGGATACGCTCTGCCAAAGAGGCTACCACGCGGTCGCCATCCTTAAGAGCTGTACAAATCAAACCACGGAGTGTACCACAGTCTTCCTCGTTGATGATCACGTCGTGAGACACATCGACAAGACGACGAGTAAGGTAACCTGCGTCGGCCGTCTTCAAGGCGGTGTCGGCAAGACCCTTACGGGCACCGTGAGTAGAAATGAAGTACTCGAGCACTGACATACCTTCCTTAAAGTTAGAAAGGATTGGGTTCTCGATGATGTTATTGTCAGAAGCACCGGCCTTCTGAGGCTTAGCCATCAGACCACGCATACCTGCCAACTGAGAAATCTGGTCGGCAGAACCACGGGCACCAGAGTCAAGCATCATGAAGACAGCGTTGAAGCCCTGGTCGGCCTCGGTCATCTGCTTCATAAGGGTCTTCTTAAGAGAGTCGTTGACCTTCGTCCATGTTTCCACGACTTGCTGGTAACGGTCCTTGTCGGTGATAAGACCCATCTGATAGTTCATGGTAATCTGGTCAACTGTGTCGTGACCGTCTTGAACAATCTTCTCTTTCTCCTCTGGGATGATGATATCATCGAGCACGAAGGACAGACCACCTTCATATGCCTTACGATAGCCAAGGTTCTTGATGCCATCAAGGAATTCGCAGGCACGTGCCATACCAACACCCTTGATAACTCGAGTGATGACTTTCTTCAGAGCCTTCTTACCAATTACCTCGTTGACATAACCAATCTCTTCTGGAATAACATCGTTGATGATGATACGGCCCACTGTGGTCTCAACAAGATGCTTGATAGGATTGCCATCTGCATCAACGTCCTTCACTACGCACTTGATCAAGGCGTGAACGTCAACTTTGCCTTCATTGTAAGCGATGATGGCTTCTTCTGGACCATAGAAGGTCAAGCCTTCACCCTTTGCCCCTGGACGAATCTTAGAAATGTAGTAGAGGCCAAGCACCATATCCTGAGAAGGAACGGTGATAGGCTCGCCACTGGCAGGAGAAAGGATGTTGTGTGACTGCAACATGAGCAGCTGCGCCTCAAGGATTGCCTCGTTGGACAATGGGAGGTGAACGGCCATCTGGTCACCATCGAAGTCAGCGTTGAAGGCTGTACATGCAAGTGGGTGAAGCTGGATGGCTTTACCCTCAATCATGCGAGGCTGGAATGCCTGAATACCCAAACGGTGAAGTGTAGGTGCACGGTTGAGGAGCACAGGATGACCCTTCATCACATATTCAAGAATATCCCATACAACGGGATCACGGCGGTCAACAATTTTCTTGGCGGACTTGACAGTCTTCACGATACCACGCTCAATGAGCTTACGAATCACGAATGGCTTATAAAGCTCTGCTGCCATCAACTTAGGAAGACCGCACTCGCCCATGTTGAGCTCAGGACCAACCACGATAACGGAACGCGCAGAGTAGTCAACACGCTTACCGAGGAGGTTCTGACGGAAACGTCCCTGCTTACCCTTCAGGGCATCAGAGAGAGACTTCAGAGGACGGTTGCTCTCACTCTTCACTGCGCTGCTCTTACGTGAGTTGTCGAAGAGAGAATCGACAGCCTCCTGCAACATGCGCTTCTCGTTGCGGAGAATGACATCTGGAGCCTTAATCTCAATAAGACGCTTCAAACGATTGTTACGGATAATCACACGACGATAGAGGTCGTTGAGGTCGGAAGTGGCGAAACGTCCACCATCCAGCGGCACAAGCGGACGAAGGTCTGGAGGTGTTACAGGAATGTTGTGCATGATCATCCACTCTGGACGGCTCTTACCCTTGCTAGCACGGAAGGATTCTACTACCTGCAGGCGCTTGAGGGCTTCTGTCTTGCGCTGAACAGAACCATCCTTATCTGCTGCTGCACGCAACTCGTTAGCAAGATGGTCAAGGTCAAGACGCTTGAGCATGTACTCAACGGCTTCTGCACCCATCATGGCGATGAACTTGTTTGGATCATCATCTGGGAGCAATTCGTTGTTGGGATCAAGATTGTCAATTACATCATAATACTCTTCTTCAGACAGAAGTTCGCCATTGAGGATGTTCTTTTCAGCATCTTCAGCAATACCGGCCTGAATGATAATGTAACGTTCATAGTAAATAACAGCATCCAACTTCTTGGTTGGAATACCCAAGAGATAACCAATCTTGTTAGGCAGTGAACGGAAATACCAGATGTGGGCAACTGGCACAACAAGTGCGATGTGACCAGTGCGCTCACGACGTACTTTCTTCTCTGTCACCTCCACACCACAACGGTCGCAGACGATGCCCTTGTAGCGAATACGCTTATACTTGCCGCAATGACACTCGTAATCCTTGGTCGGGCCAAAGATACGCTCGCAGAAGAGACCGTCACGCTCAGGCTTATAGGTGCGGTAGTTGATGGTTTCAGGCTTCAGCACCTCACCGCAGCTGTTCTCAAGGATTTCCTCTGGAGAAGCAAGGCTAATGGTGATCTTGGTGAAGTTATTCTTGATTTTTGATTCTTTCTTAAAAGCCATGTTGTATGTTGTCTTTTTATATTAATCCAATGAGATGCTAAGACCAAGACCACGGAGCTCGTGGAGAAGCACGTTGAGAGACTCTGGAATGCCTGGAGTTGGCATCGGATCGCCCTTGACAATTGCCTCATAAGCCTTGCTACGGCCGTTTACATCATCTGACTTTATAGTAAGGATTTCCTGAAGGACGTGAGATGCGCCGAATGCCTCGAGCGCCCACACCTCCATCTCTCCGAAACGCTGACCACCAAACTGTGCCTTACCACCAAGTGGCTGCTGAGTGATGAGAGAGTAAGGACCAATGGAACGAGCGTGCATCTTGTCCTCAACCATGTGGCCCAGTTTCAGCATGTAGGTCACACCTACTGTTGCAGGCTGGTCGAAACGAAGACCCGTCTCACCATTGTAGAGGTAAGTACGTCCGTAACGTGGAAGCCCGGCTTTATCTGTCCACTCACAAAGGTCCTCCAAACGAGCACCATCGAAGATTGGAGTGGCAAACTTCACGCCCAGTTTCTTACCAGCAGCACCCAGCACGGTTTCGAAAATCTGACCGATATTCATTCGTGAAGGCACACCCAGAGGGTTAAGCACGATATCAACAGGAGTACCATCCTCAAGGAACGGCATATCCTCCTGACGAACGACCTTAGACACGATACCCTTGTTACCATGACGACCGGCCATCTTATCACCGACACCAATCTTACGCTTCTTGGCAATATAAACCTTCGCCATTTGGATAATGCCTGATGGCAATTCATCACCGATAGTGAGGGCAAACTTCTTACGATGAAGCTCTGCTGCCAAAATCTTATACTGCTTGAGGTAGTTGATGACCAACTGACGAATCAAGTCATTGATGTGCTCATCATCAGTCCAACCTGAAAGCTGAACAGCAGTATAATCAATATTGTGAAGAGCGCCAGCGATAAACTTGGCACCAACAGGAATAATGTCGGCACCCATATAGTCTTTCACGCCCTTAGACAACTTACCATCAGTAAGCTCAAGGATCTTGTCAATAAGGATCTCCTTAAGGCCATCCATCTTGTCTTGATACTCTTGGTCATACTTAGGCAGAATCTTCTTGTCCTCAGCCTTCGAAGCACGTGTCTTGATAGCCTTAGAGAAGAGTTTCTTATCTATGACCACACCAGAGAGAGAAGGAGTAGCCTTCAACGAAGCATCCTTCACATCACCAGCCTTATCACCGAAGATGGCACGAAGCAACTTTTCTTCAGGTGTTGGGTCAGACTCGCCCTTAGGTGTAATCTTACCAATGAGGATGTCACCTGGTTCGATGCGGGCACCCACACGAACGATACCGTTCTCGTCGAGGTCCTTTGTCGCATCTTCACTCACGTTTGGAATATCAGCTGTAAGTTCCTCTACGCCACGCTTCGTTTCACGCACTTCGAGAGAATACTCATCAACATGAACTGAAGTAAGCAAGTCCTCACGCACCACACGCTCGTTGAGCACAATAGCATCCTCGTAGTTGTAACCCTTCCAAGGCATATATGCCACAAGGAGGTTACGGCCAAGTGCCAACTCACCGGCTTCTGTCGCATAGCCCTCAGTAAGGATGTCACCCTTCTTCACCTTCTGACCACGGTCACAAATAGGACGGAGGTCAATCGTCATGTTCTGGTTCGTACGACGGAACTTAGGAATCTTATACTCCTTAAGTGCAGGTTCGAAGCTAACAAACTCTTCATCCTCTGTACGGTCATAAAGAATACGGATGGTTGTTGCATCCACATATTCAACCACACCGTCACCTTCTGCAACAATCATAGTACGTGAATCCTCACACACTTGCTTCTCAATACCAGTACCAACGATAGGAGCCTCCGTACGGATCAATGGAACGGCCTGGCGCATCATGTTTGATCCCATGAGTGCACGGTGAGCGTCATCATGCTCCAAGAATGGAATCAACGCTGCAGCAATAGAAGCAATCTGCTGTGGAGCAACGTCCATGTAGTCAACTTCTGTAGGAGGAACCACAGGATAGTCAGCATCCTTACGGCACTTAACGACTTTACGGATAAAGTGACCGTCGTCCTTCAGAGGCGCGTTACCCTGACCGATAATCTTGCCTTCTTCTTCCTCTGCTGAGAGATAAACAATATGGTCGGTATCAATATCAGCCACACCGTCAATTACCTTACGGTATGGAGTCTCAATGAAGCCAAGGTTGTTAATCTTCGCATAGACACAAAGAGAAGATATCAAACCAATGTTTGGACCTTCAGGAGACTCAATAGGACAAAGGCGACCATAGTGTGTATAGTGCACGTCACGAACCTCGAAGCCTGCACGTTCACGAGAAAGACCACCAGGGCCAAGGGCTGACAGACGACGCTTGTGAGTAACCTCAGCAAGAGGGTTGGTCTGGTCCATGAACTGCGACAGAGGATTCGTTCCGAAGAACGAGTTAATGACGCTAGAAATAGTCTTTGCATTGATCAAGTCCGTTGGAGAGAACACCTCGTTGTCACGCACATTCATGCGCTCACGGATTGTTCGGCTCATACGGGCAAGACCACTGGCAAACTGATTAGAAAGCTGTTCACCCACTGTACGTACACGACGGTTAGAAAGGTGGTCAATATCATCCACTACAGCCTTCGAGTTAGCCAGTTCAACCAGATACTTGATAATCTCAATAATATCCTCCTTCGTCAAGACACGAATCTCGGGGTCAATAGAAAGGTTCAGCTTTCTGTTGATGCGGTAACGACCCACATCACCAAGATCATAACGCTTGTCAGAGAAGAACAAGCCATTGATTACCTCACGCGCAGAAGCATCATCAGCAGGATCTGCATTGCGAAGCTGGCGGTACACATAAGTAATAGCCTCCTTCTCAGAGTTACTTGGGTCTTTCTGAAGTGTGTTGAAGATGATAGAGAAGTCCGCAGTATTAGCATCCTCACGCTGAACGAGGACAGTCTCAACACCAGCGTCCAAAATCTTCTCAATGACATCTTCCGTAATAACGCTATCGCGATCCACCACAATCTCATTACGCTCAATAGATACGACTTCACCAGTATCCTCATCCACAAAGTCCTCATTCCACGACTGGAGAATACGCGCAGCCAACTTGCGACCAATAGCCTTCTTCAAATTGGCCTCTGTGGCCTTGATCTCGTCCGACAAATTGAAGATGTCAAGAATATCCTTATCATTCTCAAATCCAATAGCACGGAGCAACGTCGTTACAGGCAACTTTTTCTTACGGTCGATGTACGCATACATTACGTTGTTGATATCTGTAGCGAACTCAATCCAAGAGCCTTTAAACGGAATGATACGTGCAGAGAACAGCGGCGTACCATTAGCGTGTACGCTTGAACCAAAGAACACACCGGGTGAACGGTGCAGCTGAGATACGACGACACGTTCGGCACCATTGATGACGAACGTTCCGTTGTCTGTCATATAAGGGATTGACCCCAAGAACACATCCTGGATAACAGTGTCAAAGTCCTCATGATCTGGGTCTGAGCAATAGAGCTTCAGCTTAGCCTTCAATGGCACACTATAAGTAAGACCGCGTTCCAGGCACTCCTCGATAGAATAGCGTGGCGCGTCAATATAGTAGTCCAAGAACTCAAGCACAAAGTTATTGCGAGTGTCAGCAATTGGGAAATTCTCTGCGAACACCTTATAAAGGCCATCCTTCTTACGCTTCTCTGGTGGTGTATCCAACTGCAGGAAGTCTCTGAACGACTTGAGCTGAACGTCCAAGAAGTCAGGATAAGGCATCGGATTCTTTACCGTCGCAAAGTTAACTCGGTTATTGATGATTTGAGACATCTTGTAAATATTTTGAATTAAATTCAGATTTTCCTATTATTGTAAGACTACGAAATCTAGAAGTCCTAGAATAACTAGAAAATCTAGAAGAAAGGGCTGAAGCACCCTAAAAGACACAAAAAGGTTAAGAACCCTCAACCTGAGGATTCTTAACCAGATATTCTAAGGTAAATTAATTACTTAACCTCTACCTCAGCGCCAGCAGCCTCGAGGGCAGCCTTAACGGCCTCAGCAGTAGCCTTATCAACGCCTTCCTTTACATTGCAAGGAGCAGCATCAACAAGATCCTTAGCCTCCTTAAGACCGAGACCGAGAGCTTCCTTAGCGGCCTTTACAACCTGAAGCTTAGCAGCACCTGCGCTCTTGAGAACAACGTCGAATGAAGTCTTCTCTTCAGCAGCAGCACCACCGTCGGCTGCAGGACCAGCAGCGACAGCAACAGCTGCAGCAGCAGGCTCAATTCCGTACTCATCCTTGAGGATAGTCTTAAGTTCACTTACTTCTTTCACTGTCAAGTTAACCAACTCTTCAGCGATAGCTTTAACATCTGCCATTTTCTTAAATGTTTTTTATGTGTTATTATTATTTTTGTTTTTAATTGTATTCTGAAGGTATTCCGGAAGCGGTGCCACATGAGCGCTAGAGTCCACCGAACATTCCCTCAGGATAGGGTCTTACGCGCCCTTCTTCTCGATAGCGTCAAGCACACCATGAATAGTAGTGCCGGCGTCCAAAGCGGAAAGTACGCTGTTGACGGGACCGTCGAGCATGGCAAGCACATCTGCGATAAGTTCGCTCTTGCTCTTGATAGATGCGAGTGTGCTGAGTTGATTTGCGCCGATATAAACGCTCTCCTCTGCATATGCACCCTTCAAGGCAGGCATGTCGCCATGATCCTTAGCAAAAGACTTAATCAGTTTTGCAGGCTGGTTAGCAACCTGACAGAACATGATACCAGTAGTATTCTTCAAGATAGGCTTCAAAGCCTCGAAGTCTGCGTTACCAATCTTCTCAAGAGCCTTGATGAAGAGAGTGTTCTTAACAACCTGAAGCTTGATGTCATTCTTGAAACAAGCACGACGAAGGTCGCTAGTAGTCTGAGAGTCAAGAGCAGTCACATCTACTACGTAGAAGTGAGGATAGTTGTTGAGAGTTTCAACAAGACTATCGATAAGTGTAGCTTTATCTTCTTTCTTCATGATTCTGATTCAAATTAATTATTCAACAGACTTAGGGTCAATCTTGACACCCTTACTCATAGTACTTGAAAGATAAATGCTCTTGATATAAGTACCCTTAGCTGTAGCAGGCTTCAGTTTGATGATTGTGTTGATGAATTCCTGTGCGTTCTGTGCAATCTTCTCGGCAGAGAAAGAAACCTTACCGATAGATGCGTGAACGATACCACTCTTATCCACCTTGAAGTCAATCTTACCCTGCTTAACCTCGCGGATAGCTTTAGCAACGTCCATAGTCACTGTGCCGCTCTTTGGGTTAGGCATCAGGCCACGAGGACCGAGGACTCGACCGAGAGCACCAATCTTACCCATGCATGAAGGCATAGTGATGATGACATCAATGTCAGTCCAGCCACCCTTAATCTTGTCGATATACTCTTCAAGACCTACGTAGTCAGCACCAGCTTCTGTAGCAGCAGCAACTTGGTCAGAAGTAACGAGTGCAAGGACACGAACTTCCTTACCAGTACCGTTAGGGAGAGAAACGACACCACGAACCATCTGATTCGCTTTACGTGGGTCAACGCCCAAGCGGATGTCGATATCGAGTGAAGCGTCAAACTTAGTGAAAGTGATGTCCTTCACCAGCTGTGAAGCCTCAGCCAAAGAGTATTCCTTCCCTGCTTCAACCTTGTCAGCAACTGCTTTCTGATTCTTTGATAGTTTACTCATTTGATTGAATTTTTAATTATTTACCAGGGAACTCTCCTTTAACTGTGATACCCATACTTCTTGCTGTACCTGCGATCATAGACATAGCAGACTCGATTGTAAAGCAATTCAAATCAGGCATCTTGTCCTCAGCGATAGCACGAATCTGATCCCAAGTCACTTCAGCTACCTTCTTACGGTTAGGTTCAGCAGAACCCTTCTTCACCTTGGCAGCCTCCATCAGCTGAATAGCAGCAGGTGGGGTCTTGACTACAAAATCATAAGATTTATCAGCATAGTAGGTAATCACAACAGGAAGTACCTTACCTGCCTTATCCTGAGTTCTGGCGTTGAATGCTTTACAGAAATCCATGATGTTGATTCCCTTAGAACCAAGAGCAGGTCCTACTGGAGGAGATGGATTAGCTGCACCGCCTTTAATCTGCAATTTGATTAATCCAGCAACTTCTTTAGCCATTTTCTAATCTGTATTTAAAAATTGAACGATAATAAGGATTCGCCTGCGTAACATCAAGCGAGTTCCTTAGAAACTTGTGCAAAGCTCAATTCGAGAGGAGTTACCCTACCGAAGATCTTAACCGACACTTTGAGTTTCTGCTTGTCAGCGTTCACCTCCTCGATGATACCATCGAAGCCAGTAAATGGACCGTCATTAACCTTGACAGACTCACCCACTAGATAGTCAACATTGACAACAGCATCTGTCACAACTTCTTCCTCTTCAACACCGAGACCGAGCATACGGTTCACCTCTGCCTGACGAACAGGAGAAGGCTTGTCGGTGCCGCCCAAGAAACCGAGGACGTTAGGAGTGTTGCGCAGCATGTGCGTAATTTCGCCATCGAGAGCAGCCTCTACGAGAACATAGCCAGGAAGAAGATTTCTCTTGGCAGGTATGCGCTTGTTGTTAGCGCCCACCTTGATAATATTCTCTTGAGGAATGAGAACCTGAGCGACTCTGTCCTCATAGCCGTGGTTCTTCATGTCAAGTTCGATATACTCCTTGACAGAAGCTTCTTTACCACTGATAGCCTTGAGTACATACCATCTCAGAGCGGGTATCTCCTTAGATTTTTTCGCCCAAACCTTAAGGCCCGTTTTCTCATCAATTCTAACGTCTGATTCAGCCATAATCCTCCCTATAAATTAATTAAAGAGTGAATATACGAGCTTCATCAGCTCTTCGAAAGCAGTGTCTACGACGAAGACCAGCAGGGCGATAATGATGGAAGCAGATAATACAAGAACCGCCTGCGAGGTCAACTCTTTGTTAGTTGGCCAAGTCACCTTGTGAACAAGTTCATCGTAAGATTCTTTGCAATATGTGATAATGCTATTCATATTCTTACATTATTAGCACGGGAAGAGAGGCTCGAACTCCCGACACCTGGTTTTGGAGACCAGTGCTCTGCCAACTGAGCTATTCCCGTAGATGAGGTGTCAAGCAACAAGAATGTCGCTTGACACCATTATCTGATAATTGATGCAAATCCGAAGATTAATCAAAAACCTCTGTAATCTGACCAGAACCAACTGTACGGCCACCTTCGCGGATAGCGAAACGAAGACCTACGTTGATAGCAACTGGGTAGATAAGTTCAACCTTGATCTCCACGTTGTCACCAGGCATTACCATTTCAACTCCGTCTGGGAGAGAAATCTCACCTGTACAGTCCATGGTACGGAGATAGAACTGTGGACGATAGTGATTCTTGAATGGAGTGTGACGGCCACCTTCTTCCTTCTTCAGCACGTAGATAGAAGCCTTGAAGCCCTTGTGAGGAGTGATGACACCCGGGTGAGTTATCACCATACCACGCTTCACATCCTTCTTGTCGATTCCACGGAGGAGAAGACCTACGTTGTCACCAGCCATACCTTCAGGAAGAATCTTACGGAACATCTCAACACCAGTAACGACAGACTTAGCATCTTCACCAAGACCGAGGAGTTGAACTTCGTCACCTACCTTCACAACACCAGTCTCGATACGGCCAGTAGCCACTGTACCACGACCAGTGATTGAGAACACGTCCTCAACAGGCATCAAGAAAGGCTTATCGATGTCGCGAACAGGCTCCTGAATCCAGTTGTCGCAAGCGTCCATCAACTCCATCACCTTATCTTCCCACTCTGGCACACCGTTCAAGGCACCGAGGGCAGAACCGCGAATGATAGGAGTCTCGGGCTCGAAGTCATACTGAGCGAGGAGGTCCTGCATATCCATCTCAACGAGTTCGAGCATTTCCTCATCGTCAACCATGTCGCACTTGTTCATGAACACAACCAGACGAGGCACGTTCACCTGACGAGCGAGCAGGATGTGCTCACGAGTCTGAGGCATAGGACCGTCAGTCGCAGCAACCACGATGATAGCACCGTCCATCTGAGCAGCACCAGTTACCATGTTCTTCACATAGTCGGCGTGTCCAGGGCAGTCCACATGAGCATAGTGACGCTTTGCTGTCTCATACTCAATGTGAGCAGTGTTGATAGTGATACCACGCTCCTTCTCTTCTGGAGCATTGTCAATCTGGTCGAAAGATTTAACTTCCTCGGAACCGAAGCCCTTCTCATGAAGAACCTTAGAAATCGCAGCAGTAAGAGTAGTCTTACCATGGTCAACGTGACCAATCGTACCGATGTTAACGTGTGGTTTGGTACGAACGAATGTTTCTTTTGCCATAGCTAAAAAATATTCTTTAGAGTTGTTATTAATTAATTATATTCACTTATCACCGAGAGAGCTGTTAACGAGATTTGAACTCGTGACCTCTTCCTTACCAAGGAAGTGCTCTACCACTGAGCTATAACAGCCTTTCACACATATATATTATATAACGATGTGTCTCCCTAATCCGAGTCGCTTGTCAACCCGCCATTTGTCGAGCGGCCAAGCGTCCCCTTAGAGTTTTGTGCCGGACTCAATATCTGAAAGTCTGCTGGCGGCAGTCTTTCAAGACCTCCTATCCGTTATCATCCGAGAGCAAGCTTTCGCCGCCTTCCGATGTTGAACTCTTGAGCCTCTTGTCGGATTCGAACCAACGACCCCGAGATTACAAATCACGTGCTCTGGCCAACTGAGCTAAAGAGGCTTATAAAACCGTTCGCACAGAAGAGTCCGTGCGAAACGGCTGCAAATTTAGGCATTATTTTTCAAATGCAAAAGTTTTTACAGACTTTTTTAATTATTCGTCTGTTTTTCCTTGTATTTGCCCAGCTGTTTTTCGATGGCAGCGAGCGATTCCATTACTGCTTCTTCAAACGTGTCGCAAATCTTTTCAGCATACAATTCAGTCTTTGGAAGTCCCACAGTGAGGCTTGCCTGCTTGTTCATTGCTGTTTCAGGTTTAACGACCTTCAATGACACCTCAACCTTTCTTATATCGCTGCAGTACTTATCCAGCTTATTCACTTTCTTCTGGATGAACTCCTGCAGTTTTTCTGTTGCGTCGAATTTAATTGCCTTAATGTTAATGTCCATAGTCACACGATTTTAGGAGTTGAACAAATATGAATTATCTGCGCGGATGCGCATTCTTGTATTCACTTTTCAAATCTTCGAACGACACATGGGTATAAATCTCCGTCGTTGCCACACTCTCGTGTCCCAGCAACTTTTGGATGGACGTTAAGTCAGCGTGGTTGTTCAGCATGGCAGTGGCAAACGAGTGCCTCAGCACATGAGGGCTCTTCTTCTCGATGGTGGTCACCATGGAGAGATACTTCTTCACCAGGTTTGACACCTGCGATTCGGTCACCGCCGCACCGTTTTCGTTGACGAATAGCATCGGGTCCTTTACCCCCTGCAGCTCTTCACGAGCATTCAGATAAGCTTCAAACTCTCTTGCCAGTTCTTCGCCAAACGGCACAATGCGCTGTTTGTTACGCTTTCCCGTCACTTTAATCTGCCGAGCGGCCAGATCCACACTTGCATCTGTCATGCCCAACAGCTCTGCGCGTCTGATTCCTGTCTCATAGAACACCATCAGAACCAATCTGTCCCTGATGCCCACAAAAGACCTGTCCTCTTTGGTCAGTTCCAGCAACCGGTCCATTTCCGACTCCCTCACGAAGTGCGGTAAAGGTTTCCGCTTCTTAGGCGCTGTTACCTTCTCCATCGGATTCACGCTGACACGTCCCATTCTACGAAGATACTTGTAGAAGGAGCGCAAGGCGCTTAGCTTCCGATTAACCGACGAGGCGGCGAGGCGTTGTTCATCCAGCAGGTATATCACCCACTCCCTCACATCATCCGACTGGGCGGATGCCCATGAGGCGTCAGGATTCTGCCCCTCCATGAAGTCTTGGAATTCTGCCAAATCTTTCGCGTAAGATTCGATGGTTGCCAACGAATAGTTTCGTTCCGCTTCCAGGTATTCCAAGAAAGAATCAGTCCACAATTCCATGTTTCATCGTTTTCTGCGACTAATTTATGGCATTTTCGTGAAACGGCAAAATTTTCGACTGAAAACTTTGTTAATCTTTTCCTTTTTCCCGATTTATCGGGTTTCTAGGCCACGGAACGAATTAATCCTCCTCCTGGTGGAGCTTGTTCACGTAGATGGCGTGCTGCATCTTTTCGCGCTTCACAACAGATGGCTTGTTGAACTGCTTGCGGCTGCGAACTTCCTTAATAACGCCAGTCTTCTCGGCTTTTCTCTTGAACTTCTTGAGAGCTTTCTCAATGTTCTCACCTTCTTTTACAGGTACAATAATCATTACAATTCTTTTTAGAAAAATGTTGATAAATGATATAACAAAATCCGCTGGGATTTTCCCAACGGTCGGCAAAATTACGGCAAATTTATTAAACCACAAAACTTTAGTACACTTTTTTGCCTCGCACGCCATAACAACGCCACTTTCAAGCCGCCATATCCTCCGATTTGGCATATCCAAACTTCAAAATCCTCCCATTTGATGCAAAATCAGCCTCTTAGCGCCTCTGGCAGAAATCCACATGTCTGTACACGTTATATGAGCGCTTATACATATTATAATATATGAATAGAAAATGGAAAACGTTGCCTAGAGCCATTTGCCAATCAGCATGGCTACCACGACATCAGATATGAAGAATCCCAGGACGAAGAAGAACCAGAAGAACCACTGGGCAGGAATCACAAGGGACAGGCACTTTGATTTCTCGGATGAGTGAAGTCGTTCACCTGCTGCCTTGCCGACTTGCAGAGCAATAGGAACATCACAGGGCTGTGGCGAGGCTCCAAATAAACTATAAAATTCGCGTCATTACCACT
>ONLY01000009.1 GCA_900318775.1 uncultured Prevotellaceae bacterium | reverse complement strand
TTAGGCCTGTAGCTAGCGTTCATCCTGAGCCAGGATCAAACTCTTCACTGTAATATTCTATTCTTAGTAATCTGTCTGACCGGACAGGATCTCCTGCTCTATTGTTCGTTTATGTCGTATAAAAGGAATGACTTGTTGCTTGGCGCCTAATTTGCGAAAAACGCACTAGGCGCGCTGCTTGTCTTCTGTTCTGTTCGCAGTCTGTCAAAGAGCTATTCTGTCTGCCTCCCTTCCGGAAAGCGAGTGCAAAGGTACTGCCTTTTTATGTAATGGCAAAATCTTTCGGGAACTTTTTTTTGAAAGAAATCGCAAAAAGGCGATTAAGGACAAAAATATGGCATGTTGTTAGCACAAACAGTCCCTATCTCATCGCAAAAGGTGCTGGTCGAGGAAATTTTCGATACGCGTGAAAAGATGGTGCCGAGTATTGCCTCCATAGATGCTATGATTGCGATTCGTGTAGGTCTGCATGTCGAATTGATAGTCATTTTGTACAAATGCCTCAGCTAATTCTGCTGAGTTTTGGAAATGCACATTATCATCTGCCATGCCGTGAATGAGCAAAAGGTCACCTTTTATTTTCTCATACCGATGAAGCGGTGAGCAATCATATCCGTCAGGGTTCTCCTGCGGTGTGCGCATGAATCTTTCCGTATAAACCGTATCATAGAATCGCCAATCAGTTACTGGAGCGACAGCCACGCCACAACGGAAGACACCCCTACCCTCGCACATAGACATAAGTGTATTGAAGCCACCGAAGCTCCAGCCCCATATTGCGATTCGGCCTTTATCCACATAGGGCAACTTTGAAAGCCAAAGAGCGGCTTCCACTTGGTCATGCGACTCGAGGTCGCCTAACTTCAGGTATGTGCACCGCTTGAAGTCTGAACCACGTCCACCTGTTCCACGTCCATCCACACAAACCACGATATATCCTTTCTCTGCCATACGGCGTTCCCAAAGGAGCCCTCCCATGAAACCGTTGTCATAGGCATTGTGCACTAACTGACTGCCAGGCCCGCTGTACTGATACATCAATACTGGATATTTTTTTGCAGAATCGAAGTTTGCAGGCTTCACCATCCATCCGTTCAATTGAACGCCATCAGCTGTTGTCAGCGAGAATATTTCCGTTTCCACCTTCGAGAGGGCTGCAAGTCGCGTTTTGAGTTCGGCATTAGCTTCTATGGTCTTCAGCACCTTGCCAGCAGCATTGCAAAGTGTATATACAGGAGGTGTTGTCAGATTTGAATACTTGTTCAGATAATATTGGCATCCCTTGCTGAATACTGCTGCATGAAAGCCTTTTTCTTGAGAGAGTTTAGTACGCTTGCCCGAAGCATCCACCTTATATATATATTGTTCAAGAGGATTTCCCTCATTGCTGGCATAATAGAAGTTCTTTCCCGTAGCATCAGTGCCATAGTACGCCTTCACCTCAAAATTTCCTTGCGTCAACTGGCGCACCAACTGGCCTCCAGCTGTATAGAGATAAAGATGTCGGAAACCATCCCGTTCACTCAGCATCACGAATTGGTCACGTGTAAAATCGAGGTGAGCATACGCTCCTTCATCTACATATCTTTTGTCCTCCTCTCTCAGAACCAGCTGCGCTGTTGTGCTGCGCGCATTAACTGCATAGAAGTCGAGACGATTCTGATGACGGTTCAAGGTAAGCACCATCAGCTTATCCTTCTCGCCTGTAAACTGAATGCGCGGAATGTAGCCATCAGCATCGAGAGGAACCTGCATCGTCCGCGTCACACGGCTTTTGATATCGTATGAAAGCACGGACACTTTCGAATTCGCCTCTCCCGCCTTAGGATACTTGTATTCATAGGCGCCCGGATAGAGCTTATAAGCATCTTTTGACGGATACGCGCCCTTATACCACGGAAAGGCATACGTCTTCACTTCCGACTCATCAAATCGAATCCACGCCAACAGCTCGCTGTCTGCAGAGAAGTCAAAGGCGCAGTTGAAAGAGAACTCTTCCTCGTACACCCAATCAGGCTTACCGTTGATAATCTTATTGTGCTCACCGTCTTTCGTAACCTGGCTCTCGGCATTATTAAACAGCAATTTAACGAGAAAGAGGTTGTTGTCGCGTACAAACGCCACTTGATTGCCGTCAGGCGAAAACTTGGGGCACTCCTGCGGACCGCCCTTAGAAAGCGGCGCTAATGTCTTGTTCTTTATATTATATATATAATATGTGGAAACGGCTGAATGCCGATAGACGGGCGTCCGATTGGTTTCAATCAGTATATTCTTCTCATCGGGTGCCATGATATAGCCTTCCACAGAGCGAATCACCGCTCCGCGTGCTGTCGAGGCATCAAACAAAGTTTCAACGACCTCACCGGTCTTGAACGAGCAGCGCTCAATGCGTTGTCCACCAGACGCCACACAGGAATAGCTTTCGCCATCTGCCATCGAGCGTACTTCCCGCACCGTCTTGGGCGCATATTTATCACCAGTTGTGATGTCACGAAGCTGTATCTGCTGAGCAAACACACCTCCTGCCGCTGACACACATACAGCCACAGCCATCATGATCCGATTCCAAAAAAATTTCATTACCTTCGTCTAATTTATTCAGCCAGTTCTTCTTTAGATGCTCAGTTCATCAAGCACAGTAATCAAGCGCTTGTCAAAACGTTTGTCCGTACGGATGCACTCTGAGAGAGGGACATAGACCACATCATTGTTGCGGACGCCCACCATGACATTGCGCTGTCCTTGCATAATTGCCTCAATTGCGCCAACGCCTGTACAGCTGGCCAAGATACGGTCGCGAGCTGAAGGACAGCCACCACGCTGCAAATGTCCCAAAATAGACACTCGCACGTCGAACTCAGGGAACTCCTTTTTCACACGATCAGCATAGTAGAGCGCGCCGCACTTCGGACTTTCCGACACGATGACGATACATGATTTCTTTGATTTGCGGATGCCACGCCCCATGAAAGCTGCCAACTGGTCCACGTCGGTGGTCTCCTCGGGCACGATGGCCGCTTCCGCACCGCAAGCAATGGCGCTGTTTTGGGCCAAGAAGCCTGCATCACGTCCCATCACCTCCACAAAGAAGATGCGTTCGTGCGAGTTGGCCGTGTCGCGAATACGGTCCACACACTCCATAATGGTATTCATCGTCGTGTCGTAGCCAATCGTTGCATCGGTTCCATAAAGGTCGTTATCGATGGTGCCAGGCAAACCTATCACAGGGAAATCAAACTGCATGCCGAAAGCAAGAGCCCCTGTCAATGAGCCGTTGCCACCAATGACGACGAGTGCATCTATTTCTTCTTTCAGACAGGTCTCATACGCCTTCTGACGTCCCTCGGGAGTCATGAAATCCTTGCTACGAGCCGTTTTCAGAATGGTGCCACCATGCGTGATGATACCACTCACATCCTCGGTTGTAAATTCTTTCACCTCTCCATTGATGAGTCCATCGTAACCTCGGTAAATACCTTTAATCTTGAAACCATTGTAAATGCCCGAGCGGGTCACCGCACGGATGGCTGCATTCATGCCAGGAGAATCGCCACCCGACGTGAGGATTCCCACCGTTTTAATTTTAGTCATAGTTCTAAAGTCTGTTTTTTGTGTTTGTTGGCAAAGGTACAAAAATATGTACAACCCTTGCTTCTTTTTCATCCACAAATTACAGCAGAGCCTCTTTTTTTATTGAAAAGTGCATCAAAATCAGACACATTATGCATATCCAAGACAAACCCGCACACTTCATGCAAAACCGTTGAACACCCATCCGCCTCCCCTTATGTAACACCTGTTACATACCCTGTGTAACATTTGTAACACGCGGTATGTGACACATGTAACACAGGGCGTGTAACATTTGCAACACTCCCTATGTGAGACGTTCCCAAACAGAGGTCGTTTTGACATCACAAAGAGACGTTCACAAACAGGGCGCACATATTTTGCCAAAATACGCACCGCATAAAGAGAAAAATCGCTACCTTTGCGGCAACAGATTCTTGACACAGCAGATGAAACAATTACACATTATCATCTATATTGGATTGGTGTCCGCCCTCATGGCCCTTTCCTCTTGCAACAGCAAAGGAGACTACAAAGAAGAGCCAACAGTGGAGTCGGTTGTCCTTTCGCACATCAAGCAAAAGGCTGACCTAGTGACAACAGAAGTAAGAGTGCGCAAGCTGGCCATCTACGACTCCAGCAAACACGAGCGTTTCGAGTGGATTGACCCCAAAACATGGAAGTACGGAGAGCGCAAATGCATCGTTCCCGTAGATGTGACCATCAAATACGGGTATGACCTGCGCGAACTAACAGTGGACGACGTGAAGCTGACCGACGACAGCACAGCCATCGTCATCCTTCTGCCAGCGCCCAAGGTTATTGACGCTGGCTACAACGCCAAAGTGGAAGAGAAGGACATCGTGAGAATGTCATCAGGCTTGCGTGACAAAATCAGTCACGAGGAAGTAGACCAACTCATGGAGAAAGCCTATAAGGCAGTGATGGAAGAAGATTTCACAGAACAGGTGAACACTGACATTGAGAACAACGCTCGCGTTGTGTTTGCCTCCATCGTGAAAAGCATCGGCATACAGAACACAGACGTCATTGTGCACAGAAAGGAGGAGTGGAAGCAATGAAGGCATGGACAAAAATCAAAATCGCGGCATTCGCGGCACTTGTTCTCGTTTTGGGTATCAGCGCGGCCATCCTCGTGGGACGATGCCAAGAGGAAGAACCCGAAGAAATCGCAATGGAGCCCACCCTTGCCAGCATCGAAGAAGTCCGCCCCAAGGGAGAGATGTATGTGTGCAGCGCATTCATCGAGGACTGCGTTATCAAACGTACTACAGAAAAGAGGTTGCTGCTCCCCAACAAAGAGCACGCATGCGTACAGACCATGCGGCAGAAGTGCAGCTACGTGATAAACTTGGACAAAGTGGAATACACCGCTGACGAAGAAAGTAAAACCGTAAGAGTAAAACTGCCGCAAGTGGAATATGTAGCATCCACACAAAGCAGCTCTTTCCTCTCGGATGACGGCAACTATTGGGCTGAGCATCTGCCCAACACAAACTTCATGAAGCGGAAAGTCGAGGAACAAATCAAACGCCGATTCGACACTCCCAACAACCGGCGGCAGGCAGAACGATACGCAGAAGACGCCATCAGCGAAGTAATGAAAAGACTGGGATACGAAACTGAATTTGAGGTGACGATAACAAGAACTATCAATTAGCACCCACAGAAGAACTCAATTGGAAGAGACGTCCTTGACGGGCGTCTCTTTCTTGCAATCGACGCTTCACTTTAGCAACAAACTCATGATTCTTAAGTCCCCAGCCAGGACGGGCCAAGAGCGAGGCTGGTGATTGGGAAACAAAACGCTCTAAGACCAAATCAGGTCGGAGGCGTTCAAGAAAATCTATGACCAAATCCACATATTCATCAGCGGCAAACAGATGGAAGTCTTCTGGAACAGCCGCATATTCAGCGGCCATCTGTGTGCCCTTGATAAGCTGCAACTGATGAAGCTTCAGCATCGTCAGCGGAAGACGGGAAAGCGCATCCGCCTCTTCCAGCATCTCCTCGCGACTCTCTCCCGGCAACCCTAATATGACGTGAGCGCCCACAAGGATTCCCCTTTCAGCGGTACGACGAATGGCATCAACCGTTTGAGCATGTGTATGCCCACGATGAATACGCAAAAGTGTCTTGTCATAGACAGACTCAACACCATACTCAACCAGAAGAAAAGAGCGACGATGAAGCTCTTCCAGATAATCAAGCAAAGAATCGGGCATGCAGTCGGGCCGCGTGCCTATCACCAACCCCACCACGCCGGGCACCCGAAGCGCCTCTTCATATTTCGCTTTCAAGTTCTCAAGAGAGTCGTACGTATTGGTATATGCCTGAAAATAGGCAAGGTACTTCATTTCGGGATATTTTCTGGAGAAGAACGCCTTACCTTCCTCCAACTGCTGCGTGATAGACTTTGTGGGCGCACAATAGTCAGGATTGAAAGTCTGATTGTTGCAATAAGTACAGCCGCCTGTGCCCACCCTGCCATCACGATTAGGGCAAGTGAAACCCGCGTTGAGAGAAATCTTTTGTGCTTTCACGCCCAGTTGCGCGGTGAGCCATGAACCATATTCGTTGTAACGTTGCATAGTGATGCCCTTCGAATTATTGAACAAGTAACTTGGTAGAACGCGTATTTCCTCCTGTTGTCCATGCTATGACATAAACACCATGAGGAAGGTCGGCCAAAGAACACTCCTCCGATGCCCTAAATGAACGCTTTAGAACGCCATTGGATGTGTAGACCCTCACGGTGAAGGTCAAATATTCTGGAGTTTCCGAACCAAAATGCAAAGTCTTCGTCTGAGGATTGTAAGCCAAGGCATATTCGTCAGGCTCTACAGAAGCAATGGCATCGGGTACTGCGGGGGTGTCCTCCTCTATCTTCTCGCCAGACGTGATGAACCACAGGCGATTGTTGCTGGTGGAGTTGCGCGAGTCGGTGGTATAGCTGAGAATTACGGCTCCGTCAGCATCGATTCCTCCGCTCAGATTGGCTGTATGGTGGGTGTAGAGATTGGTGAGGTTGTAATATCCTGCTGTTCCCTGCGGGGTCAGCGACCAGAGTTGGCGATCGTCTTCAGCATCAGGCTCTGCGGTGTCGAGTTGCGTGCCCGTATTGGTGGTGGCAGTGGAGCTCCCCGGGGTTGGGTCGTTGAGTGCCATACCGCTCTGACGGTTGATGAGCATGAAATAGCCATCGACAGGAATGATGCGCCACTGCTGAGACTCGTCGCTGGCGGACACGCTCCATGTGCTGACGGGGTCTCCCGCTAGTCCAGTCTTGCTGGTAGTGGCGATGGCTCGTCCGGTGTTGGAATTCGTGATGGTGTAGTAGCAGTTGTCTGCTACGAAGGGAGGTGTGGGCTCAGCCACCTTCTTCTCGGCAAAGGCAGTGCGAAGATAGGCCATGTGGACACCAATGTAGTTCTTGAGATAGTCTAGATACTGGTCGTAGGACGAATAGAGGACGCGTTCGCGCAACACCATGGTGCTGATGCCCCACCGCTGGAAGTTCATCTGCTGGGACTCCTGCAGAAGGTTGGCTATGGAGTCAATCTGCTGGTAGAGATACCCCTCCAGTCCTTCCTGCACAACTTGGGCATAGCGGCGGTTGACCAGCTGGCCAAACCAGGGGTCTTGCCACATGCGATTGATCCACAGCTTGGTGGCGCCATAGCCCGCATCTGTCATCAGCTGCCGCTCGGTGTTGTCGGTGCCGTTTCGGTCGGTGCGATTGTCGTTGTTGTAGGCAATATCGTAGTCCCAAAGCGGTCCCCAATAGAGCTTGGGGTCTTGCTGTTCCTTGTAGAAATAAGTAGACCAATAGCCATCCACATTACCGCTCACCTCTGTAGCAATGAACCAGTTGACCAACGAGGTGGAATCTACCCAAGCACGATAGCCCTCCTCCGGGTCTGCGAAATCGCTGCCTGACAGCACACGTTCGAATTCGTTCAGATATTCATGGATATAGTTCGTCTGTTCGGGCACAATCTCTTCTTCATCAGGGTAGTGGATGACTACCGGGAGTCCATAGTGAGAGGTGGTGATGAGGTTGCCATCCATGAATCCGTCCACCTCAAGCAGATAGCCTCCGGTGATGTCGCTTTCTTCGGTGAGGGGGTAGTCCTGCTCAGCGATGTTGACACGATGGGGACGCACCTCCACCTGGTCGCTGATTTGATAATTGCCGACATAGGTGCCGTTGAGGGTAAGATCCACAAACTTGTGGGCGGGATTGTTCTTAAGTCCCAGAAAATCACCCATCAGAGAGGTGATGGCATTGTGCATGAGGGTCTTGTCGGAAGCATTGGCTAGGAGCGTCCAGCTCTTCGCCTTAGCGTAGCCTGTACCCAAAAATTTCTCCTTCTGGCTGAACTTGATTCGATAGGGTTTCTTAGGCAGATTCCATGTAGAATTGCCTCGTCCACGGATCTGCATACCCTCGTAGGTAGTTACCTGATCGTTCTCGTCCACATAGTAAAGCGTGGCATAGATGTAGGTATCCTTGCTTGTGATGGATGCACGGTTTTCCGTCTCGATGATGACATGGGGAAGATTGGTCATCCGCTGGTAGTTCTGGGCATGCGCCACGAGACTCACCAAGCTTGCCAAAAGGGCAATAAGGGTGGATTTGCAATACATAAATAGGTTAATTTTGCCACAAATTTACTGATTTTCATACAACAAGGTCAAAAAAACGAAGAAAATTATTGTCAGAATGCCAAAAAGCAGTACCTTTGCAAGCCGATTTAATATCGAGAGGTAGCGAAAGCAACCTCGTGCTCTGTGTGGATAGCTCCTCCTGCAAGCATTGGGAGAGTGGTCCGTGAAACGCAGAAAACCCAAAGGGAAACCGATGGGCACAGTACGTCAGTCGCACGGAAACGTCGAGCTGACAGCGAACACACATTATTAATTATTAAAACCAAAAGGTTAAATGCAATCAAACAGTTTTAAGACAAGCTACGTACCCACTGAGGCAGCTAACAAGCAGTGGGTGGTTGTTGATGCAGCAGGTCAGACTCTTGGTCGCCTTGCATCTAAAGTAGCGAAAGTACTTCGTGGTAAGTACAAGCCTGTCTTCACACCCAACATGGACTGTGGCGACAATGTAATCATCATCAATGCAAACCAGATTCAGGTGTCTGGCGCAAAGGAATCTCAGAAGGTGTACATCACATTCTCCGGTTACCCTGGCGGTCAGCACAAAGCCACTTATGCTGAGATGGTAAAGCGTCCTAACGGATACGAGAAAGTGCTGCGTCACGCAGTTAAAGGTATGCTTCCAAAGGGAATCCTTGGTCGCAACCTGCTGAAGAACCTCTACATCTTCGAAGGTGCAGAGCATGACAAAGAGGCACAGAAGCCCGTAACACTTGATATTAACACCCTCAAATAAGCATAAGGTATATGGCAGTAAATTATATCAATGCACTCGGCCGTCGTAAGAGCGCCGTTGCACGCGTGTACCTTACTGAAGGTACTGGCAAAATCATCATCAACAAGCGTGAACTTGCTGATTATTTCCCATCAGAACTCATCCAGTTCGTGGTTAAGCAGCCACTCAACCTCTTGGGTGTTGCAGAGAAGTACGACATCAAGGCAAACCTCACTGGCGGTGGCTACACCGGCCAGAGCCAGGCTCTTCGCCTTGCCATTGCCCGTGCACTCGTGAAAATCAATGCTGAAGACAAGAAGGCTCTCCGCGCAGAAGGCTTCATCACACGCGACTCACGCGCTGTTGAACGTAAGAAGCCAGGTCAGCCAAAGGCACGTCGCAGATTCCAGTTCTCTAAGCGTTAATATATTCGGATATTCCAGATGCTCAAAGCAATTTGGGCATCTTGGAAAGACGAATTTCATAGATAACCGTTTAGTATCTAAACCTTCAGGCTCTCTCACACACAGAGCGACCTGTAGGTTGGTTAAACAAACATTAACTCAAAAAGAAAGTAAACAAAACCAATTATTATGGCAAGAACAGATTTTGATTCTCTTCTCGCTGCAGGTGCACACTTCGGTCACCTCAAGCGTAAGTGGAACCCAGCTATGGCTCCTTACATCTTCATGGAGCGCAATGGCATTCATATCATCGACCTCCACAAGACAGTGGCAAAGGTTGACCAGGCAGCTGACGCCCTCAAGCAGATTGCAAAGAGCGGCAAGCGCATTCTTTTCGTAGCAACCAAGAAGCAGGCTAAGGAAATCGTAGCAGAAAAGGCAGCTTCAGTAGGCATGCCTTACGTGATCGAGCGTTGGCCAGGCGGTATGCTCACCAACTTCCCAACCATCCGTAAGGCTGTGAAGAAGATGGCGAACATCGACAAGCTTTTGAGCGATGGCACATACGACAAGCTCTCTAAGCGCGAGAACCTCCAGATTCGCCGCAAGCGCGCTAAGCTGGAGAAGAACCTCGGTTCTATCGCAGACTTGACTCGCCTTCCTTCTGCCCTCTTCGTTGTAGACGTCATGAAGGAGCACATCGCAGTTAGCGAGGCTAACCGCCTTGGCATCCCAGTGTTCGCTATCGTCGACACGAACTCCGATCCACGCAACGTTGACTTCGTAATCCCTGCAAATGATGACGCATCTAAGTCTATCGAGCTGATTCTCGGTGCTGTATGCGGCGCTATCAGCGAGGGTCTCGAGGAGCGCAAGGCAGAAAAGGTTGACATGGAAGCTGCTGGTGAAACAAAGGCTGCTGAAAAAGAAGAAGCCGCTCCCGCTGCAGAAGAGAAAGAAGCCGCTGCTGAATAATCAACAGTAACGTTAAATTGACAAATTTGTAAATATCATGGCAATTACCATACAGGAAATCAATGAGCTTCGCAAGAAGACTCAGGCAGGTCTCATGGACTGCAAGAAGGCCCTCACTGAGGCTAACGGCGACATGGAGGCTGCTATGGAAATCCTTCGCAAGAAGGGTCAGCTTGTTGCAGCAAAGCGCTCTGACCGCGATGCAGCAGAGGGTTGTGTACTTGCAAAAGTAAATGGCAACTACGGTGCAATGATTGCACTGAAGTGCGAAACTGACTTCGTTGCCAAGAACGGTGACTTCGTTGCACTTGCAACAAAGATTATCGACGCTATCGTAGCTGCTAAGTGCAAGAGCATGGACGAAGTGAATGCCCTCACTATCGATGGCGAGAACATTCAGGACGCCATCACAAACCGCTCAGGTGTGACTGGCGAGAAGATGGAGCTTGACGGCTTCAGCTATGTGGAAGGCGAGGACATCATCGCATACAACCACATGAACCAGAACTTCCTCTGCGCTCTCGTTGTACTGAACAAGAAGGGTTTCGAAGAGGCTGGTAAGGGCGTAGCAATGCAGGTTGCAGCTATGTCACCTATCGCTTTGAACGCTGACGCAGTACCACAGGACGTGAAGGATACTGAAACTCGCAACGCTGTCGACAAGGCTAAGCAGAACCAGATTGGCAAGGCTGTTGAGAACGCCCTCAAGAAGGCTGGCATCAACCCTGCACACGTAGACTCAGAAGACCATATCGAGTCTAACACAGCTAAAGGCTGGCTTACTCCAGAGGATGCTGCTAAGGCACGCGAGATCAAGGCTACCGTTGCCAAAGAGGCTGAGGCTAACTTGAAGGAGCAGATGATTGAGAACATCGCCAAAGGTATGGTTGCGAAGTTCTACAAAGAGAACTGCCTTCTTGAGCAGGCTTACATCGACGACAACAAGGTATCTGTTGCACAGTACCTCAAGAGCGTTGATAAGGACCTCACTGTTACAGACTTCAAGCGCTTCACACTCCGCGCCGAGTAAGAAACGACTTCCAATACAAGAAAGAGAGGGATGCACTTCATTCAAGTGCATCCCTCTCTTTGGGTTCGTACCCCTAACGAAAGATTCTGAACAAACGCATATATCACAAGAGACGCTTCTCAATCTTCAAGCCCAACCGATGCCGTCTTTTGTGATGGACGACATTTGAATCACTCTAGATGGCTCAAGAACCTTTGTAGCAGAAAAAGCAGAGGGCTAAATGGAAGAAGATTTGTGCTTACGAGAGGACTTCTCTTCATAAAACCGCACTTTCATCCGCATCTTCTCTTGTTGCTTCTGTGCCGTTGCAAGGTCATATATGGCCTGAGCAAACCGATGGCACTGTTCCACATCTCTCCGCTGCGCTTCTGTCAGACCTTCCGGAAGTAACTTCATATAGTCACCTGTGCTCAAATCCACTTCAACAAACGAATACTTCCTCCGCTTGTCTATAGAAACAAGCAGCAATTTACCGCCTTCCTCAACCTCAGGGAAGAAAGAGAAACGTTCCTTGCTTCCTTGATAAGCTGGCAAAACATAGTAACCCATAGTCTGATACTTCTCCTGCTTCTCGAAGACAAACAGTTTCTTCAAATCCTCTACCTCGAACGCTTTAAATGTAGCGATGCTGTCGGCTACACGCAAAGACTCACGAGCATTCGACAACTCGATTGAATCCCTTTCTTTAATCTCTGCCTTCCGACGTTCCAAAGCTGATGGTTGATGCTGACAAGACGTAATGGCTAACGAGCAAGAAATCACCAAGATGGCAAATACTGTATATACGCTTTCTTTCATATACTGAATTTTGGTCACAAAGATAGCACAAAAAGCACAATTTCAGCACCAATTCCGAAAGCTATTTTGCTTTTTCGTTTCTTCAACGAGAAAAAACATACAGAGAAATCATGTTTTTCTCCATTTTTCCTTATCTTTGCAATATTAAAAAGTTGTCCAGAGTTCACCTCGTATGAAGATACTGACGCATAAAGAAATTTTGACACAACTTGACCACCCCTTTTTCCGCCTCATTTCTGACACAGCGGAAGAACTTGGGTTAGACTGCTACATCATCGGAGGATGGGTGCGTGACCTATATCTAGAACGTCCATCTAGCGATATAGACATTGTGGTAGTGGATCAAAAGAAGCAGGTGGAACGCCCTGGCATTGCTATTGCTGAGAAGTTACGCAAGAAACTTGGCAAGAAGGTACATATTGCCATCTACAAAAACTTTGGCACAGCCCAGCTCAAGCACAAAAGCCTTGAGATTGAGTTTGTCGGCGCACGCAAAGAAAGCTACGACCGGAACTCACGCAAACCCGTAACTGAAGACGGCACTCTGGAAGAAGACCAAAACCGACGCGACTTCACGATCAATGCGATGGCCCTCTGTCTAAACAAAGACAGATATGGTGAACTGGTTGACCCCTTCAATGGCTTAGACGACTTAGAGGACAAGAACATCACGACCCCACTCGACCCTGACATTACCTTCAGTGATGATCCCTTGCGAATGATGCGCTGCATCCGTTTTGCCACCCAACTCAACTTTCACATTGAAGAAGACACCTTCAATGCACTTGAACGGAACAAGGAACGAATCCGAATCATCTCTGGAGAACGCGTTGCTGAAGAGTTAAATAAGATTCTTCTATCTCCAACCCCCTCAAAGGGTTTCGTCGATTTGGAACGAAGCGGCTTACTCCCAATTATCTTTCCAGAACTTGCTCAGCTGCAAGGCATAGAGACCAGAAACGGGAAGGCTCATAAAGACAACTTTTATCATACGCTCGAAGTACTTGACAACGTAGCAAAAGTCACCAGCAATCCAGACGACCTGCCTGTGGGCAATGGAAAGTGGGATTCGACGAAAGACCATATGCTGTGGCTGCGCTGGGCCGCTTTACTGCATGATATAGGAAAGCCCAAATCAAAACGATTCGATCCAACATTAGGATGGACCTTCCACAACCACAACGACATTGGCGAGCGGATGATTCCCAATATTTTCCGTCGGATGAAACTGCCCATGAACGAGAAGATGAAGTTTGTACAAAAACTCGTTCAACTGCATATGCGCCCTATTGCCATAGCGGACGCAGAAGTAACAGACAGCGCAGTACGTCGACTGTTGTTCGAGGCAGGCGATGACATAGATGACTTAATGATTCTTTGCACGGCTGACATTACTTCTAAAAACGAGCAAAAGAAACAGCGGTTCAAGGAAAACTTCATCACCGTCCGCACGAAGCTCGTTGAAATAGAAGAGAAAGACCGCATTAGGAACTTTCAGCCCCCTATCTCTGGCGAAGAAATCATGCAGTTGTTCCAGCTTCCTCCAAGCCGCGAGGTGGGTGTACTGAAAACCCTCATCAAGGATGCCATTTTAGATGGGAAGATACCGAATGAGTACGCTCCAGCCAAACAGCTCCTCATCGAAGAAGCACAAAAGCTAGGACTCACCATACAAAACAACTAACTAAGACCTATGCATATGAAACTCTTATCGACACTGATGATTTGTGCTGCCATGACAGCACAAACAGCCCTTGCTCAAACGAAGCAAGACGTTCTATCTACCATTGAAAAAGTCAACGACTACTGGCAAAGCCACAACTCAGCCAAATGTCGCGGATTTTGGGATAATGCAGCCTACTTCACCGGCAATCAAGCCGCATATGAGTTAACGGGCAAGCAGCGCTACCTCGATTACGCCATCGAATGGGCTGAATACAACCACTGGAAAGGTGCTACACAGAAGAACAAGAGCCAATGGCAATACAAGACTTATGGCGAAGGCATGAACCATGTGCTTTTCGCAGATTGGCAAATATGTTTCCAAGTCTATATTGACCTTTACAAGCTGGAGCATCGGGCAGAGCGTCTAGAGCGCGCCCTAGAAGTGATGTGTTACCAAGCCACCACACCAGAGAAGGATTATTGGTGGTGGGCAGATGCGCTTTACATGGGCATGCCCATCTTTAGCAAGCTGTATACAATCACACACGACCAAAAGCTTCTTGACAAGCAGTTTGAATGCTATCAATACACAGACAGTCTTCTCTTCGACACAGAAGAACAGCTCTATTACCGCGATGGCAAATACGTCTATCCAAAAGTCAAGACCGCTTGCAATGGAGGCAAATCATTTTGGGCACGAGGAGCAGGCTGGGTGATGGCCGGTTTGGCAAAAGTACTGCAAGATCTGCCCAAGGACAGCAAATACAGAGCCTTCTACCTGGACCGTTTCAAGAAGTTGGCTGCAGGTGTTGCCAAGTGTCAACAGCCTGAAGGCTATTGGACCCGTTCCATGCTGTGTCCCGAGGATGCGCCAGGCTATGAGACGTCAGGAACAGCCTTCTTCACCTACGGAATTCTCTGGGGTGTTAACAACGGTATTCTGCCTTCCAAGCAATACAAACCTGTCATAGACAAAGCTTGGAAATATCTCGCTGAGACTGCTCTTCAAGCAGATGGCAGTGTTGGTTATGTACAACCTATCGGTGAAAAACCAGACCCAACCCGCACGGTCAATGCGCAGTCACAAGCGCCCTTTGGCACAGGTGCATGGCTCTTGGCCGCATGCGAATATTACCGTTACATGAAATAAACTCACATGGAAGGAGACCATATCAGAATCAACTACTGGCTTTTGCCTCTCTCATGGCTCTACGGCCTAGTGGTAAGCATCAGAAACCTGATGTTTGATATGGGTATTCTAAAATCCAAGAAGTTCGACATTCCTGTTATCTGTGTAGGCAACCTCACTGTAGGAGGCACAGGAAAGACCCCTCATACCGAATATCTCATTCGGCTTTTATCGAAAGACCATCAGGTTGCGGTTCTCAGCCGGGGCTACAAACGCAAGTCCAAAGGTTATCAATTAGCTCAAGAAGATACTCCCGTGACAGAGATTGGTGACGAGCCATTCCAGATGAAACACAAGTTTCCATACATCCATATGGCCGTCGACAAGAATCGCCGGAATGGTATCCAGCAGCTCATGCAGCCAGAAGTGACGCCTGCCACAGATGTCATCATTCTGGATGACGCATACCAGCATCGGTACGTGCAAGCAGGCCTCAACATCTTGCTGATGGACTACCACCGCCTCATTTACTTTGACAAGCTTTTACCCGCAGGGCGATTGCGTGAGCCGGAATCAGGCAAGACACGAGCAGATGTCATACTCATCACCAAGTGTCCGCGCCACATCACTCCTATGGAGCGCCGCGGCATCATTCAAAGCCTTGACCTCGAGTACTGGCAAAAGGTCTACTTCACAAGTTTCAAATATCCAGACCATCTTGACGAATTCGGTGAGAACCCCTTACTGGTAACGGGAATCGCTTCACCCGAACAGATGGTATATGACCTCAAGAAGCTTCTGCCACAATTTGATGTAATGAGTTTTCCAGACCATCACCATTTCACACATGAAGACATTCAGGCCATACAAACCAGAGCCGCAGGACGTACCATCATAACGACCGAAAAGGATGCCACTCGCCTGCATGGGCTCAAAAATCTGCAAGTCATCCCTATCGAGGTTGAAGTCCTCTATGGAAAAGGAGAAGAGTTCAATCAACTCATCAAGCATTTTGTAACAAAACATTCACGCAAAAGCGTGAATAACAACCATACACACTAATTATGTCAACAGAAATATCCACTCTTGGAGAATTTGGGCTTATCAAGCATTTGACTGAGCATATTGAGACGATTAATCCAGAAACCAGCTATGGCATAGGAGATGATTGTGCCGTATTGAATTATAGCAACGAAAAGGATCTTCTTGTCACGACAGACCTGCTGATGGAAGGTGTCCACTTCGACCTCACGTACATGCCTCTTAAGCATTTGGGGTATAAAGCAGCGATGGTCAATCTGTCCGACATCTATGCCATGGGGGGCATGCCTAAGCAAATCACTGTGAGTCTGGCCTTAAGCAAGCGCTTCAGCGTGGAAGACATGGAAGATTTCTATGCAGGACTCCGTTTGGCATGCGATGCACACCAAGTAGACATCGTCGGAGGTGATACCACCAGTTCCCGCACAGGGCTGGCCATTTCTATCACAGCCATCGGTGAGGTAGAGAAAGGCAAAGCCATCTACCGCAATGGTGCCAAAGAGACAGATCTCATCTGCGTAACTGGAGATTTAGGTGCCGCCTACATGGGCTTTCAGCTTCTGGAGCGAGAGAAAGAGGTCTATTACAACCAGATAGAGACCGCCAAGACCGATGCGGAGCGCATGGCCATCTCCCAACCTGATTTCAGCGGTCGCGAATACTTGCTAGAGCGCCAAATGAAGCCAGAAGCCCGTCGAGACATCATCTTGCAGTTACGCGAAGCAGGCATTCAGCCCACCAGCATGATGGATATCAGCGATGGACTCTCTTCCGAACTGATTCACATCTGCACACAAAGCCATTGTGGCTGCCGCATTTACGAAGAGCGCATCCCTATTGACTACCAAACAGCAGTTATGGCAGAAGAGATGAACATGAATCTCACCACAGCCGCACTGAACGGAGGTGAAGACTATGAGTTGCTTTTCACCGTTCCTATTGCTGACCATGACAAAGTGGAGCAGCTGAAAGATGTAAAGCTGATTGGCCACATCACCAAAGAGAGCTTAGGCTGTGCCCTCATCACACGAGACAGTGCCGAATTCACGCTGAAAGCACAAGGTTGGGAAGCCTTGAAAGAGAAATAACTATTACTAACAATATACAATCACATAAAAAAGAATCATTATGAGAGTCATTATTGAACCCGACTATGCCGCCCTGTCAAAATGGGCAGCCAATTATGTGGCAAACAAAATCCTTGCAGCCAAACCTACACCAGAAAAGCCATTCGTGCTCGGATGCCCCACAGGGTCTTCACCTCTTGGACTGTACAGCAACTTGATTGACATGTACACGGCTGGAAAGATTTCCTTCCAGAATGTAGTCACATTCAACATGGACGAGTATGTGAATCTGCCAGAAGACCATCCTGAGAGCTACCACAGCTTCATGTGGAAGAACTTCTTCAGCCATATTGACATCAAACCAGAGAACGTGCACATTCTCAATGGCAATGCACACGACCTCGTAGCCGAGTGCAACCATTATGAGGAGCTCATTGCTGAAGCCGGCGGCATCGACCTCTTCATGGGCGGCATCGGTCCTGACGGCCACCTTGCATTCAACGAGCCAGGCAGCTCGCTCACTTCACGCACCCGCATCAAGACGCTGACCACTGATACAATCCATGCCAACAGCCGTTTCTTTGACAACGACCTCAGCCTCGTTCCTAAGCAGGCACTCACAGTTGGTATTGGCACCGTGATGGACGCCAAGGAGGTTCTCCTCGTCTGCAACGGACACAACAAGGCGCGTGCCCTCAAGCACTGCATTGATGGCGACATCAGCCACAAATGGACTTCATCCATGCTGCAGATGCACCCACACGCCATTGTCGTGTGCGACGAAGCAGCCTGCGACGAGCTCACTGTAGGCACATACAAATACTACTTAGACAAGGAAAGAGGTAATTTATAAGCCTCCACACCCATCATATTAAAAGAAGAAGCCGTTTCTCCGCGTTGGAGGAACGGCTTCTTCTTTCATTCTCTTTGTCCTGCAAATTTCATTCACCTTGCACCTTCAAAAACGTGCACCCTGCACAAGATAAAATGCGCAGGGTGCACGTAATCAGTCACGCAGGGTGCGTGAAAACAAATGCACACGGTGCGCACGTAGTGCTCCACACGCACCATGAAAAATTCTCTATTTACTCGTTCAAGAAATCCTCAACAAGTGCCAACGCTTCCACTTGAGCAATTTCCAAATTTGCGTTCACCACCACTTCGTCAAATTTCTCAGCCTGAGACAATTCGTACTTAGCACGTTCTATGCGCTGTTCTATCACATCGGGCGCATCCGTTGCACGCTTCTCCAGACGGTTCCGAAGTTCTTCAATGCTTGGCGGCTGGATGAAAATGCTCAATGCCCGCTTGCCATAGAGCTGCTTAATGCGCATGGCCCCGTTCACATCCACATCGAAGATAATGTTTTCGCCAGCTTCCAACTGTTTGTCCACCTGCGATTTCAACGTGCCATAAAAACGGTCGGTATAGACTTCTTCATACTCCACAAACTCGTTGTTGGCAATTTTACTCCGGAACTCATCGGGTGTCAAGAAGAAATATTCCACACCATTCTGTTCCTGTCCACGTGGTGGACGAGATGTTGCGGAAATGGAAAAATGCAAATTGAGAGCTTCAGCCCCTCCATCTGCCATGATGCTATTGATAATAGTCGATTTGCCAGAACCTGAAGGCGCGGTAAAAATAATCAGTTTTCCTTGCATAAGCTGATGAAAATTGAAGAGTTACTATTACATGACGTTGAGCACCTGCTCCTTGATTTGCTCCAGCTCGTCCTTCATCTTCACCACGATATTCTGCATCTCAGCCTGATTCGATTTCGAGCCAGTGGTGTTGATTTCGCGTCCCATCTCCTGAGCAATGAAACCCAACTTCTTGCCCTGACCACGTCCTTCTTTCATGGTCTCAATGAAATAGCGGAGATGATTGCTCAAACGCTGTTTTTCCTCAGAGATATCCAGTTTCTCAATATAATATATCATCTCCTGCTCCAGACGGTTCTTGTCATAGTCCACACCAATCTGCTGCTCTAACGCATCGACAATGCGCTGGCGAATCTTAGTGGTGCGCTCCTTCTCAAAAGGCTCAATCGATGCCAGCAATGCGGCGATGTTATCAATCTTTTCCTGGAACTTTTTGGCCAATGCCAAGCCCTCTTGCTCACGAAAAGCAACGGTCTCGCTTATGGCACCCTCCACAGCCTTACGAGCCTGTGCCCATTCCTCTGCAGAAAGTTCTTCCACCTCCACGTGCGACAATACGTCGGGCATACGAAGGAGGGTGGCGTACCAGTCATCAGGCTCGGGCAATTGCAGCTCAGCCTGCATCTTCTCAATCTGGCGCTTATACTCGCTCACCAATGCCAAATTAATGGGTGTGGCATTGGAAGCCTGGTCTTTTTCAACCCACAATACAAAATCAGCCTTTCCACGCTCTAAGCCTTGCTGGATAAGCTGACGGATTTCCATTTCCTTCTCCCGATAGATAGGCGCAATGCGAGTCGTTAAATCCAACGATTTGCTGTTGAGCGATTTCAACTCGGCATGAATCTTCTTTCCATTATATTCTACGACACATTTGCCGTAGCCAGTCATAGATTGTATCATAATTCCGTTCGATTTTGGGTACAAAGGTAAGAGAAATAATTGATAATTGGCAATTGGCGACTGACAATTTTGCCATTCAAGGTGCTAATTGTCAATTGTCAACTTTTTTCGCGGTAGGTAATTGCCAATTATCAATTTAAATGCTTACCTTTGCATTCATTTAGCAATCAACTCACGGAACATGTCAGTCATCTTACATATAGAAACATCTACCGACCTCTGCAGCGTTGCTGTCAGCCAAGACAGCGCCATCATCTTTCAGACAGACAATCTCCCGAAAGAAGGTGACTCACAAGCGGCAGAAAAGCAGAAAGGCACCAACCACGCCTCCATCTTAGGTGTCATGGTGGACGAAGCCCTTTCATTCACAGACAACCACGCCATTCCCTTCGATGCAGTGGCAGTAAGCGCTGGTCCTGGCAGCTACACAGGCCTTCGCATAGGCACTTCCATGGCCAAAGGAGTGGCATACGGGCGGAATCTGAAACTTCTGGCCGTCCCCACCTTGGAAATACAGTGCGTTCCAGTGCTCCTTGTCCACGATGACTTGCCAGAAGATGCCTTGTTGTGCCCCATGCTCGACGCGCGCCGCATGGAAGTTTATGCCGCCCTGTACACAAGAGCGCTCCGCCCTGTGATGGAGACAGCACCAGTTGTGGTGGATGAGACATCCTTCAAGCCCTACCTGGACGAGCACCCCGTCTATTTCTTCGGAAATGGCGCAGAAAAATGCAAAGCTGTCATCCAGCACCCCAATGCCCACTTCCTCGACGGCGTGCCATTGTTAGCTAAATACATGTCGCCACTGGCTGAAAAGAAGTTCCTCAGAGAGGATTTCGCGGATGTAGCCTATTTTGAGCCCAACTATCTGAAGGAGTTCCAGGCTACAGTGGCCAAGAAACTGATATAATCAAGAAATCATATGGATTACAATACAACGAGAGAAAAACTCATCATGCCAGAATATGGCCGAGGCATCCAGCAGATGGTGGAACACTGCAAGAGCATCGCGGACAGAGAAGAACGCATGCGCTGTGCATACAGCATCATCAACACAATGGCGACCATGGCTGAACAGACAGCTGACAAGGAGGACTTCCAAAAGAAACTGTGGAACCATCTTGCCGCCATCGCCCAATATGACTTAGACATAGACTATCCTGTTGAGATAGAGCGCATGGACGACGAGAGTGCTGCTCCCGATGCACTGCCCTACCCACAGCGCCGCATCAAGAAACGCAACTACGGCGCCATCGTGGAGCAGTTCAATGAGCACCTCGCCACCATGAGCGAAGGAGAGCAACGCGATCAGCTGACCTTGCAGATTGCCAACCACATGAAGCGCGACCTCTCCAATTGGAGCACTGACTCCATGAGCGATGAAAAGGTAGCCGACGACATGGCCTACTACACCGACGGGAAAATACAGCTAGACCCACAGCGCCATCCGCTCATCAGCGACGGAGAGTTACTGAGCAGCCGCATTTCAACAAGCGTCAAGAAAAAGAAGAAAAAATAGAGTTCAGCCAATGGCATCATTCATCATCGAAGGTGGTCACAAACTACGTGGCGAAATCACCCCACAAGGAGCGAAGAACGAAGCATTACAGGTCATCTCGGCCATCTTGCTTACCTCTGAGCCCGTTACAATCCACAACATCCCCAACATCTTGGATGTAAACAACCTCATCAGCCTGCTTAGCAAGATGGGAGTCCGCATCACAGAATTGGGCAATCACTCGTGGACCTTCCAAGCCGACCAACTTGACATGGAATACTTGGGCAGCCAAGAGTTTGTACAACGCTGCTCCACCTTGCGCGGCAGCATCCTCACATTAGGTCCATTGCTGGCCCGTTTCCACAAAGCATGTGTAGCAAAACCAGGAGGAGACCAAATCGGTCGTCGCCGTTTAGACACACACTTTATTGGCATCCAAGAACTTGGAGCCAAATTCAACTACAACACGGAGCGCGGTGTCTATGAGATTGATGCGAACGAACTGAAGGGCACCTACATGCTGCTGGACGAAGCGAGCGTGACCGGCACGGCCAATATCATCATGACCGCCGTGTTGGCAGAGGGTACTACGACCATCTACAATGCAGCTTGTGAACCCTATATCCAGCAACTTTGCCGAATGCTGAACCAAATGGGCGCAAAGATTTCCGGCATCAGTTCCAACTTGCTCACCATCGAAGGTGTGAAGGAACTGCACGGAACAGAGCACACCATCCTGCCCGATATGATTGAAGTAGGCTCTTTCATCGGTATGGCTGCCATGACAGGCAGTGACATCACCATCAAGAACGTCAGCTACAACAATCTTGGCATCATTCCTCAAGCCTTCCGCCGTCTCGGCATTACCGTGGAGCGCATAGGCGATGACATCCACATCCCCGAACATCAGCACTACGAGGTTTCATCCTTCATGGACGGCAGCACCATGGCCATTGCAGATGCGCCTTGGCCAGGTCTCACCCCCGACCTGCTCAGCATCATGCTGGTGGTGGCCACCCAAGCCAAAGGCTCCGTGCTCATCCATCAGAAGATGTTTGAAAGCCGTCTGTTTTTCGTGGACAAGCTTATTGACATGGGAGCCCAAATCATCCTCTGTGACCCCCATCGTGCCGTTGTTGTCGGGCATGACAACCAGATGAAACTACGTGGATCCAGAATGACAAGCCCAGACATTCGTGCAGGCATCGCCCTGCTGATTGCCGCAATGTCTGCCAATGGCGTGAGCATGATTAGTAATATCGAGCAGATTGACCGCGGCTACGAAGACATCGAAGGCCGTCTCACAGCGCTCGGTGCAGCCATCAAAAGAATACAATGATCAGAAAAGAAGACGTATACCCAATCGGCCGGATGGGCAAAGCACACGGGCTGAAAGGAGATATAAACTTTATATTCACAGATGATGCTTGGGACCGAGCAGAAAGCGACCACATCATCTGCGAAGTTGATGGTATCTTAGTGCCTTTTTTCATTGAGGAATACCGTTTCAGAAGCGATACCACCGCCATCATGAAACTGGAAGACATAGACAGTCTGGAAGCCGTGCAGATGCTGGTGAACAGCCCTGTATATCTAGAAAAGAAGTATCAGGAAGAGCTGGAAGAAGATGAAGTTTCACTTCATTACTTCATCGGATTCAAAATGATAGACGGCGACAACGGTAAAGAGATTGGCACCATTACTGATATTGATGACAAGACCGACAACTGGCTCTTCATTGTGGAGCAAGCGGATGGCAACGAGGTCATGATACCAGCCCATGAAGAGTTCATTGCAGAGATTAGGCAAGAAGAGAAAACAATGGTAATGGACTTACCTTTAGGACTTTTAGATTTATGAAGAAAAGAATATGCATTTTAGGCTCTACTGGCAGCATCGGCACACAAGCATTGGACGTGATTGGCCAGCACAGCGACCTCTATGAGGCATACGTATTGACGGCCTACAACAATGCAGACCTGCTGATTGAACAAGCCCGACAATATAACCCTGAGGCAGTGGTCATTGCCAAAGAGTCCAACTACACGAAGGTGAAAGACGGTCTCGCAGACCTCCCCATCAAGGTATATACAGGTGCGGATGCACTCTGTCAAGTCGTACAGGATGACAACGTAGATATCGTACTTGCATCCATGGTAGGATTTGCCGGACTGGAACCGACGATTGCCGCCATCAAAGCCAAGAAGATGATTGCTTTGGCCAACAAAGAGACGTTGGTGGTGGCAGGCGACCTCATCACCCGTTTGGCCAACGAGAACCAAGTGCCTATCCTGCCCGTGGATTCAGAGCACTCAGCCATTTTTCAGTGTCTGGAACCAGGCAACCGCATTGACAAAATCCTGTTGACTTGCAGTGGTGGCCCCTTCCGAAACATGACAAAAGAGCAACTGAAGACTGTAACCAAAGCGGATGCCCTTGCTCATCCCACATGGAACATGGGCGCCAAGATAACCATCGACTCTGCCACGCTGATGAACAAAGGATTTGAGGTGATTGAGGCAAAGTGGCTTTTTGGTGTAAAGCCCGAGCAGATACAGGTGGTGGTTCATCCTCAGTCTGTCATTCATAGTGCAGTACAGTTCGAAGACGGTGCGGTAAAGGCCCAACTGGGCGTGCCCGACATGCGGCTTCCCATTCAATATGCATTCAGCTATCCGAGAAGACTAACACTCAACGGAGACCGCCTTGATCTCTTCGCCCTCAAAGATTTAACCTTCGAGCAGCCAGACGTGAAGCGTTTCCGTTGCCTCGGTTTAGCATATGAAGCTTTGAAACAAGGAGGTAACATGCCATGTATCGTCAATGCGGCAAACGAGGTGGCCAACCGCGCTTTTATTGACGACAAGATTGGCTTCGAGCAAATTGCCGATATCATTGAACAAACAATGGCAAAGGTTCCCTTCACCAACGATTCCACATTAGAAACATATTTACAAACTGATAAAGAAGCACGAAAGTACGCTTCCACCCTGTTATAATGGAAACGATTCTCATTAAGGCGCTGCAACTCATCGTTGCCCTTGCACTACTCATCATCCTGCATGAAGGCGGGCATTACCTTGCAGCCAAGATTTTTAAGGTAAGAGTAGAAAAGTTCTATCTCTTTTTCGACTGGAAGTTTAGCATCTTCAGCACTTACAGCAATTGGTGGCGTAAGCTGACAGGCAAGTCTCCCGCGAAGAAGAAAGAAAATGGAGAGTACGAATACGAAGGGACAGAATACGGCATTGGCTGGATTCCGCTCGGTGGCTATGTAAAGATTTCAGGCATGATTGACGAGTCGTCGTTCAATGAAGACGACAGTCAGACGAACTTCTGGAAACAATTGCCCCAACTGATGAAGAACATCATTGTCAAAAACTCAGACGTGAAAGGCGAGAAATGGGAATTCCGCACCCATCCAGCTTGGCAGCGCCTTATCATCATGCTGGGTGGCATTATCATGAACTTCATCACCGCCTTCGTCATCTATGCCATGGTGTTGTTCACATGGGGAGAAAGCTTTGTCAAAAGCGAAGACATGAACTATGGAATGAAGTTCTCTGAGCAGGCAAAAGCTGACGGTTTCCGCGATGGCGACATCATCATAAAAACGGACAATGAACCTGTTGAATCATGGAGCACCTCTGTGCTGCAAGACATGTCGAATGCCAAGACCGTCACGGTGCTTCGTGCAGGCAAGAAGGTGATCATCAACATGCCACAAGAGCTCTCTCTGCTGGACATGATTGAGCCGCCTCTCTATGCCACGATGCGTGCGCCACTGTCCATTGACAGCATCATACCTGGCACACCAGCTGAGGACATGGGACTGAAGAAGACAGACAGAATCTGCTCCATCAACGGTGTGGAAGTAAAGGATTTCAACGACTTCCAGAACAGCCTTATCGCTCTGCAGAAAGCCCTGCCTGAGGGAGCCAACTTCGGGGACAGCCTCAAAGCGCGCCAAATCACTCTTGTGCTGAATGATTCCATCACCAAGCAAGTGACACTGACTCCAGAGTTTACACTTGGCTTTGCCAACGCCTTGCCTTATCAGGACAAGATCACCACAAAGACCTATGGATTCTTTGAGTCATTCCCTGCAGGCATTCAGTACGGCATGCAGACATTGGCAAGCTATGTGGACCAGATGAAATATGTCTTCACTAAGAAAGGCGCTCGTCAAGTTGGCGGTTTCATCAGCATCGGCAAGATTTTCCCTGATGCCTGGAACTGGCAAAAATTCTGGTTGCTCACAGCCTTCTTATCCATTGTATTAGGTTTCATGAATGTATTGCCCATCCCTGCACTGGATGGCGGCCATGCGCTCTTTGCCACCTTTGAATTGCTCACCGGAAAACGTCTGAACGACAACTTCCTGCTAGTGGTTCAATATTTCGGTATGTACTTACTGCTGGCCATCATGGTCTTAGCACAGCTCAATGACATATTAAGGGTTTTTGGATTGTAAACGAAGCACATGAAGATATTGGCAGTTGGCATGAACTATGCCAAACATATTGACGAGTTACATACTAAAGAAGAACAAACTTCGTTATTACATGCAGAGCCTGTCCTCTTTTCGAAGTTCGACTCAAGCATCATCCAGCCGGGCAAGCCTTTCTTTGTTCCGGACTTTGCAGACCGCTTCGACTACGAGACGGAGATTGTCGTGAAGATTGCCCATGTAGGCAAAGACATCAGCGAGCGCTTCGCTCATCGATATTACAACGAGCTGACCGTAGGCATCGATTTCACGGCACGCAACCTTCAGAAAGAACTGCGTGAGAAAGGCATGCCTTGGGAATGCTGCAAAGGGTTCGATGGCAGCGCTGCACTTGGCAAGTTCATCAAGAAGGAAGACCTCGGGTGCGACGTGCAAGACATCCATTTTCACATGGACTTGAACGGTGAGCGCAGACAGACAGGGCATACGGCAGACATGATACACACCATCGATCACATCATTGCCTATGCATCCAAGTTCTTCACACTCAAGACAGGCGACCTCATCTTCACAGGCACTCCAGTAGGTGTCGGTCATGTGAAGGAAGGAGACAAGATAGAAGCCTACATTGGCGACCAGAAACTACTTGATCTAAAGATTAAATGACGAGAAAGTTCTACACCCTCATCCTCCTGATGGCATTGGCTTTCACAGCCAATGCACAGTCACGCTACGCAGAACACTCCAAGCTCTCCACAGGCAAGTGGGTAAAGATTCGTGTAGCAGATGAAGGTGTGTACCAACTCACCAGCACAACCCTAAAGGGCATGGGGTTCAGCCAACCGAGCAAAGTGCGTCTTTACGGCTATAACCTTCCTGTTCTGCCCGAAGCCAATATCGAAAACATCGATGATGACCTGACAGAGATTCCTCTCTACAGGAAAGCCAATGGCACTTTGTTGTTCTATTCATGCGGAACCACCCAATGGTCGCGCAAAACGTCCAAAGGCATCTACACCCACAAGAACAACCCCTATTCAGATTACATTTATTATTTCCTCACCGAAGGAAATGACAGCCCCGCCCCATTCACTCAAGAGAATGCCCAAAGCACATACAGTACGGTACAGACCACCTACTATGCCCATTCTCTTTATGAGCAGGACGGCTTTTCCTTCTTGAACAGCGGACGCACTTTCTTTGAAGCATACGACTATGCTACAGGAGCCACCAAGAACTATCAAATCAATTTAGAAAACGCATGTTGTGGTGACTTGAACCTCAACGTGCAATTTGGAGCAGCAGGCGGCACAGCCTCCACCCTCAGCGTATCGGTTGGTGACAACAACGTGGGCTCGATTTCATTGAGTGCATTATCCAGCAACAACGTGGCCACCATCAGCAATCGCAGTTTCACGCTCTATGACCAAGTGGCCACATCACTCAACGTTACCCTCAAGCACACACGCGGTGCAGGCATATCAGGCCATCTTGATTATTTGCGCGCCAGCTACGAGGCACAGCTGTCCATCAGCGGAAAGAACTACTTGGTCTTCAGCCCCAACGAAAATGGTTCCCGCGTGTTCGAGCTACAAGGAGCACAGAGCGGCATCAGCATCTGGAACATTACCCAACCTGCAGCACCGTGTGAACTGACGGGAACCCTGAATGGCGATACCTACCGGTTCTCTGCCACCAACGCAAGGTTCACCCACAAATATCTGGCGGTGAATACAAGTGCAACCTTCCCTACCCCGCAAACGGTCGGCACCATCAAGAATCAAGATCTTCATGCACTTGAAAATATTGATTTGCTCATCATCGTACCAGCCAATGGGAACTTGACACAGCAAGCAGAGCGATTGGCAGCAGCCCATACAGAAAAAGACGGGCTCAAATGCGCTGTCGTCCGAGCAGACCAAGTGTACAACGAGTTTTCTGCAGGCACGCCCGATGCCACAGCCTATCGCCGTCTGATGAAAATGCTGTATGACAAACGTTTCACGTCATCTCCAATCGCCAGCACAGAGAAAGGCAGCCTCAACCTCCTGCTCTTTGGCCCATGCATGTGGGACAACCGTTTCGTGACTCAAGGGTTGAAAGCAACATCCCCCGACAAATATCTGCTAACTTACGAATCGGACAACTCATGGTCTCACACCGAGTCATTTGTGTTGGAAGAATACTACACCTTGCTGGCTGACGGCAAAGGTGTATCACCGCTCAAGGAAAAGCCCGACTGCGGTGTTGGACGCATTCCCGTATCCAATGCCACTGAAGCAAAGAACGTAGTGGACAAGCTCATCACCCATATCTATAACAGCCAAGCTGGAGCATGGAAGAACACCATCTGCATGATGGGCGACGATGGTGACAAGAACATCCATATGGAAGATGCAGAAAACGTGCTCCAGAACACTATGAGCCTGTTCCCCAACTACCGATACAAGCGAATCTATTGGGACACTTACGAGCGCGTGCAATCAGCTACAGGAAGCACCTATCCTGCTGTGCTGGCAGAAATCAATAAAACCATGCAAGAGGGAGCACTCATCATGGACTACACCGGACATGGCGCCCCCTACATGCTCTCCCACGAGCAAGTGCTCCGCACTTCTCACTTCCAAGGCTGGTCTTCTCCACGGCTGCCCTTGTGGATTACTGCAGCCTGCGATGTTGCTCCCTTCGACATGAACACCGAAAACATCGGTTGTGAAGCCCTGCTCAACAAACAAGGCTGTGCGATGGGGTTCATTGGAACAGCGCGTACCGTCTATTCCTCCAACAACCGCGCATTGAACCGCAACTTCATGTCGCATGTACTCGCCACCAAACAGAATGGTGAGCCCTACACCATCGGTGAGGCATTGGCAAAAGCCAAAGCAGACATCATCGACGCAGCCATTGAGCGAGGCTACTATCAGCCCCATGACTCCATCAACAAAGTTCACTTCGTTCTGCTAGGCGACCCAGCCATCCGACTCATCACGCCCACCTACAGCGTGCAGATAGACAAGATCAACAACCAAGACGTCGATCCGGCCCAACCCACAACCATCTCAGCCGGTGAAATCGTCACCGTAGAGGGTCACATTGTTGACACAGAAGGTAATATCGCCTCTGATTTCAATGGTTTGGTGTCACCTACCATCTTCGACAACGAGGAGCACATCGTCAGCAGGAACAACGCAGGCGACATAGAGACAGACCCCTTCGAATACGATGACCACACCCGCAGCATCTACGCTGGTACAGACTCCATCAAGTCAGGAAAGTTCACTTTCACATTCCCCGTGCCTATTGACATCAATTACTCGGATGAAAAGGGCTTGATGCTCCTCTACGCCATCAACCACACCAAGACCATTGAGGCACAGAACAAGTTTGAGGACTTCCTCATTGGCGGCACAGCAGAAGATGAGCAGACCGACGACGTAGCACCAACCATCGCAGCCTATAGCGACGGCTACAACATGGCCAACACCAGCTATACCAACGAACAGCCCACGCTCAGGATTGAGCTCTACGATGAAAGTGGCATCAACACCACAGGCAATGGACTTGGGCATGACATCATTGCCATTATCGATGGCAACGAAGCCACGACATACACCCTCAACAGCTACTATTCACAAGCAGTGGGCGACTACCGTCACGGCACCATCAACTACACCTTGCCCGCTCCACTCGCTACAGGCAAGCACACATTGGTCATTCGCGCGTTTGACACTTACAACAACATGGGACAGCAGGCCTATACATTCACCGTGGTGAAAGGGCTCACCGAAGAGTATGACATCTTCGACCTTTCAGGTCGCAAAATTGGCAACACAAACGATAGGTCCTCACTCCCCACAGGCGTCTACATCAAACGCAAGCGCCTCACATCGCCCTCTGGCACCGTTTCCACATCCACAGAAAAGATTCTGGTCACACAATAAAGACCACGTTTCCATCGTTTCTCTATATTGGAAAAACAAAATAAAAAGACATGAAGAAACTATTTAGCATACTCACATGCCTTGCCTGCTTCTGCGCGATGCAGGCACAGGACGTGAAGAACCAACTCAATCCCGTCTATCACGGCGTGATCTCTCTGGCCATCGCCCCTGATGCACGTGCAGGTGGTCTTGGCGACATCGGTGCCGCAACCGACCCTGATGTCAACTCACAATTCTGGAACCCTGCAAAATATCCTTTCTGTATCAGCCGTGCAGGCGTGTCGCTCAACTACACGCCTTGGCTTCGCCAATTGGTCAACGACATAGACCTCGCCAATATCACGGGCTACTACCGTCTGGGAGACTACGACGCGCTGTCTGCATCGCTCCGTTATTTCTCGCTAGGTGAAGTGCAGCTATGGGATGATGAAAACGTCACTTTCAAGCCCTACGAAATGGCTGTTGACCTCGCCTACTCACGCATGCTCTCTGAGACATTCTCTGCAGCTGTAGCCCTGCGTTACATCTATTCAGACCTGGCATACAAGGGTGACGACGAAACGCAGCCTGGCTCAGCTTTTGCTGCGGACATTGCCCTCTACCACAACGGATACATCAATCTGGGCGGTCACGAGTCACAATTAGGTTGGGGACTCAACATCAACAACATCGGTTCAAAGATTTCTTACGACGGTGGCAACACCTCCGAGTTCATACCGACCAACTTGCGCTTCGGTTTGTCACTCCTCGTTCCGTTCGACGAGTACAACACCCTCACCATCGCGGCTGATGCCAACAAGTTGCTGGTGCCCACACGCCCAACCTTCGAGCAGTTTATAGAAACATTGCCTGAAGACGAGCGTGAAAAGGCGCGCACCACGAGCGAGTATTATGGCGACTACCGCACTTGGCTCGAAGGCGAAGGCTACTACAACATTTCCCCCATCAGCGGCATCTTCAAGTCTTTCCACGATGCTCCAAATGGCTTCAAGGAAGAGATGCAGGAAATCCAGTGGAGCGCCGGTCTGGAATATGCCTACAACAACCAGTTCTTCCTTCGTGCCGGCTATCACTACCAGCACCCCAACAAAGGTAACCTCAAGTATTACACCGTGGGTGCCGGCTTCAAGATGAACGTGTTCTCGCTCGATGCCAGCTACGTCATCTCTGCCTCACAAAGCAACCCACTTGACCAAACCCTCCGCTTCTCGCTGGCCTTCGACATGGATGGCATCGGTGACCTGCTGGGCAAGAAACGCAGAAGATAATGAAAATCAGAATTGGCTTTGGCTTCGATGTGCACCAGCTGACAGCAGGCAGAGACCTGTGGATTGGCGGCATTAAGATAGACCACACGTTAGGACTCTTGGGACACTCAGATGCCGACGTACTCATTCACGCCATCTGCGACGCCATTCTTGGCGCTGCCAATATGCGTGACATTGGCTACCATTTCCCTCCCAAGAAGGGAAACGAGTTTGAGAACATCGACTCCAAGATACTCCTGAAGAAGACCCTCGAAATCGTAGCGGAAAAAGGCTACGCCATCGGCAACATCGACTGCACCATCTGTGCAGAGCGTCCGAAGCTCAATCCCCACATTCCTCAGATGCAAGAAACCCTTGCCAACGTCATGGGCATTGACATCGATGACATCTCCATCAAAGCCACCACTACCGAGAAACTCGGCTTCACAGGCCGCGAAGAAGGCATCAGCGCCTACGCTGTAGTGCTGTTGGAGAAGAACCGATAACCCACATCCCGTTTATCCCTCCAACTCCCCAGAATTCATCATCCATCACACGTCAGCCTCTCCTTCCAGCACGAAACCACATGCGCAGGAAGGAGCTCACTTGTATGGATGGAGTTGAAAAACACCATGAACCGATTAATCAATAATTGAGAATTGCCAATTGGGATAGGCCTCGAGGCCTATATTCGCGCTATTCGTGTTCGCTAAAAAAACAACACCCCACATTGCAAATTATCAATCATCAATTATCAATTGTCAATTATCAATTGTCAATTACCTACTCAGTTTCTGCAGCTTTGGATGTATCTTCCTCCGCTGACAGTACCTTCATATAATCTACAGGATGGAGTGACACCACGTTTGAGGTGTTCTCTTCACCGAAGCCGCCATTGGTGATGCTTGCAAAGCGGTTGAAGAAAGCCTTCAGTTTCTCCAGCACGGCATTCTTCTTCTCCTCCCGATTTCCCTTGCCGCCAAAGACAGGCATGGGAGGCAGCACTTTCGTGATGGCAACGCCTGTGGTGGTCACATAACCATCTGCAAAAGCCTGTTGCACGAACTTTCTTGTCTCTTCGGGCTTCAGATTCTCCTCTTTGATGATGGCATTGAGTTCCTTTTCTTTTTCTTCTCTCACATACTGGTACCATTCATCATACACATCCTCCTGCTCGTCCAGAATCTGCCCAGGCGTTGGTGTCATGCGCTCGATAAACTTCATAATCAGTTCCTTCTTATCTCTCAAGTCAGGACTTGAATCCACCGCCTTTTGAATCTTCACGATGATGGTCTTGTCTTCACCGTTCTTGCCTTGATACTCCCTGATGAGTTGCAGGATGTAGGGGATGTCTATCTGAATCTGCTTCACCAGTTCCGTCTCAAACACCAAGTCATCCACAATGTCATCCTTCTCTCCTCCTCCGTTACCACCTCCCGAATTGGTCAGTTCAGCACGAAGGTCTATATACCAAGACAGGTAATCCTGCTTGTCATATTCAGAGATGCCCCGCTTCTCCTCCGTAAACTCGTCAAACACGCTGAGCAAGTTCTGCATCTTCAAGAAGGCACCAAACAATTTCACAAACATCTTCTTTTCTTCGATGGTGAAATTCGCAGGGTTCAGCGGCAAGGCAAATTGAGCCAATAGCGTTGCCACTATCTCCAAGTAGCCCATTTGCTTCTTTCCCTTCTCGTCCACAAATCCCTCATAATAATCCTTGAAGGGACGCATGATGGCAATGCCCTTTGCACCCGTGTCGCCAAATAGTGCCAGCGAGTCATTCGTTTCCTTCTCCAGATTGCGGAAGCACACAATGTTGCCGCAATCCTTGATGCTGTTCAGGATTCTGTTGGTGCGGCTGTAGGCTTGCAGCAATCCGTGCATCCTCAGGTTCTTGTCCACCCACAGCGTGTTCAGCGTCTTTGCGTCAAAGCCTGTCAGGAACATGCTCACCACTATCAGCATGTCCACCTCTCGGTTCTTCATTCTCAGCGACAAGTCCTTATAGTAGTTCTGGAACTTCTCGCTGTCTGTCGAATATTTGGTGCCGAACCATCCATTATACTCTGCAATGGCACGTTCCAGAAAATCTCTCGACGTGGCATCCAAACCTTCTGTTGCAGCAGGGTCTTCATCGTCCATCAGCCCCATCGCATCATCCTCCGCTTCGTTGGCAGAGAAGGTGAAGATGGTAGCAATGCGCAGTTTCTCTGCCCTTTCTGCCTGTTGCTTCTGGAACTCCTTGTAGTAGGCTATTGCCATCGGAATGCTCTCCACACACAGAATCGAGTTGAAGCCACCCAGCTGGTTCTTCTGCTTTGCAGCCTCTGCCTTGCTGCTCTTCGCCACATCAGCCACATTCGTGATGATGCTGTAGGTGTATCGCTGCTTCTGCTTCGTCTTTTGGGCATAATGCTCCAGTATGTAGCGCACGTTGTTCGCAATGCGATGCTCATCCATCAGCGCCTCCTTCGTCTCGATGCCCCACACCTTCTTCTCACCCACATCATCCTTCATCTTCATCGTCTGGATGTAATCCACCTTGAACTTCAGCACATTCTTGTCCCTGATGGCATCGATGATGGTGTAGGTGTGCAGAGGCTTCGTCGCATGGCCCTTCTCGTCCAGTTCGCCGCCAAACGCCTGAGCGGTTGTGCGCAGATTGGCATACTTGCCTGTGGCGATGTTCGCGGTGCTGATGGGTGTGCCTGTGAAGCCAAACAGATAGTATTTCTTGAACGCCTTGGTCACCATCACGTGCATATCGCCAAACTGCGAGCGGTGACACTCGTCAAATATCATCACCACATTCTTGTCCGCACAGTCGATGTCCTTTTTCTTCTTCAGCAGCGAGGACAGTTTCTGAATGGTCGTGATGATGATTTTCTTCCCGTCATGAGGGTCATTCAGTTGCTTTTGCAGAATGTTCGACGACGTGTTGGAGTTGGCGCAGCCCTTCTCAAAGTTGTCATACTCCTTCATCGTCTGATAATCCAAATCCTTTCTATCCACCACAAAGAGCACCTTATCCACGTAGGGCAACTTGCTTGCCAGCTGTGCCGTCTTGAACGAGGTGAGCGTCTTGCCGCTACCCGTCGTGTGCCAGATGTAGCCACCCGCCTTGATGGTGCCCTGCCACTTGTTCATCGTCGCCTGTTTGATACGCAACAGAATCCTTTCCGTGGCAGCAATCTGATAGGGACGCATCACCATCAGGTTCTTATCGACCGTGAACACGCAGAACTTTGTCAGCACGTTCAGCAGCGTCATCTTCGTCAGGAAGGTGCGGGTGAAATCTCGCAAATCCAGTATCTGGTTATTCTCCGCATCGCTCCAGTAGCTGGTGAACTCAAACGACTGCGATTGTGTCTTCACCCGTTGCTTCTGACTGTTCGACACGGCTGCCACATGAGCGAAGCGTGTTGTGTTGGAGTAGTATTTCGTTTGTGTGCCGTTCGAGATGATGAACACCTGCACATAGTCATACAAGCCACATCCTGCCCAAAACGAATCCCGTTCATAGCGGTTGATTTGGTTGAACGCCTCCTTGATGTCCACACCTCTCCGTTTCAGTTCCACATGCACCAAAGGCAGACCATTCACCAAGATGGTCACATCGTAGCGGTTGGCATAGTTACCCCCTTCAGGCACATATTGGTTCAGCACCTGCAAGTGGTTGTTGTGGATGTCGCGCTTGTCTATCAGTTTGATGTTCTGCGTGTCGCCATTGTCGCGCGTGATGTTCACAATCTCCGAGCGTTGAATCCGTTCCGTCTTGTCCTCAATCGTCATCTGAGGCGAGGCGATGTGTCCTTCCAGCAGTTGCTTCCACTCCTTATCGGAGAGCGTCACCCCATTCAGGCGTTCCATCTGCTGGCGAAGATTCGCCAACAGTTGCGCCTCGCTGGTGATGTTCACACGCTCATAGCCCTGTCCCACCAGTTGCTTGATGAACTCCGCTTCCAGTTCCGCCTCGCTCTGGTAGCCTCGTTCCTCCCGTGGCAACGCCTCATAGTGCGCCATCACGGTGGTATGTTCTTGCTCTACGATAATTCTGTGGTCTTCCATTATCTCTTGGTTTTTGTTTTCTTCTTATTTCCTAGGGTTGCCTAGGATTTCCTAGGTTTTCCTAGGACTGCCTAGGCCTTCCTATCCCTCCTAGCCTCTTCTTCAGCTCCTCGTTCTCCTTCTTCAGCCTTTGGTTTTCTTCCTCCAGCGCCTTCAGGCGGGCATCCACCTCTTGGCGATAGCCAGTCCTCGCTGCATGCATCCTCTCCTTGATGCCGCCTTCAGTCACAAACTTCTTCTCCAGCTTCTCAATATAGGCGCACATCATCTTGTCCGTCTGGTGGCAAAGGGTGAGCAGTAGGTTCGCCATCTCCTCGTCATTCATCTTTGCCACAAGGGGAGCATAGGCGCTGTAGTCGTTGTGCGAGTGGCAGAAGTCGCGCAGTTTCCGCTGACGTTCGCTGTCGATGTCCCATAGCGAAAGATGATGCGTGTGCAGGTAGTCGTGATAGTCGGCACGAAGTTCTTGCAGGCTTCCGCGCGCCACATTCATCAGTTTAATCTCCATCTCCGAACTCGTCTGCCCGTCCTCGCTGCCCTCCACAATGTTCTGCTTGCCCGAGCGAGCCGCCTGCACCATCTGATCCACAGTCCTGTCGCCGTGAGCAGGGAGAAAACGCTTGCAAAACTCCACCGTCAACTGATAGATGGCATCGCTCTTCTGGTAGAAATACAATTCCTTCCACACCACCGCTTTCTTTAGCACCTTGCCCTTCGTGTCGTATTCCATTGTTTCCTGATATTTTTAGTTTGTTCTTTGTTTGTTTTTTGTTTCCTCCTAAGTTTTCCTAGGGTTACCTAGGCTTTCCTAGGTTTGCCGAGTTCTGCCTAGGATTCCCTCGAACCACCTAAGCCTCCTCAAACCTCAACAGCTTCTCCCTATAATACTCATATTGCTTTTCCCTCATCGCCAGTTGCGCCTCCAAGTTGGCTATGGATTGCTCAAAGGTATCAAGGATAGAAACGATGCGGGATTGCTCCTGAAAGGAGGGAATGGGATTAACCATTTTCCCCACAATATCACAATTGATATTTAACATAGAACCACCTATTGCAGATTTTTCAAGATAATTTTTACATAAAGGAGTCTGAAATAAGAAAAGCATGTATTTACTATTTATCCTTTCTTTGAATCGAACAATAAGTGAGCCTGTTCCACAAATATAATTATTTTCCTTTTCTGTAACTATCGCACATCTTCCAATTTCGCCCCTACGCGCAAATACGATGTCGTTGGTCTTAAGGAAATAGTTGCACAGTTTAGCAGCTAATTCTGGTGAAACACTAAAGGATTCATCCTTGATAATATAACCGTTATTCATGTGAATCGGATTAACTAAAGGGATACCTCCTTTTATATAATCACTCTTATGTAACAAACTACCAAATGGACCAACTTTAATCGTTGTTGTTATCTCTCCCAACTTCTTCATTTCCACTCCTTCTTTTCCTTCCAAATCCAGCAACAAATCTCTCTCATACTCATATTGTTTTCTTCTCTCCTCAATTTGCTGTTTCAGATTGGAAATGGAAGAGGTGAAGGTGTCAAGAATGGAAACAATACGTTGTTGTTCGGAAAGGGAGGGGATGGGGATGAGGAAATTGGCAATATCTTTTCCATGAACATGAGGAACACCTGCCCCCTTTTGAGTGGCAATAATTCTTCCTTGATTCATCTTTGCCCAATGAAAAAGATATTTGTGTTTCAATCCCTTTAACGGGTCTATAGTAAACGCATCAGAAACAAATATAGGTTGATTCCAATATGAAACAAAACCTGCATAAGCTCCTGAACCGGCTACTGTAATAGATTCACCTTCACGATTAAATTCGTTATGACAATAGGAAGGCGTTTGTCCCCCAGCTATAACAGGAATATCTCCATCAACGGCATCCTTTGCCGTTATTGTTTTCCCTCTATTGAAAGCACAAACTTCTCCCAATTTCTTCCACTCCACCATACGCTTCAATCCAAATTAATATTTGATTCTAAAATAATCGAGTACAGCCTTATACTGGTCTTGTGCAGAAAGGCAGGTGTCCATCAGGTAGCCATCGGTATGGCCCCACTCCCGCAAACCTCGGTAATAGAACATTTTCAGTTCGTCTGTGATGATGAAAGGAACGATGCCACTGCGCAAACACTCCTTGAACATGACAAGACGTCCTACACGACCATTACCATCCTGGAAAGGGTGTATCTTTTCAAAACGAACATGAAAGTCGAGGATGTGCTCCAGCGTATGGGACTCCTTGGCGTTGTAATCCTCTATCAATCGTTGCATGCTGTCATGCACTCGTTCTGGTTCACAGGTCTCCTCACCACCCACCTCGTTAGGCAGACGCTTGTAGTCGCCAACGGCAAACCAATCCTTCCGACTGTCGGATGTGCCTGATTTCAAGATGCCATGCAGCGTCTTCACCAATTCTTCCGAAAGCGGCTCTTCTGCCTTGTCTATCATCAAGTCGATACAGCAAAAGTGATTCACTGTCTCTACAATATCATTCACGTTCAACGTCTCGTCAGCGGTCACACCAATGGTGTTCGTCTCAAAGATGTAACGTGTCTGGTCGTGCGTCAAGCGACTTCCCTCAATATGGTTCGAGTTATAGGTCAGGTCTATCTGCGTTTTGTGATAGATACCACCTTTCAATCTCATCTCTTTCTGCTCACGAAGTGCTGAAAGCAATGCGGTTATGTTCTTCTCTTTCATGCTCCTAATTCCTTGATAATCGTTTCAATCTTCCTGTTCAACTCCTCACCTTCAGCAATCAGTTCCACCAACTTGGCATTGACGGCTTTGATGTCTATCACCTCGCGGGTGTCTTCCTGTTCCACATAAGAGGAAACAGAAAGGTTGGCATCATTCGCCAAAATATCGCTGTTGGGCACCAAGCAGGAGAAGTATTGCTCTTCCTTGCGCTCGGCAAACACGTGGAAGATGTGGTCTTGGTTCTCCTGGGTGAGACGGTTCTTGTTGCCATTCTTCACAAACTCACGCGAGGCATCGATGAAGAGCACCTGATTGTCGGGACGCATGCCCTTGCGCAACACGATGATGCAGGTGGCGATGCCCACTCCGAAGAAAAGGTTGCTGGGCAACTGAATGATGGTGTCGATGCGGTTGTTCTCTATGAGCCACTGACGGATGGACTTCTCCTTGCCTCCACGATAGAGCACACCAGGGAACTCGACGATGGCAGCCGTTCCGCTCTCGCTGAGCGATGCCAGCATATGGAGCACGAAAGCAAGGTCGGCAGTCTTGTCGGGTGCCAACACACCAGGACCCGAAAAGCGGTCGTCGTTAATCAGGAGCGGATTCTTCGAGCCTTCCCATTCGATGCTGTAAGGGGGATTGCTGACGATGGCGTCGAAGGGTTCCAACTGACGATGCAGGGGATGAACCAACGTGTCACCTAACTGGATATCAAACTTGTCGTAGTTGATATTGTGCAGGAACATATTGATGCGGCACAAGTTGTAGGTGGTGGGGTTGATTTCCTGTCCGTAGTACATCAGGTTGGGATTGTCCCTTCCGATGGTCTTGGAGAACTTGAGCAACAGCGAGCCACTGCCACATGCAGGGTCATAGACCGAACGAATCTCATGCCCATCGGCAGCAGCCAGACGCGCCAAGAGCTCACTCACTTCCTGAGGGGTGAAGAACTCACCACCCGACTTGCCTGCCCCACTGGCATACATGGTCATCAAAAACTCATAGGCATCGCCAAAGGCATCTATCTTGTTGTCCAGAAAATCCTCGCCCAAATTCATGTCGCGAATCTTCAGGAGCACCTTCGCCATGTTCTTGTTGCGAGTCTTCACATCACCACCCAAAAACATACTGTCCACGTTGAAGTCGCTGAAGAGCCCCTTCATATCATCTTCCGATGCTGTGCCAATGGCTGAACCCTCAATCTCCTTGAACACCTTTGCCAGCGTCATGTTCAGATTCTCGTCCTGCTCACAATGCTTGCACACATTCTGGAAGAGTTGGGAAGGCAGGATGAAGAAGCCCTTCTCCGCCACCATCATGTCGCGCGCCTCTTCTGCCTCCTCGTCACTCATGGCTGCATAGTCAAAGCCTTCCACGCCAGCCTCTGCCTGCAACTTGTTGATGTAGTCAGTCAGATTCTCCGAGATGAACCGATAGAACAGAGTGCCCAGCACGTATGCCTTAAACTCCCATCCACCTGCCTGACCTCTCAAGTCATCAGCCATCGCCCAAATGGTGCGATGCAATTCCTCACGTTGTTGTATGTTTCCCATTATTCTCTATCATCTAGTTTTATATGCAAATGTACAAAATAAAAATGAAAAACAACAGAAGTCGCACTCTCTTTCCAAAAGATGAAAAAGAAACAGCCAGCAAGGGTGCCTTACTGGAATGAAAAACTGATGGAATTGATAGGCAACAAAGCAAACCTCAAATAGTCGAAAACAAAAAGAGTGACTACAGAGAGCGGTCGTCATTTAATAACCCGTCAACTCTATCTAGTCGTCAGACAGAAAACTGACAACCTAAATCAGCGAACTACACGAACGCAAGGAGCATGAAAGGAAAAGTAAAGGAACACTAAAGGAAGAGTAAAGGAACACTAAAGGAGGAGTAAAGGAACACTAAAGGAGGACTCCAATCATACTCTAGCCTCCTCCTAAGCTCCTCCTAGCCTCCTCCTAGGCTCCTCCTAAGCTCCTCCATGAGTATGGCTAGAGTATGCCTAGAGCGAGCCTAGAGTGAGCCTAGAGTAAGCCTAGGAATGCCTAGGAATGCCTAGGAATGCCTAGGTACACCTAGGTACACCTATATCAACCTTTCACTTCGCTAACTGCTTATCTGCTTCCTGCACGGATTTTGTTGCTCAAAGGAAGACACTGATGGCGAGAAGGACACCGAAGAGGAAGATGTTGCGGGCAGTGGCACCGAGAACGCTATTGAGCGCCTTTCCGTCGAGGGCTTTCAGCTTTTGGAATGACTTGAAATGAAGAATCAAGTACACAAGCATGAAGGGCCAACGGATACTGGAATAAGGGAAGAGGAAAAGCGAGATGAAAGCCAGAATGACGGCTAAGACTCCAAACCAAAGGTAGAGGTCAATGCAGATTTCTTCACCGTACTTCTGCCCATGAACATCGTCATACTTTTTCTTTTGGTCTTCGATGATACGCACCATCAGGGTCCACTTGCCACTCTTCAGGTCCTCGTGGCGGTCTCTATAGTTATTGACTATAAGAAGATTGTCTGTGGCAAGTCCCATAGCTGCACCTGCGATGATGAGCGGGATGTTCCAACCTCCGTCGGTCATCACATAGTAGGTGAAGACAACTGGCACAAGGCCAAAGAAGACGAAGACCAGCACATCGCCCCAACCGAGATAGGAGAGCTTGGTCGTGTAGAGGAAGCTGCCTACGAGACAGAGAGCGCCAACCACAAGAAGTTCCCACTGCATGTGCAACGTAAAGATGCCCAATCCCAACAAGGCTGAGAGCACAGTGACCACAGCGATGCCTTTCTTCATGGCCTCGGGAGTAATCCATCCCTGTGCACAGGCACGTTCAGGACCGAGCCGGTCCTCACGGTCAGTACCCTTCTTGAAGTCGAAATAGTCGTTGATGAGATTGGCGTCTATCTGCATGAGCACGGCAAAGAGCAGACAGAGCAGGAAGGGGAGAAGAATCGAGAATTGACAATTGAGAATTGACAATTGAAAAGAATCGGGGTTGGAGGCTTGGCTCTTGACAAGGGCGAAGGCACCGCCAACGAGGACAGGGGCGATGGCTCCCGTGAGGGTCTTGGGGCGTGCGGCCAGCACCCATGCCCGCAGAGAATTGGTGGCCGGAGCCTCATTCGTTTTCATCTTTCCAATATTGAATGGTGATGGTGTTGTTGGTGAAGAACATGGCACCGAAGCCCTTGCGCTCGTTGTTCTTGTAACGGCCGTAGTAGTAGTTACCATTATTATAATAGTAAAGGCCCAAACCGTCACGGCGACCGTTGACCGTCTCGCCCACGTATTTGTCACCATTCTGATAGGTGAGCGACTCGAAGCGGTAAGTCTTTTCGTAGTCGGCAGGCAGAGCGTATTTGTCGCCGTCCTTCATGATGTAGAGCGGATCGCCCGTCGTAAGGTCATAACAGATGTAGTGGTCATCACTACCCACCTTGGCCGTCTGTGTGCCCATCTTGATGCCAAAGAGGAAGTTGCCAAGACGATACTGACCATAGATGACGCCATCGTTGTCTGTATAGTAGGCACCAAAGCCATAGACATTGCGCTCACGGGTAATCTGCCCGAAATATTGACCATAGGAAGTTTTGGCTACACCACTGGCGAAGTCTTTGACATGATCAACAAAAGCTGCGTCATACTGCGAAGGGATGTTGGGATATTTATCAAGGCGCGAGAACTGGGCACGAGCCGAGAGAGAAGCCAACGAAATCAAGAGAAGAAGTGACAAAAGTTTCTTTTCCATAGAGAATATATACATATATTATATGTCATTTGCTTAAAAACATTGCAAAATTACACATAATAAACAAAACGCACATCATTCGAATAAACCTTTTCGTACCTTTGTGGTCGAATTAGCTGTATTAGGAAACGAAAAATAATCATTTTCATTCACAGACATGAGAAAAACAATACTCGCTGCGCTATGCATGATAGGCAGTCTTAGTGCAGTAGCACAATCAAAGTTTAACGTTTCAGGAACAATTCTAGAGGAAGAGACCAACGAGGCAATCGTAGCAGCCACAGTGCGCGTCCTCTCTCTGCCCGACAGTGCAATGGTAGGTGGTGCAGCCACCGATGCCAACGGCGCCTTCAACATCAAGAGCATCAAGAAGGGCAAGTATGCCGTCAAAATCACTTACATTGGTTATCAGGAACGCGTGATGCCACTCGACTTGACCAACAAGGAAGAGGGCAAGACCGTCAGCATAGGTTACATCCATATCACTCCAGACTCCAAGTTGCTGAAGGAGGCACAGGTGGTGGCCAACGCCGCACAGGTGCAAGTGAGCGGTGACTCGCTGGTGTATAACGCTTCTGCCTACCGCGTGGCTGAAGGCTCTGCACTGGAAGCGCTGGTGAAGAAACTGCCTGGTGCCAAAGTGGATGACGACGGCAACATCACCATCAACGGAAAGAGTGTCAGCAAGATTCTTGTGGACGGCAAGGAGTTCTTCCTCAACGACACGAAGATTGCAATGAAGAACATCCCCACCAACATGATTGAGAAGCTGAAAACCTACGACCGCAAAAGCGACTTCAGCCGTGTGACAGGCATTGACGACGGTGAGGAAGAGACCGTGCTGGACCTGACCGTGAAGAAGGGCATGAACAACGGTTGGTTTGGCAACATCGACGCAGGCATCGGTACAGAGCGCCGCTACTCAGAGAGCTTGATGCTGAACCGCTTCATTGACAGCAACCAGTTTACCCTCATTGGTGGCGCAAACAACACGGGCGACATGGGATTTGGCGGCGGCGGTGGTCGTGGCTGGGGACGTGGCGGCAACGGCTTGCGCAGCTCTAAGAACGTAGGCTTCAACTTTGCCACAGAGACTGAAAAGCTGGAATTTGGCGGCAACATCCGTTACCGTTACGACGGCAGCGATACATGGAACCAGTCAAGTGTGCAGAGCTTCGTCACATCCAGAGGTGCATTCAGCAACAGCGAGAGCAGCAACAAGAGCAGCGCGAACAGCTGGAACGCAGACTTCCGTCTGGAATGGAAGCCCGACTCAATGACCAACATCATCTTCCGTCCTTCTGGCAGCTTCTCACGCAACAAGGGCTACAACAACAGTGAGTCAGCCAGCTTCAGCGACAATCCATACGACGTGACTAACGACCCTCTGGATGACGCCATCAACCATTCGGAAGAGGTGGAAGGACTGATGGACCTCATCATCAACACCAACGTGAACCGTTCACAGAACTTCTCTGAGAATCGCCGTATGGCAGGTGAACTGCAGGCCAACCGCCGACTCAACAACGAGGGACGCAACATCACCTTCCGTGCCACAGGCAACCTGACAGGTTCGGACAGCAAGCAGCTCTCTGCCGCTAACATCAACTATTATAAGGCAGAGATGGACCCAACGACCAACAACCGTTACTACACCACTCCTGGCCGCAACAGAGCATACAGCTTGCAACTCACCTACTCTGAGCCCATCGCGCCAAAGACCTATCTGCAATTCTCTTACAGATACGACTATAGCTACAACAAGTCTGACCGTGAAGCTTTCGTCATGGATCCAACTACTTACACAGACCTGGCCGAGGCACTCAATAAGTACCGCTACAACATTGATGGCGCTCTCGATTACATCCTCGCTAATGGACACGAGCTCTTTGGCAGCGACGACAACGACGAAGCCAACAAGCTGAGCCTGTACTCTGTGTACAAGAACTTCAACCACTCCATCAGCTTGAGCTTCCGCAAGGTGACTGACTTCTACAACTTCAGCGCAGGCGTCGACCTTCTGCCACAACACACAGAACTCGACTACAAGTACATGGGCACGAAATACCCCACCATCACACGCAACGTGTTCAACTATGCGCCTAACGTGGACTTCCGCTACAACTTCGACAAGCAGACGAACCTCCGCTTCAACTACCGCGGACGTACCTCACAGCCCAACATGACGAACCTGTTGGACATCACAGATGACTCCAACCCTCTGAACATCACGAAGGGTAACCCTGGTTTGAAGCCATCATTCAGCCACAACATTCGTCTTAACTTCAACACCTTCCAGATGGAGCACCAGCGCGGTATCTTCGCATGGGGTGGCGCATCAATGACACAGAACAGCATCAGCAACCGCACTTCGTATGACGATAACACAGGTGTTCGGACCACTCGCCCAGAGAATATCAACGGTAACTGGAACGCAAACATTGGTGGTGGCTTCAACATGTCACTGGACAAGAACAACTACCTCACGGTAAACAACTTCACTTCGCTCAACTACAGTCACAGCGTCAGCTACCTTGACCCTCAGCAATACAAGCAGCAGGACAAGTCAAAGACCAACACCATCGGTGTGGGCGAGAACCTTGGCTTCAGCTTCCGCAAGGACTGGTTCGAGATGAGCCTGAACGGCAGCATGAACTACAACAGCTCTAAGAACTCAGTCCTCACTACAGGCAACTTGGAGACATGGTCATTCAGCTACGGTACAGAGTTCAACTTCACCTTCAACAACGGCTTTGCTATCTCTACCGACATCAGCGAGAGCAGCCGCCGTGGTTATGCATCAGCAAGCATGAACACGAACGAACTGCTATGGAACGCACAGGCCAGCATGTCATTCCTCAAGGGCAATGCACTGACCGTCAGCCTGCAATGGAACGATATCCTGAAGAACCGCAGCAACATCAGCCGTGCCATCGACGCCTACCAGAGCAGCGACTCACGCTACAACGCCATCTACTCTTACGGCATGATACACGTCATCTACAAGCTGAACATCTTCGGTGGCAAGAACTCTAACGGCACAGAAAACGCTCGCAGCTTTGGTAACTGGGGAGGATTTGGCGGCGGATTCCCCGGTGGTGGCCGTCCAGGTGGAGGTCGCGGCGGCGCCAGAAGATAAGCCCCTACTCCATCAACATCCCAAGATTACTCAACTTAAATATCTATATTACTTCTGTTCTCAATTACAAAGAACACAAGAAAGGCTCGACCCAACCGGTCGAGCCTTTTGTTTGACACTATCACTTGACAGCGTAATAGAAGTTCTCCATGTTTCATTTGGAGTTAGAGAAACTAGAGGAGCTAAAGGAGTTAGAGGAGTTAGAGGAAAGTGAAGTCCTTTAGCTTACTGGAAGAAGGAGAAGTTCACGCTGCCATAGTTGCGATGCTCCACAAAACGGGGATGGGCAGAGAAATCGTAGTCTTTACCATGTTCCAATACAAGCAGGCCACCGTCTGCCAGCAAGGGCAATGCCTCATCGGGGATGTCTTTCAGGTTCTCCAACGCATATGGAGGGTCGGCAAAGATGATGTCATAGTGTTCCTTGCAGGAACGCACATATTTAAAGACGTCACCTTTCAGCGGCAACCACTCCTGCGCCTTCAGCTCTTTCTGCACATGCGCTAAGAACTGCCAATGCTTGAAGTCTTTCTCCACCGACACCACTTTGCTGCATCCACGCGACGCCAGCTCAAGGCCAATAGAACCGGTGCCGGCAAAAAGGTCCAGCGCTGTGGGAGCCTCCTCAAAATCCACATAGACATTCTCCAGGATGTTGAACAAGCCCTCCTTCGCGAAGTCCGTTGTGGGACGCGCCTTAAAGCCTGAAGGAGTCGGCAAGTGCCGCCCTTTATATTTTCCTCTGATAATTCTCACTATTTCAATTTATAATGTATAATGTATAATTTATAATAACCATGCGGCGTGTTGGCTTCAAAGGTCTGAGGTCAAAGGTCGAAGAACTAAAGCCTCATCGCGTCAGCCTAATTTTCAATTCTCAATTTTCAATTTTCAATTGACTTCATCGCGTCAGCCTATTATAAATTATAAATTATAAATTGTACATTACCTAAAATCCGCAGATAAGCAAGGTCTGCAAGTCGTAAGGGATAAAGTGGTTGCCCATCGTCAAACGGTCCTTGAAGTCCTCGCTGCGGTCAATGACCGTCACATGAAGCAGGAAATACTTAATCTTCTCCGACAGTTCCGCAACACGCTCTTCCATATCGCCAACGACAAAGAGGGAGTCATCCACCTGATCCAAGCCCAGCTCCTTCCACACATTGAGGATGTAATACTGCAAGTCTGCCGCACTCACGGCATCGAATGTATTGACGAAGAGCATTCGCCCTTGGTCAAAGACATAGAGCGTCATTTCCTTCTCGTGCAGATAAGCAAACATCTTCTTGCCGGGACCGAAAAGGCTTTTCTCGCCAAAGAATTCTATCAGCGTGCTGGAAGATGCATAAAAGCGTGCACGAGGGAAGTCGTCCAGCAACAGCTGCCGGATGTTCTTGTCCATGCCGAAGACGATGGCAATGCCCGAACGTCTCAGCACATTGTAGCTCACATGCTGAGGGCCATCCTTAGGGAAGACCAGATGGTATACATCCTGTACATCCTCCTTCTGAAAAGCTGCCACAGGCACCGTTGTGAAGTGTGGTGTTGCCACTAACACATTCACTCGCTGGTAAGGCTGCTTCAGCATTGGCTCATTCATGAGCGCCTCCTTCAAGTTGGCTGCCAGCGAGATGGTGTGATTCACCTCCACCACCTTATAGTCAAACGGCTCCTCTTGCCCTGGAGCATAGGTACAAAAAGAAAGTCCATTCGAGCAGACTCGAATGGACAAACTTTTATTGTTAATCGGATTATCTGCCATCAATTGTCAACTGTCAATTATCAACTGTCAACTATATTTTACTCCCAGTTACCAGCCATCTTGTTGTTGGCGTCGTCAAGGTCACCAATGCGAAGGCCATACCATCCGCCTTCTGTGTGGTCCTCGTTGTCCAGCATCAATTCAGCACGGTTCTTGTGGCGCTTCTTCAGGTCAGACTTCAAGTTCTTGATTTTCTTTTCGCTCATGCCGTCCATGTAGTCATCCAGACGTGCACGGAACTCCACCAACATGTCGAATTCGTTCGACTTCATGTTGAAGGCAGCCTTTTTACGCAGCTCGATGATGCCCTGGTAGATTGTATCATACACAGATGGATCGAAGGTTGAGCGCACCACAGTGAATGAGCCATCAGCCTTGCGACCTACAGGCACATACTTCATAGAGTCTGGATTTGCGATGCCCAGCTTTGCAGCAGCTGTAATCCACACGGTATCGCGCTTGATGATGCCCTGAGCCACAGCCTCACGCTCTGTCATGCCTGCTTCCAACTGGTCGTCGGTCAGCTCACCTTCCTTGATAATCTTATCGACGGTCTTGCCGTTCTTCACGAAGTCAATCAATGAGTCCATCGTGCCGCAGTATTCACCGAAAGTCATCTTGAACTGTTCCTCCGCATTGCGGATGTCCATCAGACGGTCAATCACCAATTTCTCACGAGCAGCCTTCTCATCATCAAAGGCAATGTCATTGTAGATGCTGAAGAAGCATGCTACAGCAAGACCCAAAGTACAAAGTACAAGGATGCAGTTTACAATACTTTTTTTCATGATATGTTTGCTATTTTTTTATTGTTTACACACCTTTTCGCTGCCCTGCAAGCAAGTTTTCCGCCTCCCCTGCAGTCCAGTTCGCGAAGAATCGCTATATTCGTGGCAAAAATAAGCATAAAAAATCAATTGCGCCCACAACTTACACTTTTTTTTTGAAAAAAGATGATAAAAGACTATCTCAAAGAACTCATTTGCCATCATTTTGAGCATATTCCGACGCCCGACCAGGAAAAAGTCATTGATTCGCTCAGCGAGTTCATTCTCTCTCCCGAAGCCGACTCTGTGTACATTCTCCGCGGCTTTGCCGGCACTGGCAAGACGTCGCTTGTCAGCGCCCTGGTGAAGACCTTGGAACAGCTCGAGCGCGAATGTGTCCTGATGGCGCCTACTGGACGAGCCGCCAAAGTCTTTTCCTTCTATTCCGAGCACCCTGCCTTCACCATCCATAAGCGCATTTACCGCCAGAAGTCCATTGACAAGGACAGCATCTTCACGCTGAACTACAACATGCGGCAGAACCTCCTCTTCATCTGCGACGAGGCCTCCATGATTGCCAATGACGAATACCTCTCTGGCAGTCTCTACGGCACGGGACGACTGCTCGACGACCTCGTCCACTTCGTCTATGGAGGCAAGGGGTGCAGGCTCATCCTCATGGGCGACACTGCCCAGCTTCCCCCGGTGGGCGATGACGAGAGTCCAGCTCTCAACGACAACTACATGGGCGGCTATGGACTTCAGATCATCAGCCACACCCTTACAGAAGTGGTGCGACAGACCGACTCGTCGGGCATCCTCTGGAATGCGACCCACCTGCGCCAACTGCTCGAGGATGAAGAACTCTTTGACTTCCCCAAGATTCGGTTCAGCGGCTTCCCCGACATCCGAAACATCCCTGGAAATGAGCTTATTGAAGCCCTTGAAGAGTGCTACCAGCGCGATGGTGAAGACGAAACCATTGTCGTCACCCGCAGCAACAAGCGCGCCAACATCTACAACAACGGCATCCGCGCCCAAATCCTCTGGCGCGAAGAGGCGCTCGAAAGCGGTGACATGCTCATGGTGGCCAAAAATAACTACTATTGGACGGAGAAGCTGGCCCTCGAACTTGTGGCCAACGCCAAACAAGAAGGCAAGTCTGCAGAAGAAGCAGAAACCGTGCCCTTCGACTTCATCGCCAACGGCGACACAGCCATTGTGCGCCGCGTTCACAACGAGCGCAACTTCTACGGCTTCACCTTTGTTGACGCCACCCTCGAGTTTCCCGACTTCGACCACTTCAGCATGGACATCACCCTGCTGAGCGACACCCTTCAGGCAGAGGCACCTGCCCTCACCCGCGAACAGCAGAACACATTATATAATAATATCATGGAAGACTATGCAGGCGACCCCACCCTGCGCTCCAAGCAAGACAAGCTCAAGGCCCTGCGGCGAGACCCCTACTACAACGCCCTGCAAGTGAAATACGCCTATGCAGTCACTTGCCACAAAGCCCAAGGCGGCCAATGGACCAACGTGTTCATCGACCAAGGCTACATGACTCCCGAACTTCTCACGCCCGACTACTTCCGATGGCTCTACACAGCCATCACCCGAGCCACACAACGCGTCTTCCTCGTCAACTGGCCTAAAGAACAAACCTTGTCTTCAAAATAAGCCATTCTGTACAATAAATCATTCTTTTCTGCACTTGTTTGCAACATAATCACACAAAATGTTGTACAAATAGCACAAAACGTTTACCTTTGCCCCCACTATTGTACTGTACTTTTTTTATTAACAACTAAAAAACAACCGTGATTATGAAAAAGGAAATGATCAGAACAGCACTCATCGCTATGGCCATCTTCGCCATGCCAACTATGATGCACGCACAGCTCGGCAACCTTGCCAAGAAGGCAAAGGCTGCTGCCGCAACCGCAAAGAGCCTTAATTCTGATGCCAACCTGATTGGCGAAGAAGAACTTACTGATGACGCAGTGAAGGGCACTTGGTCTTATCGCGAGCCAGGCATCGCATTCGGTCCAGGCAATGCTGCCGCAAAGGCTGCTGGCAACGCTGCTGCCGAGAAGGTAGAGCCAGTCATCAAGGAAGGCCTCACCAAGGCAGGCTTCAAGCCAGGCATGCTGAAGTTCACTTTCAACAACAGCAAGGAAAACGGTCAGACCGCTAAGGTTGTAGTGGCTTCAAAGGAATTTGAAGGCACCTACGCTCTTGAAGGCGCAACTATCGCTGTCACACTCACCGAGACTGGCAAGACCTTCAAGTTCAACGGCAAACTCGACGGTGGCCGTCTCCAGCTCGCCCTGACTCCAAGCGACATGCTCGACTTCGTCAAGGCTGCTGCACCACAGGCTGACAACTACGCAGCTCAGGTAAAGTCAGTATCAGACGTGCTCGACAAGGTGAAGATTCTCTACCTTGCCCTCACGTTCGGAAAGTAACACTATCCCAGACCTTTTCAGAACAGATCTCATAAGCAGGAGGGGCGGCCACAACAGGCTGCCCCTTCCTCGTTATTCATAACTTATGAATAATTGTTCGCAAGTTATGAATATTAGCTGGGAGGCCGCCATCCCACTTGCAAGCGCCTACAATGAAGTGAGCGGCTGCAGACGAAGGAGGGTGACAAGACAGAGGCACAGCTTGCGTAAAAAAGGAAAAGGGCGACATCCATACGGAAGTCGCCCTTTCACATCTATATTGCAAAATGAATGTCTTACAATCCTGCCAACTCTATAATCTTATCGACTGCTGCTTTCAAGCCTTCAGGGTTCTTGCCACCTGCCGTAGCGAAGTGAGGCTGACCGCCGCCACCGCCTTGGATAAGTTTGCCAGCCTCGCGAACATACTGACCAGCATTCTTGCCCTCAGCTACAAGGTCATCGGAGATAGAGACGGTGAGTGTAGGCTTGCCTGCCGCCTGACTACCAATCACTACGAGCAGACGCTCTGGGAACTGACCACGGAGCTGGAAGGCGATGTCCTTCACGTGCTGTGCTTCCATAGGCAGCACACCCGAAATGACTTTCACGCCATTCACCTCGCGCGCTTTCTCAATAAGAATCTGCTTGAACTGCTGAGCCCTCTGTGCCTTGAACTCGTCCACCTGTGCCTGCAACTCTTTGTTCTCAGCAATAGCACGCTGAACCGTGGCCATGAGGTCGGGAGCGTTGTTGAGCAAACCCTTGAGGTCTGCCATGAAGTCCTGCATTTGGTCAAGCATCTCTTCCACGGCCTTACCGGTAACGGCCTCAATACGGCGCACACCTGCGGCAATAGAGCTTTCGGAGATGATGCGCACCATGCCAAGGCGACCTGTGCTCTGCGCGTGACAACCACCACAGAACTCAACGCTGCTGCCAAACTGAACAACACGTACCTTGTCGCCATACTTCTCGCCAAAGAGAGCGATAGCGCCAAGCTTCTTGGCTTCCTCAATAGGATAGTCGCGGTATTCCTTCAGCGGAATGTCCTCACGAATCTTGGCGTTGACGATGTGCTCCACTTCACGAAGCTGTTCAGGAGTAACCTTCTCGAAGTGAGAGAAGTCGAAACGGAGTCCATCAGCTGTAACGAGCGAGCCCTTCTGTTCCACATGGTCGCCCAGCACCTCACGGAGCGCCTCATCAAGCAAGTGGGTACAAGTGTGATTAGCCTCAATGGCGCGACGGCGCTCCACGTCCACGCAAGCCATGAACTCAGCTTCAGGCTGTTCAGGCAGTTTATCAACGATGTGGATAGAGAGTCCATTCTCCTTTTTGGTGTCGAGCACCTGAATCTCTTCGTTTTCGCTGACAAGCACACCTGTGTCGCCAACCTCGCCACCCATCTCGCCATAGAATGGAGTCTTGTCGAGAATGACTTCATAAGCCGTGCGCTTCTTCTGCTGCACTTCGCGGTATTTAACAATATGTGCCGGATGCTCGGTGTAGTCGTAACCGACAAACTCGCTCTCTGCATCATTCAGCACAACCCAGTCGCCCAACTTTACTTCTGCAGCATTGCGGGCACGATTCTTCTGTTCCTGCATACAAGCATCAAAACCTTTCTCATCGACGGTGAAGCCCTGTTCACGGCAAATCAGCTCGGTGAGGTCAAGCGGGAATCCGAAGGTGTCGAAGAGGGTGAAGGCCTTGTCGCCAGCAATCTCTGTCTTGCCTACAGCCTTGGTCTCGTCAATCACACCCTGCAAGAGCTTGATACCATTCTCGAGCGTACGGAGGAATGAGCTTTCCTCTTCCTGCATCACCTTCATGACGAGCTTCTGCTGCGCAGCAATTTCGGGGAAGGCGTCGCCCATTTCCTCGACGAGTGTTGGCACAAGCTTGTAGATGAAGGCTTCCTTCTGGCCAAGGAAGGTGTAGCCGTAACGAACAGCACGGCGCAAGATACGACGAATTACATAGCCTGCCTTAGCATTGGATGGCAACTGACCATCGGCAATGGCGAAAGCAATGGCACGCAGGTGGTCAACAACCACACGCATAGCGATGTCCTTCTTCTCGTCGTCACCATACTTGCAGCCTGACATGTCGCCCAGCACCTTGATGAGCGGTTGGAACACATCGGTGTCGTAGTTGGAAGTCTTGCCCTGAAGGGTACGAACCAGACGTTCGAAACCCATGCCCGTATCGATGACCTTAGCAGGCAGGCCTTCGAGCGAGCCGTCAGCCTTACGGTTGTACTGCATGAACACAAGGTTCCATATCTCAATGACCTGAGGATGGTCTTTGTTGACAAGTTCGCGGCCAGGCACCTTAGCCTTCTCTTCCTCTGAACGAGAATCGACATGAATCTCTGAGCAAGGGCCACATGGACCTGTGTCGCCCATCTCCCAGAAGTTGTCGTGCTTGTTGCCATTGATGATGTGGTCCTTGGGCAGGAACTGCTCCCAGATGCCAGCAGCCTCATCGTCGCGAGACAAACCCTCTTCGGGGCTGCCCTCGAACACAGTGGCATAGAGGTCTTTAGGGTCAATCTTCAGCACATCAACGATATACTCCCATGCCCATGAGATGGCCTCCTTCTTGAAGTAGTCGCCAAATGACCAGTTGCCCAACATCTCAAACATGGTGTGATGATAAGTGTCGTGTCCCACCTCTTCGAGGTCGTTGTGCTTACCGCTCACACGCAGACACTTCTGCGAATCCGCCTGACGACGGCTCTTGGGCACAGCATTGCCCAGAATAATATCCTTAAACTGATTCATGCCCGCGTTGGTGAACATCAACGTAGGGTCATCTTTCACTACCATCGGAGCCGATGGCACAATCAGGTGCTCCTTGCTTTCAAAGAACTTCTTGAAAGACTCGCGTATCTCTTTTGCTGTCATTGTATTATTAACTATTTGACAATTTACTATTTGCTATTCACTATTTAGGGTGCAAAGGTAGTACTTTTCTCCTTAAAAAACGCTAAAAAATGAAATGAATTAACGAGAAACAATGCTTATGTGCTATCTTTGCAACACATTTATAATAGGAAAAGACAATAAACCATTTAAAACTATCATACAACTATGAGTACAACTTTCATCATCATTGCGGTGATTGCCGTAATTGTTATTTTCGTCATCAGCATCTACAACAACCTTGTGAAACTCCGCAACAATCGCGAGAACGCTTTTGCCGACATTGATGTTCAACTGAAGCAGCGTTATGACCTCGTACCTCAACTCGTAGCTACCGTAAAAGGCTATGCTGCACACGAGAAAGAGCTCTTAGAAGCTATCACAGCCGCACGCTCTGCATCCATGAGTGCCACAAGCATTGACGACAAGATTCAGGCAGACAACATGCTCACATCCGCATTAGCAGGATTGAAGGTACAAGTCGAGGCTTATCCAGACCTGAAGGCCAACCAGAACTTCCTCCAGCTGCAGGGTGAACTCTCCGACATCGAAAACAAGCTGGCCGCTGTTCGCCGCTACTTCAACTCTGCCACTCGCGAGCTGAACAATGCCGTCCAGACATTCCCCGCAAATCTTCTTGCAGGAATGTTCGGATTCCACAAAGAGGCCATGTACGAGATTGAGGCATCGCAGCGCGCAGCTGTGGAGAAAGCACCTGAGATTCAGTTCTAATGCAGTACGTAGGCATACATACACAAATGGCGAGGAACAACTGGAACAGCATGATGCTGCTCCTGATGTTCCCGTGCATCATTCTTGGCATGCTGTGGGTGTTCTGCTGTGTGTTTGGCATCCAAAGCACATACGACCAGTACTACCAAGAGCAGCATTACCTCAACACAGATATCGTCAACGGGCTATGGCTTGAGATGGCACCTTGGGCCATTGCGATTGTGGGCATCTGGTTCGCCATCGCTTATCTGTTCAATGCGCAGATGGTTCAGTACGCCACAGGGGCACACGCTCTGGAACGCAAAGAGAATCCGCGCATCTACAACATGGTGGAGAATCTCTGCATGAGCTGCGGCATGCCCATGCCCAAAGTGAATATTATCGAAGACCCGCAACTGAACGCCTTCGCATCGGGCATCAACCAAAAGAGCTACACAGTGACACTCACACGCGGCATCATCGACTATCTCGACGACGACGAGTTGGAAGGTGTTATTGCCCATGAACTCACCCACATCCGCAACCGCGACACAAAGGTGCTCATCATCAGCATCGTCTTTGTGGGCATCCTCTCCACATTGCTCACCTTGCTCACACGAGGTGTGCTGCGCATGTTCTTATGGGGAGGACTAGGCTCATCGCGCCGCTCAAACAACAAGGGAAACGGTGGCGTCGCAATCATCGTGATTGTTATCGTCGCCATCATCTGTGCAGCCATCGCCTACTTTCTCACTTTGCTCACCCGCTTTGCCATTTCGCGCAAACGAGAATTCATGGCTGACGCCGGCAGTGCAGAACTGACCCGCAATCCTCGCGCCTTGGCTTCTGCGCTACGCAAAATAGCCGCAGCGCCAGGACTCGGTCATGTGGACCGTGAGGACATCGCCCAGCTCTACATCATCCACCCCAAGAAATTCACAGAGAGTTTCTTTGACAAGCTGCAATCACTCTTCAGCACCCACCCTAGTACCGAAGAGCGAATCAGAATTCTGGAACAATTCTAACGGACACTGAATAAGAAGCGTCTAACGTCAACATCAAAACCATTTGCTCTGGTGCGCCTTGACCGCACCAGAGCAAATGGTTTTGTTTTGGCCATGAGGAGAGTTTCACTCCCCAACCTGCCAAAGAATGCTTGGAACTATAATGCTACCTTGTCATTCCTACCAGCACCCTACCACAATGTCCTCCTTGGGCACTTTCTCCCATGAAAAAACAGGCAAGAGTTCTTTTGCGCTGATAGCATCTGGCGTGGGAATCAATCCTGCCAGACAGGCCAGTTCGCCAACGATTTGAGAAGCCGTGTAACGATGACGTAGGTTCTCCATATCCAGACTTTGGTCACGTTTCGACAAGCGCTGCCCTTCACGATTGCACAGCAACGGAAGGTGACAGAACCGAGGCGACGAGACACCCAGCATGTCGGCCACATACATCTGCTGAGGCGAAGAGAGGAGCAGGTCACGTCCACGCACCACCTCAGTCACGCCCATCAAGGCATCGTCAATAACCACTGCCAACTGATAAGCCCAAGCCCCGTCCTTGCGCCGGATGATGAAATCACCGACTTGACGAGCCAGATTCACCGTATGCTCTCCATAATGCCCATCCGTAAAAGCGATTTCACGATTAGGCACCATCAGCCGTGTGGCTCCCACCCTACCGGGCTGTGGAGGCAAATGGCGACAAGTCCCTTTATAGACCACCCTTCCGTCGCTCTCATGGGGAGCCTGTGTAGCCAATATATCAGCACGGGTACAATAGCAGGGGTAAGTTACTCCCTGCTGCTTCAGCCGTTCAAAATACTCTTCATATATATCTGAACGCTGACTCTGATACACCGGTTCTCCATCCCACTCCAAACCCAGCCATGCCAAGTCATCCATCAACAAGTCCGCATATTCCTGCCGCGAGCGTCCAGGATCGATGTCTTCGATGCGCAACAGCCATTGTCCACCCTTCTCTTTAGCAGAGAGCCAGGACAGCAGCGCACAAAAGATATTGCCCAAATGCATACGCCCAGTCGGTGAAGGCGCAAATCGTCCCTTCTCCATAGTCTTCATCATGTTATAATGCCACAAAGGTACAACATTCCCTGAGATTGCCACGCCTGATGAGTTAATATCTAATAACCGTATACGAATATCTAACAAAAAAAGTTAATTTTCTCATTAAAACAGCTTTTTCTTGCATTTCCCCTTGTATATATCTAAAACTTTAGATTACCTTTGCCGCAGAAAAACTAAAGCTTTAGATAATATGAAACAGAACAATGAAGAAAGACAACTGACCAGAGCGGAGATGGAAATCATGAATGTGCTTTGGGACAAGGCCAGCGGAATGACCACGCATCAGATCATCGACGAGTATCCTGAGCCCAAACCCGCCTACACCACCATTGCCACATTCCTGAAGATACTGACCAACAAGAATTTCATACGTCCGCACAAGCAGGAGGGAGGCGGCAAAGCCTTTGTGTTCACGCCCCTCATCAGCAGGGAGGCTTACACCAACCGTGTGATGAAAGAAGTGAAGTCCACCTTCTTTGCTGGCTCGCTCAAGTCCATGCTTTCCTATTTTGCCAAGCATGAAGAGGTATCGGAAGAAGACCTGCAGGAAATTATGGAACTCATCAACAGCAAATAGCTATACATATTTATCTATTACATCGCCTAAACTAACCGACCCTATATGATATACATTCTCAAATCAGCCATTACGCTGGCACTCCTATATAGCTGTTTCTTCGTCTTCCTGAGCAAAGAGACATTCCACAGGTTCAACCGCTGCATGCTGATGGGCATCATGCTCGTATCGCTGGTGATGCCACTCTTCCACTTCACTACTGAGCACCCGACTGCACTGAACGAAGAGGTGTATGAGGTGCAGAGCTACATTGAGCAGGACGCGGCACCCATCATCGTCACGGCTCAGCACTCGGAAGGCATCACGTGGATTCAGGCAATCACGTGGCTCTACCTGGCAGGTGTCGCCATCATGTTTGTCCTCACGCTGGTGCAAGCCATCTCGCTCATCCGCTTCATGCACAAAGGGGTGCGCCACACTGACTCACAAGGCAACACCGTCATCCTGCACAACAACGACGCCCCTCCCTTCAGTATCTTCCGCTGCATTGTCATGAGCGTGAAGGACTACGAGAGCAGCCGCCAGTATATCCTCACCCACGAACAGGAACACATCCGCTTGGGGCACACCTACGACCTCCTGCTGCTCCAATGCGTCAAGACCCTCCAGTGGTTCAACCCCTTCATCTGGTTCCTCAACCGCGACCTCAAGGCCGTGCATGAATATGAGGCAGACCAGGCAGTCATCAACCAAGGCATCGATGCAAAATCATATCAACAACTCCTCGTGATAAAGGTAGTAGGGAATCGACTGCAGCCTTTCACCAACAATCTGAATCACGGCTCACTCAAAAAACGTATCGTTATGATGTACCAGAAACCCTCCAACCGATGGCTCATGCTCAAAGCACTTTGCGCCATCCCCGTGGCGGCATTGACCATCAATACCTTCGCCACACCTATTGAGACCGACCCCGTGGAAGATATGGTGAAAACTTTGGAAACGACCACTGTACCCACCATCAACGAGGTGAAAGAGAATGTTCTTACGGCTGTAGAGAGTGTGGACACAACACCTTTCGCCATCCATCCCGTCAAGGACCAGTATGGAAGAATCGTTGGTTTCTCCCATGAAGGTAAGCCTTCTGCCGGCGACTTCGAATGCACAGCAGAATATGTGTTCATCAACGGGCGCCAAGCCACGGAAGCTGAACTGAGAAACTACAAAACCTTGTTGGCCGGTTCCACGTTTGAACTGCTTAAGACAGCCAATGGAACGGCAAAGTACGACTACAAGGACAAGCACGGTATCATTGTCATCCACACACAAGAGGCATCAACGGCTCAAGACGATGACGAACCACTCATCGTTATAAACGGAAAGATTGTCAAAATTGACCTCTCTGCGTTAGGAGGAAAGAAAGAATTCAATCTAAACGAAGTCTTGCCTAAGCTTCTCAACCTTAAAGAAGATGACATCGAGTCCGTCACCGTTCTCAAAGACGGAGCTGCCACAGCCATCTATGGAGACAAGGGCAAGAATGGCGTCATCGAAATCAAACTGAAGGAGGTGAAAGAACCATCATCTTTGGACGAGCTATTGGACAAACTGCCTGGTGCAGAGAAACATGAGGATGGCAGTATCACCATCAATGGAAAAGTCGTGAAGAAAATCCTTCTCCAAGGCCAAGAAGTATACGATGACGATGACGATAATCCCGTCTTCACTGTAGTGGAAGAAATGGCTCAATACCCAGGTGGTCAGGGAGCTCTTATGCAGTTCCTCGCCCAGAACCTCCGCTATCCCCAAGAAGCCCATAAGAATGACCTCCAGACGCGTATCATCCTGCAGTTCATCGTAGAGAAAGACGGTTCACTGAGCAACTTCAAGGTAGTCGAAAACAAAGTGAGCAACTCGAAGGGCCTCCCACTCGACGACATAGTGACTGTCACAGCCTATAAAATAAGAGACGGCATCGAAGTCACTGCCACGCCCGAAGAACTACAGGCATGCCAAAAGCTCTTTGAAAACGAAGCTATCCGCGTGGCGAAACTCATGCCCAAATGGGAACCTGCCAAGCAGCGAGGCAACATCGTAAGAATGAAGTACACCCTTCCCGTCACCTTCCGCCTCCAATAGCATACACGTGTTAGTAATTAGATAAGTTAAACAATGTGCGCAAACCCTCTTGCACTGGCAGCGATGCTCGTGCAGAGGGCTTTTTCGTTCATCGTCCCAAAGGTCCTTCCTACACCACAAAAACGGTCTGAGTCACACCGAGGGTGTCGGTGTGACTCACACCGCCTGTGAGGTACAGTAAGGAGGATTTTAGAGGCGCTTTCTTTACAAAACGCTCACCACTTCCTCCAAGTATTTCTTGTCCACCTCGTCGAAAGTAGCGAGGTCCTTGCTGTCGATGTCAAGCACAGCTATCACCTCCCCATCTCTCTGGACGGGCACTACAATTTCGCTGCGACTGAGGCTGGAGCAAGCAATGTGGCCGGGAAAGGCGTCCACATCGGGCACGATGACGGTAGCGGCGCGCTCCCATGCTGTGCCACACACACCCTTGCCTTTCTTGATGCGAGTGCATGCCAACGGACCCTGGAATGGCCCCAGCACCAGCTCTCCGTCTAACACTCTATAGAATCCTGTCCACCAAAATCCGAATGTCTCATGCAGCATGCTGGCTACATTTGCCATATTGGCTATCGGGTCTGTTTCGGTCTCTACCACAGCTCTGACCTGCGGCAACAGATCTTTGTACTTCTCTTCCTTGGAGCCTGCTGATATCTGTATTTCTTCTGCCATTGTCTTGTGCTCTATTCTTTTGTGGTACAAAGGTAGGGAAAAAGTTGCAATGTCAACAAGGGAACTCCATAGTTTTACGGTTGTGCCCTCCCTTCTCTTCACCGACCAGCTGTTTGCAGTCATGCTGCATGCCCTCACTACAATGCACCCTCGAGGGCATGAAGGCCTCGCAAGCTCTAAAGCCATCGGGCTGCACCGCCCCTCATTTTTTTCGCTTTTCTTTTTCCACTTACCGCTTAATTTCCTATCTTTGCCCCCAAAACCTATATAAGCATGGAAATAACGGTAATTGTGCCCGTCAAGGACGGACGAGAACACATAGGAAAAACACTCGACTCCATCATGAAGGGGAGCATGCAGCCCAAGGAGGTGATTATTGTGGACAATGAAAGCACAGACGGAACGTATCAGTTCTGCGAACAATACATCAAGAGCCGTCCCAACATGACGCTGCTGCGTGAGACTTTCCCTGGCACGGCCGCTGCGTGCAACAAAGGGCTCAAGTCTTGCAAGACTGAATGGGTCTATTTCTTCAATAGCGGCGACCTCTTCGATCCCCATTTCATTGCGGCTTTCCATGACCTGAACGCTGAGGGGCATGACCTCATAGCTATGCCCACGAAGGTGAGCAACGGGTTACGAGAGTGGGTGCGCCCTTTCATCCCTTCGGAAGACCCTCGTGTGCAGATTTTCGCCCATATGCTCGCCACGTCCAGCATGCTCATACGCACGTCATACCTTAAAGACATAGGCGCATGGAACCCTGCATGCCGCATTGGGGAAGACTGGGAACTCGGATTGCGCATCATGCTACACCAGCCACGCGTGCTGTGGTACACCCAACACGTCTTCCACACTATTCAAGCCACCAGTGAGCATCTGGAAGGAGGATGCTACTCCATGCACTACAAGGAGCTAGTACGAACCATGACCGTGGTGATTAACAATCTCCATTCGTCCATACTCCAGCCCCTCTCCACCTACCACTCGCAGCATCTCGCCTGCCTCTATCCGCATCTTGACCTGCTCATGTATCCCCTCTACCTACGCATCTGCATCTTGCTGGGCAGACTGCAAAGGGAAAAACTCACAGGCAAATGCGCAAAATACAAGATGGCAGCTAAGGCTATCACCATCTTCCGCAACAGCAACTTCACCCCCACCTTCGCACAGCGCATGACAGGCAACTGCCTGCGCATCTACACCTTGCTAGGCGGCAAAGGCGCATGGCGATTCGCCTTGAAAGAGTCGCTAAAAAAGCAGCCCAAAAGAAAAGGAGACCGGTGGTGAATTCTCCGATGCTTTCACCCCATTGACGATATCCCCATCAACAGAAGCAAGGTGCGCCCCTTTAACCACACAGGCCAAAGGGGCGCACCTTGCTTCCAACAGGTTCAATACAACGGCACGTTGATGTCGAAAACCAGCTCGGCATCTTTCAGCCGTGGGTGATGGGCATCCTTCTCCGAGAGAATGCGGTTCTCCGTGGGCACCTGCCAGTCGATACCCAAATCTGGGTCGTCCCATGCAATAGCACCCTCGCTTTGGGGAGCATAGTAGTTGTCGCACTTATACTGGAACACAGCCTCATCGCTCAACACGGCAAAACCATGAGCAAAGCCCCGAGGCACGAAGAACTGACGGTGATTATCCTCGGTGAGCACCACCGACACATGCTGTCCGAACGTAGGGCTTCCCTGACGAATGTCTACAGCCACATCCTGCACAGCGCCTTTCACCACACGCACCAGCTTAGACTGCGTGAAAGGCGGCTTCTGGAAATGCAGGCCACGCACCACTCCTGCCACGGAACGGCTCTCATTGTCCTGCACAAACACGGTCTTGCAAACCTTCTCTTCGAACTCTCGCTGTGAGAAGGACTCAAAGAAATAGCCTCGAGCATCGCCAAAAAGCTTTGGCTCTATTATTTTCACGCCTTCTATGGCTGTGTCTATAACTTGTATCATATTGTATCTTTCTTTTCTTATGCAAAGGTAACAATTAACGTGAAAAGTGGAATGTAAAAAGTGAAAAAACTATCCAACCATTCGTCCATAAGGTTCACCACTTAGTTTTTTCACTTTTCACGTTCCACTTTTCACGCTTTTTCATACCTTTGCAAAAAATTCACAGACACATGGCCAACAAAATAGTTATTTCAACAGATATTGCGCACACGCTGACAGACGCTATTGCGGAAGTGCAGCACGACAAGCTATTCCTGCTGATGGATGAGACCACACAGCAGCTGTGTCTTCCCGTCGTGCAAGACATCCCTTGCCTGAAGGGAGCTATGCACATCATCATTGGCGCTACCGACACACACAAGACGCTGGACACACTGGCCAGGGTGTGGACAGAGCTGGGCAATGGCGGCGGCTCTCGCCATTCGCTGATGGTGAACCTGGGCGGCGGCATGGTGACCGACCTCGGTGGCTTTGCTGCCAGCACGTTCAAACGCGGCATCAAGTACATCAACATTCCCACTACCCTGCTAAGCATGGTGGATGCCAGTGTGGGCGGAAAGACGGGCATCAACTTCAACGGGCTGAAGAACGAGATTGGCGTGTTCAATGCCCCCGAAACGGTGATTCTCGACACGGAGTTCCTAAAGACACTTGACCATGAGAACATTCTCTCCGGCTATGCCGAGATGCTGAAGCATGGCCTCATCTCCAACGACAAGAATTTTGCCGAGCTGCTGAACTTCGACCTGAATGCAGTCGATTACCTGCACTTGGGGCAGATGGTAGGCACCAGCGTGGCCATCAAGGAGCGCATTGTGAAAGAAGACCCATTGGAGCACGGCATCCGCAAGGCACTCAACCTTGGACACACAGCAGGCCATGCATTTGAGAGTTGGGCGCTGAGCCGCAAGCCTTACTTGCATGGATATGCCGTTGCGTGGGGATTGATTTGCGAGCTCTACCTTTCGTGCATCAAAACAGGGTTCCCCACCGACAAGATGCGGCAAACCGTCCGCTTCATCAAGGAGAACTATGGAACGCTTGCCGTCACCTGCGACGACTACGAAGAGCTTTATACCTACATGACACACGACAAGAAGAATACAGCAGGCATCATCAACTTCACGCTGTTGGGTGGCATTGGAGACATACGCATCAACCAAACAGCGACGAAGGAAGAAATCTTCGAGATGCTTGATTTCTTCCGCGAGGGATAAATAAAAAAGCGGGGGCTTCCGAAAGCCCCCGCTTTTTATTTTACTATCACAAATCCTCCTTGGTCTGCCATCGTCACAACCACCGCTTTCGGGTTGGTGACTTTGACAGCTGACTTCTGAGGCTCACGATTCTTGAGGTTGTCGCTATAAAGCGTGACCTTGTCACCCTTCTGCAACATAGACAAGTTCAGCTTCAGCTTGAGCGGTGCGCCTGTGGCATTGTTGCCAGCGATGTACCATGTGCCACCTGAGCGGCGGGCCAATACGCTGTACTTGCCTGGATAGCCATCGATGAAGATGGTCTCGTCCCACGTGGTAGGCACTTGACGCAAGAAGTCCATGCTGACAGCTGGTGCAGGAGCGCCCGGAGCGTTGTAGTCGATTGCCTCTGCCGACTGAGAATTACCACCTTGTTCAGCAGCAGGAAGGTTCTCAGGGGTGATGGCAAAGTTCTGGATAGGGTTCTGGAAGAGCACGCAAGTGGCCAGTTCGTGGCAGTCGGTAGTGCGACGAGTGTTGCCGCCCGTGTTGCCGCGATTGATGTGGCGGTTCATGAAGCAACCACCGAACTCCATGCAACCGATGGTGTTGCGGATGAATGGATGTGTGGCAGCATCCTTAGCCTCCTTGTCGGCAGCGCCCTGGCTGAAGTAAATGTTCTCCGATGCCAGCACTGCCTCGCTGCCCACATAGTTGGGGTACATACGCTCCCAGCCACGAGGGATGGTGCAGCCGTGGAAGATGACCATGATGCCTGCATCATCCGCATCCGTGAGAATCTGCTCATAGAGACGCATGGTTTCCTGCTTGTCACCGCCAAAGAAATCCACTTTGATGCCTTTCACGCCAATCTGCTGCATCCAGCGCATATATTGCTTGCGCACGATGGGGTCGCTCATGATGTTGATAGGTCCCTGCTCGATGTCGTTCCACCAGCCGCTGGAGCTGTACCACAGGAACACGTCCACACCCTGGCTCTGCGCATACTTCACGAGTTTGGTCATCTTCTCCTTGCCTATGTTGGTGTCCCACCAGTTGTCAACAAGCACATACTGGAAGCCCATATCCTTGGCAAGCTTGATGTATTTCACTTGGTCGTCCCAGCAGATGGAGTTGTCCTGCCATACAATCCAGCTCCATGTGCCTTTACCATATTGATATTTATGGGCGGTCTCATAGCGAGGCGTCACATAGTCCCATGGCACAGTGGTCTCTACGATGGGCTTCAGCGATGTGCCCACAGTGATGGTGCGCCAAGGGGTGGTGCCTGGCAGCGCAAAGGCTGGTTCCACCGTACCGTTTCCTCCATTCTCTTCAGCCATAGGGAACTCCACCGTGTAGAGTCCGTCGCCCTTCATGTCAGAGAGTCGCGAGGCACAGTAGCGAGAGTCGACGCCAGTTTCTGAGACAAGTGCCCATGCTTCTTTCGTGCCCTTGCCAGCGGCATTCACGTGGAAGAGGCATGGGAATGTATATCCATGTCCATACTGGCTTTTCTTGTTCATTGGTTCGTCATAGCCATAACCCTCTTCATAGCTGGGCTTGGTACCTTTCCAGCCTATCATGGCGTGCGACTGAGGCGTGAGGAACGTGGTGGTCTGGCTCGGGAAGTCGAATCCAGTTGCTTCCTTCATGATGCGCACAGAGAACTTCTTTCCGTTGGCACGGCTGGGGTGATTGGGGATGGCGTAGCGGAAGGCCACATCATTGTTTGACACACGGAAATCCACATCGTAAGGGTATCCCTTGGCATTCTGCAGGGTCACCACCAGCTGGTTGGCATCCACATGCACATGGCTCGCCTTGCTCACACGCAAGTCATAATTAAACTCCAGATGTCCCTCGCGCTTGCTGACAAACGAAATGTCCTGTGCGAAGTCGCCGTGGTCAGCCACAAAGCCCAGCGGGCTTGCGTCCAGCACTTGCACGCCATCGTACAGCACTTCGTAAACAGGTTTGCCACTTTGCACATCGACATTCACTTTCAGTTTGCCGTCAGGACTGGCCACACTGGCCACCTGTGCCGCCATGTTCAACGAGGCCAGCACAGCAGATAATAACAATAGTTTTTTCTTCATTTCAATATTGGTTTTAGTCGTTTTCACTCGTTTGTGTCGTGCCTATTTTACTTATTCATAAGTTATGAACAATTATTCCAAAGTTGCGAATAATGATTCATAACTTATGAACGACTTTGCCATACGGTGTTGCATCATTGCAGTGCGCCCGCAGCTTCGGGTGCGCTGCTTCCGTTGGCTGAAGTGTCGGACTGAGGGCAGTCTTGCAGACGTTCCCTCCAAGCCTCCAGCGCCTTCATGGTGATATCTATAGCCTCATCCATGGTGCACTCCAGCGTGCCTCCTGCAGCGTTCTTGTGACCTCCGCCGCCAAAGAACTCGGCACAGAGCTCGTTGCAAGGGAAATCATCCACCGAGCGTGTGGACACCCTGATGAGCGGGCGCTCGGTGTCTTCGCGCAGGCAGATGCTCAGCTTGTGCCCCTTCATCTGCAAAGGCATGTTCACGATGCCCTCCATGTCGCCCTTCAGGTAGTGGAACTGTGTGAGCTCTTCCTTCCTGATGGCAAAGAGCGAGGCGTGCAGTTCGGGGAACACCTGCAGTTTCTCGTATAGCACATAGCCCACCAGCTTCAGGCGGTCGGCCGAATAGTTGTTCTGAATGTTGCGGTTGATGCGGTCCTTGTCAATGCCCTTTCTCAGCAACTCGCTGATGATGACAAAGATGTCGGGGTCATTACTGTTAAAGGAGAAAAAGCCCGTGTCCGTTGCCATACCTGCATAAATGTCTTCAGCAGCGGCAAAGGTGAGGTTTTTCAAGTCGTCCATCGCATCCAGCAGACGGAAAATCAGTTCGCTTGTGCTGCTCAGTTCCGGATGAGAAATGATGTGTCCAAACTGCTGGCGATTGGGGTCAAGATGATGGTCGATGAGCAATCGCTTGCAGCGCATCCGCTGCACAGCTACGCCTAAATCGTCAATGCGGCGCATGTCGTTGAAGTCCAGGCAGCAAATCAGGTCAGCCATCTTCAACGCCGTGTAGGAAGCCGTCTTCTGATGGTCAAAGCGCACAATCTTGTCAGCATCCTTCATCCAGTGAAGAAAGTCAGGGAAATAGTTCGGCACAATCACCGTGGCGTTCTTCCCCTTCCGTTTCAAATACTCGTACAGCGCCAACGACGAGCCAATGGCATCGCCATCGGGAGAGGTGTGGCACACGATGACCACATTCCGGCATTCCTCAAAGTCCTTCTTCGCTATCGCAAGTTCCTGAGGGGTAATTCTTTTCTTCAGCATATAGGCTTTTGCATATTTTGTACAAAGGTATGAAAAAGCGAGAAAAGTGGAAAATGAAAAAGTGAAAAATCCAAGTTACGAACCCTGCGGACGACAAGCGGGATAGTTTTTTCACTATTCACTTTCCACTTTTCTCGCTTTTTTATACCTTTGCAACCATAAACACACACAACCCCATGGAAGAACAAGAAAACATGAGCCAGGAGCAGCAGCCAGCGCAGCCCGCGAAGAAAAGCAGCGCTGGACTCATCATCACCGGCATTGTCGTGGCACTGATAGCCCTTGTGGTAGCGGTGCTTGGCTACCACTTTCTCTATGCCAAGCCACTGATACAGGAAAACGAAGAACTGAAAGAACTGGCAGAGCTGGAGAAAGAAGAAATGGTGAGCCAATACCGCGACTTCGATGCGCAGTATGAGATGCTTCAGAACCAGCTGAGCAACGACAGCCTCATCGCCCAAATTGAAGATGAGCGCCGCCGCACACAGGAGCTCCTCGAAGAGCTGGAACGCACCAAGGCCACCGACGCCGCAGAAATCAAGCGTCTCAAGGCTGAAATCAACTCCCTCAGAGCCGTGCTGAGAAGCTACATCATGCAGGTCGATTCGCTCAATCGCCTCAATCAGTCGCTCAACGAAGAGAACACCCAAATCAAGGAACAAATCAGCGTAGCAAACACCCAAATCAGCAACCTCTCCACCGAGCGCAACCAGCTGAAAGACAAGGTAAACATCGCTGCACAGCTCGACGCCACCGGCTTCTGGGTCACTCCAAAAGACAAGAAAGGCAAGGAAGCCAAGAAAGTGAAGGACGTGAAGCGCTTCGCCTTCGGATTCACCATCGTGAAGAACGTCACCGCCCAGAACGGGCAGCGCACCCTCTACGCCCGCATCCTCAAGCCCGACAACTCCGTGATGGGCAACAAGGGCACCTTCACCTACGAGAACACCTCCGTGGAATATACCGAAAAGAAATACATTGAATACACAGGCGAGGAAGAGAAAGTGACCATGTACAGCGACGTGACCGAGTTTCTCGAAGCCGGCACCTACAAGCTCTTCGTCTTCTGCGACAACCAAATGATAGGACAAACCAGTTTCACCCTCAAATGACCAAAGTATCACCCTCACTCCTTGCTGCCGACTTTGCCAATCTGGCCAAGGATATAGACATGCTCAACCGCAGCGAAGCCGACTGGCTCCATCTTGACGTAATGGACGGCGTCTTCGTGCCCAATATCAGTTTCGGATTCCCCGTGCTCGAAGCCGTAGCCAAGATATGCCAAAAGCCTCTCGACGTGCACTTGATGATAGTTGACCCCGGAAAGTTCACCGAGCAAGTCAAAGCCCTCGGAGCCTACATGATGAACGTGCACTACGAAGCCTGCCCCCATCTGCACCGCACCATCCAGCAGATACACGCCGCTGGAATGAAGGCAGGCGTCACGCTCAATCCCCACACACCCGTCAGCGTGCTTGAAGACATCATTCAAGACGTTGACATGGTGCTTCTCATGACCGTCAACCCAGGCTTTGGCGGACAGAAGTTCATAGAGCACTCCACCGAGAAAGTACGTCGGCTCAAGGAACTCATCCAGCGCACAGGCAGCCACGCCCTCATCGAAGTGGACGGCGGCGTGAACGGAGACACAGGCCGCCGTCTCGTCGAAGCAGGAGTAGACGTTCTCGTAGCTGGCAGCTACGTGTTCGGCGCTCCCAATCCCGAAGAACGCATCAAGGAACTGAAAAGCCTTTAATGGACTGGCAGAAATATCCGCTTATTCGCCTCATCATTCCCTTTACATTGGGCATGATAGGGGCGAATCTTTATATTACTCACATGAGCATGAAAGTGCTGTTCGTTCTCTGCGGTGCAACACTATCCATATCCTTCTTCCTGCTCAAAACCTCCCACACCTATCGGGACGGCAAGTTCGGTGTGATGGCAGCAGCGCTCTTCTTCCTCATCGGTATGACACTCTACACCCGCAAGTACCAGCACGTAGCCAGCAGCACACCCTCCAGCACCACCTACTGCCGTGGCATCCTTGCCGAGCCCCCAAAAGAAAAGGCACACTCATGGGCACTCCAACTGGAGCAGGAGAACGGAACATACATTTTATTATATATAGGAAAAAACCGAGAAGAACCTCAACACGACTCCATCACCTATGCTTCATTGCAACTGGGAGACACCATTGCAGCATTTGCCAAACACATAACCCCTACCAACCACTGCGAAGAAGACACATTCAAGGCATACAATACATACCTTTTCCAGCACGGTGTCTGCGCTACAGCCTATACGCCACACAATAAGTGGACACAGCAGCCATGCAAGAGTCAGCGCAACCTGTACACTTCGGCAAAAGCCCTTCAAGAGCAACTGCACGACATCTACAGTAATCACGGCATCAGCGGTGAGGCAGGCAGCATCGTCGAAGCCATGACCATCGGGCGAAAAACAACCCTCGACAAGGCCACACGCAATGCCTATGCCAATGCAGGCCTCAGCCACATCCTTGCCCTCTCAGGCTTCCACGTCGGCATCATCCTGCTCCTTATACAAGTGTTCTTCTTCAAGAACATATTACCGCTACGCTGGCAATGGATCAGCAACGGTCTCATCATCATCACCCTCTGGGGATACGCCTTGCTCACCGGCCTGTCTCCGTCCCTCGTCCGCGCCACCAGCATGTTCACCATCCTGCTGCTCAGCCAATCCTTCACCGACGAAGCGCTCTCCTCCAACACCTGTGCGCTCACCTTCTTCCTCATGCTATGCATCAATCCATTCTATCTCCACGACATTGGTTTCCAGCTATCCTTCATTGCCGTAGAAGCCATCAGCCTCATCGGGAATAGACTCATCACGCTAAGCACCAGTTCCAGACACAGCATCCCCGAACATTATAGGTGGCTCATCACGCTAATGACCATCACTCTTGTCTGCACAATCTCCACGGCTCCACTGATAGCGCACCACTTTGGACGGTTCACCCTCATCTCCATCCTCAGCAACCTGATTCTTTTCCCCTTCGTCTATCTTCTCATGTTTGCCAGCGTTCTCTGGTGGTTCTTCCTTTGGTGCGCCCCCATCAACCAGCTCATCACCAACATCCTCAACTGGACTGCCACCACCATGAACACCATTACAACTTACATCTCAGAACTTCCTTTCGCCACCATTGAATGGCATCCAGGCACGTTCACTACCCTGCTCTGCTACGCAGCACTCATCACGTTCACATATTTCCTCACCCACAAAAAGACAGCGATATGACACAAGATGAACTTTGGGAGCGCAACTACCAAGACACACTCAACTTCATTACAGAACATAAAAAGCGCCCCTCCAAGCACCGCTTAGAGGAGCACAAAATGCTTAATTGGTACAAATACCAAAAGAAATGCTTTGCCAAAGGTAAACTCAAGCCCAATCGCATCGACCGATTCACACATCTGGTTGACGTATTCAATCAGTACCTCCGCAAGAACCAATACGCATACACTTCACAGGAGGACGCAGGTAACGGCTTCCATGACGACCTGTTTAAGAGAACTACATAATCCAGTCCTGCTCCATAGTCAAAGCCCGTTGGACTTTGTCAACAACGCATCGAGTCGCCTCTTAGCATCGTCCAATGGTCTGTCGTCAGTCTTTTGTTCCAGCGAAGTATAGACGGTGTTACCGTTTCGGTCGATAATGAAGAAGAAGGGGATATAGCCAGGATCGAAAAGAAGAGGAATCGGTCGCCCTTCGGGAGTGCCGTCGAACTTTGACGCGAGGTTAGGCCATTCGTATTTGGGTACTTCGTTCACAGCCTTCAGCCAATCCTCTTGTTTTTTATCGACCGTCACACTGACAAAGGCCACACGCTCACGGCATTCCTCATAATAAGCTATCAGGTCGGGAATCTCAGCACGGCAAGGGCCGCACCAGCTTGCCCATAGATTCAGCAGCATATAGTCTTTGTCGCCCATACACTCCGCAAAGGAATGAGCCTTCCCTGCTGTGTCCCACATGGGGAAGAGCTTCGCTACGCCTGTCTTGTTTTTCCTGTCCAAGATAAGCTGTTGCAGCTTCTTTCCTCGCTCAGAATTGCGAAGGGACTCTGAGAAGCAGTTCAACGCCTTCTGCAAAGTGTCGGCATCCCAGTCTAAGTCCAAATGATAGAGTGCCCACACACTTTGAGAATGTGCTTTCAGAAATTCTTCACTCCTAAAGCGTTTTCGGTCACGCCAGTACTGGTCACATGCTTCAAAATCGCCAAACTCATCTTCGAGGACACCTGTGATTCGACGTGAAGAAAGCGAATCGATGGTGAGTACAGTATGTCCATGACCTACGATGAGATCTCCCCGCTGGATGTTTCCTTGATTGATACTTATCCACACCTTGTTGCTGTCAAGACATTCTTTCATGTACTGCAACTGTAGTGTATTCGGCAGATTGCTTTGTTCCATCACCATTCGCCCATTCACTATCGGAAGCGTGTCGCACTCTCCCTCTATAAAATTATATACTTCCACGAAACCATCCGTTCCCGTGGGAAAAATAATCTCGAGTATGTCTCGCGTCTGAGCTGATGCCGTTTGCAGAAATGACAAATAGCATATACACGTAGCAACAAACAATATCTTTTTCATATCGGTTAGGAATAAAGGATCACTTCCCATATATTTCTCCGAGTTTCTCTGCAAGCTCTGAGCCTCTGAGGTTACGCGCCACAATCTCTCCCTGCGGATTGATGAGCAGATTGTCGGGGATGGCCCATACTTTATACACATCGCAGACTATTGACTGCCATCCTTTTAGGTCGGAAAGATGAGTCCATGGCATGTTCAAAGCCGTGATAGCTTTTACCCAAGCCTCCTTTTGATTGTCTAATGATATACTGACCATTTCGAGACCTTTCTTATGATATTTCTCATAGGCAGCTACCACATGGGGCATCTCCGCACGACATGGGCCACACCACGAAGCCCACATGTCCACGAACAGCCAATGGCCATTGCCAACATACTCACTCAATTTATGCGAATTGCCGTCTGTATCGAGCATCTCTAAATCTGTGAACCGTTGACCAACAAAAGCTTTCATCGCCGCATTTTTCTCATCATCTTTGCTCCTGTCTCTTCTCACCACGAAATTCCTCACTTCTGTCTTTTTCAAGACGGTATCTTGTGGATTGACGATGTTCTTCATTTGTTGAGCCTTAGCTGGCTCTTGTGCTTGTGCCGACACAGCCAGCAACAAGGCGAATAGAAAGAGAATCCTTCTCATACTGTTTGGTTAGTTTTAGATACTGTTAGTTTTATATGGAATATGATCAATAACTACTTGGGAAGAGAAGAAGAGTCCAATGCCTTACCGATTTCTTGCTTGATGTCCTCCAACACGCTGTTGCTGAAACCTACCTGATGCCAAATCTGATGACCTTGACGGTCAAAGATAAGGTATTGGGGAATACCGCTTTCAGCGGCGATGCAAGGAATCTGCTGCATGAGGGATGAGGGCAGACGATAATGGAGTCCTGGGATGCTGAGCACGTGCTCGTTCCATTGGTTCAAGGGACTGGACTCGTCGGTGAGATAGACGAAGACGATGTCCTGCCCCTTCAGTTGCTCCTTCAGCGGCTCCATCTTCTTGATGCCATTGAGGCAAGGTCCGCACCATGTCGCCCAAAGGTCGATGAAGACTGCCTTGCCAGGATGTTGGGCGACAATCGTCGGCAGGAACTGGTCGGCGGGCACGTCGGGCGTGGGCATCATGCGGTCTTTCGCTTCACGTTCCAACCGCCCGACAAGGACACGGGTGCTGTCATTGAAGGCTCGGAGCACAGGCTGAAAGTAAGGATGGGAGGCGAGAATCACGCTGTCGGGCTGCACCTTGCCCAGTTTCATCTTCTTGCCAATCTCATACGCCTCGGCAAAGCCTTTCAGTCGTTCATACACCTCGCCGTGGTTGAGTCCGTTGGCTTCGAGATAAGGGAAAGGCAAACGGTCGGGTTCTGTGGGCAGATAGTAGGTGCGACCGTCGCGATAGAGCTGCAGGTCTTTGGCATGAGGGTCGATGAGAGTGTAGGTCTCTTTCAGCGTGGCGAAAGTGCTGTCAGCGTTGGCAGGTTTCATCTTCCAAGAGAGGAACTTGACATAGTTGTGGCGGAGTTTCAAGTAGCAGTTATCAACCAGCAACGAGAGGAAGTCTTTCTGCCGACGGGTGTAGTCAGCGCGCCGCATCAAGCCTTGCCGCAAGGTGTCGAGGCTTTGCCACAACTGCTCACTCCATTCTGCGAAGGTTTGTCCGTCGGTGCAGGGTGGAAGTTCGGGCAAATAGCCATAAACCAGCATCTGATTCTCCAGCAGGGCTTGGTTGAGGTCGCCAAGTGTGCCGCTGATGCGGTAATAGTCGTGCTCCGATGGTTTGCCCGCGGCAAAGTCATGGTCGCGAGCATAACAAGCGTTTATATCCACTTCGAGCGTTAAGGTTTCGCCCGGGATGAGAATCAGGGGGAACTGGTTTCTGAAGCCGCTGGTGTCAATCCAGCCATCAGCCACGAAAAGCGGAGAGGTCGTCATATAGGCAGGGTGGCAATACTCCGTGATGGAGTCAAGGAACTGCGTCCGACTATCAAAATTGCCAGTAATGGGGTCACGACTCATATCACCCACATAACTAATGACTCCGCCACCGTGTGCAATGAGGGTTGCCCTTGCCTCGCCATACGTCGGTGTCAGCGGCTTCAACGGCTCGCCATTGTCCACAAAGGGCTGATAAGGAGGGAGGGCTGAGGGATAGAGGCGGTTGTCGAGCCGAATGCCGTAGGTTCGCCACGACCTATCGGTATCGCCCTCAATGTAGTCGAATATCTTTGCCTCTTTGGGCAACGGCTCGAAGGTCAGGATGAGGGAGTCTTGCTGTTCGTTCTTCTCATACGTCCTGCCGATTTCAAACGCCTCGTCCGCCAGCACCTTCGTCCCCTCATGCGTGAGGATGCGACCGCCTTTGTAGGCATACACCTGACCGTCGCACTCCAGTCGCGCCCCCATCATGCTCCACTGCCGCCAATGGGCACAACGAGCATGGAAATGCACGATGGTCTCTTTCTTGCCCACTTCCACCTTCACGGGATCCATTTCCCCACTGGTGGACCTAAATGCAGGGCGTTCAAACACCTTGTTCTTTGCCTGTGCCGACATCGTCAGCAACAGGGCAAACAATAATAGAAACTTTTTCATGTTGGTTTTATGGTTGAATGTTTAGTATTTCGTTGGCAAAGTCGTGTCCTTTTCACCGTTTCCCCCACTCCCTGCTCTGACGAAACGCCAATGCCTCGTGCTCCCCTCTTTCACTGCCTCAAAACCGACGTCGTCGACATCGGTCGACCGACATCGAGGACATCGGTTTAGAGGCTGTGGAAGCATCGCTTCGGAGGATGTGGCAGGATGGACTTGGAGGTGCTTTAACTGCCTTATTGCAGGTGCTTCTCTATTTCATCCTTGAAGTGCAGTTCTGCCCCGTCGGCAAAACCGATTTGATGGAGGACCTGCTTACCCTGACGGTCATAGAGGAAATACTGAGGGATGCCGCTAAAAGCAACGATGCAGGGCAGTTGGCCCCAATACTCGTTGGGCAGCATGAGATGGTAACCCTTGGTGTTGGCCACGCTCTTTTTCCAGAGTTCTTTATCACTCGTTTCGTTGGTCAGATAGACAAACACCACGTCCTTGCCCTTCAGTTCCTCCTTCATGGGTGCCATCTTTGCTATACCATCCTTGCAGGGGCCACACCACGTTGCCCACAGGTCGATGAAGACCACTTTTCCTGGGAACATGGCGGCGATGGCTTCGATGCAATGGTCGGGCGTAGCATCGGGCATTGGCAGGATATTCAGGTCGGTGGGAGTCTGCACCGTCTTGATGAGGCTGATGTTGTGGATGTCATTGGAGAAGTCGAACACGGTTGCATCGGCAGGCAAGGGGTCGAACCACAGCACCAACGAATCGGCCAAACTGGTGTGCTCGTATTTCTTGTGCTCCACAAAAGGCTCTTCTTTAGGCACAAGGGACGTGAAGACAGTATCGCCTTTGCTATTGTAGAATGGTATCGTCTCATCCTTCTCGTAGGCAGGCTTTCCTTGCCCCCATGTGCTGATACGTCGTCCACCTCGTAATACATACTTTTTGTTATTGGCTTTCAGCCAAATGTTGTACATCTCAAACGATGAAAAGTTGGTGTTCGCACTCAGGTGTACTATCGTGGCCGTATCGGTCAGTTCCACACGTTTAGGCTCCAAATGAGCCACTCCCTCCGGCTTGTCATAGTCGGGGTTTACAATCACTCTCGTTTGTGCCTGTGCCGACACCATCAGCAACAGGACACTTAAAGTCGCAAAAATCTTTTTGCCTTTCAGGCGAAAATTCTCACGTTCGGCAGAGCAAACGAGTTTTCTCTGCTCTCTCTTAATCGAATCTTTCATGTGTTTTCTTATTTTAATGCTTTTTCTATTTCTTTTCCAATCTCCTCCAACACCTCATTGCTGAAACCTGTCTGTTCCCACACGCGTTTGCCCGTGCGGTCGTAGAAATAATACTGAGGAATGGCATCAAGGCCAGGAATCTGCTGCCAGAGGGAGGAAGGGATGCGGTAGTGCAGCCCTGGGATGCTGAGCACGTGCTTGTTCCATTCGTCCATGGGGCTGGATTCGTTGGTCAGATAGATGAAGACGATGTCTTGTCCCTTCAGTTGTTCCTTCATCGGCTCCATCGCCTCGATGCCTTTCTTGCAGGGGCCGCACCAAGTGGCCCAGAAGTCGAAGAAGACTGCCTTGCCGGGGTGTTGCGCAACGATAGCCTCCAGCAGTTTGTCACCCGTCACATCGGGCGTGGGCATCATGCGATCTTTCGCTTCACGTTGCAACCGCTCCACGATGACACGGGTGCTGTCGTTGAAGGCACGGAGCACAGGCTGAAAGTAGGGATGGGCAGCAAGAATCACGCTGTCGGGCTGCACCTTTCCTTGCCGCATCTTCTCACCTATCTTTTGTGCCTCGGCAAAGCCCTTCAACAGCTCGTACACCTCACCGTGGTCAAGCCCGTTGGCTTCGAGATAGAGCAAACGTTCGGCCCTTGGAGGCAGGTAGTAGGAACGGCCATCGCGGAAGAGCATCAAGTCACGGGCATGAGCATCAACGAGCGTGTGTTCCTGCACGGTGCGCACATAATAGTCCTCTAAGAGTAATCGCAGGAAGTCTTGCTGGCGGCGCGTGTAGCCACAACGTTCTATCAAGCCCCGGCGCAAGGTGTCGAGGCTTTGCCACAGCGCATCACACCAAGCCGACACATCCTCGCCTTCCGTGTAGGTAGGTGTTCCATTGATGTAGCGGTAATGCAGGAACTCGTTCTCCAAGAGCACTTGTTCGAGGTCGCCCAAGGTGCCCCCCACACGGTAGCATTCGCGCAAGGAGGGTTTGCCTGCCGTAAAGTCGCTTCCGATGGCAATGCAGGCTGCGCCATCGACATCGAGCATGAGGGTCTCGCCGGGAATGAGTATCATGGGAAACTGGTTGAACGGGCCGTATACGGTCTGAAGGCGGATGAAGACAGGGCGTGTCGCCACATCGGCGGGATGGCAATAGATGAGCGTGGAGTCGCCCTCATAGCGGCTTCTTGAATCATAGTCGCCCGTGATGGGATGACGGCTGGGGTCGCCGAAATAATCGAAGCAGTCGCCTCCGTGCAAGGTGAGGGTTGCGGTTGCCTCGCCATGCTTCAAAGTCAACGGTTTCAGCGGTTCTCCGTTGTCAACAGGTTTCTGATAGGGAGGGAGGACGAGGGGATAGAGTTGGTTGTCAAGCCGGATGCCGTAAATCTTCCATGAACTCTCATTATCACTTTCCAGGTAGTCGAAGGTCTTTGCTTCCTTGGGCAGTGGCTCGAAGGTCAGAATGAGGGAGTCCTGCTGTGCGTTCTTCGGGTACTTCCTCCCTATCTCAAACGCTTCATCAGCCAACACCGTGGTGCCATCGTGGGTGATAATCCGTCCATGCTGATAGGCACAGGTCTTTCCGCCACTCTCCAACCGTGCCCCGACCATGCTCCAGTCGCGCCAATGGGCGCAGTCCACACGGAAATGCACGATGGTCGCTTTCTTCGTCAGTTCCACTTTCACGGGGATGATACTGCCCGTATTTGTTGACTTGAAGGCGGGGCGGTCTATCACCCTGTCTTTTGCCTGTGCCGACACCGCCAGCAACAAGGCAAATAGCAATAGCATCTTTTTCATATTGGTTTTGGTTTTAGGTTTTTTACTATAAGATTTTTCTGCTCCTTCGCCTCCGTTGGAGGCTTGGAAAAACGATAATTACCAATAATTGACGATAATTTGTTCCAATAATAAAAAATGAATTTTCGGATAGAATTATCGTCAATTATTGGTAATTATCGTTTTTTGAGACACCTTGGTGTCGAGAGCCAACAACTCGTTGAGCTGCCGCTTGGCATCGTTCAAAGGACTTCCATCTTTCTGTTCCAGCGAACTGTAAACAGTATTTCCGTCTCTATCGAGGATGTAGAAGAAGGGGACAAAGCCGTTGTTGAAGAGAAGGGGGCGTGGGCGTCCTTCCGTGGTGCCGTCGAATTTGTACGACAGGTTTGCCCACTCGTATTGGGGAGCCTCGTTCACCGCTTTCAGCCATGCGGAACGGTCTTCGTCGATGGTCACACTGACGAAAGCCACACGGTCGCGACATTCCTTATAATAGGCTATCAAGTCGGGAATCTCCGCACGGCAAGGACCGCACCAACTCGCCCATAGGTTCAAGAGCATATACTCCTTTTCGCCCAAGCATTCCTCAAAGGAATGGGCTTTCCCTGCCGTGTCCCATAATGGGAAGAGTTTTGCCACCCCACCCTTCTCTTTCCGAGACGAGATGAGCTGCTGCAATTCCTGACCTCGATCTGAAGCGCGCAAGGATTCGGAGAAACAATCCAGTGCCCTCTGCAAGGTGTCGGCATTCCACGAGTTCGACAAGAGATACAATGCCTTCAGGCTTTGCGAATGAGCTTTCAAGAAATCCTCACTTCGGAAACGTTGAGGATCATTGAAGAATACATCATTGGCCTCAAAATCGCCATACTCGTCAGCGATGGCTCCGACGGATACAGGGGATGAAAGAGAATCGAACGTAATCACCGTGCGACCATGCCCCAGGGGGATGCTTCCCCATCGGGCATGCTCTCCTTGCACCGCCAGCCACACCGTGCTGTCGGCATCCAGTGCTTTCAGATACCTCAGCGTGAGCGTAGTTGGCAGATTCGTCTTTTTCATCACCAACTTTCCGTCCACAATCGGGAACGTATCACACGGGGTTTCTTCCGTGCCAGATGTAACCCTCACAAAGCCTTCCGTGCCCGTGGGGAAGATGACCTCCAGCACATCTTCAGTCGGTGTCGTGTACTGACACGACAACAGGCTAAAACACAAAGCCGCTATCAAAACCTTTTTCATTTTTATTTATTCATTTGAATTTGTACCTACATCATTGTATCGTTCATGAAAGTGAAGAGGGTCTGAACCTTTAGCATCAAAATCGCCACAAAGGTAGAGCAATCTTCTTCACCTTTCCAAATATCGGAGTTAACAAATAGTTGACTTTTACGGGATGAAACAAAAAAGGAGTTTGCAAATAGTTTGCAAACTCCTTGTAATCGTCTTATAATAAGAAAGATATGTTATTACAGCGACAAGATGAATTCGTCCCAATCTTTTCCGCTACCATCCTTGCCAAAAACCTTCTTGTAGAGGCGGCGACGAGTGGTACTGATGGTGCTCTTATCTTTGTTCAACACTGTAGCTATCTCTACAGGTGCCGTGCGTATCTTGAGCAACATGCACACTTGCCACTCAATGGGCGAGAGGTTGTAAAGGCTGTAAAGGCTGCTGCTGAAATGAGGATAGACAACCTTCAGTTGCCGCTCCAGTTCCTTCCACTCGGTGGGCTTGATATTCTCCCCTGCCTCGATGCGACGACGCAACGCCATATAGTAGTCCGACTGATAGAACTCGGTCTCCACCTGTTTCATGGCATCGGCCACCACCACAGGACGCAAGGCGCGTTCCTCTTCAATCTCTGCCAGTTTCTTCTCTATCTCACGTTTCCGTTTCCGCAGACGATAGACATAGACCGCCACACCGACTGCCACCACACTCATACACATTATTATATATAGAAACAGGGCGCGCTCGTTCTTCAACTTGCGTTCGGTGGTGGAGAGCACATAGTGCTTGACGGGCGCTTCGCTCTCGTCGGGATATTTGCGCACCAACTGCCGTATCTCTTCCTTGCGCTCTTCGGTCATGGTGTTGGAACGCACCATGAGTTCTTGATAGCCATTGAACTCGGTGATGAAGGTGGTGTCGTCGATGACGTGGAAGGGCATTACTCTGTCACGTTCCATATAGACGGAGTCGTTCAGCCGATACTTGCCCATCTCGTGGGCGATGATGAGCATGTCGTCACCCACGGCATGGAGTTGCACGGTGTAGTAGGTGCTGTCGGAGTCGTAGATTTTGCACCGCGTGTATTGGGTGTAGATGGAGGGTGTCATCCTCCCGTCGGGCGCTGTCTCGCTCTTCAGCATCCACACACCCACGATGGAGAAATCTTTTCGGCCTGCCCAGCAGCATAGCGACAGCAGGCACAGCATCCATGTTGCAAACAGGGTTCTCATGGTTTCATTCCTTTCATCAGTGCATCAAACGTTTTCTTTCCTTTCACATAGTATTGCCAAAGGAGCAGGAAGTCCACACGCTCTGGCACCCGCTCGTTGGTACGCAGTTGCTGGATGTGACGACGGTCTTTGTCGAAGTCAGGACGCATCTTTTGGAAAGCACGACGTGCCTTGAAGACGGCGGAACAGTTCTTCGCATCGCCCTTGAGCAGGAACTGGAGGGCAGCGAGATAGTCGAGCAGGCGACGCACCCGCATGACTGGCTTCAACTCTTTGTCGGGCAGGTTCTTGTAGAGCATCAGCAGGTTGTTGCGGAAGTTTAGGAAGGTCTTGCGTGGATTTCCCTGATTAAGGGTCGCTCCTCCCAGATGATAGGCTTGGCTCTGAGCAATGCATACGATGCTCTTGCCCATGGTGCGGAGTCGCCAGCAGAGGTCAATCTCCTCCATGTGGGCAAAGAAACGGCTGTCCAAGCCCCCACTCTCTCGCCAATCGGAAGCACGCACCATGAGTGCGGCTCCCGTGCCCCACAGCAGGGGCACGATGTCGTCATACTGCCCCTTATCCTGCTCTACAGTGTCCATCACACGCCCTCGACAGAAGGGGTAGCCATATTTGTCAAGGAAGCCACCAGCAGCGCCTGCATACTCAAACCAGTTGACAGTTGACAGTTGACAGTTGACAGTTGAGGGCTGACGCAACGCCAGCAGTTTGGGCTGACAAGCGGCGCAATCGGGATGGGTGTCCATGTACTGAATCATGGGTGCGTCCCAGTCCTTCTGCCGTATCTCCACATCGGAGTTGAGGAGGAGGTAGTACTCGTAGTCGGGCAATTGTGCAAGGGCTCGGTTGTAGCCTTCAGCAAAGCCAAAGTTCTGTTCGAGCACCACCACGGGCACTTCAGGAAATTCGTCAAGCAGCATCTGCACGCTTCCGTCCGTGGAGGCGTTATCAGCCACAATGACATCACCCACGCTGTTCTCCAGCACCGATGGCAAGTATTGGCGCATCATGTCGGCGCCGTTCCAGTTTAATATGACAATTGCTAATTTCTTCATGATCAAAGATACGGCATTCTTCTGAAACAAGCAACTTTTCCCCAAAAAACCGCTCAATTTGTTGAATTGACATACAGGAACTTGTTATTTTACATACCGCTGCGCGATGATTAAGCGGATTCAGCGGATGAGACGGATTATTTTGTTCCTTGAGGATTATACAAACGTTTATGTTCCAACGATTCCGTGCCAAAGTTTATCAGCAAAGCCACCTTCATGTCTGCCACATGAGCATAATTGATGGCTTGCGATTCATGCATTCCGGAAAGTTCCTCAACCGCCTTCAATTCTACGATTATATTGTCATAGCAAACATAATCAGGGGCAAAAGTTGATGTCAACATCTCATTTTTATACGAGACCTGCATGGAACATTCCCGCACATAAGGAATACCTTGCAAAAGAAACTCTTTCTCCAAAGCATCTTGGTACACTTTCTCCGTGAATCCACATCCTAAGGTTTTATGCACTTCCATTGCCGCACCAATAATCCGGTACGTTTCAGTCTCGTGAATCAACATAATCTTTTATTTTTCATCTATTTCAATTACATGTTATCTGACGAATCCGCTCAATCTGGTTAATCGTTCCAAAGGAACTTGTCTTTTAAAAACATATCGCTGCGCGATGATTTTTCGGATTTTTCGGATTCAATTCAGTTCGCCCATCAATGCATCTCCTTCCTTGTTAAAGTCTCCGAGTTGCACGTTGACGATGCGGTTGTCAAGGTCGGGGCGGTTGGGCACTTCCACACGGATATAGTTGTCGGTAAAGCCGTTCATCACAGGCTTTCGTGGCGAAGCGTGCTCAAGCAAGAGAGGACGCGTGGTGCCGATGAAGCGGCTGTAGAAATCGTGAGTTTTCTGTGTCGAGAGCGCCAAGACACGCTGGCTGCGCTCATGCTTCTCCTGCGGCGTGACCACATGAGGAATCTCCAAGGCTTTGGTGCCTGGACGTTCCGAATAGGAGAACACATGATACTGTGACACATCAACGCTCTGCATGAAGTCGTAGGCCTGCTGAAAATACTCTTCCGTCTCGCCACGAGTGCCGACGATGACATCCACTCCGATGAAGGCATCGGGCATCACCTCACGAATCTTCTCTACCTTATGGCGGAAGAGCGCCGTGTCATACTTGCGGTGCATCAGTTTCAGCACCTCGTCACTGCCACTCTGCAGGGGGATGTGGAAATGCGGCATGAATGCCCTTGACTGCGCACAATACTCGATGATTTCGTCAGTCAGCAGGTTGGGTTCGATGCTTGAGATGCGGTATCGTTCAATACCTTCCACTTGGTCGAGAGCCTTCACAAGGTCGAAGAAGGTCTCCCCCGTAGAACGTCCGAAGTCACCAATGTTCACGCCTGTGATGACAATCTCCTTGCCACCCTCCGCAGCCACCTGCTGCGCCTGTTCCACCATCGAAGCGATGCTGCCGTTGCGGCTCCGTCCACGTGCTATCGGGATAGTACAATAAGTGCAGTAGTAGTTGCAGCCGTCCTGCACCTTGAGGAAATAACGAGTTCTGTCTCCTCGTGAGCAACTTGCGGCAAATGTCTTGATGTCAGCAGTCTTCACAGTGTGTGCTCCTGTCATTCCCTCAAGTATCATCGGGATGATGTTGCCTTTCTGCTCACTTCCCAGCACCAGGTCCACACCGGGGGTCTCCACAATCTCCTGGGGCTTCAGCTGCGCATAGCAGCCGGTCACCACCACAAACGCACCCGGATGCGCCTTCACCAGACGGTGAATGGCTTGCCGGCACTTATGGTCGGCCACTTCCGTCACGCTGCACGTGTTCACCACCACCACATCGGCCACTTCCCCCTTCTGTGCTTTCTTCACTCCGTAGCTGGCCAACTGCTGCGCCACCGTGCTGGTCTCCGCAAAGTTCAACTTGCAACCCAATGTAAAATAGGCCGCTTTCTTTCCTTGTAATATGCTTGAATCAATCATGTACTGCTATTGCCAGGAGGGAATCATATCCCTGTGCAAGTTGCAAAATTACTCAAAATCTTCGAGATACACCCTCTCTCGCAAGCAAAATCTATGTGAAAACGTGTTTCCTTGCTCGAAATCGCTAACTTTGCAGAAGAATTGCAATAGCCAAAAGAAGATGAAGACAACAGCTTTGACTCTACAACAGGCACAAGAGCAAGTGGATGAATGGATTCGCACCTATGGGGTACGTTACTTTTCGGAACTCACCAACATGGCCATTCTGACTGAGGAGGTGGGCGAACTGGCACGCATCATGGCCCGAAAATATGGCGAGCAGTCGTTCAAGGAAGGTGAGCCACAAGACCCTTCCGACGAGATGGCCGATGTGCTCTGGGTGTTGCTCTGTCTGGCCAACCAAACAGGAGTGGACCTGACAGAGGCCTTCCGCAAAAACCTCGAGAAGAAGACTGCCAGAGACAAGGACCGCCACAGGCACAACCCCAAGCTGCATCCATAGCACTTTGGGCACTATTCCTTCGCCTCTGTGTGCAGACACCGTGCAGCACTGGACACAAATGCGGTGCAACACATCGACGGCGCGCCTTGTGTAACACTTGTAACATACCTGGTGTAACATTTGTCACACACCCTATGTTACACATGTAACACACCGTGTGTAACAAATGTAACAGTGCCTGCAAAAAAGGTGTTACATTTTCAGTCCCGATGGGGGCGCATGCCGCGGGGCAAAACCCTTTTTGTGGATGTCGCTGGAAATAGCTGTTGAGTTCATTTAATATAAAGACGAATCATATAGACACATATAAAACAATATGACAAATTACCTACTGATTGCAGCAGTAGCCATACTGCCCGTGCTTTTGCTCTGGATATACATCTGGCGCAGAGACGCACGCCCCGAACCACTCGGGCAACTGCTGAAAGCCACATGGTGGGGTGTGCTCATCGCCATTCCAGCCGTGCTGGTGGAAACGGTGATAGAAATCATCCTCTTTGGCAACGGAGGAGAAGGTTCCGGTTGGATGGACAACGTGGTGAGTGCATTCTGTGTGGCAGCCATCCCAGAGGAGACGCTGAAGCTGACGGCGTTGTGGCTGGTGGTGAGGAAGAACCCCTATTTTGACGAGCACTTCGACGGCATCGTGTATGCCGTATGCGTGAGCCTTGGCTTTGCCGGCATTGAGAACGTATGCTACCTGTTCAGCAACACAGACAGCTGGCTCTCCATCGGCATCATGCGAGCTTTGCTCGCGGTGCCGGGTCATTACGCCTTCGCAGTGTTCATGGGATATTACTTCGCCCGATACTATTTCGTGAAGCAATCGCTCTGGAACGCCATCCGGATTCTGCTGGTACCCGTGCTGGCACACGGCACATACGACGCCATCGTGATGAACATGAGCATGAACGAATATCTCGTGTTCCCGATGCTGGGAGTGCTGATTATCTTCTGTGTGAACATGCACAAGGTGTGCAAGAAACGCATCATATCCCAAGCTGCGCTGGACGAGGCTGAAACACGGAGAGACCGCCACACCAAGGAGCGGGAGCAGCAAGCACATCATGAGCCGGATGAACCGGAGCGTGGATGGTCTTATGATAAATAATTAAAAAATAGATAAGATTCTCACAATAAACAGATTTCAGAGTCGTTATTGAATGTAGAGAAACGAAAAAACGCATATATTAAATCACAAATGCCTATGACAAACTCTACTTCACTTAGCACTCCGACATCGAAACTCAACGACTTGAAGAACAAGTTGGCACATCCCTCGAAGGACACATTATTTTTCCTGCAGCTGTTTGCAAGAATGTATGAGCCTGGCGCTGTGATGAGCATCGCATAGCCGCTCCTCGGTCTTTCCCTGTGGAATGGGAGAATCATCATTGATTTTGGTGTTTTTTGGATACAAACAAAATTCTTTCAATCTTAGCTTCAAGTGACGAAGCTAAGGAACTTGCCAAGCGAATTAGGCAAGGCAACATAAAACAAGTGAAAGCTGACGGGCTGAGCGGTTCGTCGGCTGCTTTGCTATTGGCCGCCATGATGAGCGGACGGGGACACAGCCCCAGCATGCTGGTGGTGATGAACGACCTGGATGATGCGGGATATGTGTACCACGACCTGACGCAGATGATAGGCGAGCAGCAGGTGCTGTTCTATCCATCATCGTATAAGCGTGCCATCAAGTATAACCAGAAGGATGCAGGCAACGAGATACTGAGGACGGAGGTGTTGACGAGAGTGACCGAGGCTCAGGACCTGATTGTGGTCACCTACCCCGACGCCTTGGCCGAGCGCGTGGTGTCGAAGAAAGCGCTGGACGAGAACACGCTGACCATCAAGGTGGGCGACTTGTTTGACATCACCCAACTGGAGAAGCACATCTTTGAACTAGGGTTCCAGCGTGTGGACTATGTGTATGAGCCGGGGCAGTTTGCTGTGCGCGGCAGCATCGTGGACGTCTATTCGTTCTCGTCCGACATGCCCTACCGCATTGACTTCTTTGGCGACGAGGTGGACAGCATCCGCTCGTTCGATGTGCAGAGCCAGCTGAGCCAGGGAAAGGTGGAGCAGATGACGGTGGTGCCAGCAATGAAAATGGACGGCACAGAGTATATCTCGTTTCTGGAATTCCTTCCCAAGGACACGCTGATAGTGACACAGAGCTTCGCGTATGTGTGTGACAAGATTGCGCAGATACACGAAGAAGGCTTTTCAAGCCAAGCCCAGTTTGAAGCAGAGACAAATGCCGAGACCCTGACAGCACGGTTCATCATCGATGAAACAACATTCCTGAAGCAGATAGTGCAGTTCCGCCAGCTGGAAGTGAAGCAAGGCGCCTCGGCGGACACAAAGTCCATCCATTTCCACACAGCATCGCAGCCCCTCTTCCACAAGAACTTTGAGCTAGTGAGCCAAGAGTTCCACCGGCTCATCGACGAGGGCTACAAGATAAGCATCTTTGCCGACAGCGAGAAGCAGATAGCCCGACTGCAGAACATTTTTGAAGAGATGGCCCAGACTGAAGCGGACGCCATTCACTTCACGCCTGTCAACCGAGCCATTCACGAAGGCTTTATCGACCACACACTGAAGGTATGCTTCTTCACAGACCACCAGATATTTGACCGCTTCCACAAGTACAGCCTCAAAAGCGACAAGGCCCACCGAGGCAAAGTGGCACTGACGCTGAAAGAGATACAGCAGTTTGAGATTGGTGACTACGTGGTGCACATCGACCACGGTGTGGGACGCTTCGGAGGACTGGTGCGCGTTCCCCAAGGCAACGTGATGCAGGAGATGATTAAGATTATCTACCGCAACGAGGACACCGTGTATGTGTCTATTCACTCGTTGCACAAGGTGTCGAAGTACAAGGGCAAGGATGGCGAGCCGCCCACACTCAACAGAATTGGCGGTAATGCATGGGAGCGCATGAAGGAGCGCGTGAAGACGAAGGTGAAGGACATCGCCCGCGACCTCATACGACTCTATGCCGCCCGACTGAAGGAGAAAGGCTTTGCCTACAGCAAGGACGGCTACATGCAGCATGAGCTGGAGGCCAGCTTTGCCTACGAAGACACACCCGACCAACTGAAAGCCACACAGGACGTGAAGGCCGACATGGAGAAAGCCCGTCCGATGGACCGCCTCGTGTGCGGCGACGTGGGCTTTGGCAAGACTGAAGTAGCGATACGCGCTGCCTTCAAGGCAGCCACCGACGGCAAACAGGTGGCGGTGATGGTGCCCACAACGGTACTGGCCTACCAGCACTACAAGACATTCTCCTCGCGCCTTAAGGAATTTCCCGTCAGGGTGGAATACCTCACCCGAGCCCGCAGCGCCAAAGACATGAAACAGGTGCTGGCCGACCTGAAGGAAGGCAAGGTGGACATCATCATCGGCACCCACAAGTTGATAGGAAAGCAAGTGCAGTTCAAGGACCTGGGCTTGCTCATCATAGACGAGGAGCAGAAGTTTGGCGTATCAACCAAAGAAAAGCTGAGAGCCATGAAAGTGAACGTGGACACCCTCACCATGACAGCCACGCCCATCCCACGCACCCTGCAGTTCTCGCTTCTGGGCGCCAGAGACCTGTCCATCATCCAGACACCTCCCCCCAACCGCTACCCCATCCAGACAGAGATACACACTTTCTCGCCCGAAATCTTTGCCGAAGCCATCAACTTCGAGATGAGCCGCAACGGGCAGGTGTTCATCGTAAACAACAAAATCAGCAACTTGCATGAGCTGGAGGAAATGATACACAAGCATGTGCCTGATGCACGTGTATGTGTGGGACATGGACAGATGAACCCGCAGGACCTGGAGAAGATTATTCTCGACTTCATGAACTACGACTACGATGTAATGCTCTCCACAACCATCGTGGAGAACGGCATTGACGTGCCCAACGCCAACACCATCATCATCAATAGCGCACAGAACTACGGACTCAGCGACATTCACCAAATGCGCGGACGTGTGGGACGTGGCAACCGCAAAGCCTTCTGCTACCTCATCGCTCCCCCACTCGCAGCCCTCAACGACGTGACCCGGCGCCGTCTGCAAGCCGTTGAAAACTTCAGCGACCTCGGCAGCGGCATTCACATCGCCATGCAAGACCTCGACATCCGTGGTGCAGGCAACATGCTGGGAGCCGAACAGAGCGGCTTCATCACCGACCTGGGCTATGAGACCTACCAGAAGATACTCAACGAAGCAGTGGCAGAGCTGAAGGACAACGAGTTCAGCGAACTCTTTGCTGAGGAGGACAAAGACGAGGAAGGCCGAATCAGCGGCGAGAAGTTTGTGGCCGAGACCAACATAGAGAGCGACATTCAGGGTTTCTTCCCCGAAGAATATGTGCCCAGCAGCAGCGAGCGCATGAGCCTCTACCGCGAACTCGACTCCCTCACCTCGCCTCAGCAATTGGAAGACTACAAGAAGCGTCTCATAGACCGCTTTGGACAAATTCCTCCTGTAGGCGAATCGCTCCTCACCGTTATGCCCATCAAGTGGGCGGCTCAACGTCTCGGCATCGAGAAAGTGGTACTCAAGATGGGACGCATGATACTCTACTTCGCCCTCGAAGACGCCTACTTCCAAAGCCGTGCCTTCGAGAAGGTGCTCAACTACGCTGCATCTCATGGCAGAGGCTGCACATTGCGGGACGGTGAACGGAAATCGCTGCTCATCAAGAACATTAGCACGATGGAAGGAGCGCTGAGCGTGCTGGAAGCGATGGAGAATAAATAAAATAATGAAACTATATCATTACTTGACCGAAACAAAAAGAAACCATAAAACACATGAAGATTCATACGCCCAGCCATAAAAGGAAACCCATGTCCCTCCGTTGGTGGGCATGGTGTTTTGTTTACTGCATCCTTTTGGCAGGATGCAGCACTGACAACGAGCAGGATGAGGCGGATTTTGTCGCAGCAGATGCCACATACACTCATTTGGCTGAGTACATGTACGCAACAACCATTCTCATGCACACTCCCGGTAATGAAAACCAAGGGTCATACGGGTTGCATAAGCAGTTCGATGTGGAAGGGATGAAAGAGGAGCACCTTGCATTCATCCATGCCCTACAGAAGAATGGGATAGAGGTGCATGAGGTGATTGACTTGTTGAGGAATGCGCCCATGAGCCGCCTGCAAACAATAGCAAAGTCCATTTCCTCGGAAGATATCAGTCAGATGGACAAAGAACTGTTGATTCGCCATATACTCGATACGCCCCCAATGAAAGGACTCTACTTCACACGAGACCAAAGCATCACCACGCCCCGAGGACACGTCATGGGCAAGATGCGACTCGTCCACCGAAAACATGAGCCGGCATTGATAGCCCTGTGCTATGAACAGTTAGGGGAGAAGATTGCCTATACGATTGAAGGGAACAATGCCTATCTGGAAGGCGGTGACTACCTTCCCTTCGGCACACTCTCATTCATCGGAGAAGGTCTGCGCACCAACCGTGCAGCCATCGAGGAATTGCTACAGGCAGATGCCATCGGGCACGACACCCTCGTCGTGGTGAAAGATGCACTCTTCAACACTTCACAAATGCACCTCGACACCTATTTCAACATCATCGACAGCAATCTCGTCACCCTGCCCTCCACTCGCATGAACGCACAAGCAGGAGAGTCTAACCATGTTGCCATTGACATCTACACCCGTGCGCCGGGCCGACTGAAATACAAACAAACCACCACCAACGGTAGCCTTGTCAAATTCCTGCAAGACAGACACATCCAGATTATTCCGCTCAGCGATGAAGACGAGCAGCATTTTGGCAGCAACTATCTGTGCATCGCCCCACGGCACATCATGGTCACAGATGGGGTGTCGGAAGACTTCAAGAAGAAAATGGAGCATTATAAAGTCAAGGTCGAATACATCAAACTGAACGAACTGACCGAAGGCAACGGCTGTGCCCATTGCATGACCCAAGTATTGCTTCGGCAGCCATAAAGCAAGCATTTCTTGAAACAAAAACATCAAAGCGGCGTTCCATCCTCGTGGATAAAACGCCGCTTTGTTGCCTAATAGTGCGTGGGGTGCTTAGTCTATTTCTTCGTCAGCCTCATAGCCACCCATTTCGCGGAGGGCGTTCTTCAGCATGGTGTACTGTTGGAAGAGGTGGTTGACAGGTTCCTCGCCCTTGGTGTAGTCGTGCATAGGAGCCTTGAGGAAGAATGAGAGGAAGCGCTGGATACCACTACGGCCAGCACGTGCAGCGAGGTCGCTAAGCAGGCAGAGGTCGAGCAGCAGTGGTGCGGCAAGGATGGAGTCGCGGCAGAGGAAGTTGATTTTGATCTGCATAGGATAGTTCATCCAGCCGAAGATGTCAATGTTGTCCCAACCCTCCTTGTTGTCGTTGCGTGGAGGATAGTAGTTGATGCGCACCTTGTGGTAGTACTGATCGTCAGTATCGTTGCCATGACCATAAAGGTCGGGCTGTGCTTCAGGCTTGAGGATGGTTTCGAGAGTGGAGAGCTTGCTGACTTCCTTGGTGCGGAAATTGGCTGGTTCGTCGAGCACCAAGCCATCGCGGTTGCCAAGGATGTTGGTAGAGAACCAGCCGCTGAGGCCGAGGCAGCGTGTACCGATGATGGGGGCAAAGCCTGACTTGACGAGGGTCTGTCCTGTCTTGAAGTCCTTGCCCGCAATGGGGAGGCCCAATTTCTCCGACATTTCCCACATGGCGGGAATATCGACGGTGGTGTTGGGGGCGCCCATGATGAAGGGTGCACCTTCAGCGAGCGCTGCATATGCGTAACACATGGAAGGAGCTATGTTCTTGGTGTCATTGGCCTTCATAGCAGCCTCAAGATGGGCAAGAGTGTCATGCACTTCCATATTAGGCTCCACATAAATTTCGGTAGAAGCAGCCCATGCTACTACGATGCGTGAGCAGTTATTGTCAGCCTTGAACTTGCGGATGTCGGCGCGAAGAGCTTCAACCATATCCCAACGAGTCGCACACTGCTTCACATTGTCACCATCGAGACGTTTGGCAAAGTTCTTGTCAAATGCAGCCTTGAAAGGTACTATCTTTTCAAGTTCATCCTTTACAGGCAGAATATCCTTCTCTTGAAGCACTTCTGCATACATCGCGCTCTGGAAGGCATTGGCAGGATAAACATCCCACGCGCCAAACACAATATCGTCCAATTTTGCCATCGGAACGATCTCCGAATACGACAGATATCTTTTCGAAGCGCCTTTGCCCACACGAATCTTGTCATACTGGGTCATAGAGCCCACGGGCTTGGCAAGCCCCTTGCGAGCCATCAGCACGCCTGTCATGAAGGTGGAAGTGACTGCACCCAGTCCTACGACCATGATGCCAAGCTTGCCTTCTGCAGGCTTCACGTTTTTATTTTCCATTTCTGAATCTATTATTTAGTTGACTGATTATTCACAAATTGTTGCAAAGATACAGAAAAGACGCCAAACTGTAGTGACAAAACGGGAGACAAAAGCGTTCCATTTGCCGCTTTTAAGTTTGTTTAACGTGCTCACTGCCCCACGACACGCAACATGGTCCAACCAGAACCATGTCGAATGTTCCATTTTAAGCCACTTTAACAAAAAATAAATGCTATTATTTTGAGGAGTGGGCGGTTTATGTTAACTTTGCAACTTAAAGAAAACAACCTTTTGACATGAATAAAAGCGACAGTATCGTTATCATTCCAACCTACAACGAACGGGAGAATATAGAGAAAATCATCCGGGCGGTGTTTGCGCTGGAGAAGTGCTTTCACATTCTGGTCATTGATGACGGTTCGCCTGACGGAACCGCTGCTATTGTGAAAGGGCTGATGCAAGATGAGTTTGCCGACCGTCTGTTCATACAGGAGCGCACAGGCAAACTGGGGCTTGGCACAGCTTATATCGCAGGCTTCAAATGGGGCTTGGCGCATGGATACGACTACATCTTCGAGATGGATGCCGACTTTTCGCATGCGCCTAGCGACCTGCCTCGACTCTACTCTGCTTGCGCTGACGACGGGTACGACTTGGCCATCGGCAGCCGTTATGTGTCGGGCGTCAATGTGGTCAATTGGCCCATGGGACGTGTGCTCATGTCATATTTTGCTTCGAAATACGTACGTTTCATCACAGGCTTTCAGGTGCATGACACCACTGCGGGCTTCAAATGCTACAAACGCCGTGTGTTGGAAACGATTGACCTTGATGCCATCCGCTTCAAGGGATATGCATTCCAAATCGAGATGAAGTTCACTACATACAAATGTGGCTTCAAGATTAAGGAAGTGCCCGTCATCTTCGTCAACCGCGTGGAAGGAGTGTCGAAAATGAACAGCGGCATTTTCGGTGAAGCGTTTTTTGGCGTGATGCGCTTGCGTTGGGACGGGTGGTTCCGCAAATACCCGAAGCCCATTGACAATCAGATGAAACAAGACTAATGTTGGCTAACTAATACCTAATGAGAACAATCATCAGAAATGCAACAATAGTGAACGAAGGACGCAAGTTCGTCGGTTCGGTGGTGATAGAAGACGAGATGATTCAGCAGGTGCTGGAAGGTGACGACTCAACTCAAGCCTATGACCTTGAGATTGACGCCACTGACTTGTATCTGTTCCCGGGGGTGATTGACGACCATGTGCACTTCCGCGAGCCAGGGCTGACATACAAGGCAGACATTGCGAGCGAGAGCAGAACGGCTGCGGCTGGCGGTGTGACATCCTATATGGAGATGCCTAACACCAACCCGCCAACAACCACTCTACAGCTCTTAGAAGAAAAATTCCAATTGGCCGCACGAAACAGCCGTGTAAACTATTCTTTCTATTTTGGCGCCACAAACGACAATGTGGACACCCTGCAGTTATTAGACACAACACGAGTGCCAGGTGTCAAGGTCTTCATGGGCAGCAGCACAGGCAACATGCTGGTGGACCGAGAGGAGTCTTTACGCCGTATCTTTGCCACTTCACCCCTGCTGCTGATGGCACATTGCGAGGACACGTCCATCATTGAAGAAAACATCCGGCAATTCAAGAAGAAGTATAAAGGGCAGAATGATTTCCCCGTACGCTACCACTCTCGCATCCGCAGCGTGGAAGCTTGTTACGAATCTTCATCCTTGGCTGTTCAAATGGCAAAAGATACTGGTGCACGACTACACATCGCCCATATCTCCAGCGCCAAAGAGCTGGAACTTTTCGAGAACAAACCTTTAGCCGAAAAGAAAATTACTGCCGAAGCTGTTATTGCACATTTGATGTTCACAACAGAGGATTATGACACGATGGGAACACGCATCAAATGCAATCCTGCCATCAAAACACCAGAAGACAGGGCTGCTTTACGGGCAGCTTTGACGAATGGACTCATCGATGTGCTGGCCACAGACCATGCTCCCCACATGGAAGAAGAAAAGAAGGGAGGCGCGTTGAAAGCAGCGTCGGGCATGCCTATGATTCAGTTCTCGCTGGTATCCATGTTGGAGATGAGTGACGAAGGCGTATTGCCTATCGAACGCATACCGTACCTGATGTCGCACAATCCGGCCCAACTCTTCCATATCATAAAACGAGGCTTCATCCGTCCTGGCTATTACGCAGACCTCGTCTTAGTCGACCCCCATGCCAACTGGCAGGTAAAGGAAGGCCGATATTACACAAAATGCGGCTGGACGCCCATGGATGAACGTGTGTTCAAATGGCGTGTACGCCGGACCATCGTGAATGGCATTACAGCTTATAGCGATGGCATCGTGGTGGATGGCATCAGAGGCCATGAACTGAGATTCAGTTGAAAGTTTAGGGCTTAGAATCGTGTGGGATGAGACGAAACTACCGCATCAGCGACCTGAAAGACTACATCAATTGGGTGTACTTCTTCCACGCCTGGTCCGTACCACAGCAGTCGGACGAAGGGCAACGGCTCTATGCGGAGGCGCAAGAGATGCTCAAGCACTTGCAGCCGTATTTGAAGATTAAATGCGTTGTTGAAATATTGCCTGCCTATAGCGAAGGAGATGACATTGTGGTACAGAAAACTCGCTCATGTGAGTGTGGACAGGCCCACCCTGTTGGAGACCCTATCCGTCTCCCTATGCTGCGGCAACAGACCCCAGATAAAGACGGAATTTGCTTATGCCTGAGCGATTTCATCCGTCCCAAGTCGGTCTTTAAACAAGACAAAATAGGCATCTTTGCCTCGTCAACAGCCATCGATGTAGGCAAAACCTATCCGGACGATGATTTCAACGGGATGCTGCTGCAGACACTGGCCGACCGATTAGCTGAAGCAGGCACGGAGCGGTTGCATCAGGAAGTGCGACGAACCATCTGGGGATATGCGCCCCAAGAGAATTTGACCATCAGCGAGCTGCACCAAGAGAAGTTTCAGGGAATCCGCCCTGCCGTAGGTTACCCCTGTCTGCCAGACATCTCCATCAACTACCTCATCGATGAGATTTTAGGACTGAAAAGCATCGGCGTGACACTGACATCTTCGGCAATGATGCGTCCACACGCTTCTGTCAGCGGACTGATGATTAGCCTGCCCCAAGCACACTACTTCTCTGTAGGGAAAGTGGACAAGACACAATTACAGGACTATGCCAAAAGGCGCAATATGACTGTAGAAGAAATCAATAAATACATTCAATGCTGCTAAGAATTCTCATATTGATTTGTGCACTGCTTTCGTTACCCGATTTATACATATATTATATGTACGCACGCCGGTGGACGAATAAGCGATGGTTACGCCTGCTGTGGTTTGCGCCTTCCTTGCTGATAGCTATCTCAGCAGGTATCATCATCGGAAGCAACGACATGAAGCCTGAGCATCAGGCATGGGTGAGCATCTTCATGTTTTTCTTTTTAGCCTGTTGTGCACCCAAAGCGCTATTTATGCTATGGGACGGACTTGGGCATGCCATCAACTGGATGGTCAGCCGAGGAGCTAAGAACCGAGAAGAGGAAGGAGACTGCATCTTTGTCCGCATCTTCCGCATCATCGGGATGGCACTGGCCATCTTTACCTTAGCCTTGCTGAGCTTCGGCTATTTCGTGGGCAGGCATTACTACGTGATTCATCGTCAAACCTTCTATTTCCCAGACCTTCCTAAACGTTTTGAAGGCTACCGCATTGCCCAGTTCTCGGATATGCACATCGGCACCTTGCGCGACGGGCATGAAGAAGATGCCAAGAAGATAGTGGAGCTCATCAATGCGCAGCATTGCGACGCCATCCTCTTCACAGGCGACTTGGTGAATCACCAAAGCATAGAACTGGACGGTTTTCAGCGCGACCTCAGCAAACTGTCTGCCCCCGATGGGGTTTATGCTGTGATGGGCAACCATGATTACAGCATGTACATTAAATACCCCAGCGAGAAAGAGCGCGAGGCAGATGTGGAAGAACTTCATCGACGCATCCGCAGTTACGGCTGGACACTGCTGCTCAACGAGCATAGAGTCTTGCGCCGCGGCACAGACTCATTAATCATTGCAGGTGTAGAAAACGACGGCCTGCCTCCATGGCCTGCGCTCGGCGATTTGCCCAAAACCATGAAAGGACTGAAGCGTTCGTGCTTCACCGTGTTGATGAGTCATGACCCCACACATTGGAGAAGGGCTATTCTTCCCCGCACTAGCATTCAGCTAACCCTCTCCGGGCACACCCATGCCGGCCAGTTCAAGGTCTTCGGATGGTCGCCAGTGTCATACGTTTACCGCGAATGGTCAGGAGCATACGCAGAAGGCAACCAAGTGCTCAATGTCAGCGATGGCATTGGTGCAGTTATGTTCCCTTTCCGCTTTGGTGCATGGCCAGAGGTCAATGTCATCACCCTCAGAAGAGGAACACCCCAGAAACAACAACAATAACACATAAAGCATCATTAGTTCCCCAAACAACATATGAATTTCTTAAACATTCTCTATAAGGTTTACTCCTTCTGCATAGCCCTTCCCATCTTCGTCATCATCACCATATTCGTGTCCACCAGCGTCATCATCGCAGGCTTTCTTGGCGACACCGACATTGTGTCATACTATCTGCCCAAATTTTGGTCGAAGTGCGCCTTTTGGCTCTTTCTGCTACGCGTAAAAATAGAAGGACGCGAGAACATCAAGAAAGAAGACAGCTACGTATTTCTCGCCAATCACCAAGGCTATTATGACATTTTTCTGGTCTACGGATACCTTGGCCACAATTTCAAGTGGATGATGAAAGAATACCTGCGCAAAATTCCCTTTGTAGGCTATGCCTGCACCAAGTGCAAGCAAATCTATTTGGCAGATGGCATATCAGGCATTTCCAAAGCTGTGCAACAGTCTCGTGAGACACTCCAAGGCGGCATGTCCATGGTCATTTTCCCCGAAGGCACACGCACACGCACAGGTAAAATGGCCCCTTTCAAACGCGGCTCTTTCATGCTCGCCAATGAAATCGGTCTCCCCATCGTGCCTCTCACCATCAATGGTTCCTTCGATGTGTTCAGCCGCAACGCTAAATCTATCAGCCGAGGCACCGTCACGCTGACTATCCACAAGCCCATCACCGCTGAGGAACGCCAAGGGAAACAGACTAAAGTCATCATGCAGGAAGTCTTTGACGTTATCAACGGAGGGCTGGAGGAGAAATATCGCTCATAACCGCCCACACATACAAAAAGGTTGGCACATTCAAGAACATCAATGTGCCAACCTTTTTTCGATATAGGGAACTCCCTTAGATATTCACTGCATTGGCAATCGTGTACAATACACCCTTTGCCGCATCATAGTATTTCAGCGTCACCCATTCCCCTGTGTGGCGGCCATAGATGAGAAGCGCAGTGTGACCAGATGGTGCAAGCGTCACCGTGCCACGGCACTCATCCCCTACAAAAGCCCCCACCATGTTACCAGCAACAGGCGCGACACCAGCCTTTGCCAAAATACCCCACACACTCACCTCCTTCACGGCAGGATATTTGGCAGAGCCACGGGTAAACTCCGGGATGAAGTCCTCATCTGTACCAGTACTCTCATCCGAACTCATCACAATGTCCTCCGACAACGTGAAAACGTGCCTCAAATTGTGACAGTAGAATTTCAGCGCCACATTCACCTTCTCCGTGCCCCCCTCGTTGCCATAGGCCTTCATCACAAACGTAGCATCGTCCGCCTGGGCACCATCCAGAGAGGCGGCAGGCTTTGCCAGCCCTCGCAGTTCGCCGTCCACAAAAAGCGCCATCATGTCGTCCTCCGAAACGAAAGGCCGCAGCGCTTCCTCTATCCGAACCATCAGAATGGTCCAGTTCTCATAGATTGCCTCATCGGGAGCCACCCAGTCAGGGCGCTCCTGCCCGTTATTCCAGTCCATCTGCCAGTTAGGAGCCTCGCTAAGAGCTGTCACCGTATAGGCTGCATTCTCGCTGCCATCGTCGCTGCTGCAAGCCCCCCACACAAGGCTTGCCAGCAGAACGATAGATAAATATATCTTTTTCATATCACTTGATGATTACTTTTTTACCACTATAAATATACACACCCTTTTCCGTTGGCTTTCGCTGCAATCGCAGACCGCTGAGGGTGTACCACTTGGCGTTCTCACAGGCAGAGTCCGCAAACAGAATGGCGATAGGCTCATCAGGACTGCCCACGACTGCATTCGCCCTGAAGGTCATCACCTCGCCAGAGGAAGCCACCACCTCGCCACCACGTTCAATAGCAAACCAAATAGCCTTTGAGCCATTGCCCGCAATGTTGAGATAAATCGGTTCTGCGGTGTCAGCGGCAATGCCCCGAGTCTTGGCAGCGTAGGCACTGGGCACAGAGGCCTCACCTACCACCTCGCCATCCGCGTATGCCAGCAGACGGTCGCCTTCCTCCAATTCTATGCCAGCCACAGCAGCAGAGACGCTCATGGTGCTGCGCATCGGCAGTGCCCGGCGACTTGCGTTGTTCTGTCCATCAGTGCCGAAATAGCTGTTCATCTCAAAGAACGGATACGTGAACGATGCTCCCGTGGTGCCCTTGCGAAGCATCATGTAGCCCTCACCTGGCTTCATGTACTGCAGACTGCCACGCCAGCGTCCCGTGCTACCCGTCTTGGTGAAGTAGGCAAACTCCGTATGACTCTTAATCACATCGCCAGGCTCCGCCTCATCGTAGTAGTCGCTCAGAGCCGTCTCCACGCTCAGGTTCGCCATCGGTGTGTAGCCTATGCCGTTCCATCCAGGTTCTAGCACGATGGTGCGCGCATCCTTTTCTTTGATAATGCGACCTCCGATTGGGAAAGAGCAATCCTCCTGCACCTTGATGGCATACGCCTTCTTCGGCGAGATAGCCATTTCCGAAGTGTTGCCCGAAGCCAGCCATTTGCCGCCCTTATACACAAGCGTCGTATCGCTGCTCAGGTCGGTCAAAATATCGCCCTCGCTCCATGACATACGGCTCAGCAAAGTGTTCACATTTTCCAGCTGATAGCTGTTCACATTGAACGATACCCAGTTCCAACCTTCCTTCAGATTGAAATACTGTACAAAGTCTTCACCGCCGTCGAAACGTACCGGCTTATCGGTACCCAAGACCGCAGACTTCTCGAATGTGATAGTCATCTCTGGAGTCAGCACAATCTCGCGTCCTGTGCTGTATTGCCACAGACGGAAGTTCAGCTCACGGCCGCTGTCCTCGTTATCATAGACGGTCAGGTACAGACCGGTCTCACCAGTCTGAGCCGAGTGGCTGATGTTGGCAAAGCCGTGACATACGTTCTCGTTGTCGAAGACACCCACGATGTCACGCGAATCAGTGTCCAGTTCATCATACAGATAGACCTGACCGCTGATGCTCATCGTGTGTTTCAGCAAGTCACCCGACACGCTCTCTGCCCACTCAGGCTGTTCGCCCTCCACCGTCAGGTTCAGGTAGAACGGCTCCGTGATGCCCTCCTCGTCAGTCAGATAGATGATTTCGTTATACGTACCGATGCTCAGGTCCTTGCTCACCGTTGCCGTGACAGATTCCACATCAAGTGGTGCCATCACGTCGGTGTATTTGTCGAGCGTGAGCCACTTCGGACAATTCTCTATCGTATAGGTATGGCTTGTTGCACTGTAGTTGTAGAACGGCAGTTCACATTCCTCACCACTACCATACTTGATTGTTGCGTCCAGTTTGTTCACCAGCCACTGCAAGCTGCTGTTGTTCACATAGTAGCAGGCCGTCTGCGGTGAAGCCATCGTGTTACCGTTCTTGTCCTCGATGTCGCGCACCGTCACGTAGATGTTGCGGTGGTTCAGTCGGGCGGCATTCTCGTCAAGCTCTATCAGCAACTGGTTGCCCCTGCCGATGAAGCCGAACTTCAGGTTCTTCACCTCCTCGTAAGGCACCACGGGTGCTGCCGTCGACTGGTCGAAGTGCGTCTTGACGATAGTTTCATCATCGATGAACACATAATCACGTACCAGCGTTTCGGTCGGCTCCTTTGTCTCCGGGTTGAGCTGATAGCGGGGTTGGCCCTTGTCGTCCAGATATATCTTCTTGCTGTAGGCGTAGGGCACCAGTTCCAGGTCGTTGTCCTTCTGACGCTCAATGCGGTCGAAGCCAAGGTAGGTCAGCAGACCCTTCTCGTCACCGTTCGGACTCTTCGTTGCGTAGGTGCTGATGAGCTGCTGCGGCAGTGCCTGTTCAAAGAACAGCAGTTCGTCCACGTTACCCTTCAGCGGGGTCAGACCGTCCTGTCTCAGCAGGGTGTCCGTCTCGTTGACGATGTCGTAGCGGCTGGCACCGATGAGCGGATAGCCGCCGCTGATGCCGCCCAGCGTGTCGGTCTCGAAAGTGGTTACAAGCTCCTTGTCCATGTAGATGTTAGCCACGCTGTGGCCACGGTTCACGGTCATGGCGTAGTGGTGCCACTTGCCGTCGCTCCACTTGCCCGGAACGTCGGCGACAAAACCGTTGGAGCGATATCTCAGCGTGTCGGCCTCAAATCCGATGTGGAACTGGTTCACAGCGCCGTTGTCCTCTCTCAGGCCTCGGCCGTTGGAGAGCAGCGTGCCGCTTCCGTCAGCATCGGTCTTAAACCAGAACATCAGCGTGTAGTCCTGCTCGGCGGTGCGGTTTATGGCGTTCTTATCCAAGAGCACGCCCTTGTCGGCCTTGTCCACGTGCAGCGACAGGCCCTGTGGGATGGCCCAAGAAGCATCAATCAACTTGGCGTTGGCACCCTGGGTATGGTCAATGACATAGTCACCTGAGCCCTCATTCATCGGGTAGTAATCTACAAGATCCTTCTCGTAGCCCGTCAGTCGGCGGCTGCCGTAGGTTGTGCCGATGAGCCCACCGTCCATGGCAGTATACCACAGGCGGGCTTCCATCATGCGACCCTCATAGTACTGGCTCTCCGAGCGGTCCAGTTCGTTGGTGCGACCGAAGATCAGCGGACCTGTACCGGTGTACAGGGCACTGAGCTTGTTGCGCCCAATCTCCACGCCGCCGTTGAAGAACGTCAGCGTGCTATCCGTCTGGTTGATGCTGACAGCCACCTGTGTGAAGCCTTCCTTCACGATGGCCTCGTCAGACGTGAACGTCTTGTCGTTCACCACAGCCTTCAGCTTGAAGTCCTTGGTCAGCCACAGTTGCAGCTTCTGACCGTTCGTGCCGTGTGAGAACAGCGGCATGTCGCGTCCCGTCTCGGCAGGCTTTACCATCATGTCGATGGTCAGATTCTTACCGCTGAAGTTGCGCTTAGCCTCGCTCTCCACACTGGCCTTGCCTGCAAACTGCACGCTGACCATCTCAGAGAGGTTGTCGTTGTTCACTTCGCCCTTCACCTCGAAGTTGGTGATGGCGCTCAGATAGTTATATTCAATATCCTCAGAGAAGTTGAACACAATGTCGTCGCCATTGGTCAGCAGACCGCTCTTCGGCTCAGGTGTGCCGAACAGTTGTGGACGGCGCGTGTCCTTGATACCGCTGATGATCTTCGACGATGTGGTCAGGAAGTCACTGCCATTGCGGCAGAAGAGCACAGCTCGCAGGTCGTAGCTGCGTTCAATCACCCAGCTCTCGCCGAAGAACTCAGTCACGATGTTACCGTTCTCTGGAATCAGCTTGCGAACGCCGTTGGCATTGGCCATCAGCGTCGGGTCTGCATAGAACGAGCAGATGTTCGTCCACGAGTCATCGCCGCGCTGCGACTCCTTGTACTGGAACTCAATATGGTCGAAGTTGTGCTGGTGACGGTCGAAGCCGTTGATGGTGACAGGCAAGTACCAGCCGCGCTTCGAATCCATCTGCGCATTGGTGTTCAGCACCCACTTGTCACCCGGCACGGCAATGGCCAAGCCTCCTGCCTCATGCAGGTAGTGAACATTGAACGAGACGAGTTCCTTGGTATTGACAGCGTCGGTAGGCGACATCACGCCGATGGTCAGACCCATGAAGTCGAAACCCTGGCCGGCACGAACCTCCATGTCGAGTTCCGTTTCCGAGCCCGGCACCACCGATATGGTCATGCCGCCAGTGGTCAGTGTCTGTCCGTTGACGCTAATCTTCGCACCGTTGGTGTTAGTCTGGTCAACGGAGAACAACTGCAGGACGGTCAGACCCTCGGTAGCCTCGGGCTTCTCGCTCTCGTTGCTCACATACACCTTGAAGTGGGCTGCATCGTTGATGCTCACGCCACTCACATCCTGCTTGTCTAAGCGAATCTTCGGGTTCACAATCTTCAGCGTGCGGGCATCAAGTTCCCGTCCCGTTTCATAGAACTTCGTCGTGCGCTGGTCTTCCCACGGATTCTGAGTAGCACCGCCACGGGTACGGAAGACGAAGCCACGCGGACCTGTGAGGCCATCTTCGCGAGCCTCCTTACCCACGAAATCGGTCACCAAATCAGTCATCTTCTCGAATTGGTAGTTCGTAAAGATGTTGGTAACACCTACGGAATCGTTAGCGATATACCGTGGATTGATCATGTTATGGACTAACGACCCGGACTTATCATACTCATACAGGGGCTTCACGCGATAGACATCCACACTCAGACGGCTCATCGGGTCGGTGGCAATGGTGAAGCTCTCCGTACGGTTGAACGCCTTAGCCTCAGAATTGGCACCTACCGTCTGGTATAAGGCCACAGGGGTAATGGTCCACTGGCTCAGTTTGCCAGCGAAATCAAGCGACGCATTCCATCCATCGTCCTTGCTAATATCCACCTTGGAGGTAGCCACTCCAGGGCTTTTCCAATATTTCATCTCTTCCATTGAAGCAAGGATACCGCCCACAATGGTAGCACCAATAGAGAAGGCCGAAGTGGCATAACTGATGCCGGGGCCGAAGTAGTCAACCTCGGTGGCAACGGGGAAGTGGTGCGTCCATGAGTTAGAGAAGTTACTGTCGAAGGTCTCGCTGTAGTTCACGCCTTGAGCACCAGCTATGTCATAGTTGGTCAGCAGGTCGCTGGCTTGCAGTTTCTCAAACTCGTTCTGGGCTATCATCTCCGTCCAGGCCTTGATGATCTGGTACTTCTCTGTCACCTCATCGTTGAACTGATCCGGCGATGTGCCATTAGGTATCACCACCATGTAGTTGATGCCCGGCTTGGCCTTGTCAATGGTCGTGTTGTAGGCATGGCCGTCAATCTGCGTGTTCACCACGGCAAACATGGAGTCGGTAGGCTCGCGCAGCGACCAATAGACAGGCTTGCCAGTCCTGTCGGCTATCGCCTGCGCCTCGTCCTTGGTGCCACAGAACATCATATCGACAATCTCCTTCGCCTTGTTGGGGATAATCTGCGTCAGGATTTGCTTCTGCGAGTAGATGAACTGCGACTGAATCTTCGGACCATAGCCCAGTGCCACGTCGCGTATCAGGTAGATGCTGTCACCCTTGGCATCAACGCCCTCGGCAATCTTCACCACCGTTCCATAGTCGATGTCCTTGGTCATCTCAGATGCCTTGTTGATGCCACCCTGGCGACCGGCTATCTGGTCAAACATCTTTTTGTTCACGGCGCGGACGGTGGACATCGGCGTCACCACCACGTTTTGCACCGCACCGATGTAGAGGTCGGCGTCTGCACCCACCATCGACGGGTCGCCGCTGGTGCTGATGTTGTTGCCGATGGCCATGGTATAAGAGAAGGCCTTGCTGCCCTGTGCTGAGTAAATAAATTGGTCAATAGATCCCTCCTGTGTTTCTCCGGCACTGATGGGACCGACAGCGGTACCTGAACCTTGAGGTGCCACCACGGTGGCAGACAAAGTTTGCAGTTTCTTACCATCCTTGTAGGTAATCATGACACCTGCCATCAGCGTCAGGTTCATCATGTACGAATAGTTCAGTGTAGCGCCCTTGGCCAGCGTGTTCGAACTGTAGGATCCAGGCGGGTCACGCAGGATATCGAACAGCAGAGGCTGACCATCAGTCAGAAGTTCTGTGCTCTCGCCAACGGGGAACATATTGAGCACATAGCCCTGCAGGGGCTTAGCCTCAAGGAAGGTTCCGTCGCGCATCACGGTGAAGGTCACCGTCTTCAGCGATTTTTTCATGTTGGTGGTCTGGCTGGCCTGCACGGTGAAGCGTGCCCGTCCGAGGCTGTCTATCGCCACTGGCTCATCGTATGAACCGGGGTTCATGCCGTTCTGCATCATGGCCATGCCGCCGCCCAGTCGGACGATGTCAACCTTGCCGGCTGGGTCGTTGTTGTAAAGATAGTTCTCGCCCACCTGCAACTCGATGGTATATTTGCGATCAATGCTAAACACGGGGTACGTGAAGCTGTAAACCGCCTTCGTCGTGTCGGCGGGGTTCGGGAATGCCAGAGGCACCTCCACCGTCTCGCCCGTCAGTTCGCTGGCGTAGTAGTTCTTGTCGCCGAAGTAGTCGAACGAGTCGTAGCCCAACTGCTTGTAGGTCACCTCCACCGGTGCACGGTAGATGCGGTTGTAGATGGCGTTGTAAGTCAGCTTGGGGTCTTTCACCGTTATGGTGTCAACGTCCTTGTAGCTGCCCGTGTAGGTAATGGTGTTCGGGGTGAGGCAGTCGGTCAGGTCGATGACCTCGCTCACCTGTCCCTCCTGGAACAGCGTGGGATAGCCGGTGCAATACACTTGCTGCACCTTCCAGCGTACTGGTGGCAGCAGCAGTTCGTACTCACCCGTCGTCGGGTCGGGCCATACGGTCATGCGCTTGCGCTGGGTCTTCACCGACGTGAAGTGCTTGTTGCCGTTGCGCTGGTGGCGCACCACCTCCTCACGCTCCGTCTTGTTCGGGTTCAGGTTGTCATAGACCAACCACGACGTGTTGTCGCCCTCCAAGGTGAGCACGATGGTCAGCGAGTCGCCCAGGTTGTTGGTCGAGAGGTTGTTGCCCAAAGGCTTCTGGCCCTGATCCTCGCCGCCGACCACGCGGCCAGCGAGCTTCACCTTCGTGGCGTCGTAGAAGTAGATGCCAGCCACATCGTCGGTGAAGTTGTGGCCAGTGGCGCCCTTGAAGTAGCCGTCATTCGTAAAGTTGTGGCCGTCCATCACCACCTGGATGGTGTCGTTGCCGGGCAGCACGCGGAAGGAGAACGAGCCGTCGTACTCTGTCTCTAAGAGCTTGCCCTTCGTGTTGTAAACCTTCTTGCCGTTCACCTTGAAGTTGGCACCCTTCACGGGGATGCTCGTGCCGTCGTACATCACGTAGCCCGAGAAGCGCTTGCCGTTCAGGATGGAGATTTCGCGCAGCGTCTCGTCGTTGCTATGGGCATCGAAGGTCACGCTGAAGCCCTTTGGCGAGAAATCTTCGCCGTTCTTGCCCACGGCACTCACATCGTACGTGACGCTCGCACCGCCCTGGTACGACAGTTCGTCGGCCACGAAGTGTCCGCTATCGTCGGTGAAGACGCTCATCACCTTTTTACCTTTATAGTTGATGTCCACCTGGATGCCGGCAGCGCTGGTGCCGTCGTTGAAGCGCACATAGCCATCGACGCGGCCCGTGTGCTTGCACTCGCCCACCTTCACTTCGGTCGCGGTCGAGTCACGGCCCTCGCAGTCATTCACGCCGAGCACCTTGTATTCGTAGATAGCCAGAGGCGACACGCTGGTGTCCTCATAGCTCATATCATCCAAGAAGGTGGCAATCTCTTTCCAAGCATCGTCGCCCTGACCCTTCACGCGGCGCATCACGGTGAAGTAGTCGATGGGGTTGCCGTCGGTGTTCCAGGCCAGCAGCACGCTGCTCTGGCGCGTCGTCGTCACCAGTGTCTTGTCTATTGTACCCGTGTTCTTGTGGTAGAAGTTGGGAAGCGTCGGCTTGGTGATCTCGGCGTAAACGGGTTCCTCAACCGTCGTGGTGGCGGGCACCAGCTTGTTGTTCTCCTTCGTCCAGCCGAAGGTGAAGTACTGTTCCAGTTCTTCCTCGGTGGCGCCAATCGAGCTACTGCCCATCACAGGTACGGCCTTGTTGCCATCCACCTTCCATCCACTGCCCAGATTCTTGGCCAGATCGCTGGCGGACAGGGAGCCTACGTTGTTCCACAATTCGCGTCTTTCCATCTTGGGCAGCACGTTAGAGCCACTCACATACCAGCCTTCGCCCAGTTTACTGTACCAGCTGTTCACGTTGCTATGCCTGATGCCATCGTAATTGACCTCGTTCCAGCTTACGTCTTTGTAGGTGTAGTTATTTTTGCTGTTACCGGTATTACCCCATGCATCGCCACTTCCTTTATAGCAGAATCCAGCGTGATTAACGTAGTAATAATTTCCGTCTTCCAAACAATTGGTTACGTAGTTATCTGCACCGCCTCCCCAGCCGATGAATGCTCCGACGTAGGATGTTCCATCAACCTGTCCATCGTTTTTAGCGCTAATGGCACCGTCGAACAGACAGTTGTTGATGGTGTGCGGTGAATCTTGTGCATGGCCAATAAAGCCGCCGGCATGGGTTGTGTTGCAATGGATGGAGGTCGATACCCAGCAGTTCTGGATGTTAGCGTTCCAACTTGAGGTGACAAGTCCTGCTACGTGCTGGTCGCCACCGTATGCGCCTGTGACGTGCAGATTCTTGATGGTGTAGCCATTGGCAGAATTGAACATGGTGCAACTCATCTCGATGGTATGAGCGTTGCCATCGAACATACCCTTGAAGTTCAATATGGAGGTACCTGCTTTGATGTCTGCATTCAGAATAGCATTGACGCTATGACTGCCACGTCTGGCGACCGCATTTCTGAACTCTTCCCAGTCGCTGGTGTTGTTGATGACGTGGATGAACTCTTTGGTGGCATAGCTGTTCGTAGTCGTGCAGTTTCCACCGCGTGCCCATGTCTCACTGCTTTCGGGATTGGTAGTGACTTTGTTGGGCATGAAGAGGCAGTCCACAATAGTGACAGGACTGTCGGACCAGCCCACGAAGCCACCGTTCGAGTGGCAATTGGTACCCTCAAAGCTGCCATCAAACTTACAGTTGGTGAATCTGGCTTTGGAATTGGTGGCTTGTATAACGCCTATGAAACCACCGTTAGTAGCATCACCATTCACACCGCTGTTAAGGGTCATCGACGAATGGCAGTTCTCAATGTTGACAGTACTTCCTGCAAGAACTTGGCCAATGAGACCGCCTGTAAACTTATGGTTGTTATTAATGGTGCCTGCCGTGTGCAGGTTGCGGATAGTGGCATTGCCTACATATCTGAAGGGAGCAAGACATTCTGCGCCATGGTCATTTACGCTGAAAGTCAGCGTGTGGCCGTTGCCGTCGAAAGTGCCGCGATAGTAGTTTTCTGTTTCCCAGCCGACCATGATGGTACCGGCATTAACGTCGGCCGCGAGAATGGCATTCACATCATACTGACCCTTGGCGTTCTTCACCATATCCCTGAATGTAGTCCAGTCATTGGCAGTACGGATGACGACCAATCCTGTGAAATCACGGGTAGCATAGCTGTTGACAATCGTCAATATACTACTATTGTACTTGCGTACCCACGTTTGGCAGCCATCGGGCTTGGTATTAATGCTTGCAGGGGCGAAAAGACAGTTCTCAATGGTTTCCGTAGTGTTCTCAAGGCAACAACCAATGAAACCGCCGATGTGACTACAATTTGCTCCATCAAAAATACCATCAAACTTACAGTTACGGAATGAAACACTGCCATTGTCTCCTACAAGACCCACAAAGCCGCCCATCGTGGCGTCGCCATTAATGGAATTGTTGAGGGTGATTGACGATCGGCAATTCTCAATGATAACCGAATGGCCGTTCTGGATACGGCCAATAAGACTTCCTGCATACATTTGGTTGGTATTGATGTTTCCTGTTATATGCAGGTCGCTGAATGTAGCATTATCAACAAAGCGGAATATGGCAATAGAATTCAAGGAACCACCTGAAATATTAACATTCAGCGTATGACCGTTGCCGTCGAACGTACCGCGATATGGATACGTTTCGTACAATCCAACAGAGTTTTCAATACTGATATCGGCATAGAGGCGGGCATTCACGTCGTACTGGCCCTTGGCAGCCTGCACCTTGTCGCGGAATGTCGTCCAGTCTTGAGCCGTGTGGATGGGGAAGAAGAAGTTTGTAATGCCGGTGATGGTGTTCGTCTTGGGAACCACCGTGCCGTTATCCGTCACCCAGTTACTGCTGCCCAGTTCCTCAATCAGTTCAGCCGCCGAACGAGAGCCAACCTGACTGGCTTCGGCCCAGTTATGACTGGTCCAGTTGTTCGAGCCATGATCGCCATTACCCCATGCGCCAACTCCGTGGATGAAGTTCATGCCCAGGTTTTTGATGTTGGTATAGGTACCTTTTTCCAGGCAGTTGGTTACCATGTCGCCGTCGTTTTTGTTCGACCATCCGATGATGGCTCCGGCAGAGTTACCACTGGAGCATTTGATGGAACCGTCGAACAAGCAGTCGGTGATGGTGTGGGCGGCTTCCAGACCATGGCCGACGATGCCGCCGGCATGGGTCTTGGCTGATTCCACATTGACAGACACACGGCAGTTCTGGATGGTGTTGCGCCCTCCCTCAGAAGCGTCGCTGTGACCCACGAGTCCTGCTGAGTGAATGCCACCCTTGACGGTGCCTGTCACGTGCAGGTTCTGGATGGTGTAGTCCTTGGCATAGCGGAAGAGGGCAGCGAAATCTGCGCTGCTGTTGTCGATCCAGGTCTTCACTGTGTGGCCGTTGCCGTCGAAGGTGCCCCGGTAGGGTCTGTCGGCTTCCCAGCCAATGTTGATGCCAGTTTCGATGTCGGCATAGAGGCGGGCATTCACGTCTTTCTCACCCTTGGCAGCTTGAACCATGTCGCGGAAAGTCACCCAGTCTTCGTATGACTTAATGTTGAAGTAGCCGTTTTCCGTCGTCGGGATGATGTAGTTGAGGGGCGACTCGCCCTGCTCCACATACATCTCTATATCATAGTTCACGCACGAGCGCGAGAGGCTGATAATCTTGTAGCACTGGGCGCGATCGTTCTGGTCGAGCGTATAGACCTGGGTATCCACAGGCTGGCCGTCGCGGTTCTTCATGGCCACACGCAGCACCATCTGGGCACGGTCGTCCCATACGGCACCGTGCTCGTCGGCATAGTTCCACGACACGCGGACGGTGTAGGCCCGCTCGTCCTCCCACTTAGCCGAATAGTTGGCAATGCGCAGCAGGTGCAGGTTATCGACAACGCACTTCGTGCTCGAGCAAGTGTTCTTGGCCCAGTTCCAGTCTTTGGTGATGGTGCGGCGCACACGGTAGGTCAGCTTGTCGAGCGTACCGCCATTCACCAGCATGTCAGGCGTGATGTCATCCATCAGCGTGTTGTCAACGAAGGTATAGGTTGACTGCTTGCTGACAGAGATGTAAGGCAACTGTTGTATGGTGACGAAGTCCTTCTCCTCACCGGTAATCGAACGCTGCACCTCGAAGAAGTCGGTGGGTGTCAAGTCCTCATCGTCAGGATAGACAATGTTCCACTTCACTTCCACCTTCAAGTCCTGGCCGTCCAATTGGCGGGCGGTCAGTCCGACGGGGGTGTGAATCACGGGGATGTTCTGCACCGCAGACCCTTGGTTCTCTATGAGGTAAGAACCCTTGTCGCTCGCCTCCTTGTAGCTGCAAACGACGCGGAAGTTACGGTAGGGCACGTTGGCATCGAGCAGGATGGAACTGCTCTTCACGTTCTCAATCTTCTCCTCATGACGCTTGCCGGTATCGTCAGTGTACTCGTAGTGGGCACTGACAATGCTGTCGGAAGGCAGGAACCAGGGTATTTCCAGTTTGCCCGGATTGTTCGTGCTCAGCATAGGCAGGGAGACGAAAGGCTCCAGCTTCGCACTTGCCGCCGGCATGCTGATTTCCTTCGTCGCGAGGCCCGGCACCGCCCTTTCTAGAACGGTGGCAGAGTTACCGTTACGAGTAACATCCCAGCTGAATGTCAGTTTCTTGCCTAACAGGTTGTAGGGCACCATCCACTCAGCACTGAACCCGAAGGTCTTGCCGTCGCTGTTGCGCACCACGGATTGCTCTCCGCCGTTGTTCTTCGTCAGACGGAAAGTGTTTCTCGAATTACCCAGCGTAATGTCGAAGAAACCGTCGGCAGTGGTACTGAAGTTCACTTTCAACGTGGTGTTGTCGTTGTCGATGTTCTTTTCAGACTTCCATGTGAAGATGGTCACTGGATCAGCACCATCTACCGAGACCCGGAGGTTGCCCTCTTGAATCCACGTGTCGGCACCGCTCGTGTCATAGCACGGAGCCGTGAAGTAGATGACATTCGAGCCACCCAATTCGACAGTGTAGTTGTCGGGATCGTCCTCATACGAGAGATCCGCCGCCGCCGTCTGTGGCAGCAGCCAAGCGAAGAGCGCCAGCAGCACGAGCCACGGCCGCCATTGACGAATGGATGTTTGATGTTTTTTCATAATGTAGAATGTATTAAAGTTAATGATGATTCTGTCTTTTATGGGCTTGCCGCTCCCGCTCTTTCACGGAATGTGTCGCGAGGGCGCAAGCGTTGGCTGGATGCATTCACACCGTAATGAGCTTCTGTAGCTGGTATTCTCTTGGTATTCTTTTGGGGAGGTCTGTGCTTGCATACATTCAGCAACTTAAGGCTAAACTTTGGCGACAAATGTAATAGTTTCCTTTTAATATCTTCACATTTAAAGTTTACTTTCTGCTTTTTTTTGCATATTTTGAGACATTTCTTGCATATTTTGAAAGTCTATCCTTTGTTTTCCACTCTTGGGCCAGCAAAAAAAACACAAGCACACAATCGCCCAGTGGAGGAATTCATGCGGAGGGGGGGACGCTATTTGTGCATATAAGAATGCCCGCTGGCAGAATCGGATGTGCATTTGCTTGATTCTGCCAACGGGCAAGATACGTCTCTCCCTGAGGAGAAGAGTCGTCTATGTGTGAATGGAGTTATTGCCGCTTAGTGCCCACGGCTCCATCTTTATTCCACTTCAAGAAAAACTCTTTCCATATCTTCAAGATGGAGCTCTCGTTGGTGGAGATGATTTCTGCCGATCGGGTGAAGTTGCGGTATTCCTGCTTGCGCTTAGGATTGATGTGTGCCAAAATGTTCTTCGACGTGGCCTGAAAGATTTCACCGTTCACCTGAAAATAGAACACATTCATCAGGGGCAGGGGCTCTTCCTCGAGTATTCGGCCTCCTTCCACATCGGCCAGGGCCGCAAAACCTGAGAAGGAAGAGCCTTGCAACAAGTTCTGACTCTTATTCCAATAGTCCAGGTAGCGCTGGTCGAGGGCCTTGCGATTCAGCACCTGCGCCCACACCACTCGGGCCACACGGCCACCTATAGTGTCTTCGCGCACGATGCGTCCCAGCTCATTGTTGCTCCCCACAGGCATATACACATCGCCATTGGGGAACTCTACACGAATGATGGTGCCGGGGATGGCTTCCATCAATGTGTCGTTCTGGCTATACCACAATGTCTGGTTACCCACATGAATGTTGCAGGGGACAACGGTCTTCGTCCGATTGAACACCCCCGTGTAGACCGTAGCAGTACGGAACTGCTTGTTCAGGAACGGCCATGTGCCCGTCGGTTCCCAATCACTGTTTCCCTGAGCAAGCACAGACGTGGCACTGCACAAGAAGAACAGAACTGGCAGGATTTTCGTCACAATCGTTTTCATAGGATTTTCTGTATTTATTTTACCTTGACCACAAGGTATTTGCTCACACTCCAGAACTTTTGAGCGTCGGTGATGCGCAGGGTGTATTCACCCTTGCTGTCTTTCAGCAGCGTGTATGAGCCTGCCGGATGGTTTGTGAGGAGTGATGCAGACTTCGACTCCAGAGAGATGACATTCACCTTGCGGATATCTATCTTTGTGAAATACTCCTTGTTGTAGTCGCCCTTCAGCACCTCACCCTTCTGCAGGATGCCCTGCTCTTTCAGTTCCTTGCTGGTTCCGAAAACATACCACGCTGTGTTCAACTGCGAGTCCTGGTTCTTGGCAATCTGCTCCACCTCGTCCTTCTGCTGCTTCACCTGTGCGTTCTCGTCTTTCAGCGTGTTAACCGCTGTGCCCAGCTCGGCAATCATCACATCCTTCTCGGCCAACTGAGCACGCAGGGCCTCTAGCTCAGCAGTTTTTGCATTCAGCTGAAGCGTCAGGTTGCTAATCGTCTCCTTCAACTTGGAAGAGTTGATAGTGCTCGAACTGAGCTTGTTCTCCAGCTCCTCAATCTTGCGGCGGTTCTCCTCCATTGTCTCCTGAATGAAGGTCATGTTCTCACGGATGTTCTCACGCGAGCTGTTATTCTCAGCATTGTCTTTCAGCATATTCACACGGCCCTCTGCCTCGTTGATGAGGTCAAAGCCCTGCTGAATCTCATTGAAAGTGCCCATCAAGTCATTAATCTCGTTATCCTTCTGGTCGATGATGTTACGCAACGAGTCACGCTCGCGATCGACATTGCCGCTTCCCTTCATTCCTTCATTACATGCCATCAATGCTGATGCCATAGCTGCCACACAAAAGGCTTTCACTCCGAAGTTCTTAACCTGTTTCATATTCCTTTGTTTTATTATTAATTCTTGTATTTATTCTTTTTCTTGCCTGTTCCCATCAGCATACGCAGTGGGTCATCAGACATCTTTTCTTCTCTCTGTGCAGAGGCGCCCGTTTCATCCGGTTTGCCTTCCAATATGATGACAATCTCACCCAAAGGCTCCACACGCTCAAAATGCTCTGTCACCTCTTTCAGTGTGCCTCTCACATGCTCCTCGTGCAGCTTGGATATTTCACGCGACACACACACTTTGCGCTCCTCGCCCATCATTTCCATCAACTGCTTTAACGTCTTCACCAAACGGCGAGGCGACTCATAGATAATCGTGCTCCGTTCCTCGTCCTTCAGCCGGTCAAGCCGGGTCTGCCGCCCTTTTTTCTGGGGGAGAAATCCCTCAAAGCAGAACTTGTCACAAGGGAGCCCGCTGCTCACCAAGGCTGGAACGAACGCCGTAGGCCCAGGAAGAGTCTGCACCTCAATGCCATGCTGCACACACTCACGCACCAGCAGAAAGCCAGGATCGCTAATGCCTGGAGTGCCCGCATCACTAATCAATGCAACGGTCAGTCCTCCCTGAATTCGGCGCACCACGCCCTGCACCGTCTCATGCTCATTAAACTTATGGTGAGACAACAGCTCGCCATGAATGTCATAATGCTGCAACAACACACTCGAGGTGCGCGTGTCTTCAGCCAAAATCAAATCAGCCTCTTTCAACACACGCACAGCCCTGTAAGTCATATCTTCCATATTCCCTACAGGAGTCGGAACTACATACAATTTACCCAAAGCGAGTCAACAATTTGTTGCAAAAATAGAAATAAAAACACTGACTTGACGCATTTTCCTTTCAAAAACAACTTTTTTTCACACAACAGACCACTGAAACATAAGTTTTTGTGTATCTTCGTACAACAATTCAGCAGCATAACCTCATACAACATGAAAACAAAGCCCATTACATTCGACCGTTTCGTGCGGCTCTTGATGAGCATCGTCCTTTTAGGCGTTGTCTATCTCCTCGTCAACCGCCTCAGCAGCGTGCTGATACCCTTCCTCGTAGCATGGCTGATTGCCTACCTGCTCTACCCCATCGTGCACTTCATCCAATATCGATGCAGGGTCAAGTCAAGAACAGCCAGCATCATTATCACCATCCTGCTCATTGTGGGCATCCTCACAGGGGGAAGCTTCCTCATCATCCCTCCTATCATCGCAGAAGTGGGACACCTCAAGAACATCATCGTTGAATATGCCACCACCGATGCCACGGTCACCTCCGCTGCATCCGAAGCGGAATACTTCATCAAGCACCATATCAATGTGGACCAGATAACCAAAGCATTGACCATTCAGGATGTCACGCAAATCGTGGAAGAGAGAGTGCCGCAAGTCGTTTCCATCCTCAGCAGCAGCGTCAATGCTATCATCGGCGTCATTGCCTCTCTCATCGCCATCATCTACCTCTTCTTCATTCTGGCAGATTATGAAGAAATGGCAGAAGGGCTCTTCAAGCTTGTACCACGCAGCAAACGCGGCATCGTGTATGGAGTCGTATCCGACCTAAAGAATGGCATGAACCGCTACTTCCGTGGACAAACCATCATCGCCATGTGCGTGGGAGTGCTTTTCAGCATTGGCTTCCTCATTATCGACTTCCCGCTGGCCATTCCACTCGGACTCTTCATCGGCTTCCTCAACCTTGTGCCTTACCTGCAAGTCGTGGGCTTCATCCCTACAATTGTATTGGCTTTGCTGAAAGCCCACGACACGGGACAGAACTTCTGGGGAATCATTCTAGCCGCCATCATTGTCTTCTGCGTGGTACAAGCCATCCAAGACTGGGTGCTCACGCCTCGCATCATGGGCAAAGTGACAGGCCTCAATGCTGCTGTCATTCTGCTGTCCCTCTCCATTTGGGGCACTCTGCTCGGCTTCATAGGTCTCATTATTGCCCTGCCCATCACTACGCTACTCGTCTCCTACTATAAGCGCTATGTGCTGGAAGAAGAAGAAGAAGAAGAAGAGGTAACGAAAGAGAATCTCAACTGACTTTTCCTCAAAAAAACGAGGCTTGCCACATGCTTACTGAAAAGACTTTAGAGAAACTGCGCATACTTGCCGAATCGGCCAAGTACGATGTTTCATGCTCGTCAAGCGGCACTGTGCGCGGCGGAAAACAGGGCATGGTGGGGAACACCGTCGGAGGCGTTGGCATCTGCCACTCGTTTGCCGACGACGGGCGCTGCATATCCCTCCTGAAAGTCATGCTCACCAACTATTGTATGTACGACTGCGCCTACTGCATCAATCGCCGCAGCAACGATATCAAGCGGGCTACGCTGGCCGTGCATGAATTGGAGGAAATTGTGATGGAGTTCTACAGGAGGAACTACATCGAAGGCTTGTTCCTAAGCAGCGGAGTGGTACGGAACCCCGACTACACCATGGAACGTCTTGTTGCTATCGCCAAGGACCTGCGCACAGTGCACCATTTCAATGGATACATCCACCTGAAGAGCATTCCCGGCGTCAGCCGGGAACTGATGAGCGAAGCCGGACGCTACGCCGACCGCATGAGTGTGAACATCGAGATTCCGAACGAGACGTCGCTAAAGTTGCTAGCCCCCGAGAAGGACCACCAAAGCGTATTCGCTCCCATGAGGTTCATTCAGCAAGGCGTGCTGGAGAACAAAGAGGACCGAAAGCATCTGCGCCATGTACCCCGCTTTGTACCAGCAGGCCAGAGCACCCAGATGATTGTGGGAGCTACAGCTGAGACAGACCGCGACATCCTATACATGTCATCGGCCATGTATGGACAGCCCACCATGCACCGCGTCTATTATTCAGGCTATGTGAGCGTGAACACCTACGATGCCCGACTGCCCATCTTGAAGCAGCCTCCCCTGGTGCGGGAGAATCGCCTTTATCAGGCCGACTGGCTCATGCGCTTCTATCAGTTCAAGGTGGAAGAAATTGTAGATGAAGCCAATGCCAATCTTGATCTAGAAGTGGACCCAAAACTAGCATGGGCTCTAAGACACCCCGAGCAGTTTCCTGTGGACATCAACCGCGACGACTACGAGCGGATTCTCCGTGTGCCAGGCATCGGCGTGAAGTCTGCCATGCTCATCGTCAATTCACGACGCTTCAACCGCATCACGTCCTACCACCTGAAGAAAATGGGGGTGGTCATGAAGAAAGCCAAATACTTCATCACCTGCCACGAACTCACAGATGGCTATGCCAACCCCATCGTGGGTATCAACGAGCTGCACCCCGAACGCCTCAAACCCCTGCTGGTCTCAAAAGCCCAACAGAAGAAGGCTGCAGCCGAACTGCAGCTCACCCTCGATTTTGGAGAAGAGAAGGATGAGAAGAAAGAATAAATAGCATATTGCACATCGTCAAATTATACATGACAAAATGCTTGTATACACCATAGACCGAACGCTGGACGGAGTGCTCTCCGCCGTCTTTGATGCCTTCTCGCTCCATCAGCAGCCAGAGATGCTGGTGGGAAAAGGAGAGCCTCTCCCCCTGTTCTGCGAAGAGGTGCATGAGGTGATGACAGCAGAGGACCGGGCACAACGAGTGTGGGCCGGACTGGAAAAGCGAGTATCGAAAGAATCCATGAGGCTGCTGGCTGTCAGCTACCTTTCTGAACTGCGCGAACTGGACCTTTCCTTATTTAATTATATGTGTAAGGTGTTTCGGCAGGCAGAAGGAGCTCGAAGCATTGAACGAAACTTCTCCGACCCCGATGTGCTGGCTGTGACGAACATCTTTCGGAAAGTGATGCACGAGCGATTGCGGATGATGCAGTTTGTGCGCTTCCAAAAGACCAAAGATGGAACCTACTTAGGAGTCGTGTCCCCCGATCACAATGTGCTCCCTCTCGTGGTAGAGCACTTCAAAGACAGATTCGGCACCCAACCGTGGCTGCTCTACGATGCAAAACGTCGCTACGGATTCTACTACGACCAGCAGGAGGTGACACGCATCACGTTTCAGAACGAAGACGCCCTGCCCTTCAACCTCGATAACGGCAAACTCAACGATGAGGTGCTGAGCGAAGATGACAAACTCTTTCAGGAACTGTGGAGAACCTACTTCAAGGCCATCTGCATCCGCGAGCGCATGAACCCCAAGAAGCAGCTCAACGACATGCCCCGACGGTATTGGAAATACATGACGGAGAAGCAATAAAGCACAGTGTGAGCGCACCCGCATTGCTCTTCCACCATCTAAAAAAAAGCCCATGGCAGACACGATGACACCCCAGCAGCGCAGCAACTGCATGCGCAGAATCAGGTCGAAGAACACACGACCCGAAATGCTTGTGCGCCGTTTCCTGTTCAGTCACGGCTTCCGCTACCGCATCCATGCCAAAACTCTGCCTGGCACCCCCGACCTCACCATCGTGGGACTCCGCACCTGCATCTTCATCAACGGCTGCTTTTGGCACGGGCACGAAGGCTGCTCCCTGTACCGCCTTCCTCAGACCCACGCCGACTACTGGGCACACAAAATCCAACGCAACAAGGAGCGAGACCACGAAAACCGCCTGGCACTCAAAGCACAAGGATGGCACACCATTGAAGTGTGGGAATGCCAACTGAAAAAGACTGAACGCGAACAGACCCTGCAAGGACTTCTTCGTACACTCAACTACATTGCCCTCCAAAACCGCGGGGCAAAGATAAGCTACCACTACGATGACGAAGAGAGTCTCTCCATCGCAGCAGAAGAAGAATAGAGTCAAAACCTCACACTTCCCCCACGCATTTCAAGCCCTTTTCACCCCACGTTCCTCTATTTTTCACTTCCGACCTCAAAAAATAGCACATTTATTTTGCATTATCCAAAATTTGCACTACCTTTGCACCCGCTTACGAAAAGCAGACGGGCACAAAAACCCGTCACTCGTTCCCTCGGGAACTCCTTCCGTAAGCCTATTAGGTAGATCCGCTAGCTCAGCTGGTAGAGCACAACACTTTTAATGTTGGGGTCTTGGGTTCGAGCCCCAAGCGGATCACACGAGGATGAGTCAATATTGGCTCATCCTCTTTTTTGTTGGATGCATAAAGCAACCTCCAATGACGATACAGGAGCGCCAGGACTTGAAGCAGTTTGGGCGTTCACACATAGAAAAAGGATGCGCCATCTTCGTGACGCATCCTTTGCTGTTTCTACAGCCCTTCCTGCACCACTTTGGCGGTGTGAGTCACACCGCATAGGTCGGTCTGAGTCACACCGACACCATCGGTCTGAGTCACACCGTTTTTCCGGTGCAGAAAGAGCGTCATGACAGGAACAAAAAAAAGAGGCCGTATCAGCATTGACACAGCCTCTTTAGACAGTCGGGAAGACCAGACTCGAACTGGCGACCACACGCCCCCCAGACGTGTACGCTAACCAACTGCGCTACTTCCCGATTGATAAGCACAGAACCCTTGGTGTTCCGTGAAATCGGGTGCAAAGGTAGCACAAATTTCAAACAATACAAAAATTAAAGCGTCTTTTTTTACTTTTATTGTTCGAATGCCGTCCGAGACAAAGCCAAAGCGGAACGTTCAGAAGCATTTCCGAACCCCATCCGTTCACATTCTACGTTTCTGCCCCTTTGCCAGGGAACGAAGGAACAGCACTATTTAGCAGGATAGCCAACAGGATTGTTCAGCACTGGAATCTGGTTCTCACCAAGTTTCAGCAACTGCTGGATGGCCTTCTGGTTCATCGTACCACGAGGAACGGTGCACAGACCTGCTGCAGCACAGAAAAGGTTGATGTTCTGACTGACAATGCCCACATCTGCACCCACCATCCACTGAGCATGCTGGTTATTGCTGCCAAACTTGTCCATATCGGCCACCATAACGAGGCTGACTGGGGCTGCTTTGGCAAAGTCCTGGCCTGCTGCCACGATGTCGCGATGGTCGCCATTGGCCACTTGCGTAAGGGTGTTCTTTTGAGGATTGTAAAGCGAAACGTTTTGAGCGGTGAACACATAGAGACGGATTTCCTGGCGGTTCATCGCAGTGGGAGACGTCAAATGGCCGTCTTCACGGTTTTTGCCCTGAGCTGCCCACAGCAAGTCGCTCAAGTCCTGTTCCGAGAGCTGCTTGGCGCTGTACGCACGCACTGACTTACGCTGTTTGAACGAACCCATTACAGACAATGTCTGACGTTTCATGTTGGGTTTAGGAAGATTGCGGGTCTGGGCAAAGCATGCCGTCCCCATGAGCAGCATAGCCGCTGCGAGCATTAGACTTTTCATGTGTTTGTTTTTGAATGTGTTTGTAACTAAGTTTATTAACCCTTGCTTGGAAGGAAACGGAATACGAAATCCCATGAGTCATCGATTCTGGATTTAGCTCACATCCGATTCCGCCACAAAGGTAAGAAAAAGCATGGAGTGAACGCACAACCTCTTCAAAAAAAACGCATTAGAATACAAAAACTCTTCACTCATCACTTCCAACTCACAACTTTTACCTACCTTTGTGGCCAAATTCATCACTATGGCAACATTTTGGACCAAACGAAACGAAGATATTGAAGACGAAAAGACTGCTATGCCTTGGGGCGAGCTCTTTGTGCGAGGAGACAGGAATATTCCTCGACGCCGCAGACTGAAGGCCGCGCTATTTGACCTGGATGGAACATTGGTAGACACCGAAGACCAATACACGGTCTTTTGGGGAGCCACTGCAAGAAAGTACCGCCCGGACGTGCCACGACTCGAGCACCTCATTAAAGGCACCACACTCACGCAAATTTTCGACACCTACTTTCCTGATCCACAATGGCAAGCCGAAATCACAGCTGGCCTGAACGAGTGGGAAGCGCAGATGCGCTACGAATTTTATCCCGGAGCGCTTCAATTCATCAAGGACCTGAAATGCAACGGAGTGAAGTGTGCTGTGGTGACCAGTTCTAACATCCCAAAAATGGAGAGCGTAAAGCGTCAGATTCCGCAGTTCGACAGTCTTTTCGACAAGGTGCTCACCGCTGAAGACTTCACCGCCTCGAAACCTGCGCCTGACTGTTATTTGCTAGGAGCACGAATTTTCGAGGCTGACATTGACGAATGCGTTGTGTTTGAAGACGCTTATACAGGACTGCAAGCAGGCATGTCATCGGGTATTTTCACCGTTGGTCTTGCTTCCAACCACACTCAGGAAGAGCTTCAAGACAGATGTGACTATGTGTTGGAAAGTTTCGAGGGCATGACTTACGACAAGCTCGTGGGTATCATGGAGAAATGAAGCACAAAGCATAAAGGAAGGCACACGAAGCACAAGAATCGAGCAAGCCCTAATCCTTTGACGATTCGCTTTCTGACTCGTTTGTCCCCCATTTACATGACGACACAAAAAGGCCTGCTTTCGCACGAAAGCAGGCCTTTACTATCATTATTATCAATCTCTTACTTCTTCTTCACTGGGTCGCAAGTGAGCCCACAACCGAGCTTCTTCAGTATCTTGCGGTCCACTTCACCCAACATTACGGTGCTGTGCATCTGACAACCACGAAGTTTGGGAAGTTGCTCAAGAGCAAGACGACAATTTTCATCATGCTGTGAAAGCACAGACATCGCCACAAGAACCTCATCTGTGTGGAGGCGAGGATTGCCACCGCGCAAATATTCAATCTTGGTCTTCTGAATAGGTTCAATCATGCTCTGCGGAATAAGTTTCGCTTCATCGTCGATACCCGCCAAATGCTTCATCACATTGAGCAGCAATGCGGCGCAGCAACCCAACAAAGAGCCGGTCTTAGAGGTGATGATGGTACCATCTTCCATCTCCATCGCAGCGCAATGAACACCAGTCTGAGCCTTACGGTCATTAGCCGCTACCGTACAACGACGGGCAGCTGTGGTTATCTTGGCCTGATTGAAGAGCAACTGAATCTTGCTCACCTCATTTTCATTGCAAGCACCATCAGCCAACTTATTGGTGGCATCGTAGTAACGACGAATAATCTCATCTTTCGAAGCCTGGCAGCATACTTCATCATCGCAGATGCAGAAGCCCACCATGTTCACACCCATGTCAGTAGGCGACTTATAAGGATTCTCGCCGTAGATGCCCTCGAAGAGCGCATTGAGCACAGGGAATATCTCAATGTCACGATTGTAGTTGATGGCCACCTTGCCATACGCATCAAAATGGAAAGGGTCAATCATGTTCACATCGTTGAGGTCAGCCGTAGCAGCCTCATAAGCGATGTTGACTGGATGCTTCAAAGGAAGATTCCACACTGGAAAGGTTTCAAACTTGGCATAACCAGCACGAATGCCACGCTGATTCTCACAGTAGAGCTGGCTCAAGCACACCGCCATCTTTCCACTGCCCGGACCAGGAGCCGTCACAATGACAAGCGGACGAGTTGTCTCGACATAGTCGTTCTTACCAAAGCCTTCATCAGAAGCAATCAGCTCCACATTGTGAGGATAGCCGTCAATCAGGTAGTGGCAATAGGATTTGATACCCAAACGCTCCAAGCGGTGACGGAATTGGTCTGCAGCGCGCTGACCATCATAGTGAGTAATTACCACCGAACCCACGTAGAACCCACGGTTCATAAACTCATCACGCAGACGCAACACGTCTTCGTCGTAAGTAATGCCAAGGTCTGCACGCATCTTGTTTTTCTCGATGTCTTCAGCGCTAATCACAATCACAATCTCAAGACTGTCACTCAACTGCTGGAACATACGCAATTTACTGTCAGGCTTAAAGCCTGGAAGTACACGCGAAGCATGGTGATCGTCAAACAACTTACCGCCCAACTCCAGATACAGCTTGCCATCAAACTGAGCAATGCGCTCACGGATGTGCTCCGACTGAATCTTGAGGTATTTTTCGTTGTCAAATCCTATTTTCATACTATCTCTTTTTAACAAATTCGGCTGCAAAGGTAAGAAAAATTAGAGGCACTAAGCGAGAAGTTAAGAGTGAAAGTGTTACTTTTTCAAAAAAAAAGCCTTAGGGTGCAAAAAACTTCCAACTCCTAACACCTAACTCCTAACTTTTCTCTATCTTTGTGGCGAGTTTTTTCTTAAAACAAACAGAACTATGCAAGCTTACTGGGAAATGTTTCAGAGCATGGATGCTTGGATGCAAGTGTTCTGGGGCTGCGCTGTCGTTGGTTCAGCTATCTTTGTCATACAGATGGCATTGACTCTTATGGGAATGGACAGCAGCGACATGGATGTTGACTTCGACGGTCCCGATACCATGGACTTGGGTGGCAGCATCTCGCTCTTCAGCATCAAGAACTTCGTCAACTTCATTGTTGGCTTCGGATGGGCAGGCATCTGCTTTGCCGGCTCCGTCACCAATAAGTGGTTGCTCGCCATCATAGCCCTGCTGGTAGGCATCGCCTTCGTGCTCATGTTCTTCTTCATCAAAAAGCAAACCAAGAAGTTGGAGCATAACGGCGCCTTTAGCATCAATGATTGCGTAGGCAAGACCGTAGATGTGTATCTGCGCATTCCTGCCAATAAAGGAGGAAAGGGCAAAGTACAAGTAAGCCTCAACGGTTCCGTGCAGGAGTTTGACGCCATGACTGAAGGAGAGGGGTTCTCCAGCGGGCAGAAAGTCACTGTTGACAGTGTGATTGACGGGTTTACCGTATTAGTAAAATAGAAACTTTAAACAACAACCAATATGACCTATCTCATTATTGTAGCGGTGGTCGTAGCCATCGTACTTCTCGTTTCCATCATCAATCGTTACAGAAGATGTCCGTCAGACAAGATTCTGGTAGTTTATGGAACAACAGGCAACCGCGGCTCTGCCAAGTGCGTACATGGCGGCGGCACGTTCGTATGGCCTATCATTCAGGATTATGCATACTTGAGCTTGACACCTATCAGCATTGACGCCAACTTGACTAATGCCTTGTCACGCCAGAACATTCGAGTTGACGTTCCATGCAGATTCACCGTTGGTATCTCTACCGACTCTGAGAGCATGACTGCTGCTGCAGAACGCTTGCTGGGCCTGACAGCCGGTCAAATCCAGGAACTGGCACGAGACATCCTTTTCGGTCAGTTGCGTCTTGTTATTGCTACCATGAGCATTGAGGAGCTGAACTCCGACCGTGACAAGTTCCTCGAAGCCATCTCCAGCAACGTTGAAGTGGAGCTAAAAAAGATTGGTCTGCGCCTCATTAACGTGAACGTGACTGACATCAACGACGAGAGCGGTTACATTGAAGCACTCGGTCAGGAAGCAGCAGCCAAGGCTATCAACGAAGCCAAGGTGCGCGTGGCCGAGCAGGAGAAGTTCGGTGAAATCGGTAAGGCAGAAGCAAACCGAGAGACCCGTATCCGTACAGCAGAAGCCAATGCACAAGCAGTACAGGGCGAAAACGAGGCAAAGGTACAAATTGCCAACTCTGATGCCGACCGACGTGAACGTGAGGCCGAAGCACAACGAAAAGCCATTGCTGCAGAAAAGGTGGCTGCGGCAAAGGCTCTCGAAGAAGCCTATTCTGCAGAGCAAAAAGCCGAGGAGGCTCGTGCAGACCGAGAACGCGCCACACAGAGCGCTAACGTGCTGGTGAGCCAAGAAATCGAGAAAAAGCGCAAAATCATTGAAGCAGAAGCAGAAGCAGAAAAGATTCGTGTGAACGCTAAAGGTGAAGCCGATGCTGCCTATGCCAAGATGGAAGCAGAAGCTCGTGGTCTTTTTGAGATTCTCTCACGACAAGCGTCTGGTTACGACAAAATGGTACAAGCAGCAGGCGGCGACGCAAACAAGGCTTATATGCTTCTCCTGCTCGAAAAGCTTCCGGAACTGGTCAAGACACAAGTGGAAGCCGTAAAAGGCATCAACATCGACCATGTCACGGTTTGGGACTCTGGCAATTCAGCCGATGGGAAAGGCAGCACAGCAAACTTTCTCAGTGGCTTGATGAAAAGCGTTCCCCCACTCCACGAATTATTCGACCAAGCAGGTCTAGCTCTGCCCGAATATTTAGCAAAGAAAAAAGAAAACGAAGAGACTCCTGCCCCTGTGGAAGAGGTTGCAGAAGCAGAAGAATGACAATAAAAAGCAGAACGTGAAAAAATTATTCTACACAGTGCTCGCGGCTTTTGCCGTGAGCATTTCCATGTTTACCGCCATTGGATGCGACGATGGCGAGACTTATGCCGAGCAGAAGAAGAAGGAGCAGGCTGCTATTGGGCAGTTCCTGCGCAATAACGACTTTGTTGGTCCTATCAAAACCATCAGCGAGGAACAATTCTACAAGCAAGACACCATGACTGATGTCTCGAAAAATGAGTTTGTACGCTTTAACAAGGATGGTATCTACCTGCAAATTGTGCGTAAAGGCAACGGTCCTACAATGGTGGAACTGGCCAAAGAACGGGCAGACTCTACAGCGACCCGCCCTCTGTTGTGCAAGTTCCTCGAATATGACATTCGCGATGCCGACACAACCTACAGCAACATTTACATGTCCAGCATCAACGATGAATTTTTCTGTACTTACAGCCATTTCAGCCGTAGCTATGACGGATACTTCACAGATGGCATCATGAAGAATGCCTATGGTATGGGAGTGCCTAAAGGCTGGCTTAAGCCTCTCTCGTTCATCCGTCTTACCAAGGTGGCTGGCGAAGAAGCCAAGGTGCGCATCATTGTACCCCATTCCTCTGGTACGGCCAACGCATCAGGCCACGTCCTCCCCTTCTACTACGAAATCACTTATCAGATTCCACCAAACTACTAACATAACGAAGAGCCAAAGCCGAAGAAATGTGATCCTTTCAACTGAAGGTATCCGATGTCTTCGCTTCTGATTCCTCGTTTCTAATTCATCTCAAATCAAATTATGAGTCTCATAAAATCTATTTCTGGCATCCGCGGAACTATCGGCGGACGCGCAGGAGAGGGGCTGAATCCCCTCGACATTGTAAAATTCACCAGCGCATATGCAACATTGATTCGTCGCACGACTAATATTGAAAGCAACAAGATTGTGGTGGGTCGCGACGCGCGCATCTCTGGCGAAATGGTGAAGAATGTTGTGTGCGGCACCCTTATGGGTATGGGCTTCGATGTGGTCAACATCGGACTTGCCTCTACCCCTACAACAGAAATCGCAGTTACGATGGAGGGCGCCTGTGGAGGCATTATCATCACAGCCAGCCATAACCCACGTCATTGGAACGCTCTTAAACTTCTGAACGAGAAAGGCGAGTTCCTCAATGCCGCAGAAGGCAACGAAGTGCTCAAGATTGCCGAAGCCGAGGACTTCGACTTTGCTGATGTGGACGGACTGGGCAAATACATAGAAGACAATTCTTACGACCAGAAACATATTGATATGGTGCTCGGCCTTGACCTCGTAGACGTGGCTGCCATCAAGAAGCAGAACTTCCACGTGGCATTTGACAGCATCAACTCTGTTGGTGGCATCATCTTGCCCAAACTGTTCAAGGCGCTCGGCGTGGAGCACGTCACCCCGCTCTATGCAGAACCCACAGGCGACTTTCAACACAATCCTGAGCCATTGGAAAAGAATCTCTCCGATATTATGGGGCTCATGGCAAAAGGCGGCAACGATGTCGGCTTCGTGGTTGACCCCGATGTGGACCGCCTCGCCTTCATCTGCGAAGACGGCAAGATGTATGGTGAGGAATACACCCTCGTCACTGTGGCAGACTACATCCTCAAGCATACCCCAGGCAACACCGTCAGCAACCTCTCTTCCACCCGTGCCCTGCGCGACGTAACCCGCAAGTACGGTCAGCAGTACAACGCAGCCGCCGTGGGCGAGGTGAACGTAGTGACCAAGATGAAGGAAACCAATACGGTCATCGGAGGCGAAGGCAACGGTGGAGTCATTTACCCCGCTGCTCACTACGGACGTGACGCCCTCGTGGGTATCGCTCTTTTCCTAAGCCATTTGGCACACGAACGCGAGACACAACCAGGACTCACCGTCAGCCAACTCCGTGCCACTTACCCCAACTATGCTATCGCTAAGAATCGCATCGACCTCGATGCCTCTACTGACGTTGACGCCATCCTCGCCAAGGTGAAGGCCATGTACACAGGACAGCTCGGCACTGAAGTAAATGATATCGATGGTGTGAAAATCGACTTCCCGGACAAATGGGTACACTTGCGTAAGTCTAACACCGAGCCCATTATCCGTGTCTATTCCGAAGCTGAGACAATGGAAGCAGCTGACGAAATTGGCAAGAAAATTATGGACGTAGTGTATTCAATGAAATAGGAATAGCGGAAAGCCACAATAGCAGCGTAAGCAATGCTATTTATGCTCCTACGCTACGTTTTAATCGAAGCATCCATATTATCTATACCCCTCGACTACGGCAAGGCATACTCTATGGGTACACCACACAGTAATCGAGGGGTATAGTTTATTCTGTTTCTTGTGCAATCACTTTTCCCAGCCCAATGCCGAGGCACCGAGCACTGCAGCATTGGCATTCATTAGGCCACTGACGAGGAACTTGGCCTTGCCACGGAAGATGGGCATAACAGCGTGATTGTAAGCCTCTTCAATAGGCTTCATGATAAAATCGCCAGCCTTGCAAAGTCCTCCGAAAAAGATGAATGCCTCAGGCGAAGAAAAGGCAGCAAAGTCAGCACAAGCCTCGCCCAAAGTGTAGCCAGTATAGTTAAAAATTTCTTTCGCCATTTCGTCCCCCTTCTGTGCCGCCTGGAAGACATCAAGCGACTCGATGTCGTCAAGGTTCTTCGCACGCAACAAAGAAGGCCGTTCGCTCAGTTGCAGCATTTCACGGGCCGTACGAGCCACACCTGTAGCAGAGCAATATGCCTCAAGACAGCCATGCCGTCCGCAGCCACACAATCGAGCTTTAGCACTATGATCCACCCTTACATGTCCCAGTTCGCCTGCAAAGCCGTCATGTCCATAGACCAACTGACCATTGACAACGACGCCAGACCCCACACCAGTACCAAGGGTGATAACAATAAAGTTCTTCATGCCACGAGCTACTCCGTACGTCATTTCCCCCATTGCAGCAGCATTAGCATCGTTGGTGAGACGAACAGGCAACCGATAGTTTGATGTTGATAATTGGTCAGAGAACATCTGCGCAAGAGGAACCACACAATCATGTGCCCACGAAAGGTTGGGGGCATTCTCAATGGAACCGCTATAGTAATTGGCATTGGGAGCGCCAATGCCCATGCCTGCAATATTCTCAATACCACCCGCTTGAGCAACAAGCGGAGTAAGACATACCACACCAGCCTCAACAAAAGAGCAGGCTGTCTTATAATTCTGAGTCTTAATAGAATCTTGCGCCACGATGTTACCCCGAGCGTCAACGATTCCGAAAACAGTGTTGGTACCTCCGAGGTCAACACCAATCACAAATGGTTTTTGAGTGTCCATGAATATATTTACAATTCTATTATTTACAGTGTACTGTTTATTTTTCGATTTAGGCACCGACGATTTATTGGCAAAGGTAGGGCTTTTTCACTAAAATTTGTTACCTTTGCACATTATTTTATCATATAACAAACAGAAATGATGAAAAAGTTTGTTCTCCTCATGCTGGAACTCCTCACTTTCTGTAGCATAAATGCACAACAAAACGCATTTGATATTGACTTGTGGCCTAATGGGCTGCCCAACAGCAATGGCATTGACAAGACACAGCCATATGACGATGCGAAACTGAACTTCAAGCCATCCATTCGAGTGTTTCTCCCTGATGCCACTAAGGCCACTGGACGGGCGGTAGTTTGTTGCCCCGGCGGTGGCTATACGCATTTGGCCACTGGACATGAGGGGTATGACTGGGCTCCGTTCTTCAATGAACGTGGCATTGCATTCATCGTGCTGAAATATCGTATGCCACACGCCAACACCGACGTGCCCATCAGCGACGCGAAGGAGGCATTGAAAGTGGTTCGGGAAAATGCACAAAAGTGGGGCATCAATCCCCAAAAGGTGGGCATTATGGGCTCGTCAGCAGGTGGTCATTTGGCTTCAACCATCTCCACCCACAGCGACTCACTCACTATGCCTGCTTTCCAAATTCTGTTTTATCCCGTCATCACGCTCAATTACCCATATACACATCAAGGAAGCCGCCACAGTTTGATTGGCAAGCAGGCAACAGAGGAAATAGCGAACCTCTACAGCAACGAGAAGCAGGTAACTAGCCAAACACCGCCTACCATCATGCTACTAAGCGATGATGATAAAGCGGTGCCTTCACAAAACAGCGTGAACTACTATTTAGCATTAAAACAACACGGCATCAAAGCTACTATGCATATATATCCCTCTGGAGGACACGGCTGGGGGAGCAGAGAAAATTTCAAGTACCATAAAGAGATGACAAGCGATTTGAGCGCTTGGCTGGAGACTATAAAATGACTATATTGCAAACAATCCCTCAAATGCCCGAAATGAACTTTCAAGAATGGATGAAAGACGTGGGCGTATTTGAGGAAATGATGAAAGGATTTCTGATTGGAGTTTTGGCTTCAGCGCCTATGGGGCCTGTCGGCATTCTGACTGTGCAGCGCACCTTAAATAAGGGACGTTGGGAAGGATTTGCCACAGGAGTAGGCGCCAGTGTGAGCGACATCCTATACGCCATCATTACGGGCTACTTCATGTACCTTGTGGTGGACATCATTGAGGATCCCATCATTGCCCTTTGGATTAAAATAATCGGTTCTGTACTGCTATTTATCTTCGGTGTATATACTTACAAAAGCATTCCGAAACAGAAAGTGGTAGACCGTGTAGCACCTGTGGAAACAAAAAACAAATTGACAGGCTTTGCCATTAGTGGTTTTGTCATCACAGTGTCAAACCCTCTAATCGTACTGCTTTTTGTAGCATTGTATGGCCAGTTCACGTTCATCTTAGCAGGAAACTGGATTGCACAGACTATGGGATACATTTTCATCGTTGTGGGTGCATTGGCATGGTGGTATGCTTTGACATGGCTGGTGGACAAGGTAAGGGCGAGATTTAGTCATCAGGTGATATGGCGAATAAACCGCATTATCGGCATCATCGTAATGGTTGTCAGTGCCATCATGATTGTATATGCCTTAACAGGGCACACATTTCACTTTATCCCGTTTGGTGAAGACCCCGGATTTCAATTGTTTGAATAAGTTCTCCATCCTATAATGGAACGATTAATGAAGAAGAAAAGATGTATATAGCAGAGCAACTAAAGAAAAAAAGCGTAGCTGAGTACTTGCTATACATGTGGCAAGTGGAAGATACAATACGCGCCTATAATCTGGATACGGAGAAGATGGCCACAGAGTACATCCCGCAGTTCAAATTGGATGCAGAGAAGAGCGAAGCATTAAAAGGATGGTATGAAAGCCTCATCCAAATGATGCGCGAGGAAGGGGTGACGGAGCATGGGCACTTACAAATCAACAAAAATATTCTGATTCTACTGAATGATCTTCATACACAATTGCTGAAGTCGAGCAAACACCCATTTTACTCTGCAGCTTATTACAAAGCTCTTCCTTTCATTGTGGAACTTAGAGCCAAGAGCGCAGAAAGTCAAGAGAAAGGCGAGATTGAAAACTGTTTTGATGCGTTATATGGTACCATGTTGCTCAGAGCGCAGAAGAAAGATATCTCTGCAGAAACGGCCACTGCTATGAACAACATTGCAAAGTTCATCGGCTTATTGAGCGACTATTACTTAAAAGACAAAGCAGGAGAGTTGAAAATTGAGAATTGAGAATCAGCCATACCCCATAAAATAATTAAAGATATGAATATATTGGTAACAGGGTGTAACGGACAGTTGGGCAATGAAATGCAATTGCAAGCAAAGAACAACAATCAACATCTGTTTTTTTTCACAGACGTAGTTCTCCCAGAAAATTCCATAGCACAGAAACTGGATATCACTAACGAACAAGAAGTGGAAACGTTTGTGGAAAAGAACAGTATTGACTGCATCGTTAACTGTGCTGCTTATACAGCCGTAGACAAGGCTGAAAACGACGACGAGCTCTGCAATCTGCTGAACAATATTGCTCCTGGATATTTAGCCAAAGCCGTTGAGAAACGCAGAGGAAGTATCGTGCAGATCAGTACAGACTATGTATTCGACGGAACCAGCAACAAACCGATGACAGAAGAACAACCGACTTGCCCTAATTCCGTATATGGACGAACAAAACTTGCAGGCGAAGAACGTGTAAAAAACAACTGCAAAAACCATCTTATTATTCGCACGGCATGGCTCTATTCCACTTATGGAAATAATTTCGTAAAAACGATGATTCGTCTAGGCAAGGAAAAGTCTGAGCTTGGTGTTATTTTCGACCAAGTGGGAACACCTACTTATGCAAGAGACTTGGCGACTGCCATTCTCACTGCCATCAACCAAGGTATCGTTCCAGGCATCTACCACTTCTCTAACGAAGGCGTCATCTCATGGTATGACTTCACCAAGGCTATCCATCGCATTGCAGGCATCACCACTTGCCATGTAAAGCCACTTCACACAACGGAGTACCCCACCCCTGCGGCACGCCCGCATTATTCAGTATTAGACAAAACGAAAATCAAGAACACATACGGCATTGAAATCCCATATTGGGAAGACTCTCTGCACGAATGTATCAGTAAACTATAAAGCATGAACGAAATAGAAAGAAGAAGAACATTTGCTATCATCTCGCATCCAGATGCAGGTAAGACAACATTGACGGAGAAGCTACTGTTATTTGGTGGTCAGATTCAAGTGGCTGGCGCTGTGAAGAGCAATAAAATCAAGAAGACTGCCACTTCGGACTGGATGGAGATTGAGAAACAGCGTGGTATTTCTGTGAGCACCTCCGTGATGGAGTTTGACTATAAGGACTATAAGGTAAACATTCTCGACACACCTGGTCACCAAGACTTTGCAGAAGATACCTTTAGGACACTAACGGCTGTAGATTCTGCCATCATCGTCATTGACGGCGCGAAAGGTGTAGAGGCCCAAACCAGAAAATTGATGACGGTGTGCCGCATGCGAAAGACACCGGTTATCGTATTCATCAACAAGATGGACCGCGAGGGAAAAGACCCGTTTGATTTGCTTGATGAAGTGGAAAGCGAATTACAAATTAAAGTACGCCCACTTTCATGGCCCATCAACCAAGGTGCACGATTCAAGGGAGTCTATAACATATACGAGGAAAACCTTAATCTCTTCACGCCTAACAAACAGATGGTGACGGAGAAAGTGAACGTTGACATCCACTCTAGCGAGCTGGAAGAACGCGTCGGCGAACAAGATGCAGAGAAACTGCGTGAAGACCTGGAGATGATTGATGGGGTATATGACACATTTGATGTAAATGCATATCTAGAGGCAGAAGTAGCACCAGTCTTTTTTGGTTCAGCGCTGAACAATTTCGGCGTACAAGAACTGCTGGATTGCTTTGTAGAGATTGCCCCAAAACCACGCCCAACCACTGCAGAAGAGCGCATGGTGCAACCCGAAGAGTCTAAATTCACTGGTTTTATATTCAAAATAACGGCCAACATCGACCCGAACCACCGCTCATGTACAGCATTCTGCAAGGTCTGCTCTGGTAAGTTTGTACGAAATGCCCCGTACTTGCATGTGCGTAACGGGAAAACGGTACGTTTCTCCAGTCCGACACAATTCATGGCACAGCGTAAGAGCACCATTGACGAGGCTTATCCTGGTGATATTGTAGGTCTTCCAGACAACGGCATCTTTAAAATTGGAGATACGCTGACCGAGGGAGAGCAACTGCACTTCAAGGGATTACCCAGTTTCTCGCCCGAAATGTTCAAATACATCGAAAATGCCGACCCCATGAAGACAAAGCAGCTGGAAAAAGGTATAAACCAGTTGATGGACGAGGGTGTTGCACAGCTATTCGTCAACCAGTTTAATAACCGAAAGATTATTGGCACGGTAGGGCAGTTGCAATTTGAGGTAATTCAGTATCGCCTTGAAAACGAGTATAATGCAAAGTGCAAATGGGAACCAATCAGTCTTTATAAAGCATGTTGGATTGAAAGCGATGACGAAGTGGAGTTGGATTCCTTTAAAAAGCGTAAGTATCAGTATATGGCAAAGGACAAGGAAGGTAGAGATGTGTTTCTGGCAGACTCCAACTATGTGCTACAGATGGCACAACAGGACTTTAAACATATCAAGTTCCATTTTACAAGTGAGTTCTAATTCGGCCATAGATAGTTCATCTCAAAAATAGACAACATGTTACAAGACGAAGTAAAGAAAGCGATTGAAGTGATGAAGGCAGGAGGAGTTATCCTCTACCCTACTGATACAGTTTGGGGCATCGGATGCGATGCCACCAACGAAGAAGCAGTAAAGAAAGTTTATGCCATCAAGAAACGAGAGGACAGCAAAGCTCTTATCTGCCTAGTAGACAGCGACGTACGGCTACAGCGATATGTAAGAAATGTGGCTGATGTGACTTGGGACATGATTGAACTGAGCGAGAAACCTCTCACCGTCATTTTTGACAACGTGACAGGATTAGCTCCCAATGTAGTTGCCTCAGACGGAAGTGCCGGGCTGCGCATCACAAAGGAAGAGTTCAGCAAAGAGTTGTGTTTCAGATTTCAAAAAGCAATCGTAAGTACAAGCGCCAATATCAGCGGTGAGCCTACACCTACCACTTTCGAAGAAATCAGCGATGAGATCAAGAATGCCGTTGACTATGTGGTAAAATATAGTCGCCAAAGCCGCGAGAAACATAAGCCCAGCAGCATCATTAAGATGAATTCCAACGGACAATTCACTATTATCAGAGAGTAATCAGCATTTGTGCGGTTTTATCATCTATTCTTTTTAAGCACAGCATCATGAATTTCATCGGGATTAGAAGACGAGAAATCAAGTTCATCAACTTTCTAACAGAGTGGCTGAAAGGCGACCATACGGAACGGCAAATCGTTTTGATGATCAGCCTAATGGTCGGTGTATGCACTGGATTGACCGCATTTGTACTGAAATCCCTAATCGAAGAAATCAAACATTTGCTTACATCAGGGATTGTTGCCGAAGACACAAACTTGCTCTACCTTGTATTCCCGGCTGTCGGCATTCTCATCTCCCTCCTTTTTGTCAAGCACATTGTACGTGGCGACATCAGCCATGGAGTGACCAAGATACTCTATGCAATGTCAAGAGGCCGCAGCCGCATTAAATCACATAACCGTTGGTCAAGCATTATTGCTAGCGCTATCACCATTGGCTTTGGTGGTTCGGTGGGAGCTGAGGCACCTATTGTACTGACCGGTGCCGCATGGGGATCCGATTTTGGCAAGCGTTTCCATTTGCAGCCCAAGACATTGATGCTGCTAGTGGGCTGTGGTGCGGCAGGTGCAGTATCGGGGGTATTCAAGGCGCCTATTGCAGGACTTGTCTTCGTTCTCGAAGTGCTGATGCTAGACTTGAGTTTCTCCTCGTTGCTACCATTACTGGTCGCCAGCATCACATCCGTGTGCGTATCTTATGCTTTCTACGGAACAGACCCACTATTTGAGTTTAACCTCAATAAGGCCTTCACCATAGATATTATTCCAGGGTGTATTCTTTTAGGCATCATCTGTGGACTCGTCAGTCTATACTTTACTAGGGCTATGAATTGGTTTGAAGGCATCTTTGGACAAATCAAAAAGAGCCACTATAAATTTTTACTTGGTGCCATCGTCTTAGGTGTACTCATCTACTTTTTCCCCGTTATGTATGGTGAAGGTTATGATGTCATCAACCAACTCATCAACGATGCACCAGAACGAGACATCATGCACAATACATTTTTTGTGCCTAATCAAACCAACTTGCTTATTTATTTAGGAATGGTGTTGATGTTCAAGGTATTTGCAACAACAGCCACAAATGGAGGTGGTGGATGCGGTGGTGTCTTTGCCCCTAGCCTATTTTTAGGATGCATTGCAGGCTTCATTTTTGCAAATCTTTGGGATATGGCATTAGGTCTTACAATGGGAGATGTATGCTATGTATCACCTAAGAACTGTGGCCTATATGGCATGGCGGGTCTTATGTCAGGAGTAATGCATGCACCACTCACAGGCATTTTCTTAATAGCAGAACTCACAGGAGGATACGGCCTTTTCGTTCCCCTCATGATTGTGTCGGTAGTATCTTATCTGACCATCAACCTCTTCGAGCCCCACAGCATCTATGCTATGCGTTTAGCACGAAGAGGGCAACTACTAACCCACGACAAGGACAGCGCCATTCTCACAGTACTCAATCTTGAATCGCTTATCGAACGTGACTACAAAGTTATTGCCCCTGACCTCCCCTTCAGTAGGTTCGTAGCAACCATTGCTAAATCACACCGTAATATATTCCCAGTTGTGGCACCTAGCGGCAAATTATTAGGCGTTGTATCACTTGATTCAGTACGTCTCTATATATTCCGTCCAGAACTCTATAGACAATACACTGCCGGTCAGTTCATGAAAGAGCCTCCCGCAGTACTTATGGTAAACGATTCTCCCAAGGTTGCCATTCAGAAATTCAAGGAAACTCAAGCATGGAATCTTCCGGTAGTGGATGGACAACACCACTATATTGGTTTTGTATCCCGTTCGGGCCTCTTCACCCGTTATCGCGAGACACTAATAAAATTCAGTCAAGAATAGACACATTTGCTAAATGACATACAAAAAAGGGAAATGAACAAAGAAGACCTCAGAATCATCTATATGGGCACTCCCGACTTTGCAGTGGAGAGTCTACGCGCCTTAGTAGAGGGCGGCTATAACGTCGTAGCAGTTGTTACGATGCCCGACAAACCCATGGGACGTCACGGCAGTGTACTGCAACCTAGCCCTGTGAAGCAATACGCTGTAGAGCACGGATTGAAAGTTCTTCAGCCCGAGAAACTAAAAGATCCGGCTTTTGTGGAGGAGCTACGTTCTTTAAGGGCGGATTTACAAATTGTAGTTGCATTCCGTATGCTCCCAGAGATTGTATGGAGTATGCCTCCATTGGGAACATTCAACGCACATGCCAGCCTACTGCCGAAATACCGTGGTGCCGCCCCAATTAACTGGGCTGTTATTAACGGAGATACAGAAACGGGCATCACTACCTTTTTCCTAAAACATGAGATTGATACAGGAGACATCATCCAACAAGTACGCATTCCCATTAACGACACAGATAATGTAGAAGTAGTTCATGACAAACTGATGGAACTCAGCGGACGCCTTGTCACAGAAACGGTGGACAACATTCTGGCGGGGACTGTAAAATCCATTCCACAAGACCAGTTTAAGGAGGTGCCCCTTACTCCTGCCCCAAAGATTTTCCGTGACACATGCCGAATTAACTGGGAACAGCCTATGAAGAAAATATACGACTTCATTCGGGGCCTTTCTCCATATCCTGCAGCATGGACCACATTGGACGGAAAAGCAGTAAAGATATACATGGCAGAAAAATATGCATCAAGTACACTCAAACCGGCTGGCACTCTTGATACCGATGGTAAAACCTTCCTACGTGTCGCAACAACAGACGGTTGGATCAACATTAAAATTCTGCAGTTCGAAGGAAAGAAAAGAATGCCCGTTACAGACTTGCTAAGGGGAATAAAGATAGCTGAGAACGCATTTTTTGTATAAAAAGTTTGCATCTTTCATATAAAAGGCGTTACTTTGCAGATGTTTTATAGAAAAAACTAATCATTAACTCTCAAAAAACAAACTGCCTATAGAAAAGACATTACGCTTTAACAAATACTGAAAGCATAATGAAAAAGCTTCATGAACTTGCCGACGAGGAGTTGGTCAGTTTATATTCAAAAGGCAATAATAACGCATTCGACACCCTCTTGAAGCGTTATGAGAGTAAGGTATTTTCCTATCTCCTGTATTCTGTCAAGAATCAAGAAATTGCAGAAGACCTCTTCCAAGATGTCTTCATCAAGATGATTGTGCGTTTGAAGAATGGCCAATATACAGAGAACGGCAAGTTCTCCTCATGGATGATGCGCATTGTTCACAATCATCTAATCGACTATTACCGCACATCTGTTACGGACAAAGTCCTTTCTAATGATGCTACCGAAACAGACCTTTACAGCAAGGCAGACATTGTGCTGAATGAGAATTGTGAACAAGAAATGATCAATCGGCAAACACTTGAAGAAGTACGTAGCCTCATCGCTCTACTACCAGAATCCCAGCGCAAAGTACTCTTCATGCGGATATATGAAGAAATGTCGTTCAAAGAAATCGCCCAAAAGACTAATTGCAGCATCAATACCGCACTTGGGCGTATGCGATACGCTATCCTCAACCTTCGCCACATGGCCTATGAAAGAGGAATTAGCATGGCTTCATAAACAGACATTAGCACACAAATATAAAATCGGGTTACTTTCAGGTAATCCGATTTTTATATTAAATTAATATGAAAAAACCTGTAGGGCTATGCCTTACAGGTTCAATTCTCTTTGGGATTTCATTTCCCGAAAGTTGTGCTCTAAATCGCTTTCAATTATTCAGCAACAGAGTCAGTTGCGAGAGTATCGTTAGCAAGAGTATCGCTAGCGAGAGTATCCTCTACAACAGTAGTGTCAACTGCAGTTGAATCATTGTTGTTAGCAGTCTGGTTGCAGGCTACGAATGAAACAGATGCTGTGAGAGCGATTGCAGCAACAGCTGCGAAAACCAACTTCTTCATAATTTTCTTTGCTTTTAATTTGTTAAACAATCAATTTGCTTTCAAAACCGCTGCAAAGTTACGGACTTTTAATGTTCAGTATTCTCTAAATCATCCTTTTTTTCTTTTTTTTACAAAAAAACACTATTATATGAGAATAATCGTACAACTTTAGCGTAAATACGTATAGTTGTGCGCGTGCACAATCACAATTACACAATTCAGAAATAGAGAAAAGCTACCAGCCCACCCACATCAAGTCCGACATGACGTCATTAGACACAAACAAGCCCAAGCGTGTAAGCCGCAACACATCACCCTCGTGAACAAGGAGGCCATTCTGCAGATGCCTATGAGCATTGTGCAAGCAATAGGCCAACTTGTCCTCGCCGAATAGTTCTTGTATACGACCAATACTGATTCCGCTTTCAGTACGAAGCCCTGTATAGACATATTCATTATACCTTTCAGCTGGTGTTAAAGACTCTTTTACAAATGGCGCACCCGCCAAATAATCTTTCAGCGATTCTACATTATAGAATCGGTTAAAGCCATCATAAGAGTGAGCTCCAGCTCCAATCCCCAAATATGGCACACCATGCCAATAACCAGAATTATGCCGAGACTCATAACCCGGAATAGCAAAATTACTGATTTCATAATGACGGAAGCCTGCTTGAAGAAGCAAATCAATCAGACATTCATACATACGGCGCGAGTCGTCTTCACTCACTTCGGTTATATCCCCCCTTTCAAGCAAAGTCGTCAAACGAGTCCCTTCCTCATACATCATCGAATAGGCAGATATGTGCTGCACTCCCAAAGCAAGCGCATGGCTGACATCATCCTGCCAATCTGCAATAGTCTGTCCTGGGAAGCCGAACATCAAATCAACACTAATGTTATCGAAGCCTACCTGTTGGGCCGCATGAACCGCTTCAATAGCCCGAACTGCATCATGCCGGCGATGCAGGAAACGAAGACGAGCATCCGAAAAGGTTTGCACCCCTATGCTAAGGCGATTGACACCAAGATGACGCAATTGAGCAAGATAATCAGGAGTCAAATCGTCAGGGTTCCCCTCTATGGTAATTTCTGCGCCATTCTCCACATTATATATATTATATAGAGAAGAAATGATGCTTTCCAAATCCCGAGCTGAAAGAAGAGATGGAGTACCACCTCCCAAATAAATTGTACCAACAGGGCATTCCGAAAGAAATGCACGACGCTGATGGAGCTCCGTCTTCAAAGCTTCCACATATGCACGGCGCAGCGAAAGAGAAGTCGTAGAAAAAAAGCCACAGTAAATACAACGCGACTTACAAAAAGGGACATGAATGTAAATGCCTGCCATATATTGCAAAGATACCACAACCTACGGAGAAGGACAAACAATTGGCAAGTTTTCTATCAGCTATCAGCACAAAAGCGCCAAGAAAAAGTGAATATTCTTGAAAAATGTTATAGAACATAATATTTTAAGGGGCCCGAATTAAGAAAAGAGTGTAAATTTAACCCGATTTTGAATTTTACCTATATAACATAAAACTAACCTAACAATGAAAGTTTACCAGACTAACGAAATCAAAAACATTGCCTTGCTTGGCAATGATGGTGCCGGTAAGACAACTCTTACCGAAGCACTCCTTTATGAAGCTGGCATCATCAGCCGCCGTGGTCGCATCACCGCAAAAAACACTGTGAGCGACTATTTTCCTGTTGAACAAGAGTATGGATACAGTGTCTTTTCAACGGTATTCCATGTAGAGTGGAACGGCAAGAAGCTGAACATCATCGACTGCCCTGGCGCAGATGATTTTGTTGGCGCTGCCATGACAGCATTGAACGTAACAGATACGGCCTTATTGCTCATCAACGGCCAGTACGGTCCAGAAGTGGGAACACAAAACCATTTCCGCTACACTGAAAAGCTGGGTAAGCCCGTCATCTTCTTGGTGAACCAGCTTGACTCGGAGAAATGCGACTTCCACCAAGTGCTTGACAACCTTATCAGCATCTACGGAAAGAAAGTGGTACCCATCCAATATCCTCTTAATGAAGGCCCAAATTTCAATGCACTCATTGACGTGCTGTTGATGAAGAAGTATTCATGGAAGCCTGAAGGCGGAGCCCCCATCATTGAGGACATCCCTGCAGAGGAAATGGAAAAAGCGATGGCAATGCATCGTGCTCTTGTAGAAGCAGCAGCAGAGAATGACGAGGATTTGATGGAGAAGTTCTTTGACACAGAGACATTGACAGAAGACGAGCTCCGCACCGGCATTCGCAAAGGTCTGGCTGCTCGCAGTATGTTCCCCGTATTCTGTGTCTGCGCAACGAAGGACATGGGCGTACGCCGCTTGATGGAATTCCTTGGCAACGTCGTACCTTTCGTTGACGAGATGCCTCAAGTACATAACACACGCGGTGAAGAAGTGTGCCCCGATCCCAACGCACCCACATCTTTGTATTTCTTCAAAACAGCCAACGAACCACACATCGGTGGCGTACAGTACTTCAAAGTGATGTCTGGCAAGGTGCACGAAGGGGACGACTTGACCAACACAGACCGCGGCTCGAAAGAGCGCATGGCACAGCTTTTTGCCTGCGCCGGTTCAAACCGAATCAAGGTAGAAGAATTGGTGGCCGGAGATATTGGCTGCACTGTAAAACTGAAAGACGTACGTACAGGAAACACGCTAGCAGGCAAAGACTGCGAGCACCGTTTCAATTTCGTCAAGTATCCTAATCCTAAATACATCCGTGCCGTCAAAGCCGAGAACGAAGCCGACACCGAAAAGATGGTGGCAGCCATTCAAAAGATGACGCAGGAAGACCCCACATGGATTATCGAGCAGTCGAAAGAACTGAAGCAGACACTCGTAAAAGGCCAAGGAGAATTCCATCTGCGCACTTTGAAATGGCGTATGGAAAACAACGAGAAAATCAACATCCGCTTTGAGGAGCCCAAGATTCCTTATCGCGAGACTATTACAAAACCTGCACGTGCCGACTATCGCCACAAGAAACAGTCTGGTGGCGCAGGCCAATTTGGTGAGGTACATCTCATTGTGGAACCCTATTACGACGGAATGCCAGAGCCAACCAGCTACAAGTTCGGCAACCAAGAATTTAAGATTACGCCCAAAGGCAAAGAAGAAATTGATTTGGAATGGGGCGGAAAACTCGTCTTCATCAATTCCGTAGTAGGTGGTGCTATCGACGCGCGGTTCATGCCAGCTATATTGAAGGGAATTATGAGCCGCATGGAGCAAGGTCCTCTCACAGGCTCATATGCTCGCGACGTGCGTGTCATTGTCTATGACGGCAAGATGCACCCCGTAGATTCAAACGAATTGTCATTCATGCTAGCAGGCCGCCACGCATTCTCTGATGCCTTTAAAGAAGCAGGTCCTAAATTGCTGGAGCCTATATACGATGTGGAAGTATTTGTTCCTGGCGACAAGATGGGCGACGTGATGTCAGACCTTCAAGGCCGCCGAGGCATGATTATTGGCAGTGAAAGCGAGAGTGGATATGAGAAACTGATTGCGAAGGTACCCCTAAAGAGCCTTTCCAGCTACTCTACCACATTGAGTTCCATCACCGGCGGACGAGCCAGCTTCATCATGAAGTTTGCCTCCTACGAACTGGTTCCAACAGACCTTCAGCAGAAATTGATGAAGGAGTTCGAGGAGCAGAACAAGGACGAAGACTGATTTCCTCTTGCCAAAATACAATAATCATAAAGAGCGGGTTCCCAATGGCGGCCCGCTCTTTATAATTATTCTTTTATCAACTAAAAACACTGATCAAGTTAACAAACGCAAACTTTTTTAGAGATAAAACAACTTTATCGTTAAACTTTCGTTCTATATTTAAGATTCAGCCTACTTTTGCGTCATACAACAGAAAATAAGAAGATGAAGAAATCCACCATACTCACACTTGCCGTTGTCATGGGAGTATCTTTCGCCAGCCTCTTGGTGATGCAGATGCGATACATCGAAGAGATTACTTCGCTGCGGCATGAGCACTTTGAGGAATCCGTCAGCCGCAGCCTATATGAGACGGCACACCAGATGGAGCTGTCGGAGGCCAAACGTTATCTTGAGCAAGGGACGGATGCAATGACAGGCATCGCCACTGCGACAGACTCAGTCTTTGTAAGCACAGATTCATCTGTCATTCAGCGCACTCATCAAGTGACAGCCAAAGATGGAAGCGTGTTTACATCACGCGAGACAACAGCCAGCACAAACCTCTCAGACAAATACTTCACGAAAAAGACCTCAAGCAATAACGAGCGCCAACGTTCTTTGCAAGAGATCATGGCCATGCGCTATGCCACAGAGAAGAACCTCGTTGAAGAAGTTATCTACAGCATACTTTATACGGCAAGCGACCGCCCCTTGTCTGAACGCATCGATTTCATAGAATTAGATCAAATCTTAAAGACGCAATTGAGCAGCAACGGCATAGACATCCCCTACCATTTCAGCGTAACCACAAACAATGGAAGAGTGGTGTATCAATGTGCCGACTATGACAAGACGGGCAGTGAAGCCTCTTTCACGGAAACCCTTTTCAAGAACGACCCCGTGCAACGCAGCGGCATACTGAGAGTTCACTTTCCCGATTTGAGCAAGTACATCTGGCGCTCACTCTGGTTCATGATGCCCTCGCTCATCTTCACGCTCATCCTGCTGATTACCTTCATCGTCACCCTTGTGCTTGTGTTCAGGCAGAAGAAACTGACGGAGCTGAAGAACGACTTCATCAATAACATGACACATGAATTCAAGACACCCATATCATCCATTTCTCTGGCAGCACAGATGCTGGGTGACGACTCAGTAAAGAAAACCCCAGCCCTGTTGGAACGCCTCACGACAACCATCATCGACGAGACCAAACGTCTCCGCTTCCAGGTGGAAAAGGTTTTGCAGCTCTCCATGTATGAGCATCAGCGAGCTAACCTGCACATGAAAGAAGTGGACATCAACGAGCTCATCGCAGGAGTAACCCACACTTTTGCGCTGAAGGTAGAAAAGAACGGAGGAAAAATCATCACCAACCTGAATGCAACTGACCCCATCATCTGCGTGGACGACATGCATTTCACCAACGTCATCTTCAACCTGATGGATAATGCTGTAAAGTATCGCCGAAAGGACACAGACCTCGAACTGAACGTGGACACATGGAATGAACCTGGCCTACTCTGCATTGCTATCAAGGACAATGGCATTGGAATCAAAAAAGAAGACCTGAAACGCATCTTCGAGAAGTTCTACCGCGTGCATACAGGGAACCTGCATGACGTGAAAGGTTTCGGCTTAGGCCTCGCTTACGTGCACAAGATTGTCAAGGACCACAAAGGCAACATCATAGCGGAAAGCGAACCAGGCATTGGCACCCGCTTCATCATCAAGCTCAAGATGAACGATTAGCACCACAATGCGCCGCATGAAGTCAATGTCATCCGACAGCGCAACAATGAAATAGCATTACAAACAATTAAAAACCAATACAATTATGATTACAGACGACAGACTTGAAGAAGTGAACATCCTGCTTTGCGAAGACGACGAAAGCCTAGGCATGCTCTTACGCGAATATCTGGAAGCCAAGGGGTACAACACCACGCTTTGCCAAGATGGCGAAGAGGGCTTCGACACCTTCCTGCAAGGCAACTTCAGCCTCTGCATCTTAGATGTAATGATGCCCCGCATGGACGGTTTCACTTTAGCCAGCAAGATTCGTGAATTAAACTACGAGATGCCCTTCATGTTCCTTACCGCCAAAAACCTGAAGGACGACGTGCGCGCAGGTTTCGAACTGGGAGCAGACGACTACATCACCAAGCCTTTCTCTATGGAAGAAGTGGTCTTCCGCATCGAAGCAATCCTTCGTCGCGTGCGCGGCAAGAAGAATAAGGATGTGACCGTGCGCCAAATCGGCAAGTTCACCTTCGACACCCAGAAGCAGCTCTTAAGCATTGACGGGAAGCAGGAAAAGCTCACAACCAAAGAAGCAGAGCTGCTCACTCTCTTGAGCAACCGCCAGAACGAGCTGCTGCAGCGTGACTATGCATTGAAGACCATTTGGATAGACGACAACTACTTCAACGCACGCTCCATGGACGTATATATCACTAAACTCCGTAAGCATCTCAAAGAAGACCCCAATGTGGAAATCATCAATGTGCATGGCAAAGGCTATAAGCTCGTCATCACGGATGAAAATGAGGCTACAGCAGAAAGCTGAAAAGAGGATAAAACAAGCGGGGGAGGTACAGCAAACGTACCTCCCCCGCTTATTTTCTTAAGGCTATCCTTAAGCTTCAACCTTCTTGTTCAGAATAATATGGGTAATAAGTCCTCCGATGATGAAAACAATCAAGCTGCCCCATGTGTACCAATTCTGATCGGCCAAATCGTTCATAAATGGAACGAAGGCACTCAAGATAAGAAGCAATGCGCCAAGGGCGACAAGCATAACGCCAATGTATTTCTTCATGTTATATATATTTATTAGTTAATTCACAAATCAACCACAAAATAACGGGTTTTTCTTCAAACGGCGAAACTTTTCAGCAAGAATTTAGTGTTTTACCACCAAAATCCCCTGTTTGAACTCAAAAACAAGTGCCTGCACATTGCATCCCGTCCAAAATGCACGTCCCCAAACCTCCCGTTTGAAGCGCTATAAGCGCGCACCGTGCGCGACGTATTTCACGCACCCTGCACGAAATAACTAGCGCAGGGTGCACAATAAACCATGCGCAGGAAGGACTACAATCCATCACATTCCGCCACTAAGGAATGTCCCCACCGCACAAATATTCCCCAATGTTTGCCTGGGAAAATGACCAATAGCGGCAAAGGAGAAACGAAAAAAGCCGTTTTTGTTTGCTCATGTCACCAATTATTCGTACCTTTGCACCGCTTTTTGGGAAACCTAAAGCACAAACAACCATATTATTAACAACCAAACTTACATTATTGATCTTATGAATCAATACGAAACCGTTTTCATTTTAACTCCCGTTTTGTCTGATGTTCAGATGAAGGAAGCGGCTGATAAGTTTGTCAACTACCTCAAAGAGAAGGGTGCTGAAATCATCAACACCGAGAACTGGGGTCTGAAGACACTTGCTTATCCCATTCAGAAGAAAGTCTCTGGCTTCTACCAGATGATTGAGTACAAGGCTGAGCCTACAGTGATTGCTAAATTAGAGTTGCAGATGCGCCGCGACGAGCGCGTGCTCCGCTATCTCACAGTTAAGAACGAGAAGTACGCAGCAGCATATGCTGAGAAGCGTCGTAACAAGAAGGAGGCTTAATCATGGCAGCACCATCAGAAATCAGATACTTAACTCCTGCAACAGTTGACGTTAAGAAAAAGAAGTATTGCCGTTTCAAGAAGAGCGGTATCAAGTACATCGACTACAAGGATCCTGAATTCCTCAAGAAGTTCCTCAACGAGCAGGGCAAGATTCTCCCTCGCCGCATCACAGGCACTTCTCTGAAGTATCAGCGTCGTGTGGCACAGGCAGTGAAGCGTGCTCGTCACCTTGCACTTCTTCCTTACGTAGCAGACTTGTTGAAATAATAAAATAGGAGGTAAGACAGTATGAAAATCATTCTTAAGAAAGACGTTCATGGCTTAGGCTACAAGGACGAAGTCCTCACAGTAAAGGACGGTTATGGCCGCAACTATCTTCTTCCTCAGGGTCTTGCAGTGCTCGCCACTGAAAAGGCTATCAAGCAGCTCAACGAGGAATTGAAGCAGCGCGCTCACAAGATTGCAAAGATTAAGGCTGACGCAGAAGCTGCAGCCAAGAAGTTTGAAGGCGTTTCTCTCACCATCAAGGCAAAGGTTTCTGAAGGCAAGAACATCTATGGTTCTATCGGTCCTAAGGAAATTGCAGCAGCATTGGCAGAAAAGGGTCTTGAAATTGACAGCAAGCTCATCAACATCAAGGGCGTGAAAGCTCTTGGCAACTACGAGGCTGTGGCTCAGTTCCACCGCGAAGTTACTGTTGCCATCCCATTCGAAGTAGTGAACGAAGATGGCACTGCAGCTCCTGCAAAGAAGGAAGAGGCTCCAAAGGCAGCTCCAGCTGTTGAGGAAGCTCCCGCAGCAGAAGAGGCACCCGCAGCAGACGCTGAATAATCACTTGCTATATACAAAACTGGAAGAAAGGCTGACATCGTGATGTCAGCCTTTCTTTGTAGCACATAGAACGAGATAAGCCAATCCTTCAACACGGGGGGCTCAGCATTGCACACATCATCAAGCCCACCATTCAGAGATACTGCAAAAACTCTACCTCAACGATTCGGAGTTCGCTATGCACCTTCTCCCCATCCTTAGCCTTAAAAAGGTCCAGTTCATTGGCTACCGATTCTGTCAGTTCCTTCACATGACCATATTGGTCGTTATCTGATGCCGCACCTCGGAGGCGAATGGTAACAGAACGCGCCAGCATCTGTGACAAGAGGGTTCCATCCACACTCCTGAGAGGCAGATGCACATACCCCAAAGAAACAGGAGTCTTGCCTTCCCAGACGAGAGTGGAGTCCGCAAAAATCTGTAGAGGATATTCGCGTTTGCGCCAGCCAGTCAGCTTAAGCACCACCTCATCCACCCGAGCAGGTTCTTCCAATTCGTAGCGAATCCACGCTGTGGCTGCGCGTCCATCGTTTTTCCACTCCGTATCTTCACTATCATCAACGGAATAATGAGCCGTCTCCTGATTGCAGCCTGCTACCACATTTTTTACATGGACAGACTTTTTCACGTCACGATAGGAAGGTGTGGCAGGAGTCTCGCCACGGACAAGGATGCCCTTGGGAGAAGGTTGCACAACACCTTTAACTGGAAGAATGACGGAAGCCTCTCCAAGCCCCTCAGCCGACACCTTCACCACAGCCTCACCCTCACCACCAGAAGAGCGCACCAGCACACGGTTCACGCCACATTCCAACGGCAAAGAAAGAGAACGGACACAATTAGTTCCATCAGCATCTTTGCCTATACCACCAATCCACTCGATAGGTCCTCCGATGGAAAAACAGAGTTGCTGATGCGCCAACGGATTCCGACGTCCTTCCGCATCAACTGCCTCCACCTGCAACAGCGCCATATCAGCACCATCACCCACCAGCTGATGGTCTTGCACATTGGTTATCTTCAATGCGACAGGATCACCAGCTGTCTCAAGGATGTCAGAAGACAGTTCCTCACCTTGCTCGTTGAACGATACCGCACGAAGAACGCCTGCATGAAAAGGGATGTCAGCAAAGACATGGAGAAAATGGTAGGCTACCGAGTCCTTGCCAACCTCGTTACCATTAAGAAACAGACGGACACAAGGAGCATCAGACACCACATAAACGGGTTTCCTCACACCGGTGGCATAATTCCAATGACCCACAAGATGGGTTTGCGAAACTTCTGGCGTCACCCATCCATTCCACATTACTTGATGCGCATAAAATGCATCTTTCGGCAGGCGCATAGCATCCACCACCCCACTCGTACGGTAGTTGCTCTCCCCGCGATTATGCGTATTCGTGTCTGAGAATATAATCTTGGCACCACCACCCGACACACGTTCACCAGTACCGGGCCGTTCCCGCCAATAGTCGAACCAGCGGCGCACCATCTCAACAGCAAACTGATCGTTGTTCTGATTGTAGGCAGAAGCATCATCACCCCGATATAAAGGGCCATCGCCATGCTTATGGTAAGGATAAGACCAATCATCCCAATAGCGGCGCAACGCCTCATCCCTGCAATACTCCATAGCCCACACAGGCTTCGTGGCGCTCTTATTGATATAGAGCATCTCACCGCCATATTCTGCCACTGTTTTGTTGCTCAGCATTTCACGGCAACCAATGGCACGTCCACCATGAGGATCAAACTCATCACGAATAGCCTTCATCTCCCTCATGTGCGACTCGGTAATACCTTTGTTGCCACACTCGTAGAAAAGAATTGAAGGATTGTTTCTATTGTATATTATAGCATCCCTCATCAGTTCCACCCGCTGTTCCCAGTGCCGACCAGTCACATCCTTCTCCGCATCGCCTGCAGGCATTGCCTGAATCAGCCCCACACGGTCACACGACTCAACATCCTGTTTCCAAGGACAGACATGCATCCAACGAACGAGATTACCGCCAGACTCCACCATCAGCCCATTCGAATAGTCGCTCAGCCATGCAGGCACGCTCATGCCCACCCCAGGCCATTCGTTGCTGGTACGCTGGGCATAGCCGTGCATCATGATGGGGCGGTCGTTGAGGATAGTCTGCCCATGCTCAAAGGCGGTCTTGCGGAAGCCGGTGGTGGTGATGGCTTCATCGAGGAGTTGCGATGAGTGCGCAACAGACAACAACCGGGTTTTTACATCGTAAAGGTAGCCATAGCCCCAAGACCAGAAGTGGAGACCTTGGACATGCTGCTGGGCAGAGACGGTCTTGGTTTCGTCCTTGCCGATGGTGACGGCCGGGGAGGAGAACTTGGCAAGGGAGGTGCCATCGCGGTCGATGATTTCCACTTCATAGACGAAGGTCTGAGCCTTGCCTGTTTCGTTCCTCACTTGCGACTCGGCATGAATCGTGGCGCTATGCCCTTGCACGTCGTGGGCGGTGGCATAGACATACACGCCTGTGGTGCCGAGGGTGGAATAGAGGGGCAAGGTCTGGTAGAGCTTGTCCACCACATGCAACCGCACATTCTTGGGCAGGCCGCCATAGTTGGCGTTGAAGTTCTTGTTGTTCCATTGGAAGGAAGCAGGTTCGAGCGTGTTGTTGGGAAGGCTGTTGCCATCTGTCACCCCCTCACCTTCGGTAGAGGCTCCTCGTTCCTTATACCCCCAATCATTATCAGTCAACACTTCCAGTCGGTTTTCCTTGCCAATCTTCAGATAGGGAGTCAAGTCGAAGCCGAATGCCATCACACCGTTCTCATGCAAGCCGAGGCGGTAACCGTTGAGCCACACCTCTGCGGCCTGACGTGCTCCTTCGAACTCGATGAACACTTTCTTGTTCTTCCACGCTTTGGGTGCCGTGAAGGTCTTGGTGTAGCGCACCGTATCGTCAGGCAGGTTGGCACAACGCACCTTGAAGGCATACTCCTCGTTCCATGCACGGGGCAAAGTCACCGTCTTGCCCAACATTTGCCAGTCTTCATTCCAGTTGATGGCTCGCTGTGCTGAGGTGTGGGCGAAGAGGAAGAAACCAAAGATTATAAGTGAGAGAACCCTTTTCATTTCTTGATATACACTTTTCTACCGTTCACTACATACGTTCCAGCATGCGTGATGGTCTTGACACGACGACCTGCCAAATCGTAAACCACATCATTTTCCGTCAAGTTCTCCGCAGAGAGTTCATGGATGCCCACAGGATCAGCCACAATGCGAATAACACCCTCGGTAGCCAAAGCGGACGTGTCCCACAGATAACCCGGCATCGGGATTTCGGGCAACAGCGTCACCTCGCCCGTGATGGTGATGTCGCCATCGCCTGCGAACACCTTGAGTTCGGCACCCTCCACATAGGTGTAGTTCGCGTTGAGTTGCGCGGTCAAGTCGATGGTGGGAGAGGTCAGTTTCACATTCCCTGCCACCTTGAAAGCATCTGTATTGGTTTTCGTTGCGGTGGAGCGAGTGCGCACACGAAGGAAGGAGCCTGTATTCATGGTCAGGTTGCCAGTTACGGTGAGTGTTCCCACGGCTGTGGCTGATTTGCCTGCACCTAGGGTACCACCCTTCTGTACCGTTACATTCTTCACTTGTCCTGTGCCAGCCAGCAAACCGCCATCACGCACGGTGATAGTACCCGAGGTAATTGGAGCCGAGGTGTTCTGTGCCTGAAGTTCTCCGGCATAGATGTTGATGCTGTTTTCAGATGCACCCGTCAGCGTCAGCACACCCTCGCCATACTTATTGAGCGGAGCAGATGAGTTAAACTTGCCAGCAAACGTTGTGTTCATACCCAGATAACCCACGTTCCACGTACCTGTGCCAAACGAAGCATCCGTTGCCGTGCTCTGCAAAGCACCAATCTTATTCGTACGGCTTTCTTCCGTAGCACTCTGGCTCTTCACATTCGCCACATACACGCCTGCACCCAATTCAAAGGTACCCTTAGAGAGGTCGAGCGTATTGGAGATGCGGAACTGTCCGCTGGTAGGGTTGAGTTTGCCCTCGAAGGCTGCGCAGTTGGTCTCGAAATCGCCACGCACATAAGGGAAACTGATTTTCACGGTACCCTCACCTGTGAGTCGTCCCTGAATCTTGCAACGCTGACCTGTGTTGAGGGTGAGCGTCTTGCCTTTCTGTACATTGATGGAATTGGTCAACGTTGGCACCGCGCTGGTCGAGTTGTTGTTGAACACAGAGATGGAAGCGTTGCCTGCTACGTCGATGGATGAGCCAGACTTACCTAACGTGGCGTTCCAAGCACCTTGTGCCAACGTACCTGCATAGAGCACGGCCCCGGCATAACCGTTGGTGCCTCCGTAGGTGAGGTTGAGCTGTCCATTTCCTTTCTTCACAAGCACACCCTTGGTGCCTGTCATCGCAGACTTGAAAGTAGCGGAACCGCTGGGGATATTGATGGTAGCAGAGTCGGTCAGGGTGATGGTGCGGTCAGTGGCAGCGTTGGTGTTGTTGATGGTCAGGGTTGCCTTACCTATCTCAATGGCTGTACCAGCTCCAAAGCAGCTGGGGGTGTCCTTCATCTCCAAGTTCTTCACGGTGACAGAGCCGTTGTTGAGGATGGTCTTGCCTGTGTAGTCGCTCTTGGCGGCATTGAGCACGATGGAGCCCTTGCCATTCACCACGAAGTCGCCTTCGCCACTAAAGCCGCCATCGGTGCCGTTGAAGGTGTAGGTGCCTGTGTTGTGGGCAAAACGCACACCATTCGTCACCATCATGTCGGTCAGAGTGATGGTGCGTGTGGTGGCATCGTCGTTGAAGAGTACCTCATCGTTTGCCACAAAGGCTGTTGGTTCACCGTTTAGGGCGAAATTGTTGGTCTGATAATCCCACTTGGCACTTTCGGCACCTGTCCACACCACACCGAGTGCAGGTTCGCGAGTGTCGCGCACGATGAGCACAATCTGCTTCTCCCTCACCTCAAAAACATAGTTCAAACCGACAAGGCCACGCACCTGGATGTTGGCAGCATTGGCTGTCAGAGTACCCGTACACTCAGCCAGCACATACTCGCCGGCAGCAGGTACATCCTCGGCAAGAACGATGGTGAAGGTATTGGTCTTTTGGAAAGTCAGGTCACCATTCACCTGGAGCAGGTCGCATTTCACCTCACCGTGAGTCTGCAGGTTCATTTCCAGATAGACATTGCCTGAGAGGGTGAGGTTCTTATTGGATGTGATGACACCAAATGGCTGATCGGAAGTGCCAGGAGACAATCGGCAACCCTCATAGTTCAAGCCACCCTCGAATGTGGCATCGCCATTCAACACAGCATTGCCAGCCAAGGTGCCCTTAGCACGCAGTTCAAGTGCACCAGTCATAGCACCATTCAGCGCCAAAGTGCCTTCGCTGATGATGGTCTTGCCCGTGGTCTTAAGATCGCCATTGATGGTGGCGGTTCCTTGCTGCGACTTCACCACAATACCCTCACCAGCAATGGTGCCATTCAGCACGAAGTTCTTCTTCAACGGATTCATCAGATAGGTGGCGCTGGGCTTCACTTCGCTGGTGATGTCAACGGTCGTGTTTGCAGCACTAATGTCAAACATGACGCTCTTGCCATCAACGTATGCCAAACTTTGAGTTTGGTCGAAAGACGTGAAGCCACCTGCACCAACCGTCCATGCGCCCGACTGATAGCGGAGTTCAGCCTCAAGTGTCGGAGGAAGTGGAGGCATCGGCATGTCGCCACCCAGATAGAAGCTGGTGTTGGGATGCTGGTAGTAGCCGCGTGTAGTGCAGTCGCCACGATAGTGAGGGTCTTGCTGCAGGCAATAGATGCTGTAGTCGGTGGGCATGTTGGTTGTATAGCCCACCAGACCTGTACAGCTACTCTCATTCTGCTTGGGCAAGATAATCTCCTCACGCCAGTCACCCTTGATATCGCCCATGAAGGCAGGACGGGTTCCTGTGCCACCATGTGTTGCCCAAGCGGACTCTTGCGAGAACTCCACCAGACGCGCCTTGTTCAGCACTTGGGTAATCATCAGGTTAGTGCCCCAGTTGCTGCCACCAGGCGAACTGAGTTCTTCGCGTTGCAGGTCGCCATTCCACCACACACCTTCAAACATGGTGGAGATGCCACATGCAGAGCGCGTATTGCTGGTGGCATCGCCCTTACAATCATAAATATAATCGTCTGTGAAACTATATATCTCATAGCCTTTGTGGGCAGGGTCGATGTCCATGCAGGCACCACGCCCTACATCGTACACGCTGGGCAGATACCACTCCTTGATGCGCTCGGCTGTGGCAGCATCGTAGAGCAACTGACCCAACAAGGCTGACTGCTGAATGGCAAACACCTCCATACCTGGACGGTCGGGGTCGATGTCGCTCACGATGTAGCGGTCACCATGTCCGATGCCCGGACTCTTGAACCATCCCGTCAGCGGGTTGACGCTATAGCCACCTTGCAGCATCTCGTCACAACCGTCGCCATCCACATCAGCCACACGCAGCATGTGGAATTCGGCAGGCCAAGGTGTCTTATCGTTACGGCTCCAGGTCTTCATGTGGTGCCAGTTGGAAGGCTGACCAGCATTCCAGTCATATCCCCACGCAAACACATAGTTGTGGTGGGTCTTGTTGTTGTCACGGTCAAGGCACTCCATCACCAGATAGGGGTGAATACCATCGAGATAGCAGATGGAGAAGTGACCATCCATAGCGGCATAGCCATCGCTCATATAGTTGGAACGGTTGGTGCGTGTGTAAGTGTCACTACCATCATGCACTTCGCTGTACTTCAGTTCGTTCCATGCAATTTCGGCACCTGTGGCGCCATCTATCACAGAAACGTAGAAAGGTCGGTTACGTGATGATTGGGTACGATAGTCCACGATACCGTCGCCATCGACATCAGCATTATCGCTGCCACCCACATACTTTCCCCAAGTCTCGTTGGCTTTATCCCAGAAGCGCGTGCCATCACAACTCTTGATGATGACCTCGCACTTGCCGTCGCAGTTAATGTCGTAAGCCACCACCATATCGTTCTGACCTGCACAGATATTCATGTTAGGTCCCATATCCACCGTCCACAACAGGGTACCATCGAACTTGTAAGCCTGAATCTTATGAGAGGTTGTGGCCGTGTTCTCCGTATCCTCTTCACCAGAGGCAGCTCCTGCAAAGAGGCGGTCCACCACTACAGCGTCATACTCTCCATTGCCATCCAAATCCATCGGCCATACGAACTTGGTACGATAGTCGTTACGCTTGATGACCTCGTCGTCGAAATCGAAGTTGAACCATACGTTGGGATATGGTTGAGTCTTGTAGAGGAACGGCTCGCTCATCTCTCCTTCTACACCGTTGACAATAGCCGTCACAGCATACTCGGTGTCAGCGGTCAGGCTCGAAGGTGCATAGTTGGTCTTTTTCAGCGGAGTGCTGTTCACCTTCGTCCACGATGCAGTCCCCACCGTGCGCCTATACACGTTATATGTAGTGCCTTCTGGTTCCTGCGCCAGTTTGCGCCACGAAATGAGGTTGCCTTGTCCACCTGTGGAGGTGACGGAACGGATGGATGAGCCACTACGGTTCACAGCCACAACGCCACGCCCCATCTTCTGCTGAAGACGCTGGGCGAACATAAACGACGAAGACAAGGTCAACGTCAACATGAGAAGGAAAAATCTTTTCATCATAAATAGGTATCTGTTAGTTGATAATTCTGCTGCAAAGGTAGCCGTTTGAGCATCGGAAGTGGGTAAAAATCATTGCAAAAACGTATAAAATCGTACCAAAGCAAGGCCAAACGAGCAAGAATATCTACTTTTGTGAACAAAACGACTCAATATGCGCTCTTTACTGTTGACCATTACCTTACTACTTTGCAACCTATGTGCACACGCACAGAGCATCACTTACTTGCCGTTGCCCAATCAAAAGCAACTGCCTGTGGCCAATGTCAATGTCATTCTCCAAGACCACGAAGGCTACATGTGGTATGGTACAGCAGGGGGCGGTCTATGCTACGACGACGGCTATCACATCACCACATACAACAGCCAGGGCAAAGGCAAAGGGCTGATGACGAGCAACGAAATCACTTGCTTAGCAGAAGACCAAGAGGGCAAAATATGGTTTGGGACACGCGCAGGTGTATTCTTCCTCGACAAAAAGAAGAATAGGGTGCACAAAGTGGACGAAGAGCATGTAAAGGCAAAGAAGACGAACTGCATCGGAGTGACAGACGACGGTCATGTATGGGTTGGCGTACAGCAACACGTCATAAAAATCTCTCCCAGTGGCAAAGTACAGAAGGTCTTGAGCATTGGAAATAACAAACGCGAAGAAGTGAAAGAGATGACGCTGGATTCAAAGGGAACTCTCTGGCTCACTATCTTGCGTGGGGGATTAGCCACCATCAATCCCAAGACCGACCAACTGACCCATCGAGAATGGACTTACCCTTATGCCGCCAGCTATGTGCTGGAAGACACGCTACACCACTGCTACTGGGTCGGAACCTGGGGAGGCGGCATTGTGAAGTACCCCGACATGACGCCAGAAACGGCAACAATAGTCACTACTGAGAAACAGCGGTTTGGCAGCGAAATCCATAACATGCAGCTGGATGTACAGAGCGGCATCCTTTGGGCGGCAACAATGGACGATGTCTATGCCTACCGGATTGTCAAAGAGCCAATTGAGAATGGCAGACAAACCTTTCACCTGATTCGTTATGCCACCAGCAGTTCCGTCCCTGCAGGCAAGAAACTCATCAACAAACTTTGTTCCGACAGGAAGGGGAACATCTGGGTGCCTGGCTACTCCCCCCACACATTTATTCTTTCCAACAGTCCTAACAACAGCCCTATCTATCGCGACGAAGTCCCCTCCATGACCCAACAGACGGGTTATAAAATCATGGTAAACGAAATTGCTCCGGAGGATGGTTTCTTCTGGATATACCAGAACCGAACTCGCCTTTCACTATACAACCCAGCGACAGGCCAGCTTGCCTTCATGGCCAACGAGGCCGTCCCCACCCCGCTCAGCACCCAGAAGTCCCTATCGAGATGCAAGGCACAAAAAGGAGTGTGGACTTGCAATGGAAAGAAACTCATCCACGCTTGGAATGAGGGCATGATAATCCATTGGGAAGAGGTGAAAGAGGCGCTGATGCCCAACTACATCTCAGCATTGTCCGACGAAGGCAACGGACAGTTACTCATTGGCACCGAGAAACAAGTTTTCCTTTACAACTACCACAAAAAGACCGTGACGAAACTCACGGACTCAATCGGTATTGTGCAACAAGTGGGACACTTACGCTGCAGGCATTGGACTAATGGTCAATGGCGAAAGACCAAAAACAACGTGGCAGCATATACCCTAGACCCCAAGGCCTCCAAGACAATCATTGACACATACGGGCACGAATGGACACTGAACGAGCTGACAATCACCGAGCGCAGCCCCAAGACTGGTGCCTACCGCACACTGAGCGCATCCGACCCCAGCATCCATATGGACTACTTCACCGACATCACCCTCACAGGCGACAGCATCTGCATCGGAGGCATCGGAGCATTCTGCCTTATCGGCAGTTGTAAAGCTCTGGACAAGAAGCAACCCGATGTGCCCATTATTGTGACTCGGTACGACACGCTCCAAAGCATCAGCATCTCCACCATGGACCATTTGCATGCACCGATTATCCAGTACGCCTACCGTATAGACACATCGCAAGAGTGGATTAAGTTGCCAGTTGGCGAAAACACCATCACAATTACCGATGCTGGTTATGGCTCACACACGCTGTACGCAAGAGCCACCGACGAGTTTGGTGTCTGGCATCATGCGCAGGAGGTATTTCACTTCGAAATACCACGCCCATGGTGGCTACAATGGTGGGCATGGTGCATCTACACTGCAGCAGTACTTGCCCTCGCAGGAGGCATCACACAGTGGTTCACACGGACGAGGAATATCAACGCAAAAGCACTTGCACACGCCATGCCTGATGACGTTTCAGTCACCACTGCGACAGTCCTTTCTTCTGCAACCGAAGAAAAAGACCCATTCTTGCAGCAAGTGGAAGCGCTAGTACAAAAGAATCTAGACAACAACGCCTATGACGTCAACGAGCTGAGCCGCGACTTGGGCATGAGTCGCATGAACATGTACCGCAAGTTCCGGTGTCACTCCAATCTGACGCCTTCCGACTACATCAAGCACTATCGCCTAACAAAAGCGATGGAACTCTTGACAAGTTCCACCGCTTCTATCACAGAAATCGCTTATAAAGTTGGATTCACCTCTCCTCAATACTTCGCCAAGTGTTTCAAGGACGAATACAATTGCTCCCCACGACAATACAGGGACGAGGCTAAAGGTGAAACCTAAGCAATCTCAAGCCACCTGCGACTCTTTAGCAGGGTCTCTTTTTCGGCAGGTTGAACACATCCTGCACCTCCTTCATGGCTGCATCCGTCATGCCATCGGGCTCGCTACCCATGTTGCGGGCACACATGTAGATGTTTGCTGCCTTGCAGAGCACGTCTGTCTGGTCAAAGGCATCCATGATATCTGTGCCTACAGCCACGGTGCCATGCTTTTCCCACAGCACCACATCATGGGTCTTAATCTGCTCCAGCGTAGCCTCAGCCAGTTCCACCGATGATGGTAGCGCATAAGGCACAATGCCGATACCAAGAGGAGCAAAGGCAAGCGTTTCTGGAATCATCGACCACAGCACTCGCGTCATCTCATCACCCTTCAAGAACCGCTGGATATGGCTCATCGCCACCAATTCAATGGGGTGTGTATGCAGCGTTGCCTTATAGCAAGAGCCCGTTTCCAACAGATAGTTCTGCAACGCCAGATGTGTCGGCAATTCGGATGTGGGCACCACGGGTTCATCGGCAATGATTTCATAGCTAGCGCAGTCGTCACAGATACGCACGATAGAGCCGTTCTGCATAGGCCAACGCGCCAAGTCGCGCATACGCTTGCCCGTGCCCTTGCAGTAGAAATACTTGCCCTTCAACTGGGGCAGCACCATGCCTATCTGCTTCACAGGAGCGATTGCCTTCATGGCCTTGCACTCATCATCCATAAACTCGGTCACATTCACTGTGATGTTACCTCCATTCCGTTCAGCCCAGCCCTTTTGCCACAGATAGCCTGTAACCTCAGCAATCTGGTCAATCACAGCCTTCAAGCCTGGACGGTTGTCTAAAATACTTTTCATCTTTATTGTTGTTAATACATTATATCGTTATCACAGATGGGTTAGATATTCTCACCGTAACGTTCCTTGGTGATTTGCTCCAACGACTTGCCGCGCGTATTAGGCAATCCTATCAAGCCTACTACCAGGGAGATGAGCAGCAGTGCCACCATGCAGTAAGCAGCAATGGTGAAGCCCTCGCCATTCTCGCCATAGATGAAGGTGAACACAAGGCCCCATGCGGCCGAAAGGCCACGCACGATGAAGAACATCAGCCCTTGGGCACCAGCGCGGAACTTGGCTGGGAACAGCTCTGAGCCCCACAAGGCATAGAACACCTGCACCGAACTGCCATTATTCACACCCCACAGGATGGTGAACAGCCAGATACCCATAATGGAAGACACACCTCCGCCAATAATCAGAATCCATGCCGTCAACGCAGCAGCAAGTCCAAACACATAGAAGAAGCGGTGCGCCACCTTATCCACAAAGAATGAGATGATGAACGTAGTCACAACCACAAATACCCAGCTCACACAACTCAGCATGTTAGCCTTCTCGTTGCTGAGACCTCCTGCCGTTTCATATACGTGCGGCATAAAAAAGCCCATCACCGAAGCCACAAGGTTCCAAGTCAGGTAGATGGCAGCCAGATACGCCACCGTCTTCACAGCAATCTTGTTCGTAAACAACAGTTTGATGTTCTCCACAATGCCACTCTTGTCCTTTGCCTTGCTGGCGGTAAACTCAGCACTCTCCTGCAACTGACGCTGCAAGTTCCAAGCCACAAGCGCCACAACAAAGAGAGTAAAGAACACCACGCGCGAACTAAACACCTCCACAGCAGCCTGCGATGCCTCTGCGCCGATGAAGGCGTGGGCTAACGACTCCACAGGAGCATACAGATATCCGCCCGGCGCAAAGAGCATGCCAAACAGCAAGATGCACATAGGGCCAATGCCCCACGACATCTGAGAGATACAGATGTTCCTCCCTCGGTTGTTCACCTCCGAGCTCTCCGAGATATAAGTCCACGAAGCAGGCACACCAATGCCTACCGAGATGCCTGTGACCAGGAAACCCGTCAGCAGCATCGGATAATTGATAGCAAGCATGATGATGAGCACGCCCAGCATATACACCAGCAGATTATAAGTGAAGATGAACTTGCGTCCAAACTTATCAGCCAGGAAACCACCAATGATAGCACCGATGGCAGCGCCCAGCGCATTAGCGCTCAACGCATTCAGCCATCCCAAGTGCATCTCGCTCAGTCCAAGATAATTCTGCCACAGCGTCACGCCACTGGCGCCAGCCACGATAGCTCCAGCATCCAGATAGTTATTGAGAGACACCGCCAAGGTGCTCTTCAAGCTTCCACTTGTTGCCATAGATCTTTTCTTCTTAGCATTATTCTTCAGTTCTGATGAAGCAGACCTCTTCTCATCTCTTGCTTGTCACCTCTGCCACATATTGGTCAATATCCTTGATGAAGTCCTGACCTACAGGCACATTATTGCGCACACAGAACTCGTCATATACAGCCTGCCAAGGCATCGCCTTCTGTTCCTCCACGAGTGCCAGCACCTTGTAGCCCTCACCTGCCAGTTCAAGCTTCGAAATGGTTTCGCGAGGTTCAAGCAGCGCACGCAGCATGCACTTCTGGGCCGAACGAGAACCTATCACATAGGCACCGATACGGTTGATGCTGCCATCAAAGAAATCCAGACCATAGTGTACACGGTCAAGCGCGTTTGCACGTACAATCTCAAAGAAGAGGTCCTGAGTGGGGTCATCCATGATAGTCACGTGGTCAGAGTCCCAACGCACAGGGCGGCTCACATGCAGCATCAGTTCCTTCACGAATGGCAGCACGGCGCTCACCTTGTCGCCCGGCATCTCCGTGGGATGATAGTGCCCCGTGTCAATCGTCAGAATCTTGTCATACTTGGCAGCATAAGCCGTGTAGAAGTCATGGCTTCCCACAGTAAAGCTTTCCAGGCCAATGCCGAACACCTTGCCCTCGATGCAGTCCTTCATCATAGGCTGCTTCTTCTCAAAGATTTCGTCCAATGACTGCTTCAGCAGGTTGCGGTACAACGCATGATTCACGCTCACATCCTTGCAACCGTCATGCACCCACAGGTTCATGATACAAGGGTCACCTTGAGCCTCACCCATTGCGTTAGCGATATCACGGCAGCGCTTGGTGTGCTCAATCCAGAAGTTGCGGATACCGTCGTCGGGGTTCGCCAGAGACAGGCTGCCACTCTTCGGATGCGAGAACGATGACGAGTTGAAGTCAAGCTTCGTGTTGTTCTCCTTCGCCCAGTCAATCCACGACTGGAAGTACTCCACGGTCACTTCGTCGCGGTCCACGACCTTGCCCTTGAAGTCACCATATATCTCATGCAGGTTCAGGCGGTGCGTGCCGGGGATGAGCGACTTCGCCTTCAAGATGTCCTGACGCAGTTCGTCAATGTTGCGGGCTGCACCAGGGAAGTCACCCGTACTCTGAATGCCGCCGCTCATGGCACCAGCCTGCACCTCAAAACCGTGCACATCATCTGCCTGCCAGCAATGCAACGACAAGTGGAAATCCTGCAGCTGCTTCAGCACCGCTTCCGTGTCCACACCTATTTCTGCGTAACGGGCCTTAGCCACTTCATACGCCTTCTTTACCAGTTCTTCTTTCATTGATTCTTTCAGTTATTAAATTAGTGTTAGTTCATTATTTCGTTATCACGTTATTTCGTCACTTTCTCATACTCTGCGTATGCCTTCTCCCATCTCTCCGTCTCTTGAGGAAGATAAGTCTTCGTCTCGATGCTGTCAGCTATGATGCCACGCATTTCAAATATATCGCTCACCACGCCAGCAGCCTTAGCTTGCAGCATGATGTTGCCGATGGCGGTACCCTCCACAGGCCCAGTCACCACAGGCATTCCTATGCTGTTCGCTGCCATCTGCATCAGGTAGCCGTTCCGCGAACCGCCGCCAATGACGTGCAGCTTCTCGATGGGGAACGGCGCCATTTCCTTCAGATAGCCCAGCACCTGGCGATACCGCATGGCCAGACTCTCGAAGATACAGCGAGCCATTGCCCTATAATCCTCTGGCACAGGCTGCCCGGTTCTTCGGCAATAGTTCTGAATCGCCTCCACCATGCTCACGGGGTTGGCAAAGTCGGGCGCATCGGGGAAGATAAAGCTTCTGAACGCCTCAGCCTCCATGCTGTCCTGATTGATTTGGTTCACGTCAGCCGGTGCATCCATCCACTCCTTTCGGCAACGCTCCAGGAGCCACATGCCGCAGATATTCTTCAGGAAGCGGGTCGTGCCCTCAATGCCACCCTCATTCGTAAAATTGTTGGCATAGCTCTGCTCATTGATAATGGCATCTTTGGTTTCCACACCCAGGAGCGACCATGTGCCACAGCTCAGGTAAGCAAAACGTTCGTTCTCCGCAGGCACAGCAGCCACAGCCGAACCCGTGTCGTGACCAGCCACTGCCACCACAGGCACAGCACCCAGCCCCGTTATCTTCTGCACCTCGGCACTCAGCTGGCCCACCACTTCTCCAGGCTGCACATAACGGCCGAATTGGCTTTCCTTCAAGCCGACCGCTTCCAGCAGTTCTGGGTCCATTCGCTTAGTCCGTGGGTCCAGCAGCTGACTGGTCGAAAGGATGGTGTACTCACACACCGCCTCACCCGTCAGCATATACGTCAACGCATCAGGCACAAAGAGAATCTTGTCCGCTGCCTCCAAAGCCGAGTCATGGTTCCGCTTCAGCGTAGCCAGCTGGAAGAGCGAGTTGAACTGCATGAACTGGATGCCCGTCTTCTCATACACCTTCTCCTTCGGCACCCGTTTGAAAAATTCCTCCATTGCCCCGTCCGTATGTGGGTCACGATAGCAGTAAGGATTGCGCAGCACGCCTCCGTCCTTGCCTATCATCACGAAGTCCACGCCCCACGTGTCAATGCCGATGGAAGCAATCTCGATGCCTTCCGTCGCCACCACCTTCAGGCCACGCACCACTTCATTATACAATGCATATATATCCCAGAAAAAATGTCCTCCCGTCTCAATAATAGGATTTGGGAAGCGTGTCAGCTCTCGCTGCACCAGTTTGCCATCCACCAGCGAGCCCAGAATCGTGCGTCCGCTCGTAGCCCCAAGGTCAACAGCAAAGAAATTTAAGTTAGTCATACGGTCAATCTACAGTTAGTCAACGGCAAAGGTACGGTTTTTTCATTCATAATCCATCATTCACAATTCATAATTTGCATGAGGGCGCGTTTTTTTATCAGCAGAGAGAGGAAAACACTTGTTGACACACTCGTCCTCTCTACCAAGGCTGAAGAACCCTGACCTCTAAATTGCTCCTTTTGTTCACGTTTTACCCTCTCTGCCGACAAAAACACCACCGAAGCGGAAAATAGTCCTCTTTCCATTACGATTAGTCCACCAAAAACCCGTACCTTTGCAGCGAATTCAAGAACAGAACAGTTCTGTAAAAAGATTGATTTTAGGTATTCACTCAATAAATAATTCTTTATTATTTTCCGTACATGAAACTAACTAATCAGATTGAAGGATTTGAAGGCTACATGTGGAAGCGCGAAATCAACGTGCGAGACTTCATCCAGCACAACTACACGCCCTACACGGGCGACGAGTCGTTCCTTGTAGGCCCTACGGCCAAGACAACCGCCCTGTGGAACAAGCTTTCCGAGATGTTCAAGGTGGAGCGCGAACGTGGTGTATATGATGCTGAAACCAAGCTCCCACAGACGCTCGACACTTATGGAGCCGGCTATATCGACAAGGAGAACGAAGTCATCGTAGGTCTGCAGACCGACGCGCCTCTCAAGCGCGGCATCTTCCCTAAGGGAGGTATCCGCATGGTTGAGAACGCCCTCAACGCCTACGGTTACAAGCTGGATCCCTCTACCAAGGAGATCTACACCAAATATCGCAAGACACACAACGAAGGCGTGTTCTCTGCCTACAACAAGGACATCCGCAACGCACGTCACGCCCACATCATCACGGGTCTGCCTGACGCATACGGACGTGGCCGCATCATCGGCGACTATCGCCGTATCGCCCTCTACGGTGTGGACAACCTCATCGAAGAGCGCAAGCGTTTCCTCGAGCGCCTCGACATCCAGGAGATGACCGAGGAGTGCATCCAGCAGCGCGAAGAGACTTCCGAGCAGATTGCTGCCCTGAAGAGCTTCGTGAAGATGTGTGCCAACTACGGATTCGACGTGACCCGTCCTGCACAGAACGCTCGCGAGGCCGTGCAGTTCGTTTACTTCGGCTACCTCGGTGCTGTGAAGGACCAGGACGGTGCAGCCATGTCTCTCGGACGTGTATCTACCTTCCTCGACATTTTCATTGAGAAAGACATCAAAGAAGGCCGCCTCACAGAGGAAGAGGCACAGGAGCTCATCGACCAGATGATTATCAAGCTTCGTATCGTTCGCTTCCTCCGCACCCCAGAGTACAACGACCTCTTCTCTGGCGACCCAGTTTGGGTTACTGAGTCTATCGGCGGTATGGGCGTGGACGGCCGCACCATGGTCACCAAGACCTCTTACCGTATCCTCCACACACTCGAGAACCTCGGCCCTGCACCAGAGCCAAACCTCACCGTGCTGTGGGCACAGAACCTGCCAGAGAACTGGAAGCGCTACTGCGCCAAGATGTCTATCAAGACTTCTGCCATCCAGTACGAGAACGACGACCTCATGCGTCCCGACTACGGTGACGACTACGGCATCGCCTGCTGCGTAAGCCCCATGAAGATTGGTAAGCAGATGCAGTTCTTCGGCGCACGCGCCAACCTCGCTAAGTGTCTCCTCTACGCCATCAACGGTGGTCGCGACGAGATGACAGGCGAGCAGGTAGGTCCCGACTTCGCGCCTATCACTGGCGAGTACCTCGAGTACGACGAACTCATGTACAAGTTCGAGAACATGATGCGCTGGTTGGCCAAGACCTACGTCAACGCCCTCAAGATTATCCACTACATGCACGACAAGTACGACTACGAAGCCTACCAGATGGCACTCATCGACGGCGACGTGCTCCGTACCCGCGCTACAGGTATCGCAGGTCTCTCTATCGTAACCGACTCTCTTGCAGCTGTCAAGTATGGCAAGGTGCGCATCATCCGCGACGAGCGCGGCATCGCAGTCGGCTTCGAGCAGGAAGGCACACCATCACTCCCATTCGGTAACAACGACGAGCGCACCGACAAGCTCGCGCTCATGATTACAGAGAAGTTCATGGAGTACCTCCGTCAGCACGAGACCTACCGTCACGCCATCCCAACACAGTCACTCCTCACCATCACTTCCAACGTGGTGTATGGTAAGAACACTGGTGCTACACCTGATGGCCGTCCAAAGGGCGTACCATTCGCACCAGGTGCCAACCCAATGAACGGACGCGACGTGAAAGGCGCTGTGGCAGCCCTCTCATCAGTGGCCAAGCTCCCATTCCAGCACAGCCACGACGGTATCTCATACACATTCGCCATCTCGCCAGCCACACTTGGCAAGCAGGATGACACCAAGATTGACAACCTCGTGAACCTCATGGACGGCTACTTCACTCCAGACGGTGGTCACCACCTCAACGTGAACGTATTCGACCGCGAGCTCCTCGTTGATGCTATGGAGCACCCAGAGAAGTATCCACAGCTCACCATCCGCGTCAGCGGCTATGCTGTAAACTTCGTCAAACTGACTCGCGAACAGCAGCTTGACGTGCTCTCACGCACGATTAATCATTCACTCTAAATCACGAGTGAGGAGTGAGAAGTGAGGAGTTATGAGTTATGAGTTAGAGTGAGGAGTTGTGAGTTAACAATATAAGGAAATGTAAACATGGAGAACTTTGGTTCTTTCCTTTACACAAAGTGTTTGGATTTTTCCATCAGAATAGCCAAACTTTATACTTTCCTATGCGAAGAGAAAAAAGAGTTTGTCTTTTCTAAGCAGATTCTCCGAAGTGGAACGAGCATTGGCGCAAATCTCGCTGAAGCACAATATGGAATTAGTAAGAAAGACTTCTACGCAAAAACCTACATTGCGCTGAAAGAAACGGCAGAGACCATGTATTGGTTAGAAGTGCTGCACCGCGCCCAATATCTTAGCGACAAAGAATTTCAGTCTCTCTTCAATGATTGTGAAGAAATCAAGAAACTCTTCGTCACCATTACAAAGACCACTAAACGCACCCTAACTCCTAACTCATCACTCTCAACTCATCACTCCTAACTCCTCACTCCTAACTCATCACTCCTAACTCCTCACTCCTAACTCTCCATGCTCGCTCGTCTTCATAGTCTCGAGTCCTTTGGCACCGTCGATGGTCCAGGCATCCGTTTCGTAGCCTTCTTCCAAGGCTGTCCCATGCGTTGTGCCTTCTGTCACAACCCCGACACATGGAACCCCACAGCACCCGTGCAGTACGAGTTCACACCCGAGGAACTCCTCACCGAAGTGCTGCGCTACAAGAACTTCATCAAGAAAGGCGGCGTCACCTGCTCAGGCGGCGAACCCCTCATGCAGGCAGACTTTCTCCTCGACTTCTTCCGTCTCTGCCAAGAGGCCGGCATTCACACCGCCCTCGACACCAGCGGCATCATCTTCAACGAGAAAGCCCGCCAAGTGCTGGAGCACACCGACCTCGTCTTGCTTGACATCAAGACCTTCGACGACGCTCTGCACAAGGACTATACGGGTCACACCCGCACCAACAACCAAGCCTTCCTCGACTATCTGCACAGCATTCACAAACCCACATGGATACGCCATGTGCTCGTGCCAGGCTATACCGACCGCGACGACCGCCTCACCGCGCTCGCCCAGCATCTCCATATATATAATAATGTGGAATGCGTCGAACTGCTCCCCTATCACACCATGGGCACCTACAAGTACCAGGAACTCGGCATCCCCTATCCGCTCGACGGTGTGCCAGCCCTCGACCCCGAGCGCAAGCAGCACGCCATCGACATCTTCCGTCAGCACCTCAGCTGCCCCATCTTGTAGGCACATCCTGCCACACACATCTTCAGCAAGGCGTGAACACCACACCTTCCCCCCCCATAGCACCGTTCCCTCTCTTCCACGGAACGGTGCTTCTTTTTTCCATCCTGCTGCGCCAGCTTACCTTTCACATTTCACCTTTCACTTCAAACACATACCGCCTTCGGCGATGATGAACCAGATTGACCAGTTTTCAGGGTTTTGCCCTCAGATTTATATTGATTTGACTGATTTCTTGCAAAGCAATAAGACGCCCCTACAGAGCCAAGCAGAGGCTTTCATCAATTCATCCTTCTCCTCTCCCTTCAGGGGGAGGGCGGGAGGAGGCACTCCCCTAAACCGACATCGTCGACATCGGCAAACCGACATCGTCGACATCGGTCGACCGACGTCGACGATGTCGGTTTTGAGGCATAAACTGCGCCTCTCCACATAGGGGCGGTCCAGGAACCACATAGCGGCAAGTCTGTACACCCCGTTTGACCGAATAGAAAAAAGTTCTATTTCACTACCAAATGTCAATAAATCATACTGAGAATATCCAAATTCGCTTTTTTTTCACATTTTTTTTGTTTATATCGCAAAATATCCGTTTATTTGCAATCTGTAAGAATTCTAACAAACCATAATTGTCTTTATTAACTTTACACCATTCATAGCAACGTCATCTTGACGATTCACATGAAGGAAACCTGGTATATAGAGGATGCGCTAAAGCAAGGGCCATGCATGACGGACCACAAATCCGCCATATCTGCGTACGTTGCAGACAAGCACACACGTCGATTTGTCCCAACATCTTCAACAATCATTCATAACAATCAGCAAATAACAACCTTTTTATATTAACTTTATTATTAACTTAAATTCAAACCTTTATGAAAAAGAAACTACAATTTCTTTTCTCGATGGTAGCTCTGATGCTCGTGGCGACATTCGCTAAAGCACAGATATACATCGAAACCGACTTGACTAGTCAGTTTGCGGATTTGACAAAACCAGCAAACTGGACTAACATCAATGGCGGTGCAGCAGGTGAGGCTCCAGACTGGGCTTTCCCAGCGGTAGAGGTCAACGGATTGGGCAAGAAAGCCCCCTGCGAGTTCTATTATTGGAGTTGTTCCTCACTTGACGGAGGCAAGCCTTACACTGGTGATGTGTTCTATCAAACAGTGACGGGTCTAGCTTCAGGCACATACAAAATTGAATTGTATGGCGCTGCCGCTTTCACATTCGAACGCGGATTCGGCTCCACGGCTTTCACGGGTGATTTATCCGTGGACAAGAGCACTACGTATTCTGCAGGTGACAAAATTGATCCCAGCGAGACAGTCAGCACTGGCGTTTCTCTTTATGCGCAGGCTGAAGGTGTAACCTATGGTGGTGAAATTCCGATTTACTATGCAACCTCATTCCCGAATGGGGCAACAATCGTCACTTTGGATGGCGTTGTTGTAGGCGAGTCTGGTACCATCAAGATTGGTATGAACAAGGAAACAACCTCAACAAACTGGCATGTGGTTCAGTTGAAGAGTGTGATTGCGACTGTTAATGCAGAGGAATTGCTCGCTTCAAGCATTACGCAAGCTCAGAACGCTCTTAAGGATGCAGCATATGCATCTGTAACAGGCGAAGAACGTACCGCTCTTTCTACTGCTGTCAGTGAAAATTCCGCACCAGAAGCAACGGCAGATGCTTACAAAGCAGCCATCAAGGCCATTTCCGATGCTACCACAGCCTTCCTCAATGCTGCGACTGGCGGTTACAAAACTTTTGCTGAAGCAAAGGCTGCAGTTGATTTTACAGCATGGCCATACGCAAGTGCAGCCAAGAAGACTGCAGTGGAAGAAGCTATGGCAGCTGTAGCCACTTCTGCTGACGACGCAGCAGCTAAGGCTACAGCTCTGATTAAAGCTTATCGTCAATTCGTTGAGTCTAACGCACTCGCTGAAGGTGTGGAAGGTGCTGTGAACATGACTGATAAGATTGTCAATCCAACAGCAGAAGAAGCTATTGCTTCTCCATGGATAGTATTGAAGGGCGAAGGTTCTGGTGGCGCTCTTGATGTGAAGGACGGTGAACCTTGGACTGACGGCAACGAAAGTACTAATCATAAGCCTTAATTCCGCAACACTATAGTTTAACATTATTTATAAGTGCCTGAGCAACAAAAAGTTGCCCAGGATTTTGCCATGTCAGAATTTTCACTTACC
>ONLY01000034.1 GCA_900318775.1 uncultured Prevotellaceae bacterium | reverse complement strand
AAGGTTGCTGCTGCCTGAGAAATGGTGAGAACAGCCGTGCAAGCATGTGAATTCAATCAATCTGCTTTTTCTTCTTCTCTATAGGAAGTTTATCTTTTCATAGGTTCAGGTTAATAAGTGCTTGTGGGATAGGGGCGCTGAGTATAGGTGACGACCTCGTCACAAGGCCCATAATACAAATGGATGCCAAGGAAGTGATTGAGGTCATAATCGTTATCAGCGCGGTAGAGGATGGCAATGCTGTCAATTTGATAGTCGTAGTCGTTGAAATTTCTTCTATATCGGTATTCTTGAATGGCATGTATGATGTGGCGCAGTTTTGTCTCGTTAATAGCATTTTGTGGCGGTCCATAGCGATCTGAGCTGCGCGTTTTAACTTCGATAAAATGAAGTTTTCCCTCCTTGTACGCAACGATATCTAGTTCACATCCGTGATGAAGATTCCAATTATGGTCAAGTATTTGATAACCATTGCGTATGAGATATAGCGCTGCTATTTCTTCTCCATTTCTTCCGAGTGCTTGCTTTTCTGCATTTTTATATTGGCGCCGTTGGGCTTTTTCTTCTTTCTTCTTCTCAATTTGTTCCTGTGTGAAATGATACCCATTCGATAGTAAATAGATGATATTATATTCTTCTTTTAGCCGTTGAGCAATAATGTTATACAGTCTGCTTTTATAGAAATCTCTCACTTCATCAATGATGCAGATGGTGTACCCTTTGTTTACACCCTGCTTGATGCGCTCGATACCTTGTTGGAATTGTGTGGTAGCGACTGCTCGTTTATAGAGAATCGTTCCGTGTGTATTTCGTGTTTCTGGTGGAAAAAGGCCAAAGTGATTATAAAAAGGGATATAGACAATATTGTATTCAGCAAGTGCTTGGATTAATTCTGATTTTGGAGTATTCCAGCCAATTCTCATGTTGCTGAGTGGACGACAATCAACCACACAATTGATATGATACTGCTGTAGCAGAAGAATTAAATCTTCTGCTCTTATCTCAAAGTTTCCGTAGGCATAGATGGTCGCTCTTTCTTCCATGTACAGATAATTGTAATTTCCTTCTTGTAGGCGCCGGCAAAGTTAGGTAAAAAGGTGAATATTAAAGATTGTTTGGCGTAAAATCATTCTATCGGTTTTTGCTTTTGTGGTTTGAATCTCTGTTCTAAGTCGCACTAGTTATAAAGTTATTGTACGAGGATTGCTTAGGTGTGGAAGTTCTTAGGTGCTGATTTTTTTAGGAGAGAAACAAAGGATCTTCTATTGTGTTAGTGACATCATGTCTTTGAGGCTGAAAGAGCCGGAAAACACAATAACAGATGTTTCGAAAGCTTCTTCGTTCAGCATAACGATGACGGATTGCTTCTTCCCTTCATGGTGATAAATGCGCACCTTCTCATTGTCTTCATTTACTTGCATGAGTTGGTCATACTTCCCGTTTTTCAAGAAGCTTAGGGTTTCTGCCCTCAGTCGTGCGGCAGTGTGCTTTTCTTCAGCTGTGATAATTTGGATACCTGTCAGCTTGTTGGTAATATTGTTGATGTTAAGTTCTACTCCAGGTATGGAGAAGGCTGCCTTCTTTCCAGCCATTTGAAGCATGAGCTTAGAGATATAAACATAAGTGATGTTTTTGGTGTCGGAGTATCGTTCAAACTCCTTCACTTGTCCCTGTGCAGTGATGCAGGCTACAGCGAGCAGCATGCAGAGAGTGAATTTTATTAATGTCTGTTTCATCTTATTCAAGTATTTTCAGTTGTTTGTTCAGCGTTTGCTCTGTTTTAGCGCTAATTGCTTGTGCTTTCTCTAGTTGGTTCATGCCTTTGTTTAGGTTGACGGCAAGGAGGGTCAGCGCACGTTCAGCTTCCTGCCTGGCGATATCAGGATCTTGATAGGTGTCTTGTTCTGCATGACAAATAGCCGTTGCAGGATTATCGTACACTCTCGTGAATGTGTAATATCCCAAACCCATGACAAGGGTGATGCAGGCAGCGGCAGAGACATAGCGCAGAGTCTTTGAGAAAGCAAATCGGCGAGGTTTTCTCTCCTCTTTTTCCCACGCGTCAATCTTTGCAGCGAGCCGTTCTTCCAATCCTTCAGGAATAGGAATATGCTCCAGTTCATTCGGTCCGATATCGTTGATATTCAGTTTGTCCATATCTTCGTAAGCTCTTCAAATTGCTTTTTCAGTTTTATTCTCGTTCGCATCATGATGATGCGGATATTTCCTTGTGATAGTCCCGTGTCGCGTTGGATTTCTTCATACGATTGTTCTTCCATCAGATGCATTCGGAGGATGCTGCTGTCCCGTTTGGGCAATCCGTCCATTAGGACTCCCATCTGCTGAGCCTCATCTTTTGCCTCTAAAGTTTCAGAAAGGCTACGTTCGTCAGGTGGGTCAGCGTGGTCTTCGATGTCCTCCGAGGTGTCGATGCGTTTCAGTCGCCGTTGGTCTCGGAAAAGGTTTTGCATCAGCGTCACGAGATAAGCTTCCGTCATCGCCTCCTCTCTCAGGTCATCACGCTTCTGCCAGAGCTTCAGGTACGTGTCCTGAAGCAGGTCTTCGGCATCCTGCGCATTGCCCGTCAGATGGTATCCCACCCGATAGAGCCGCCTGTGGAAAGGCATAAACCGTTGCTTAAACTCCCGTGCGTCCATTCAGTTCAGTCACTTTTCTTCTTCAACCTCTGTGAAAGTGATTTCAGCCACCACCTTCTTTGTCTTGTCATATTTCGATGCCTTTTCTTGATTGAAATAATAACGGACGCCACATTCGCCATTCAGCACGCCATCCTCATCGCTCAAGTATTTAATAACTTCATCTTCATTGTGGAATTCAGGACGATACTCTCCATTTAAGAGGATGACACAATTCTTGATTTCTGTTTTCAGTTCTTCTGCAGACATTTTAGAGAAATCACTTCGATCCCACCACTCAATGACCACCTTCTTGTCCGTGTTGGGATATTTCTCCTTCACAGCACTTCCTACAACCCATGATTCGTTATTAAAATGGAAATCTTTGGCATCCATGTATGCTTTCGCTTCGTCCGTCGAATGTAATTCAGGGTGTTCCTCACCATTGATGACAAAGAGCACATTGCCATTCTTTACATCTTCCAACACGTCCTTCATGTCCACCACATCGCCGCCATTCTCCTGCTCATAGCTGACGTCTTCTTTCTCCATGATGGACTTCACCACAAGCTCTTTTTCCACTTTCGTATCAATATGCCCTAATACCACCGTCTCCCAGACTTTCACCTTCATCAACAAATCGCTGACCTTATTTCCCTTCACCTTACCGTAGCATTGCAGCTTGATCGTGGGATTGAACACTTCAGACATCATTTGCCGAAGAACATTCGCATCTTCATCAGAACCTCCATTCTTGTTGGTCACAAACAACATCTCGTATCCCTTGAGTGCCTTGATGTCTTCTTCGAGTTGAGCCAGTTGTTCCTCATCGACTTTTTCCAATTGCACCGTCTCACTCATCTTGAAATTCTTCTTCAACTGAGCACGTTCCTTTTCTGTCAACGCTGGATCAGGATTTTCGTCATAGAATTTCAGAGTTTCCTTACTCGTATCCATGTATTGCGCATTAGGAAGCTGCCTGTACTTCTCAATCAGCTTGTTCACTGTTTGTCCGAAGGCAACACTCACCATGAGTGCCATTGCCATCAATAAGATTGTCCGTTTCATAGGTTCTGGGGATTTTAGTTTTTGGTTACGGATATTTCAACCTGTTTTTCAATCATCTTCTTGAAGTCCATCTTGCCTTCGAGGATAATCAGCGAAGATTCACCTTCTTCTTCATGAAAGATAGCGATGGTGGATTTCTTTCCCTTCTTGAACTGGCAGATTTTAATTCTCTCGCCATCCTCGTCTGTTCCAACAACGAGAGGTTCCCAGCCACGACCATTCAGGATGCTTGCCAATTGCTTGCTCATTGTATCAACTCCATCCTCTCCTTCGCAATTATAAATACTGATGTTCTCCAATTTCTTGAGCATATCGCCTGACATTCCCTCAAGGGCGAGATCGTCACCAAAATCGAAATCACCTCCACTTTTGGCAGCCAAGTTCAGCATGGTTTTGTTAATGACGACATGTTCCACACCTTTGATGTCAGCCAACTTTGCAAATGCATTACTTTGTGCGAAGGCACAACCAACACTGAGTGCCAAAGCAATAGACAAGATAGTTCTTTTCATATTTATTATAGTTGTTAATACTTCGTTTCAAGAGCCCTTCTATCTGTACAAACGAGACTTCCGAAAAGTTTGTTACAAAAGAAAAGATTTATTTTCAAAAAAGTGAGGATTCAATCATAACATCTGCTCAAACATTATCCGATACGCTTCCACTTTCTTCTCGAAGGCAAGAGGGTAGGCGCGTGACGAGGACGGAAGGCGATAGAGAACTAGCTGCTTTCCGTCTTTGTTGTAGGTGTTGGGGATGGGAACATACGTGTTGACTTTGGGCACTTCGGGTATGTTCATGTAGGTGCAGATGGTGTCGGTGGCTTTCTCTCCTGTTGTGACGATGGCTTGACAATGAGGCAGTTTTTTCAGCAGGGCATGAATGTCGGTAGGTTCTACTACTTCTAAGAATTTATCCGAAGCATTATCCTTCAGTCGTTTGATGGCTGTGGAAGTGTCGAAGAAGGCGATGCCCCTCTCTTGGCAGTGCGCCACAATATCTTCCAACTTAAATCGTTTGGCCTCAGCATCCACAAAGTGATTCTTGTCTCCATAGAAAATTTGTCCTTCAATGCGCCAATGGTCGTTGATGAAATTAGGGTAATAGAAGTCCACACACCACCGTTTCCGTTGTGGCGGAAAACTACCGAGGAAAAGCACTTTGGCATTCTCGGGGAGGAAAGGAATGAGCGGATGATATTCCACTTCGTTCGTGCTTCGAGCAATGTTGGAAATGTTTAAATAATTCATACAGATGTACTTTGCATAGGCAAAGGTAGGTGTTTTGATAAACAATCTGAACCTTTTCTTGTATTTTTTGAATGTTTCTTAATATATTTTTTACTGTTATGAAGGTAAGCCTTTTCGTTGAAATGTTGTACCTTTGTGGCATGGAATTCATTTCTTTTCTCAAGAGGTTGACGAGAATCAGCCTCGTTCTGCGTATCCTTATAGGATTGGTAGTTGGTGTGTTGCTTGGTCTGTTAGTTCCCCAATGGACAGCTGTGGGCATCTTGGGCAAGGTGTTTGTCAGTGCGTTGAAGGCCGTTGCTCCCGTGCTGGTGGCCGTGCTGGTGGCCGCTTCCATTGCCAAGGCCCAGGGAGGGTTGGGACCTCGGTTCAGCACAGTCCTTACGCTTTATCTTTTCTCCACGTTCATGGCAGCCTTTGTGGCGGTGGTGGGCAGTTTTCTCTTTCCTGTCACGATGACCCTGAGGGAAGCAGCCAGCGCAAAAACTCCTGGCGGACTGGATGAAATCTTCACAAGCTTGCTCACCAATATGGTGTCCAATCCTCTGCATTCTGTCACGTCTTCCAACTACATCGGCATCCTCTTTTGGGCTGTTATCATTGGTGTGGCGCTAAAACTGCGTGCCAGTGAACACACCATCCAGGTGGTTTGTGATTTCTCCGCAGTCATTTCGCAGGCGGTCAAGTGGATTATTCAGTATGCTCCCTTGGGCATCATGGGACTTGTCTTTACGTCAGTGGCAGAAAGTGGACTGGATATCTTTACCGACTATGGCAAGCTGCTCCTTCTGCTTGTGGGGTGTATGCTCTTCACGTCGTTCGTTCTCAATCCGTTGATTGTATTCCTATATCTTCATCATAATCCCTATCCGTTGGTGTGGCAGTGCTTGAAGGAGAGTGGATTGCATGCTTTCTTTACTCGCTCTTCTGCGGCCAATATCCCCGTGAATATGGATTTGTGCCGTCGGCTTAAGCTTGACAGGAACTTCTATTCTGTCAGCATTCCGCTGGGCTCTACCATCAACATGGCTGGGGCCGCGGTGACCATTACGGTTCTTTCTCTCTCGGTGGCCCATACTGTCGGTGTCGAGGTGTCTTTCCTCTCGGCCCTATTTCTGAGTCTGGTTGCTACTCTTGGTGCCTGTGGCGCCTCAGGTGTGGCAGGCGGCTCGTTGCTGCTCGTTCCGATGGCCTGCTCTCTTTTTGGCATCTCTCCTGCCGTATCCATGCAGGTGGTTGCTGTAGGCTTCATCATTGGGGTGGTGCAAGATTCCGTTGAGACAGCTCTCAACTCCAGCAGTGATGTGCTCTTCACCGCCACTGCCGAAATGCGGGAGAGAAAGAAACTGAACTCATGAAAATTGTTTTAGCCTTCGACTCCTACAAAGGATGTCTCACGGCCGAGGAGGCCTGTTGCGCAGCCGAAGAAGGTGTGCGTCGTGCTGGCTTTTGTGGTGAGGTTGTCCGTGTTCCATTGAGCGATGGTGGCGAGGGATTGGTGCAGTGCTTCCTCCGGATGGGGAAAGCCCGTGAAGTGCGTGTGAAGGTGCATGGCCCATTGATGGATGAGGTGGAGGCCGTGTATGCCATCAGCGCAGATGGCAAGACGGCATACATGGAGATGGCCAGTGCGTGTGGACTGACCTTGGTGCCGCCCGAACGTCGAAACGTGATGGAGGCCACTACCTATGGCCTTGGCGAGATGATGCTGGATGCGTTGCATCGGGGTGTGCGTCATGTCGTTCTTGGAATAGGTGGTTCTGCTACCTGTGATGGTGGGCAAGGGATGCTGCTCGCATTGGGATTGCTGGATGAAGAAGGTGGAGCGCTTTTACAACCTCTGAGGCGACGTCGTCGACGTCGGTTAACCGATGTCGTCGATGTCGGTCGACCGACGTCGACGATGTCGGTTTTGACGGTTGCTTGTGATGTTGATAATCCTCTTTACGGCAAAGAGGGTGCTGCTTACGTTTTTGCCCCTCAGAAGGGGGCGACTGCCGAGCAGGTGAAGGAACTCGATGCGCGTTTGCGTACCTTTGCTAAAGAGACAGAAGAGAAAGGTATTGCCACATCGGATGACGCTTTCCATCCCGGGGCTGGTGCTGCAGGTGGGTTGGGCTATGCGCTGCTGACTTATCTGGGAGCAGAGCTGAAATGTGGCATCGAAGTAGTGATGGAGGCATCGGGCTTTGACAAGGCACTTGAAGGGGCCGATGTGGTGCTGACGGGCGAGGGATGCTCGGATGAGCAGACTACCCACGGAAAGGTGGCTGCTGGTGTGCTGGAGAAGGCGAGAAAGAGAGGAGTGAAGACTGTGTTAATGTCTGGACAAATTAAGGATAAGGAGGCGCTGAAGGCCTTCGGTTTTGACAGGTTGTATGGCATCAATGATAGTGATGAACGGCCGCTTGAAGTGTTGATGCAGCCCGAAGTAGCGGAGGAGAACATCAGACAGGCATGCCAGCGCATGATGGAGGAAGGTGTATGAATAATCCATTAAAAGGTTTCTTCTATTTTCGAAAGAGCGACCGCAAGGGTATTGTGGCGTTGGGGTGCATTGCTGTGTTTGCATTAGGTGTGCTGATGGTTTTGGACAGAATGGAGGAGCAGAAAGAACAATCGATGGATACTCCTGTATTTTTAGAAGATGATCATAAAAAGCCGCTTTCAGTGTCGAAGAAACGGCTTCATGTCTTCGACCCTAATACCGTTGATTCTCTTACCTTGATTCAATTTGGCATTAAAGCATGGAAAGTGAAGAACTTCCTGCATTACCGTGCGGCAGGGAAGGTGTTCCGCTCAGCAGAAGATATAGGTGATACGTATGGATGGACAGCGGAGGATGTACAACGGCTTACTCCTTATGTGCGTGTAGGAGCGGCCTATCAGGCACGGAAAGAGACTCCTCGTTTTGAGGAAAGAAAACTTCATCAGGAAGGTCAGACTCGTTCTATGGAGCCACAGAAGTTCCAAACCTTGACAAAAGTGGATGTGAATGAGGCGGATACCGCGATGCTGCGGCGTATTCCGGGGATTGGTGAAAAGATTAGTGTAGCCATTGTGCGTTACCGTCAACGTTTGGGAGGTTTTCATTCTGTTGAGCAACTGAGGGAAATCTCCATCGTCTCCCCCGAGCTCTTGGAATGGTTCACCATATCCTCTCCTGCCGCTGTTCAGCAGATTCATCTCAACAAGGCTTCTTTCCAAGCGCTCAACAGCCATCCCTATATCACTTATGAACAGACAAAATCCTTACTGCAGTACATCCGCTTGTATGGCGAAGTGAAAAGAGAAGAGACTCTCATGTCCACAGGTATCTTCACGAAAGAGGAACTGGAGAGGCTAAGGCCATATATTACTTATGAATAAGGAAGAATTTGAGAAGCACAAGCCATTTTGCAGGTGAGAAGAAACCTTCCATGTTGTGAAGCCTGACAGAGGCAGATATTCAAGCGAAAGTGGAATCCTTCCTGAAGGATGCGCGGCGTGGCATCGTCCTTGTATCTCCTGCCATTTCCAAAGGCGAACAGGCTGAGATGTGGGCGGCTCTTGATGTAGGTCTTCCTCTCATCTTCCTCTCTCCTTGGGGCTTTAATGCCTTTTCAAAGCCTGGACATCAATACTTTAGTGCTTGTGCTGAAGGCCGCCTCCTTATTCTCGCTCCTTGGGAACATCAGAACCAACGCATTCCCCTCACAAGAGAGATGTGCTTGGCTTTGAACGGGATGACAAAGAGCATCTGTGAGAGGTGAAATGTTAAAAAGCTTCTTGTTGATGGAAAAAGTTTATTGTTTTATTTGGTTTATGTTATAAACTTATCTATCTTTGCAGCGCAATCCGGATGAAGTGTGCCAAGTCTGACCTTGCTGCAGGAGGGTGGAGGAGGTGCGAGTGAGTTTTTACAATAATTTTTGAATCATTTTAAAAAAACAACAATGGAAGAAAACGGCAATCTGACTGCTGAGCGCAGTTTGGAAATCATCACAGAACAGATAAAGCGTAGTCGAAAATCCGTATCACAGGAAGTAGGACAATCTCTTTATATTGCAGGACTCTGCATCATGGGTATGGCCATTCTTATTACCACTTGTCTCTTGCTCACTGGCAATACGTTATTTTACCTGCTATATGGCTTGATACCAATTTTAGTAATAGGTATTGATCATTATGTTAAAAGAGATAAGCCAAAGGCTCCCGTTAGCCTTGTTGGTTCAATGGTGGATAAGACATGGCAGACGTTTGGCATCTTTACTCTTTCTTTTTGTGTATTTGCCATCCTATTCGACTTTTTGATGGGGCGAATGGAAAGTCCTGAAGTATACGTTCGTATTGCCATCCATCCCTTCCGCATCATTCTACTAATGATGGGTATGGCAATAACCATTACAGGCTATATACTTAAAAGCCGTTGGCTGGTATGGTGTGGCATCATAGGCGGCATCGGTGGTTTCATTTGGGAGTCGTTCGGCGTTGCGGATTTCTTTCTGAGCCGTTTATCCGATTTGGCTAATTTCTACCTTTATTCTCACATTCCACCATGTATTATGGTTTTAGTATTCTCTTTCGTCGGCCTGACGCTCCCAGGCTGGATGCTCAAAAAACAGAAGTAGCCTATGTTCCAGCCATTAGACCCACTGCTGCATTCTGAGTTGCGACTGGCTGTGATGTCGTTGCTCATTAGTGCTGACGAGGCAGAATTCCCCTACATCAAGGAGCAGACGGGAGCCACGGCGGGCAACTTAAGTGTACAGGTGGATAAACTCTCAGCAGCTGGTTACATAGAGGTGGAGAAGACCTTCAAAGGCAAGCGTCCTTGTACCATCTGTCGTATCACAGATAAGGGACATCAGGCGTTTGAAGCATACGTCGAAGCATTGAAGGGGTATTTGTCAGTAGGCAAGTCGTAACCAGTCTATTACGCATAGCGATTTCTAATATCCAAACTGGGAGAATACACAACGCCCCTCGATTCAAGCGTGTAGGAATCGAGGGGCGTGTTATTGTTAACTTGAGACAATCTTAATATACTCTGAATCCGATAATCTTGCGGACTTCGCGCAAGGTGGCAGCCGCGCTTTCACGCGCTTTTTCGGCACCCATTTTGGCTACTTTGTCGAGCAGTTCTTGGTTGCTCTTGTATTCGAGGATACGCTCGCGGATGGGGGCGATAGTCTTCACGATGTCCTCAGCGAGTTGCTTCTTCATGTCTCCATAGCGGATGGACATGTCGTTCCACTTCTCATTGAAGTAGTCGTAAGTCTCTTTGCTAGAAGCAATCTCCATGAGGGTGAAGAGGTTCTGGATGACTTCTGGCTTCTCTTGGTTAGGCTCTGTTGGGCCTGAATCAGTCACAGCGCGCTTCACCTTCTTCTCAATAGACTTGGCATCTTCGTAGAGGTAGATGCAGTTGCCTTCCGATTTGCCCATCTTGCCAGAGCCATCGAGTCCTGGAATCTTGATGGCGTGGTCGCCAAAGTAGAAGTTCTGAGGTTCGGGGAAGAACTCCACGCCGTAGATGTTGTTGAAACGACGGGCGCACTTGCGAGCCATCTCCATGTTCTGCTCTTGGTCTTTGCCCACAGGCACCTTGGCGGCACGGTGCTGAAGGATGTCGGCAGCCATGAGGGTGGGGTAGGTGAGCAGACCTGCGTTCACGTTGTCGGGTTGCTTGCGTGCCTTCTCCTTGAAGGTAGTCACGCGTTCCAACTCGCCAAGGTAGCAGTTCATGTTGAAATAGAGGTACAGCTCAATGGTTTCGGGCACGTCGCTCTGTATGTAGATAGTTGATTTCTCGGGGTCAATGCCACAAGCCAAATACTCAGCCAGAATGGTGCGAGCCGACTGCTGAATGTCTTCGGGTTTGGGGTGAGTGGTGAGGGAGTGCCAGTCGGCAATGAAGTAGTAGCAATTATAGTCTTCCTGCATCTTCACGAAGTTCTGCACAGCTCCATAGTAGTTGCCGAGGTGGAGGTTTCCCGTAGGGCGAATGCCGCTCAATACAATCTCTTTCATGTCTTTGTGTTCAAAATTTGTGCAAAGGTACGTATTTTAAGCAAAAAGAGAAGACGTTTTAGGTGAAAAGTGTAGTGTGAAAAGTGAAAAATACAGGTTGCTTTTGTTAATAGGGAATAATCCGGATGAAAGGCAACTTGGATTTTCCGCTTTTTGCTTCAGGTGTTCCCTTGTTTTACTTTCCCATCCACCTCCTTCGTTCTCCATCTGACATCTTTTCAATTGCATAGCGGAGGGCTGTGCGTGGCATATTGTGCGCATGTTGCTCGAGAAAGTCGCGGAGCAGATCCATGCTGACGCGTTTGCCCATCTCGCGGAGCATCCAGCCGACGGCTTTGTGCATGAGGTCGTGGGGATGGTGCAGATGCATCTCTGCATAGCGTAGGCACCACGACGGGTCGCCTTGTTGCGAGGTCTTCCATGTGCAGACCATGCTGATGCGCTGTTTCCAAAGGCATGTGCTATGAGCCAACGCATCGAGCGTCTGTTGCTTATATTCCAGATGAAGTCCTGCTGTGTCGCTGCTCAAGCAGGTGGGCAACAGCAGCCAATGCCCGATGATTTTAGGTGCGGACATGTCCACCAAGTCCCAGTTGTTGGCTTGTTCGGCATACTTCAGGTATAGCACTACGATTTCGTCTCTTTGGCGGATAGCGTCAGGGTTGCTGATGAGGCGTTTTGTGGCCAGTCGTTCAAATTTGTCCACTAGCAGCAGCCATCCGCAGAGCCTCACTTCGTGCCAATGGCTCATCAGCAGTTCTGGAATCTCACAGAGTGGCGTGTCCTTGGCTGCCTTCACCACTTCTCGCGTCTGTGGCACTTTGATGCCCAAAAACTCGTCGCCTTCGCCATATTCTCCTTTCTTCGTTTTGAAAAAGCCCATCAGTATTCTTCGCTGTGTCTCATTGTGCAGCGACTCCATATATTCTATAATGTCTTTTGCTGTACCTCAAATCCGCAACCTATAGGGTTTAGTGGGATTTTGCTTGCAAAGCGACAAAATTCATTTTATTGTACATATTTCTTGCACAACAGAAATGTCGC
>ONLY01000035.1 GCA_900318775.1 uncultured Prevotellaceae bacterium | reverse complement strand
AATTATCATCTAATCACTCCATATAATTAATCATTAAAATTTATGTTGAACCTTTCACTATTGAGCTGCTGACCGAGTATGACAAGAAAGACTTCAGACATCTCACCTCTCAACTATAAACTCTCAACTGTCCCCTCAACATACACCCCGCATGGCAATAACTGTCAACTGTCAATTATCAATTGTCAATTATCAACTATCACCTCAGCCTTCCTCCCTCCGACATTAGACCTCAGACATTTGACATTTGACATTCGACATTTGACATTTGACATTCGACATTTGACATTTGACATTCGACATTTGACTTCACTCCTCACTCATCACTAATCCCTCCTTCCCCCCTTCCTCCCCCCTAAACAGGGGGACCGAGGGGGTCTTGGGTCCAGAGTCTTGGGTCTTCCTAATTCATTATTGCGAAGTAGTCCACAATGCCCACCAATTTACCATGCTCCGTAACAAGCAGAGAGTGAATCTTGTGATTGCGGAACATCTGCTGAATCGTTGTCAGTTTCGCTTCTGGAGAAATGGTCTTTGGTGTCGTGGTCATCACCTCGCTGACAGTAAGATTGATGAAGTTCTCTCGCGCTCCTTCCACAGCACGGCGGATATCGCCATCGGTGATGATGCCAAGGATATTGTCCTCTTCCATCACGATACCCAGTCCGAGTTTTCCTCCACTGATAATCATCAACGCATCAGACAGCAGCATTGCAGGTGGGACAATAGGGAAATTGTCTGTGTACATCACATCCTTCACCTTCACCAACAACTTCCGGCCAAGCGAACCACCAGGATGGAACAGCGCGAAATCCTTTGCACGGAACTTGCGCACTTCCATCAAGGCACATGCCAGCGCATCTCCCATCGCCATCGCTGCAGTAGTACTGGAAGTAGGAGCCAGATTGAGAGGACAAGCCTCGCGCTCTACGCTGCACAGGATATGATAGTCTGAATGTTGTGCCAATAACGAATCTGCGTCACCCGTCATCGAAACAATCGGAATGTGGCGGTCTTCAAGCGAAGCAATGATGCGCAGCAATTCATCAGTTGTTCCTGAGTTGCTAATCATGAAAAGCACATCATTATTCATAATCATGCCGAGGTCACCGTGCAAGGCATCCAACGCATTCAGATAGAGGGAAGGGGTACCTGTCGAAGCCAGTGTGGCAGCAATTTTTGCGCCCACATGACCCGATTTGCCCACACCCGTCACCACTACGTGCCCCGTGCATCCATGAATCAAATCCACCACCTTCTCAAACTGGTTGTCCAATTGTGGAATAAGGTCAAGCAAGGCTTCTGCCTCGTCTCGCAAACAACGCTCTGCGTATATCTTAGATTCCATAAATACAGGTTATTAGCTAATTAGTCGTTTGTTAATCAAATAGGACGTAAATGTTCGTTTCATTCGTCTATCAAGCTTGCCACCACACGATCCAAATCTGTGAGGTACAGCATATTGGGACCATCTGAAAGCGCATTGTCTGGGTCGGGATGCACCTCAAAGAAGTAGCCGTTGGCCCCAAACGCCTTCGCTGCCAACGCCATCGCTGGCACAAACTCACGGTTACCTCCAGTCTTGCCACCTGCAGCACCAGGACGCTGCACCGAGTGGGTACAATCCATGATGACGGTATCCGTAAAATGATGCATATCAGCAATGTTGCGGAAATCCACCGCCAGATTATTGTAGCCGTATATATTGCCGCGCTCCGTCAGCCACACATTGTCATTGCCGCTTTCACGCACCTTCTGCACAGGGAATTCCATATCCAATCCCGAAAGGAACTGGGCCTTCTTGATGTTGACGATGCGCCCAGTGCGCGCCGCTGCCACCAACAAGTCGGTCTGCCGGCACAAGAAAGCAGGAATCTGCAGCACATCTGCCACTTCGCCTGCCGGCAGAGCCTGATAGCTCTCATGAATATCCGTCAGAATGCGCAGACCATACTTCTCTTTGATGTCTGCAAGCATTTGCATTCCCTTTTCCAGTCCAGGGCCGCGATAGGAGTGGATGCTTGTGCGGTTTGCTTTGTCGAAAGAAGATTTGAAAATGATATCAAGACCATACTTCTCATTCAGCCGCACCAATTCCTGTGCCACCGTTTCGAGACATTCCATAGACTCAATCACACAAGGTCCTGCAATAATCGTTGGAAACATACTTTGATTGTTAACAGTTGATAATTGATAGTTGAAAATTGAAGGTCTTCAAACCTCAGACTTCATACTTCAGCCCTCAAACCTCAGCCCTCAGACATTAGACCTTAGACATTAGACTTTTGACATTAGACCTTAGACATTTGACATTAGACCTTAGCCCTCAGCCTTCAAACCTCAGCCTTCAGACCTCAAAAAGGATACTCCCCATTGTTTTCCTCGGGCTTCATGGCCGCTGGAGCAGTGGGCTGCACGGGCTGTGCGGCTGGTTGAGCGGCAGGCTCTGCAGACTTGGCACTCAGCATCTCCATATTCTCCACCACGATGTCGATGGCTTTACGCGAAATGCCCTGCCGGTCTGTCCAGTCGCGAGACTGGATTTTGCCCTCCACATACAGGCGGTCCCCCTTGTGCACATACCTCTCCACCACTTCTGCCTGCTTACGCCAGAAGATGCAGTTGTGCCACTCTGTGCGCTCTGGCACCTGCGTGCCATTCTGCAACGTGTATCCACGCTCGGTAGTAGCCAAGCGAACCTGTGCCACACACACGCCCTGGTCCAGATATTTCACCTGCGGGTCTGCACCCACATGGCCAATCAACATTACTTTATTCATAGTCTTACCGTTTGATTCAATAAATAATGGTCTAAGATGGTCATAGCAGCCATTGCCTCCACCACTGGAACGGCACGGGGCAGCACACAGGGGTCGTGGCGTCCTTTCACTTCCAGGATGATCTCTTCGCCATCTTTGTTCACCGTGGGTTGAGGGCGCAACTGCGTGGCCACAGGCTTGAACAGCACACGGAACACGATGTCCTGCCCGTTGGAGATGCCTCCTTGAATACCCCCCGAATGATTGGTGCGCGTATTGATGCGCCCACCATCGTTATAGAAGATGTCATTCTGCTCAGAACCTCTCTGCCCTACCCCGTCAAAGCCCTCGCCATATTCAAATCCCTTCACAGCATTGATGCCCAGCATAGCAGCACCGAGGTCGGCATGAAGTTTGGAGAACGCCGGTTCTCCGAGTCCTACAGGACAACCCTTCACCACCCCCGTGATGATGCCGCCAATCGTGTCGCCTTCCTCTTTCACCTCCAGAATCAGCTGCTCCATCTGCTGGGCCACAGCTGCATCAGGGCAACGCACCGGGTTGGTTTCTATCTGCGTCAAGTCATACTGCCGGTAGTCACGCTGGAGACCGATAGAACCCACTTGGGAAGTATAGGCCACCACCTCGATGCCCAACTGGCGGAGGGCCAGTTTTGCCAAGGCGCCGCCCACACAACGGGAGATGGTCTCACGGGCTGAGGAACGCCCGCCGCCGCGATGGTCACGCAATCCGTATTTTTGCGAATAGGTGTAATCAGCATGCGAGGGACGGTACACGTTGCGCACATTCTCATAGTCGCTCGAATGCTGGTTAGTGTTGCGCACCACAAAGCCAATCGGGCAGCCCGTGCTCTTTCCTTCAAACACCCCCGAAAGCAGTTCCACCACGTCGCCTTCTTGGCGTCCTGTAGTGATGCGGCTCTGCCCCGGACGGCGGCGGTCCAGTTCCGACTGGATAAACGCCAAATCAATGTCGATGCCAGCAGGCATGCCATCCACCACGCCGCCAATGGCAGCGCCATGACTCTCACCAAACGTGGTCAGCGTGAAAATATGGCCAAAAGTATTTCTCATCGGAAACGTCTGTTGTATCTCTAATCCTTGATTAATGGCAACCACCACAGCCACCGCAGCCGCCTCCGCAATCACCACCGCAACCGCCGCAACCGCTCATGGCATTGAGCAGTTCGGAAATCTCCTGATTGCTGGCAGGACGATTCTCTATCACGCGACCCACGAAATGGAGGTCCATGCCGGCACGCGGATGATTCAGGTCAATGGTCACAGCCTCTTTCTTAATCTCGATGATGGCAGCATTGAAGCGGTTGCCATCCTCGCCCTGCATAGGCACGATAGCGCCCTCGTAGATGTAGTTCGTGTCCAGCTTGCCGTCTTGCATGAAGACAGAAATGGGCACATCGAACATCAGTTCGTCGTTGAACTCTCCATAAGCGTCTTTGCAAGGAATCGTGAAGTTGAACTCCTCTCCCTTCGCAAGGCCTACAACAGCTGCTTCAAAGGCTGGCAACACCACGCCCAACTTGCTGATGAACTGGAAAGGGTGCTGTTCGCTGGCCACCTCAGCAGCCTCGGGGTCTTCTTCACCGTCTTCCACCGTGTAAAGCTGATAAGCCACGGTGATGTATTTATTATCTACTTCCATTCGATTTGATTGATTGATTAATATGTGTTGCAAAGATACGAAAATAGTCTCTCATATACTAATTATTGAAGGGATTTTTTTCAGGGAGGCCTCCTCCCCGCCTCCCCCTAAGGGGAGAGGAGAAGGACGGTGGAAATGGAAACAAATGAAATGAAAGTTGAGAGTTTCTGATCATTGAAAACCACAAAATGGTGCGTGGCGCACTGGTGCACAACATCTGCCAAAGCCCTGCAACGGGATGCGAAAAGAATAGGTTAATTGTTGATAATTGTTTCGGGATTTCCCGCTTTTTTGCTAACTTTGCCTCACAATAGAAAAACTATAAACAGAAGCATTCATCATGAACAGGAAATACATCACTTACATCGTCTGCGGCGCTTGTGCCCTATTCTGCGCTTGCCGCCCTGCTACCCCCGAGAAGAACCCTACAAGCAAGGAATCTGCCCCTGCAGAGGCTAAACAGCCCAAGCGGAACATTATCCGCCAGCACATCGCCATTCCCAGCACGTTCACCCACATCACCAATCTGGGCAGCATTGACATCATCTACACGCAAGGCGACTTCAACATCGATGTGGAGGGCGACAGCGCCATGCTTGGCTACCTCAACACCACGTTCGAGAGCAACCTGCTCACCACCAACATCTACACAGACAACAACCCCGACATCAATCTCTACGGCAGCAAGAGCAACATCAAGATGTACGTCTCATGCCCCGACTTGCAGTGTGTGAGCATCTGCGGCAACGGAGGCTTCACGAGCAAGGGCACATGGGAGACGGAGAATGCACAGATTGGCGTGTTCGGTTCTGGCACCCTGAAACTGGGAGATGTGCAATGCACCACTTTCAAACTGGAATCGGGCGACAAAGGACCTATCCGCATCCAGCACCTGAAGGCAGAGGATGCCTCTATCTATTCACATAGTCCTGCCAACATCGACGCAGACCTTGATGTCAATCGCCTCTCCATCTTCAACGTTGGCACAGGCCGCTTGCATTTCACAGGACGTGTGCGACTCTCACAAATTCAACACCCGGACGATCCACACTTGAAATTGGACTTGAGGAATTAGGAATGAGAAATGAGAAAACAAAAAAGGACCTCTCCATCGTCGGAGAGGTCCTTTTAAATAATCTATTGATATACAGAATAAATCCGCCTATCTTTTATTTCTTCAATTTAGCAATACTTTCAGTCAGAGCTGCAATCTTGGTCTCAGCGTCGCTCTGCTTCTTACGCTCCAGTTCTACCACCTGTGCTGGGGCATTGGCCACAAAGCGCTCGTTGCTGAGCTTCTTCTGCACACCCACCAAGAAGCCTTGCAAGTGCTTCAGCTCTGCCTCCATCTTCTGGATTTCAGCCTCGGTGTCAATCAGATTGCCGAGCTGCACAGCATACTCTGTGGTGCCAAGCATGAAGGCAGATGTGCCGTCACTCTTGCTCTGCACATAGAGGATGTCTGCCAGCGATGCCATCTTCTTGATGATAGCACCAAGAGCTGGGCACTTCGTCACGTTCTGGTCTGCATCAGCAGCCTCAACCACTTCGAGCGTCAGTGGCTCGCGAGGAGAGATGTTCTTGCTCTGACGCACGGCGCGCACACCCGAGATGACCTGCTTAGCTTCCTCATACTGGGCGATGAGACGGGCATCTTCTGCGCTGGGTGCATCAAGGATGAGCGGATCCACCATGATGCTCTCGCCGTCCTTGCGCTCTGCGATGTGCTGATACAGCTCCTCGGTGATGAACGGCATGAAGGGGTGAATAATCTTCATCAGCTGCTCAAAGAAATTGAGCGTAGCCTTGAAGGTCTCCGCATCGATAGGAGCCTGGTAAGCAGGCTTAATCATCTCCAGATACCAGCCAGAGAACTCGTCGGTGAAGAGTTTGAACACGGCCATCAACGCCTCGTTCAAGCGATACTTCGAATAGAGGTCATTGATTTCGACAAGTGCCGTCTTGATGGTAGCTGCCATCCAGGCAATCGTCTTCTTGTTCTCCTCTGGCTGCGCAAGCGAGTCAGACACTTCCCAGCCCTGCACCAATCGGAAGGCATTCCAAATCTTATTGCAGAAAGCAGCACCCTGCTGGCACAACTGCTCATCGAAAAGGATATCATTTCCGGCAGGAGCAGAGAGCAGCATGCCCATGCGCACACCATCAGCACCATACTTGTCGATAAGGCCCAGCGGGTCGGGCGAGTTGCCGAGCGACTTCGACATCTTGCGGCCCAGCTTGTCACGCACAATGCCTGTGAAATAGACGTTGCGGAAAGGTACATCCTTCAAGTATTCCTCGCCTGCCATAATCATGCGGGCCACCCAGAAGAAGATGATATCGGGTCCTGTCACCAGGTCACTAGTGGGATAATAATACTTGATTTCCTCGTTGCCCGGATTGTTGATGCCGTCAAAGAGAGAGATAGGCCACAGCCATGACGAGAACCAAGTGTCAAGCGCGTCCTCATCATGCACCAGCTGGTCGATGGTGATGTTTTCATAGCCTGGAATCTTCTTGGCTTCTTCCAGCGCCTCCTCAGCAGTGAGCGCCACCACATACTTCTCCTCCTCGCCTTCGGGCGTAGGCAGGAAATAAGCAGGGATGCGGTGCCCCCACCACAGCTGACGGCTGATGCACCAGTCCTGAATGTTCTCCAGCCAGTTGCGGTAAGTGGTCACATATTTTGTAGGATAGAACTTAATCTTACCCTCCAGCACGGGTGGCAATGCGATGTCAGCAAAGTGCTTCATCGAGAGGAACCACTGCTTGCACAAACGAGGCTCCACAGCGGTATCCTGATTGCGTTCTGAATAGCCCACCTTGTTCTCATAGTCCTCTATCTTCTCCAGCAAGCCTGCTGCCTGAAGGTCAATAGCAATCTGCTTGCGCACCTCCATGCGGTCTTGGCCTACATAGAGTCCTGCAGCCTCAGCAATTGTGCCATCAGGATTGAAGATGTCGATGGTCTCCAGATTGTGCGTCTTGCCCAGCGCGTAGTCGTTCACGTCGTGGGCAGGAGTGACTTTCAGACAGCCCGTACCGAACTCGATATCCACATAGCGGTCCTCAATGACAGGAATGACACGGTTCACCAACGGCACGATCACCTTGTGGCCACGCAGCCACTGGTTTTTCGGGTCTTTGGGGTTGACACACATGGCAGTGTCGCCCATGATGGTCTCAGGACGTGTCGTAGCCACCACAGCGTAATAGCCTTTGGCATCCTTATGAATCACGTTGCCTTCCTTCTCCAGTTCTTCGATAGACACCTTGCCACCCACAGAAGTGAGGTTCTCGGGGTCTGCTACGTAGTATTTCAGATGATACAGATGACTCTTCTCATCACGATAAATCACCTCCTCGGTAGAAAGCACTGTCTGTGCCTTGGGGTCCCAGTTCACCATGCGGAGGCCACGATAAATCAGTCCTTTCCTGTAGAGGTCCACAAAGACTTTGAGCACGCTCTCGCTGCGCTTCTCATCCATTGTGAAGGCCGTTCTGTCCCAGTCGCACGATGCACCCAGGCGGCGCAGCTGCTTCAAGATGATGCCGCCGTGCTCGTCAGTCCAGTCCCAAGCATGCTTCAAGAACTCCTCACGAGTGAGGTCACGCTTCTTGATGCCTTGTTCTGCAAGGCGGTTCACCACCTTCGCCTCTGTCGCAATAGAAGCGTGGTCTGTACCTGGCACCCAACAAGCATTCTTGCCATCCAGACGCGCCTTACGAATCAGGATGTCCTGAATGGTGTTGTTCAGCATATGTCCCATGTGCAGCACACCCGTCACATTTGGAGGTGGAATCACAATCGTGTAGGATTCACGTCCATCGGGCTTACTGGCAAAGAGTTTGTGGTCAATCCAATACTGATACCACTTTCCCTCCACTTCCGAAGGGTTGTAATTCTTAGCTAATTCCATATCTTATAAATTATTATCTTCAAAACTAATTCTCAACTCTCACCTGTCAACTGTCAATTATCAATTGTCAATTATCAATTATCAACTATCACCTTCGTCCCCACCGCCTGGCTCGAACCTCTGGAGTAATATAATTAATGAAAAATTAATGTTCCAATTAACGGCAAATTAATGTTGAATAAACATATAA
>ONLY01000011.1 GCA_900318775.1 uncultured Prevotellaceae bacterium | reverse complement strand
GAGCTTGTGGTGAAGGTTGCAGTAGCCGCACTCACAGCTTTCCTGACGGCGCTGGGAACCACCAGCTGCATGGGACACGGACCGATTTGATGGTTCATGAGTCACGGTTCATGGTGAATGGTTGTTTTCAACTCGCTATCCAACCTTGAACCGAAGTGGGTGAAGAGTCCTGCGGGCAATGTGCTTGCAGGGCTCTCTTCGTTTCGTTTAAACCGACATACGCGATGAGTTAGGACGCCCACGAATTGAACGAATGGCACGAATGGGAGCCTCGGACGGCCTAATTTAATTGACAATTAGCTTCGCTGAGGTTTGGGCGCGACCTTTTCTAATTGACAATTGACAATTGACAGTTGACAGTTTGCTTGACTCTGCTCTCGCTGCTACAAACGTTGTCAATTATCAACTCTCCCCTCAGTCAATTTCTCCGCTTCCGAAGCAGAGGTGATGGTCCTGGTCGTACACCACGCAGAACTGGCCGGGAGCAACACCATGGATTTTCTCGTCGGCCTGCAGGAACCAGCGACCGTCTGCCTTGCGAGAAAGGACGCCTCCCAAATATTCGGGCGTGTGGCGAATCTTGAAGGTGACGCGCATCTGCGGCTCGCCATTGGCGCCCACAAGCGGATGGACGTTCTCGCCGCCTCCCCACTCTTCTTCAAACGGATTGCCGCTGATGAAGTGGAAGTCGTTCATGGTGATATGGTCTTTATACACCTTCTCGGGGTCGTAGCCATGAGAGACAAAGAGGATATTCCGCTTGATGTTCTTCTTCACCACAAACCAAGGACCGCCGCCAAAACCAAGCCCCTTGCGCTGACCTATAGTGTAGAACCACAGCCCTTTGTGCTCCCCAATCTTATGCCCCGTCTCTATCTCGCGCACATCGCCTGGATTTTCGCCCAGATGTGCCTTGATGTAGTCGCGGAAGTCGATGTTGCCTAAGAAGCAGATGCCCTGGCTGTCCTTCCGTTCCGCATTGAGCAGATGTGCCTTTTCTGCTATCTCGCGCACCTGGTGCTTCCACAGATGCCCAATAGGGAACATCAGCTTGCTGACCTGCAAGGCATCAATTTGACAAAGGAAATCCGTCTGGTCTTTCACGGGGTCTGGAGAGGTGGAGAGCCACACCTTGCCGCCGATGTTGGTGGTGGTGGCGTAGTGGCCTGTTGCCGTAAAGTCAAAGTCTTTTCCTGCCACTTCCTCAAAGCAGCCGAACTTGATGAGCTTGTTGCACATCACGTCAGGATTGGGGGTCAAGCCCTGTTGGGCCTTCTCCATCGTGTAGCCAACGACCTTGTCCCAATACTCCTTATGCAAATCAATCACATCCAGCTTCAAGCCATACTTTCGGGCCAGCCACTGGCATATCTCTACATCCTCCTCGGAGGTGCAGTTCCATTCCGTGTCCTTGTCGGGCCCTATCTTGATGTAGAAAAGATGAGGGTCGATGCCCTGCTCTTTCAGCATATGGACGGAAACGGCAGAGTCAACGCCACCCGACACTAATGCAGCAACAGATTTATTCATTTGCTTGCCATTGCAGACTTCATGTTCTTACTTATTTCCAGCATCCTGTCGATTGGCTTCACCGCTTTTTCCGCAATGGCTGGGTCAACCTCTACGGTTGGCCATTCGTATTTCAGCGTGTTGTAGAGCTTCTTCAGGGTGTTCAGCTTCATGAACTGGCACTCGTTGCACGAGCAGCCCACCGTCTCTGTCGCCTCGGGAGGCGCTGGAATGAACAGTTTGTCGGGGCAGGCCTTCTTCATCTCGTGCAGGATGCCGCTTTCGGTAGCCACGATGAATTCTGTAGCCTCATCCTTGATGGCAAAGTTCAGCAAACCAGCTGTGGAGCCAATCACATCAGCCACCTTCTGGATGGGTGCAGGGCATTCAGGGTGCACCAGAATCTTCGCATCGGGATGCTCTGCTTTCAGGGCGAGAATCTTCTCCAGCGAGAACTGGCCATGCACATGACAGCCGCCATTCCACAGCAACATTTCACGTCCTGTCACAGAATTGATGTAGTTGCCCAAGTTCTTGTCCGGGCCAAATATAAGTTTCTCATCCTGAGGAAATGAGTCAATCACCTGTTTAGCGTTGCTTGAAGTCACCACCACATCGGTCAAGGCCTTCACGGCTGCGGTGGTGTTCACGTAGCTCACTACTTTGTAGCCAGGGTGCTCATCCACAAACTTCTTCAAATCGTCAGCATTGCAGCTGTCCGCCAAAGAGCATCCCGCATTCAGGTCGAGCACCAGCACTTTCTTGTTGGGACAAAGAATCTTGTTGGTCTCTCCCATAAAGTGCACACCGCACATCACAATGATGTCGGCATCCGTTTTGGCAGACCACTGCGCCAAGGCCAACGAGTCTCCCACAAAGTCGGCAATGTCTTGCACAGCTCCGTCGGTATAGTAGTGCGCCAAAATCACCGCATTTTTCTCTTTGCACATCTTGCGGATTTCGGCATTCAAATCAATGCTGGCAGGGATAGGCTCATCCACATAGCCCTTCTCCCTCCACGAGTTTTTCACTTCCATGTTTTATTATTATCTTTATACGACAGAATGGTCACAAAGGCAAAGGTATGCCTTTCCTGCGATTCTGCCAAATTCCTATTGTCATTTCATACTTGTCACTCTTCGTCTTCCTGTTCGCCTTCCGTCTCTTCCAGTTCCTCTCTCGTAGGGAAATGGCCTATCCACTTCATCTGCTTCAGGCACCACGACTGACGACGATACATGTAATTGGTAGGAGAACCGGAATTCATACGGATGGGATTAGGCAAAGAAACGGCAATCATGGCACACTGGTTACGCGTAAGGTCTTTGGCGCTGCATCCAAAGTGCTCCTGCGCCACTGCCTCGGCACCATAGATTCCATCCCCCATCTCGATGGTGTTGAGATACACCTCCATGATGCGGTGCTTGTCCCACATGAACTCCATCAGCACCGTGAAGTAGGCCTCAACGCCCTTGCGGAACCAAGCCAGTTTGCCCGACGATGATGTGGGGAAAAGAAACACGTTCTTCGCGGTCTGCTGACTGATGGTGGAACCGCCTCTGTAGCGCTCACCCTCAACACGCTCATCAATCACTTTCTTGATAGCTTCCCAGTCAAATCCGTTGTGTATCAAAAAGTTCTGGTCTTCGCACGACAGGACTGCCAAAGGGAGGTCGGACGAAATGCTGTCGAGCGGCACCCACTGGTGATGCCAGCGAATCTGTTCGCCGCGCTTCACTTGCTCATAGGCGCGAATGAACATCAGCGGAGAGGTATATACCGGCACGAAACGGAACAGCAAAACAAGGAAGATGCTCCCCGCCACAATGACGATGAGCATCCACTTGAAAATGTTTCCGAGTCTTGAAAAGAACTTCACCATTTACTCTTTACTGAAGTGTTCCTGCATTCGCAGCGTTCACCATTGCCTCTGATGCATAGAGGTAGATTTCCACACGGCGGTTCTGTGCCTTGCCCTCCGCTGTGGAGTTGTCGGCCACAGGGCTGTTCTCGCCGTAACCCACACTGCTCTTAATCTGTGAAACATCAGCTCCCTGAGCCAGCAAGAAGGACTTCACAGCGTCGGCACGGTCTTGGCTCAGCTTGATGTTCTTCTGGTAGCTCTCCTCGGGAGTGGAGTTTCTGAAACCTGTATTGTCGGTATATCCCTGAATGGCCACATCGCAGTCAGGGAACTGCTTGAGCACATCATTCGTGAATTTAGTCAGGTTGGCCATTGCGTCCTTGCTGAGCATAGACTTGCCCGTGGTGAACAAGATGCCAGAGTCGAAGGTCATCTTCACAGCGTCCAGTCCATTCGCATCCTTGACGGTTTCCACCTGAGCGTTCTCAATCGCAGCAGCTGCTGCCTTAGCCTTATCCATCTTCTTGCCGATGAGCACACCAGCGCCAGTGCCCACAGCAGCACCGATGCCTGCACCAATCAGCGCACCACCAGCATTCTTGCCAATCAGACCACCAATGAGCGCACCTACTGCGGCACCCGAACCGCCGCCAATGACTCCGCCCTTCTTCGTGTTATTCATCGTTCCGCCACAGCTTGCCAAAACCACAAGCGCAGCCATTGCAATAGCAAAAAATTGGGTCTTCTTCATAATGAATCCGTTTTAATGATACAAAATAAATGTTTTCAGAACCAAACCGGTCATGTCATGCGTGTGTATGTGCACGCCATATGTGCACGCCATTCAGTTTGTTTCGTTGGCAAAGTTACGCATCTTTCCCCTCGCAAACAAGGAAAAAGGGAATAAAAAAGGAATAAATAGCGAAACAGCGTACCCATTTCGGGATTTTTACGTAATTTTGCACCTTTGTAATTATTCATCAAATAAAAGACTATATAATATATGGCAACAGAACTGAAAAACCTCACGAAGCGTTCAGAGGACTACTCCAAGTGGTACAACGAACTGGTCGTGAAGGCTGAATTGGCAGAACAAGCAGATGTGAGAGGATGCATGGTGATTCGTCCTTACGGATACGCAATTTGGGAGAAGATGCAGCGTGTGCTCGACGATATGTTCAAGGAGACAGGTGTGCAGAATGCCTACTTCCCCCTCTTGATTCCCAAAAGCTTCCTCAGCAAAGAGGCTGAGCATGTAGAAGGATTCGCAAAGGAATGCGCTGTGGTGACCCACTATCGCCTGAAGACGAACGAGACACACGACGGCGTGGTGGTGGACCCTGCTGCCAAGCTGGAAGAGGAACTCATCATCCGTCCTACTTCCGAGACCATCATCTGGAACACTTACAAGAACTGGATTAAGTCATACCGTGACCTCCCCATCTTGTGCAACCAGTGGTGCAACGTGATGCGCTGGGAGATGCGTACACGCCTGTTCCTCCGCACTTCTGAGTTCCTCTGGCAGGAAGGACACACGGCACATGCCACTCGCGAGGAAGCTGAAGACCGTGCCAAGCAGATGCTGAAGGTGTATGCCAAATTTGCAGAGGAATACATGGCAGTGCCCGTCATCCAGGGCGTGAAGAGCGAGACGGAACGCTTTGCTGGCGCACTCGACACCTACACTATCGAGGCGATGATGCAGGACGGAAAGGCCCTGCAGAGCGGCACGAGCCACTTCTTGGGCCAGAACTTCGGCAAGGCCTTCGACGTGCAGTTCCTCAACAAGGACAACAAGGTTGAATATGCATGGGCAACTTCATGGGGCGTTTCAACCCGTCTGATGGGTGCGCTCATCATGACCCACTCGGACGACAACGGCCTTGTGCTGCCTCCAAAGCTCGCTCCGCTGCAGGTGGTCATCATTCCTATCGGCAAGGGCGACCAGATGGCCATGCTGGACGAGAAAGCAGAAGCCATCGTGAAGAACCTCAAGGCGATGGGCATCAGCGTGAAATACGACAATGCAGACAACAAGCGTCCAGGCTTCAAGTTTGCCGACTACGAGCTGAAGGGTGTTCCTGTACGTCTTGTGCTGGGTGCACGCGACTTGGAGAAAGGCCTTGTGGAAGTGATGCGCCGCGACACGCTGGAAAAGGAGAACGTCTCTGTGGAAGGCATCGAAGAGTACATCAAGAACCTGCTCGATGACATTCAGGCAAACATCTACAAGAAGGCCATTGACTTCCGCAACGCCCACATCTACGAATGCGACAACTACGACGAGTTCAAGGAGCGCATCAAGGACGGTGGCTTCTTCCTCTGCCACTGGGACGGAACCGAAGAGACCGAGGCCCGCATCAAGGAAGAGACACAAGCAACCATCCGCTGCGTGCCCTTCATGTTCGAACAGACAGAAGGAGTGGATATGGTGAGCGGCAAGCCCGCCAAGCAGCGTGTATTGATTGCCCGCGCTTATTGATGCATCCGGCTCCGTGCAGAAAAGTCGTTCATAACTGATCAATAAATATTCATAACTTACGAACATTCATTCATAACTGATGAATAATTGTTCACAACTTATGAATCATCAAAGTATGAAAAAACATACCCTATTCATCCTGTTTGTGCTGATGGCCTCTATGCTGTCGGCACAAACAGACTCTACCCTCTTCATGCGCCAGCTGTGTGCATTGGAGGGCGTGAGTCAAGTGACCCCTTTGGAGACCTCCCGATTCAAGGAGAAATACGTGCTGAAAATGGAGCAGCAAGTGGATTGGAAGACAAAATCGAAGGGGACTTTTGGCGAACGCATCATCGTAGGGATGAGAGGAGCTGACAAGCCCACCGTTCTGGTCACAGAAGGCTATTTCGCTGACTATGGCTTTCGTGCCGATTACGAAGAAGAGCTGAGCGCCCTCTTTGACGCCAACGTGGTGCTGTGCGAATACCGCTACTTTGCTGAAAGCGTGCCACAGCCCACTGACTGGGACTATATGACCGTCGACAACTCGCTGGCTGACTACCACCATGTGCGCCAAGTGCTGGGAAAGCTCTTCAATGGCAAATGGATCAGCACAGGCATCAGCAAAGGTGGACAAACCACGATGTTCTATCGGGCTACATACCCCGATGATGTGGATGTGAGTGTGAGCTATGTGGCTCCACTGAACCGCGCTATTGAAGATGGCCGCCACGAGAAGTTTCTGGCCAAGCAGGTGGGCACCAAGGAGGAGCGGAAAGTCATCAAAGCCGCTATGCAGGAACTGATGAAGCGCAAAAATGAACTCATGCCACTCTTCCACGATTTCTGCACAAAACGGAATTATCACTTCTATCTTTCAGAAGAAGACATCTACGACTATTGTGTGCTCGAGTATCCTTTTGCCTTGTGGCAATGGGGCACGCCTGTCAACAACATTCCAAAGCTGGACGCAGACAACCAAACATGGTTCAACAGCCTGGTTGAGATAGCTGACCCCGATTATTTCTCCTATCCCAACAAGTTCATGCCTTTCGACGTGCAGGCAGCCCGTGAGCTTGGCTATTACGGCTATTCACTCAAGCCTATCAAGAAATGGGCCTCTGTCAAGAGCACCAAAGGATACCTGAAGGAAATCATGCTGCCTGACAGCCTGCGCCACTACGATTTCGACCCTACACTCTACAAGCGTACCGTCAACTACCTCCGAAAGTCTGACCCTACACATATATTTATATATGGAGAGATAGACCCTTGGAGCGCCAGCGGAGTGTGCACTTGGCTCAGCTGCAAGAACAAGAAGAACATGCGCATATATGTACAGCCACGCGGCAGTCACAAAGCCCGCATCTACAACATGCCCAACGACATGAGGCTGGACATCATGGACCGACTGACAAAATGGCTGAAATAATCCATCGGCATTTATTTTGTAAGTTTTCATGAGCAATGGCATAGTGCCATAAAGCTTATCAACAACAAACGACGTTTTCTGAGATAATAGATGAATTACAAATATTCCGACAGAGTGACACGCATCCTTGGATACAGCAAAGAGGAGGCTATTCGACTAAACAATGACTACATCGGCCCTGAGCATCTGATGCTGGGAATGATTCGTGACGGTGAAAGCCGAGCCATTGAAGTGCTGCAACGACGCTTCGCTATCAACATTTCCTCACTCAAGGAAGTGCTGGAGCGCACCGTTGAATCCTCAGAAAAATCACTGCACTCTACAGACATCACCCTCGACCAAAAATCGAACAACATCATGCGTTTGTCTGTACTTGAGGCACGCCTGTTCAAAAGCAATGAGAGCGATGCGGAGCACATCCTTCTGGCTATGCTCAAGCAAAAAGACAATGGAGTAGCTCGCATTCTCAACCACCTCAATGTCAACTACAAGGATGTGTACGACTCACTTGCGCCACAAGCTGCCCCAAACCCCAAGGTGGAAAACAGCGTTGATTTCGACGAAGATGATGAAGAGGACACCCCACCCCCACCAAGCGGAAACGCTGCCAACCCGCATGGCGCAGCAACAACCAAGACAACACAGACCGGCAATTCTGACACTCCCGCCATCGACAAATTCGGCTTTGATTTGACACGAGCCGCTGCAGAGGGCAAACTTGACCCTGTGGTGGGACGTGAAACAGAAATACAGCGTCTGGCACAGATTCTTTCACGCAGAAAGAAGAATAATCCCGTGCTCATTGGCGACCCTGGTGTGGGCAAAAGCGCCATTGTAGAAGGACTGGCTGAGCGTATCAACCAACGCAAAGTGGCACGTGTACTCTTAGGCAAGCGCATCATCAGCCTGGACATGTCAAGCGTAGTGGCTGGCACCAAATATCGCGGACAGTTCGAAGAACGCATGCGAAGCATCATCAATGAACTGCGCGCCAATCCGAACGTCATCGTCTTCATCGACGAGATTCACACACTAGTGGGAGCAGGAAATCAAGCCGGACAAATGGATGCGGCCAACATGATGAAGCCTGCTTTGGCTCGAGGTGAGCTGCAGTGCATCGGAGCCACCACACTCGACGAATACCGCAAGAGCATCGAGAAAGACGGAGCGCTGGAACGCCGTTTCCAAAAGGTCATTGTGGAGCCAACTACTCCAGAAGAGACCTTGACCATTCTGAACAATATCAAAGACCGTTACGAAGACCACCATAACGTCATCTACACAGACGAGGCACTTGAAGCTTGCGTGAAACTCACCGAACGCTATATCACCGACCGGAGTTTCCCTGACAAAGCCATCGACGTGCTTGACGAAGTGGGCTCGCGTGTGCGTATCCTCAATGTGGAAGTGCCCAAAGAACTGGAAGAGAAAGAGGCCGAACTGGCCAGCCTCAATGCCAAGAAGGAAAAGGCTGTCCGCGACGAAAACTATGCCTTAGCCAGCAGCTATCGCGATATGGCCAAGCAAGTGGCAGCCACCATCGAAGAGATAAAACAGGAATGGGAAAAGTCGATGGCTGACAAGCGGCAGAAAGTCACAGAGGAGCACGTGGCACAAACCGTCTCCATGATGACAGGCATCCCTGTCAACAAAATGGCCAATGCAGAGGGCATCCGCATGAAGGGAATGCGCCAAGAACTGAAAAGCAACATCATTGCACAAGATGCAGCTGTCGACAAACTGGTCAATGCCATTCAGCGCAGCCGTGTGGGCCTTAAAGACCCCAACCGACCTATCGGAACATTCATGTTCCTCGGTCCTACGGGCGTCGGAAAGACCTATCTTGCCAAGAAGCTTGCAGAACACATGTTCGGTTCAACCGATGCTCTTATCCGCATCGACATGAGCGAATACATGGAGAAGTTCACCGTCAGCCGACTGGTGGGTGCGCCTCCTGGATATGTAGGTTACGAAGAAGGCGGCATGCTCACCGAGAAAGTACGCCGCAAGCCCTACTCTATCGTCTTGCTGGATGAGATAGAGAAAGCTCATGCCGACGTGTTCAACTTGCTTCTGCAAGTAATGGACGACGGTCGCCTGACCGATACGCAAGGCCGCACCATCGACTTCAGGAACACAGTCATCATCATGACCAGCAATGTGGGCACCCGTCAACTCAAAGACTTTGGTCGCGGAGTAGGCTTCACAACAATGTCTGACCAGAACGATAAGGAAATATCGCGCTCAGTCATCCAGAAGGCTCTCAACAAGCAATTCTCACCAGAGTTCCTCAACCGCATCGACGAAATCATCACCTTCGATCAGCTGGAGCTTGACGCCATTCTCCAAATCATAGGCCTCGAACTTCGAGGACTCTACAAGCGCATCGAAGACTTGAACATGCACCTTGAGATTACTGAAGCGGCTCAAAAGTACATTGCGGAGAAAGGCTACGACAAGCAGTTTGGTGCACGTCCGCTCCGGCGTGCCATCCAGCAGTACCTCGAAGACAGCATCAGCGAAATGATTGTCGAAGAAGAGGTCAAAGCCGGCGATACAATTCTTGCAGATTTGCAAGACGACAAGATTGTAGTCTCAAAAAAAGCTGAGGAAACGGCCCCATCTGCCACTTAACGGCAAATGTAAACATTACACATTTATTTATACAGAGAACGGACCCCAAATAGCAGGACCCCTATTTTCGATCTGAATATCAGCGAGTTACCCTTGAACAAGAAAGAAACTAGTAACACTTTAGAAACGAGAGGACTTACATATTCCTACACATTTCTCACTAAACCAAAGAACGCTCATCTTGGGTACAAAGGTACATAATAATTTCTTTTTTGCCAAATGGTGTCATATACTTTTTCAAGTTTATTGCGATATTCATTTTTATAGGGATACAAACTACTCTGTTCGGTCACTCCAACGAACAGAATCCTGTCTGCCATTTCACATACATATCTGTTCCTAGTCATTGCAGTTATCTTTGACTGGCGGATGGCAGTACTAACGGAGATTATCAATAGACGGTTCTGAGCCAACGACTCTTTCAGTTCGTCAGGAATAACCTTATACATCTTTCGTGCAAGCACAATGATAATGGGCTGACTGCCTTTCAGCAGGAAGTGAAGCACGTCTTGTTCCAACTTGCTACTGAAACCGCTGACCACACACTCCCCTCGATTGCGCATCTCTGTTGCCCAGTCATACACTTGCAGCACCGTTTCCGAAGAGATGGTGCTTGATGCTAAGAATGCAGTCTTCCTCAGTTTCAACAGTTCCTGATTGCCAAGATACTCTACCATCATAGTCCCTCAATTAGGTCTCTGCATTGTTTTCAATAATTTCCCAATGACCACTATAGCCACGACCGACATATTTGATATGAGCGAGCTTTGCGATATGGCGTTTGATGGTTCTAAGTCCCTTTTTACTTATTTCTGCCAATTCTTCGGTAGTGATCTTTGGATTTTTCCTAATCTGTTCTTCAATCCATATATCAAGTGCATCACCTTGAGTATCACCTTGGGCATTACTTTGAGTGTCACCTTGAGTGCCACCTTGAGTGCCACCTTGGGTGCCACCTTGGGTAACATCTTGAGGGACATCTTGAGTGACATCCACAGTTGAAGGCACAGTCACTTCAAATGCAGTCAACTTTGACACATCGAAAACAGCCTCCTTGTTGCCATTTTCAAGCAGCATATCCTGCACACGTCTTATACCTTGGTTGAACATATTGACATACTTCATCTCCTTCATGGCTTCCGCTATAATAGGATTGCGATAGTCATTTACATTGGGGAAATTCTCAGGACGTGCCTCACCATATAACCCTCCGGCGTTCATAATTTCAATATGGTCGTCAAACTGATATAGCCGGATAGGCATATTCGATTGATAGTCACGATGCATACAGGCATTCATCATCAACTCACGCAATGCGTTGTTGGGATAATTGATGACGGTCTTCTCACGGAACAGACTCACAGCGACGGGTCTTTGCGTGATAATGGCATCACTGACAAAGGATTCCAATGCAGGCAGCAACTGGAAAAGCGGGCCATGAAAACGTTTCTCGTTCAACACCTCTCCGCCAATGGTCTTGCCTGCAAAGCGTACAAATTGAACGTATGCCCCTGGCAGATAATAGCGAGGATTCTTGCCAAACAAAATGATGGCTGCGTATGTAGGGCAACCATGAATGCGGTCATACAGACGGACCGAAGCCAATTGCTCCTTGATGTCCCGTTTGTCATCAGCCAACACCTCTGGGGGAACCACAGAAGGCAGATACTCATTCTTGATATACTCCAGATTCAAGTCATCCAATGTCGCACCAAGACAAGGTGTAGCATCAAAGGTTGCCATGTAAGCCATACGCCGCTCCGTTAATATCCGTTCTTCCGTTTCACTGGCTATATCACGTCTGGGACCGATACGCACGAACACCCTTCCACGATACCGCACAGGAGGCAGCAGCGAAGGAGAAACCTCTGCCACCAACAAATCGCCATCAGGAAACTCCACCCGCTCTACCGTCATCACAGGCAATGGCAGGATGTTGCCATCCGAGCGAATGCCAGAAATCTTTTTCAGCAGAGCATCGTCCACCTTCAGTCCCGACAGCCGTCCGTCATCATAGGCGCCTATCAACAGATAACCTTTCTGACGAGAGTCAGGCAAATCATTGGAAAAGGCACAAATGGCCTCACAGAATTTATCCATGTTTGTAGTGGAGACCGTTCGCTCCACACGAAAATTCTCTGTACTATGCAACAATGCCTGTATTTCTTCTTTTGATATCATATTCTTCTTTTTCTTAGTTCAAATATTCCCTGACTTCTTGCGATTGCAAAGTTACTTTTTTTCGTAAACTTTTAGAGTCCCCACATAAACTTTATGGTTTACTATTCGCTTCTTTTCTGTTTCGGAATTGTTCTTCTATCTTGTTCAATTCTTCTTTATATTCTGTGAGGAAACTATCAGGAATATCTATCTTGAACGGAAATTGAATCATATCCCCTTTTTCAATTGTTCCTTTCTTCGACTTTTCTATGCATACAGCAATCTTTTTCATTGACTCAATGGGGTATTTCTCCATTTCTTCTATAATTGGAGAAGGCATTCCTGAGAGTATTTCCATCAAATGCTTACACTCTTTGGGGACAACCATTCCTTTTACAGAAGTTCCCCATCTAAGGAGGTTGGCATAAAACTCCACGTATGTACTTGCCACATAATGCAATCCTCGCAAATCTGACTCATCACTATTCTCTTTATAGAAAGCCTTAAAAGCATCAGACAAGTTATGCAGAGAATCTATATAACTCCACATTTCATCTACTTTTCGATCAAGCCAAAAGAAGAAATCGCTGAGATTACGTCGCTCATGCAGTGGTTTTAGAATTATAGAGTATTGATAGTCATTCTTCAAATCATGACATTCTGTAATTCCATCTTGCATGACTTGCATAAAGAACTTCACGTCATACTCCTCTTCTTTTTGCATAATAATATTCAAAGCCTTACTTGAAACCTTTCCATAGAGGTCTTTGTATGGAGATGAAACGATTCTCTTGCGCAGTTCCAGTGAATTTTGAAACAAAATAGACAGTTGCTTGCGCAATGTGTCTATAATGTCCTGAGCGTTATCAAACTCAAAATTCCATCGTCCACTTTTCTTACGCACATCAGCAAGGAATTCAAAAATTTTGGGATTATCTACTGCATGTGAATAATCTGCATCAGGATTGCGCTCCCACATCGGTAGCAAAGTTGTCATTTTCTTTAAAGAGAACGTATAGATGGGGATACCTTTTTGAACTGCGGTCAAATACTCTGTATTGGTGATAGACTTTCCCGTTTCTCCCACGGCCCCATATCTATTGCCAATGATGAGAACAAATATATCCGCATATTTTTTTACTGCATTAATGCAATTCTCCCAATTATCAAGTTGAGGATCTATCGGGAAATCATTTTGTTCTGACATCATCGGGGTATGCCCTAAGCCAGATATGAAGTCACGTAAATCTTGCCTGACTTGCGACAAGTCATAACATGTAGAACTTATAAATATATTTACTCCTGCCATAATTCTTGCTTTATAAAAACATATCTTTTCGAGTTACCCACTCGCTCGACCTAAGGTCGCTTGGCTCGTCCAAGAAGTGTATCATGTTACTCACTAACTCGTGAGAGTTAACCAGTAACTTCAGAGTCACTACAGATTATCTAAGCGCTCAGTCGTATATTTCTGCAAAATTTCATACTCTCGATACTGCATGTAATTCTCCATATACTGAAAATCTGGAGTCCCTTCTGTTGTGGCTGGCAACACTATCTTTTGTCTATTCATGCGTTCACCACTAAATTTATAACCATACTGGTATTTGCTCTTTTGCTTCAGAATGGCCGCTTTGAGAAATAGATAAACATACTTATTACCTGTGTGCTGTTTGAATTTTATACGTTTCACATCGTCTGTGAAAATTGCCTCATAAGGATGGTAAAAGCCAATTGCAACTCCATTTCCATTATAGTTAACTCCAAGTAAATTGCTATCAAGCGATGCATTTGTATTGCTTACAAAGTTGGTTACTCCATTGTTTGAGTCTGCTGCCCCAATAAATGGCCGTTTCCCATCTCTCATTTGTCTCGATACTAAACGCACGCCAGAGTTAATCATACAAATCTCATTTAATGAAAATGCTTTCCAGTTCGTTTGTCTCATTTTACCCCCCCCATTTAAGTTCGAACCATGGATGTGCGTTAGATAAGCCTTATATTGGGCCAGAAGACGTTTCTCAACAGTTTTCATATATGTTTCCATGAACTTGTAGTTGGGTTGATTGTCTTCAGCCAAAGGTAACATCAATCTAAATATGCGTAATCTTGCAGAATTAATGCTTCGTCCATGCCCAAATAAGGATCGTTGCTTCGAGATACTACGAGCAATAAAAAGCATTGTGTGTTTGCTCATTGGCACTTTGGGGATGAGAGCCGTGACATGAGAATCTAATGCCATCTGACTTGGTTGATAGTATGCTAATCCAGCCCCACCATCACCATCGTTATTTAATGTAATACAATGACCTTTGTAAAGTCTTTTTTCATTTTTTGAAATAAAGGCCTTGTATCCATTATCGCATTTCTTGGCAGAAACAAGCGGAATGTCGCCATCTTGTAATGCTCCCATATTATTTTGATTGCCCTTGTCAAAATAGAACAAATCACTTAACAAAAAAGCTTTCCATTCAAAATCTTTAATTTGTTTCATACATTACCCTCCTTTCCTTCAAATAAATATCCTCTCCCATGAGTAATCATTGAAAACTCAAATGTGAGGTAGTCCGCCATTGCCTCCTCAAAGTCTTTGTCTGTTGGGATTTCTTCATTGAAATAGTAAAAAGAGTGTAGCCACTCGTCATTTGGCTCAACTGTACTTTGAACCATGAAACTGACAGGTGCTGGCCTGCCTTTTAGCCAACATTCCAACAGTAGCTTCTTCCTTTCTGCAGCACGAACTGTAGGTAGTAGCCCGATATGAGGGAATACTTCATAACCATCATCCTTGAAGTCAATGAATTTGGCATACTGATCATGTGGCTTGTGAGCTGTAAAAATTGCTATCACAGGATTTACACCAACACTATAAAATGTTTGTGGATTTAGTGTTATAACTCCTTCGAGAGTATGGTGTTCCAAAATATACTTCTTATCCTTTTTATCTTCTTTTGTTTTGCCTACCATCGTACTTTGAGGAACAATAACGGCACAGCGAGCTCCATCGTCTAAACTATCAAGTAAATGGCAAATAAACTTCAATTCTGTAAGATGAGCAGTTTCTTTTTTCTTTCCTTGGGAATATGGGGGATTCATAAGCCCTACTGTAAAATGCTTGTCTCTTAGTTTGGAAACAGACTGTTTTAAGAAATCCTGACACAACAAATTACTTTTCCCATCACCACGAAGAATCATGTTTGTCGTAGCAATTGAAAACATATCATCACGAAGTTCAATACCGTAAAGCTGGTTTTGTTTAATGTCTTCTTTTTCATTTGGTTTAGCCGCATCTAACATTCTATGCATTGCAGCGATAAGAAAACCTCCTGTACCACAACAGGGATCAAAGATAATATCATTTGGTTTAATATCAACAAGTTCTGCAAATAGTTCTGTAATATGTTTAGGGGTTAGAACTACGCCAAGTGTCTGACCATCCCCACCACTATATCTAATGAATTCGCCATAAAACCTACCAAGAACGTCTTCTGGAGAATTATTTGTAATGGCTGTGAGAATATTTGAATCGAGATATTCAGCAAAATATCGCAATGGCGATTTACCTAACATTTCATATTTGTCAGAGAGATGTGGTCGATTCCGGATAAGTCTAAACTGATCTAATACTCGATTCTTTTTCACTTCAGGCTGTACTTTTACTCTATCCATATGGGTGGATAGTGCCTCAAATATTTTCTCACCATCGGTCTTTACTTTATCACCAGTTAAACTGTCTGTTGTAAAATCATCCTCACACAAAGCAAGTAGGATTGCAGAAACAACAAGTGGCTTTTCTGTATCACCGAGATTTCCATAATTTCTAAGATCTTCATGCAGTTGGCTGGCACGTCGTAAAATCACTTCTAATTCTACTTGCTCTATTGGTTTGTTTTCACATACTTTTTCTTTATAATACCTTTTTATATTGTCGTCATTAAATTGCTTAAAGTCTTTGACGACAGGCATAATCTTATAACCCGTAGGACTAACATAAATTGGACGTATGATTAGTCGCTCACGTTCTGTACCTGAACAACCAAAAGCTAGAACTTTCTTGAAAGATGAATGCTCTATAATTTTTAAAGCATAATGCAATGCTCCATTTTCCGCATATTGCTCGATACTGGTTTTATCCATCAACAAAGTGTCCTTTTTGTCGTTCATATACTTTGCCTGCTTGTCAGTATCGGCCTTATCTTCAATGACAATAATGAAATCACCAACTTGTGCAGTAAAGTCAGGAAACCCCGGTTTACCAGTATCACGTTTGGATGCATGTTTCAATGCTTCTACGATTTCTTTTATGGTACTACCTTGCGGCTCGTATTTAATTCCTGCCTCTTCAAGCAATTTGGCAACTAATATATCTGTTATTTTCTCTTTTGCCATAATGAATTGTATTTATTCTATTCGCTTTCTTTACTAATATACAAGAATTTGTTCCAATTGGTTTACCAAGAGTATGATTTGCTTTTTGGAGGGCTTTTACGCTTGTTTGTTTATTGGGAATCCTGCTTCCTTATCGTCTTTTACTAAAAAGTCTATTGCCAAATTCATCATCATAGCCGACACTGCAACACTCCGTTTCGCATTTGTATCATTAAGAGACTCTTTCACATTTGAAGCAAGAAAGTCCGTAGCAATATGCAGGGTGTGTTTCGTCAGCTCTACTTCAGACTTATTGTTTAATATATTATCTATGGTCTGCAAGGCCAGTACAGAGGCACTTGCATTTGCAAACCTCTTATCGTCAGGGCTGATTATTTCTGCAATAGAGAGTGCATACTTGATTACTTTCAGAAAGTTTCCTACCGTAAACAAATTATTGCCCTGTGAATACAAAACATCATTTGTTTGATATTGTTTTGGTTGAACAAGCGTATGGTAGGCATTCTCGTAAGTATGATGAAAATCATCACTAATATATCGCATTTTCTCATTAAAGAGAACATTCATGCATGCTTGAGCATAAACCAATAAAACATCATCAGGTAATTGTTCCAAGGTAGAAGGCTTTCGAATAGTCTTGATTCCCATCAAAGAGTATATCCTTTCCATCTCCATATTTGCCTTTTCATGGAACTGGACGATTCCCAGTTCTTCACAATTCTTACAACAGTATTCAATAGCTTTACGATTCCGTCTCATAAATGAAGTGTAGAGACTATCGTATGCTATCTGCATATTGTCGTATTGGCTTGTATAATTATAGTTCTGTATCATCTGTCTATTTCGTTGGTGTTATGAGGTTTCTTATATCCACATCCAAAACACTTGCAATCTCATTCAGTTGCTGTATGGACGGCTGCACCTTATTGGCACACCATCTGGAAACAGTGTTTTCTGATTTACCAAGCTGTTCTGATAGCCAGCGATTGGTCTTTCCTTGTTCTGCTAAGGCTGCTTTAAGCCTGTTAAGCATCACATTCTGTTGATTGTTCGACATAATTCAATGATTATTTGCTACAAATATACAAAACTTTTCCCATATTCATTGAAATAGATAAAGAAATGTGGCTATTGTATATCAAAAATAGATGTAATCGTCAATAATTCATCTCGCATCTTCATCGAATCATTCAAGTTCACTTCAAAGTATAAGGGAACAAACGGAAGGACCCGTGAGTGTTCTCCTCTCGTGCGACACCTTTATTATATAAAGAGCGTATCATACGAAACACAGTGGCTGATGAAACGAAAAGCATGTCTGCTATCACGGATGAATCGCCTGCCTTTTGCATCGGTCTGGATGTGTTCCGGGCGAAGCCTTGTTAGGTCAACGTAAGCCAGTCCCGTGAATACTGTAAAAAGCAACATGTGCCTTGCAAGTTCCATCTGCCGCTGCTGAAGCGGATGGGCAAGCAACATTTTTACCTGTTCACGGGTCAGATAGCGGATTTCCACGTTACGCTTCACTTTCTCATATTCGATGTCCTCCAACGGATTGGAGCGTAATATCTCCTTGTCAACTGCCAGAAATACAAGGCGGCTCAGCCATGCTAGACAGTCATTGGCAGTCGCTGGGCAGAGATGCTTCTTCTGTCTGAGATAGATGTGGTAGTCTTTCCCAAATTGCAGGGTTACGTCTGCAAGGAACATATCTTCACGTCCTATGCTCATCAGGTATTCTTTCAGACACTTGTTCTTGAACTTGGCGAGTTTGATGGAGCCGTTTGATGTCGTGCAAGCACTCTTAACCTTGACCCGCTCTAGTTCTTCCGCAGCCATTTCCATCAGTGTACCTATTGGATGGATGGTGCCGTTGAGGTGACTCTTCAGCAGTTCTGCACTGACAACACCCTGTTCGTTGAGAAGCATCTGATAGGTTTGTTCTGCTTTCTTGATAAACTCCCGAAAGGCATTAGCATCCTTTGTAGGGGATATGATTTTACCCTGTTTGGCATCCCATAGTTCGGGACGGCAACTGAAATCAGTCGTCATGACGGTCTTCTTACCGTCAATGGCGATTCTGAGCAGGATGGCTGTTGTACCGTCTGCCCTTGTCTTTGCCCTGTTGATATAGGGCATCAGTCTGAATGTACTTCTGTTCATAATTGCTATTATTTATTGTCTTTGCTTGTTTACGACTTCTTTGCTGTTAGCATTGAGCACTAGTACAAAGTCCTTGGTTGCTTCAATGAACTTGTCAGCTTCATCAAATAATTTATCCTGTGTCACCATTGCATAGACTTGTGTCATTCTCACATTCGTGTGACCAAGCATCTTGCTGATGACATCTATCGGCACGTCATTGGATAGTGTAAGGATTGAGGCGTAGTAGTGCCTTCCCATGTGGTGGCTGATTGGCTGTGTGCAATCTGCCATTTCTGCAATCTTCTTCAAGTTCTTCAGAAGGAAGGTGTAGTTCTGGTGGGGCATCAGCGCTGGCAGACCTGCATCTTTATACTTATCAAACAATTCAATGGCTTCTGGTATCAGTTTCACAACAGCCTGTACTCCTGTCTTTTTGTGTTTGTATTTCAGCCACAGGCTTCCTTGCTCATCGTATGACAAGTTATCTTGTGTGACTGATACGGCATCAATATAAGCCATGCCCGTATAGCAGGCTATCAGCAACAAGTCACGTGCGATAGTGAGTGAAGGCTTATCCGATGGGATTTGCAGGCTGACTATCCGCTGGAAGTTCTCTGGAGTTATGGTTCGTGGCAATTTCTTTGGTATGGTTGGTTCCTTGTAACGTGCAAAGAGGTACTTGTCTGTCAGTCCATCCTTGTATGCCCTACGGCAAGCCAGTTTCAGATAGGTGAAATACTTATGGGCAGTAGCAGCTTTTTTGCCTTGCCCGTCAATCAGGAAATGCTCATAGTCACTGATGAACTGGTTGGTCATTTGCCCGAAAGCCATGTCGCTGACCCCATATGTTGCAGGGATGAATTCTGCAAGTGAATCCTTTACCTCTCTGATACAGGTATAGGTAGCAGGAGTCCTGTCTATGCCTACACGGTTCTTCGTATCTTCAAGCAGGATGTTGAACACTTGTAGAAGCGTCACCTGCCCGTTGATGCTTCCCTGCATCATCTCCTTGACCGTAGTAGCTTGAAGTCCACATTACGCTTAGTGAGATTGTCCACTGCGGTATTGACAGACAGTAGGATGCGCTCGATCATGGCATTCGTCTCAACCGCCTCTTTACTCTTTCCATCCAGTCTGTCAGAACGAGAGTTCCATAACTTGGGATTACAGGACAATTTGCATGAGAACTGTGCCATGAGTTATTAATGGTGATGCGTCCCATGATAGGAGCCTTGCCCTGCTTGTCTAATCCGCTCTTTTTAAGGTAGAGCAACACCTTGAATTTGCTTACTTTCATACGCTTCTGAGTTTTTGGGTGCAAAGTTATACATTCTCAGAGCGTCCCCAGCCGTGCAAAATATGCCAGAATATGTATGTTTTTCCGAGTCGTTGGAATTCTTGTACAGACTTCCATGTTTTTACCAACTGTTACCAGTTACCAAACGCGGTAACCAAGGTAACACTTAGGTAACGGAACAGGCTCAACATTCTTTCCAATCCGAAAGAATATCATAAGAAAAAATGACTGTAAATAGGCACAATATCAACGAGTTACGCAATCTCGCCCGTAATAGCCTCATCATTCCCAGCAACCTTGATATTCGCAGAAATAGAACGGACTTTGCAATATTGCAGAGTCCGTTTTCTATCTCCAGCACATGACGCATTTGGGCTATACCCATTAGTGGGTACTGCCAACCAATTTGTGAGTATTGGGATACCTAGATAATGGCAAAAAAGAGTTAAAATACCTATCCGAGAAATGGGTTTCGCTGATTTTGAGTATTGCGATTCCTGCCAGTTGTCCATACCTTTGCAACATATTTAACAAGAAGGGAAATAACAAGTAACATTCCTTCCCTTCACAATGACATCGACACAGGATATAAACATAAAGAACAGCATAAGAAAAGTATGAAAGTTGCAAAGACTTGTACAGGGGCAGTTGCAGCCCTATTATTGAGTACTATGAGTACGAGCGTGAATGCGCAGTCTCAAAACAATGATTCATCACGAGTAGCAAAACTGGAGCGCACCCTCTCTCGTTTTCATATTGGAGGATACGGCGAGGCTGCTATGTCAAGAAACTTTTACAGCGACAATCCAGACCGCTACAGCTTGCCCGATGAGCACAAGAACGACCCCAGTCACGGACGATTTGACATTCCCCACATGGTAGTATATCTGGGCTATGACTTCGGCAAAGGCTGGACCATGAGCTCTGAGATTGAGTTTGAACACGGTGGCACAGGTGGCGCCTATGAGAAAGAAGTAGACGAAGGCGGCGAATGGGAGTCAGAGACAGAAAAAGGAGGTGAAGTCGCCTTAGAGCAGTTCTGGATTCAAAAGTCTTTTGCCCCTTATGCTAACATCCGAATGGGACACATGGTTGTGCCTGTAGGATTGAATAACGCACATCACGAACCCACAAATTTCTTCACCGTATATCGTCCAGAAGGAGAGAACACTATCCTTCCTTCCACATGGCACCAAACAGGTATTGATTTCTGGGGACGTGCTGGTGATTGGCGATACGAAGTGCAGTTCCTTTCAGGTCTGAACGCAGAAAACTTCACATCGGATGGCTGGATTAACAAAGGCGCCAGCAGCCCCCTGGAGTTTGAGCTTGCTACAACATACGGAACCTCTCTCCGCATTGACAACTACTCCGTACCAGGCTTGCGTTTGGGACTGAGCGGCTATTACGGACATAGCATCGGCAACGGCTATCCTAGGAATAAAGAAGGAGTGGACGAAGAATATAAAGGCGTAGTGGCTATTGGTTGCTTCGACTTCACTTATAAGGGGCACAACTGGATTGTGCGCGGTCAAGCGGACTACGGCTATATTGGTGACACAGAAGAATTGGCTTATATCTACAACCGCATTAACGCCAAGTCCCCCTACCATACACGAACTGCAGTTAGCCAGAATGCATTTGCATACGGCATCGAGGCTGGATATGATGTGTTCTCACAAATCAGAAAACTGAAAGAAGACGGACAGCGCTTGTTCCTCTTCGGACGCTACGAGCACTACAATCCATGTGCTTCCAGCAGCGTAAAGAAGAAATATGATTACCACAATGTGAAGCGTATGGCTGTAGGCATCAACTACTATCCTCTGAAAGGCGTTGTACTGAAAGCAGACTATTCACACAGATTCTTGAAGAGCCAATACAACAACGAGCCAAGCTTCAACGTAGGTATTGCCTATGAGGGCTGGTTCCTGTAATGAACATCTAAACAAATCCTAATAATCATATATACACTTATACTTAACCCATTAAAACTAAACAAATATGAATTTCAAAACATTACTTGGAATCGCATTGGCAGCATCAACTGCAATCATCGCCTCTTCTTGCAGTGACGATGACAACAACAGTAGCAACGAACTGAATTTTGAACTGAACACATCTGCTGCCCCACTGGTAGATGAAGAAACATACCCTGCTCACACCAGCGATTATTCAACCCGCTCATTCGGCCAAGCCGCTATTGACAATTGCGAAGACTTGGTTCTCTCGCTCGAATCAGCCAATAGACTGATTGGCAAAGCTCGTCTGAATGAGGCACAAGAGACTTATCTCCGCGAGGTGCTGAAGAACTTGGTGGACAACGTGATTGTACCCACCTATACAGACCTTGCCGACAATACAGCTCAGCTTGAGAAAGAGCTTAACGGACTGGATGTAAACACCTTGACCCAAGCTGACATCAACAATGCTTGCGAGTCATTCAAGAAAGCACGTCTCTACTGGGAACGCAGCGAAGCATTCTTGGGCGGTGCTGCATCAGATTTCGATGTAGACCCAACAATTGACTCTTGGCCATTGAACCGTTCATTGCTGCTTAACTATTTTAACTCAGGAACAATGAATGAGGATATGCTCGATGATGCTTCCATCCTCGGCTTCCACGCTTTGGAATTCATTCTTTTCCGCAACGGACAGCCACGTCAGGTTTCAGAGTTCCAAGGGAACGACACTTACAAGAACTTCACAGGCGTAAGTGGTGCTAAAGAATTGCTCTATGCGCAGCAAGTATGCAAACTGCTGAAAGAGCGCACTTTCCAGCTACAAGTTGCATGGGAAGGTGAAAACTCAAACAATGCTGACCGTGTGAAAGTGGTGAAAGAGGCTGGTTTGGACTACAAGACCAAGAAAAATCTCAGCTACGGCGACAACATGAAGCAGGCAGGACAGGCCAACAGCACCTTTGCCACTCTGAAAGACGCTATTGCACAAGTGCTTTCTGACGATGAGGGTTCTGCTGCAGCAATCGCTACAGAGGTAGGTACTGCCAAGATTGCTAACCCCTTCTCCGCTGGCTACATCTTCTATGTGGAATCGCCTTACAGCTACAACTCTATCGCCGACTTCCGCGACAACATTCGTTCGGTCCGCAACATCTGGCTGGGCTCCACCAATCGTACAGCCAACAAATACAGCTTCCACACTTTCTTCGCCAGCGTAGGCAAAGAAAGCACTAACAAGGCTGTTGAAGAAGGCTATGTGAATGCCATCACCGCCATCAGCAATATGCCTGCTCCATTCGTAAAGTATTGCAGCACCATTTGGAATCTCCCATACGAGGATGATGACCGCACAGCAGATGAGCTTGAAGAAGAGTAAACAAATACAGTAAAATACACAAATGGCGCTCCGTCTTCCATATAAGGCGGAACGCATTTGTGGTTTTACACATTAACATAAATCAACTACATACTTATGGCAAACAAATTCTTATTGAAATCGCCGCTGCTACTCTTGATGAGCGGATTATTACTGACAGCTTGTAGCGACGATGACAGCAAAAAGGGCTTAGGTGAGCTGGAAGAAGAAGAAAACCAGTTCGGCAAAGCCAATGACGTGTTCACCGCTTCCGAGTGGTATCCAGGCGGAGAAATGGGCACAACAGAGAATGCAAGCTATTCAGCTATTGCTTCAGGCGCACAGAACATGGGGCTTGAGGTCAACTTCAACAAGGGCGAGGACTTCTTCGAGCATCTCTACACTTACTCCGATGAGCCCCGCAAGGGATTGGGTCCTGCATGGGTACGTTCCAGCTGTATCGCTTGCCACCCATCCTATGGACACGGAAAGCGCCAGACCGAATATCGCGCCAACACAATTGGCAACGGTTATCTGCTGGTCATTTACCACCCTGTATCTGACTATACATCAGACGGTGTGCGCTATACGAAGAATGGCTCCAATTACATCAGCGAGGTAACCGGCATGCCTCAGACCAAAGCGATGGCGCCCTTCAAAGCGCCGATTGATGAGAACCAAATCACTATCGACTGGAAGAAAGTCGAAGGCACTATGCCCAGCGGACTTCCACTTCACTTCCCCGACGGAGAAGCCTACGAGCTCATCTATCCTGAGGTTAACATTCCTGTTACAGCCTTCAACACGAACCCCAAGCCAACAGATTACGAAGTGCGTCTCGAGTCCACTATCGGAATCTACGGAACAGGCCTGCTTGATGCTATCAGCACAGAAGACATGAAGGCACAGTATGCGAAAGAAGCTGCTCATGCCACCCTCAATCCTAACATGTGGGACGCTGCAGCCAACGATTGGGCCCCTGGCGCCTACTACACCCTTGCAGACGGAACAAAGGCCATCAAGAAGTTCACTTACGCGATGACTCGTGCGTCGCTGCAAGATGGAGCCGGAGCCAATGCTATCTGGAACATCACCAATGTGACCCGTTCTGACCGCCGCTACCTCTACTCCACCACCGCCTGGGCAAGAGCGATGTCTGAAGACCCTGAGGTCATCAGCTACATCCGCAAGAACGGAGCCAGCAAGTCTTCACTCGTGCATCCCTATTATGCAGAGAGTGACGAGAAGATTGCCGAGAAGGTATTTAACCTGCTCGACATGAACACAGCTGCTAAGGGCGGAGACAAATACACAGCAGCATTTGGCGAACCAGAGATGAACGACAAAGACTATTATGACTTTATGGTCTGGCACAGAGGCTTGGCCGTGCCTGCTGCACGCAATCTGGACGACCCAACCGTGAAACGCGGCAAAACCGTCTTCAACCAGATTGGCTGCGCCATGTGCCACCGACCATCTTGGCAGACGAAAGAAGACAACTATTGGGCAGATTACAGCCTCAAGGCCTATGCAAATGCTAACGGGCTCGACGCCAACAACATTCTGCCCAAGTTTGCCTACCAGACCATTTGGCCCTACACCGATATGGTGCAGCACCGTCTCTATATGGAGAACGACATCCGCACAGGATGGTGCAGAACCACTCCGCTCTGGGGACGCGGACTCTCTCTCCGCCTGACAGGTGCAGAAGACCGTCTGCATGACTGCCGCGCCCGCAACGAGATTGAGGCCATCATGTGGCACGGGTACAGCCAGCAGTCTGATGCATACTTCGCTGTGAAGAACTTCTACAATCTGCCCAAGAAGGACCGTGATGCCCTCGTGAAATTCCTCCGCTCCATCTAATGGAGGAATCCTCTCACACAATATATGGGCAATCATGCCGTTATATAAACAAAAAAAGACAAACACATTAAACATTCCAACATAGTGATCAAGAAAATCACATTCACTCTATACGCCATAGTCATCCTTGTGATGGCTATGGCCACTATTATAGAAAAGACCCAAGGCACACCCTACGTGCTTGGCCACATCTACGGCTCCTGGTGGTTCACCGCTCTGTGGGCGCTGCTCGCCATTGGCGGCATGATATATATGTTCCAACGGCGCATCAAAAGGCTCGTCGTCATTCTGCTGCACGGATCCTTCTTGCTCATCTTGGCTGGCGCATTGCTCACTCATCTGACTTCTTGGCAAGGAACCGTCCATTTGCGCAAGGGAGAGGCCGTGACCTATTTCCAGACAGAGGAAGACGGAGAGAATGTCCGCAAGCGGCTTCCGTTCACCATCACGCTGGAACACTTCAACATTCGCTACCACAACGGTACAGAGACAGCTGCCGACTATGAATCCCACTTCACCATTAGAACAGACAAAGAAACAGAGCGAGGATACACATCCATGAACAATATCTACTCCACTCATGGCGTTCGCCTTTATCAGAGTGGCTACGACGATGACATGAAGGGCACCACTTTGTCACTCAACAGCGACCCATGGGGCATACCCGTCACCTATACGGGATACGGACTCTTGTTTCTCTCCATGATACTGGTGCTCGTCGACCCAAAGGGGCGCTTCCGCCAACTGGTCCGCAAGGCAAGCACCACCATCACTATTGTGCTGCTCATGCCCACCCAAGCTCAAGCGCTCAATACGCTCACCCAGGAACAAGCCACACAGTTCGGACGTCTGTGCATCAACTATAATGGCCGCATTTGCCCCATCCAGACGCTTGCCCTCGACTTCACGCGCAAGCTCTACGGCAAGTCGTCCTACAACGGCTACACCGCCGAGCAGGTGCTTTGCGGCTTCATCTTCTTCCGTGAGGAGTGGAGCGAAGAGCCGCTGATACGCATCAAGTCTGCAGAAGTGCGTCAACAGATAGGCTTGCAAGAGTACACGCCGCTCTCGGCTCTCTTCACGCCGCAGGGCTACATCCTTGGCCCCTACATTCAAGAGTTCTATCGGGGAAACAGCAACAAGTTTCATGAAGAGATAGCGAAGGTGGACGATAAGGTCATGCTCGTTATGCAACTCTCCAGAGGCGAGAACCTGCGCATCTTCCCCTTTAAGGGAATGTGGTACTCTCCCACCGACAGCCTGCCCGCTACGATTGAAGCCGACCGGCAAGCCTACTTCCACAACGCACTGAAGATGCTCGCCATGTATGCCCAGAACCAGCAGACGGCAGACGTTGACGAGATGCTCCAAAAGATGGCCAAGTACCAGCACATGTACGGAGCATCCGACATGCCCTCACCCACCCGTCTGGCAGCCGAGCACCTCTACAACCAGATTCCCTTCGCTAAAGTGCTCTTCATGGTGTGCCTCACCTTTGCGTTCATCAGCCTGTTGCGCTGGAGATGGACCAAGAGAGTTTCGCTCTGCGTGCTCATAGCAGCCTTTGCGGTCCTTACCCTCTGCTTGGCGCTGCGATGGGTCATCAGCGGCTACATCCCCATGAGCAACGGCTATGAGACGATGATTATGATGGCTTGGATCATTATGATGGCCTCACTGCTCGTCTACCGCAAGTTCCGCGTCATTCTCACCTTCGGTCTGTTGCTCTCGGGCTTTCTCCTGCTCGTGAGCCACCTCGGGCAGATGGACCCCAAAATCACCCATCTGATGCCAGTGCTCTCATCGCCGCTGCTGAGCATACACGTCAGCTGCGTTATGATGGCCTACGGACTCTTCAGCATCACCTTCGCCTGTGGCGTCTATGCGCTCATCTCGCGCAAGAAAATGGACGAGATGCACCTCATGTCCCAGCTGTTCCTGTTCCCCGCTGAATTCCTGCTGACAGCAGGCATCTTCTTGGGCGCCATTTGGGCAAACGTCAGCTGGGGGCGCTACTGGGGATGGGATCCCAAGGAAGTGTGGGCGCTCATCACGATGCTCATCTACGCTATCCCCATGCACAGCGCATCGGTCAAATGGATACAGAAACCGGTGCACTATCACATCTTCATGGTGGCAGCCTTCCTGGCGGTGCTCATCACCTACTTCGGTGTCAACTTCTTCCTGGGAGGTCTGCACAGCTACGCAAACCAATGACAGGTGACAAAAAAACGACATATAATCTTGGGCATTATCAGTTGGGAGCCGGAAGTATATCTTCCTGCTCCCAACATTCATTTTCCTAAAAATCCACCCTCAATTTTCCTATTTCGATTAAAAATAACTACCTTTGCATTCGTATGGAATATGTAGTAAAGAATCTTGATCATATTGGTGCCCGCATTGAACTAACGCGCTTTGCAGCAGGCTGTGTGACCGAGCTACACGCCATGCTCCATGTGCAGGCGCAGGGCGAGCTGTTCGAAGCGCAATTTACCCGTCTGCAGCAAGCCAAGAACGCGCTCATGGAGATGGAAGAGGCCCAAGGCGCCAAAGTGGTGTTCAAGCGCTATTTCCTTAGCGACGCGACCAATCAGGTTCCACTCGTTCAGGAGAACGACGAGTGCACCATTTCGTATATTCAGCAGCCTCCCCTCGACGGCTCCAAGGTGGCGCTTTGGCTCTATCTGCAGCAAGGCACAGAAGTGAGCAACACGAATGGCTCCACCGTAGTGAGCCATAATGGCTACCAGCACATCTGGACAATGGGACTGCTGGACACCTCGGTGGACACCTCCTATATGCAGACTTGGAACACCCTGCTCTCCTATATCAACACCCTGAAGCAGTTCAACGCCACCCTTGAGGCCAACTGCATCCGCACCTGGTTTTTTGTGCGCGATGTGGACACTCAATATGCAGGGCTAGTGAAATCACGCAGAGAGTGCTTCATCGAGCAGGGACTGACACCCGACACACACTACATCGCCTCTACCGGCATTGGCGGCACTCCTGCCGACCCCAAGGCCCTTGTGCAGTTGGGCAGCTATGCAATGACCGGCTTTGAGCCCCAGCAGCAGCGCTATCTCTATGCCCTCTCGCACCTCAACAGAACCATCGAATATGGGGTCACCTTCGAGCGTGGCACCCTCATGCAATATGGCGACCGCAACCACATCTACATCTCTGGAACAGCCTCTATCAACAACAAGGGCGAAGTGATGCATGTGGGCGACATCAACCAGCAGACCCTGCGTATGTGGGAGAATGTGGAGAAGCTGCTCGAGGAAGGAGGCATGAGCTACGAGGACGTCATGCAGATTGTAGTCTATCTGCGCGACAGCTCCGACTACGAAACCGTCAAGCAGATGTTCGACAAGAAGTTCCCCAACATGCCGCTGGTCATCACCCTGGCGCCCGTGTGCCGACCCACATGGCTCATCGAGATGGAATGTATCGCGGTCAAGAAAGCCTGCAACGATTTCCGGGAATTCTAAAGACTGAGGAGTTAATCGTGAGGAGTTTCCATCAAACCCCATCAAGCCCATCATCCCCATACTCCCCATTAAACTCCATCCAACCCCTCAATAATATCATTTGCAGCTTGCCCATCGGCAGGCTGCTTTTTTGTTTGCAGTTTCCTTCCACTTTCGGCCACAAAAAAAGAGGAGCGTCTTACGACGTTCCTCTTGTTCTGCGGAAAGTGAGGGATTCGAACCCCCGGAACAGTTACCCGTTCACCGCATTTCGAGTGCGGCCCGTTCGACCACTCCGGCAACTTTCCTCGTAAAAGGGCAAGCTTGCAAGAAACAAGCTCACCCTTTCATGAAAAAGCCGGGAGGAGATGTGATGAAACTCCGACGTAAATAAGATTTGAGTATCTACTGCCCTTTGTAATCCACCGACGCGAAGGTTTCCAGATGCCGAAACCCCATATTCAAAAGACATGGCGACTTCTGGGTTGTGGCCCGCCATCAGACAGTAAAATCATCTCGGTTCCAATAATTAATTTGATGAGTATCCCGATCGATCCTGTACCCCGGCTATATGTTAACGTCAACTCCCTTTTGTGTCTCGGTTCTCTCGCCAAGAGCGGAGTTTTCTGTTTTTTCTATAGGCAAAGGTAAAGCATTCAAATTATATAAACAAGGGATTTGCAGAAAATTTTCCACAAATCCCTTGTTTTTTTATCTCACGTCTAAGGCGGAGAGGTGCTTCTGTGGGCCTATTCGCCCAAATATACTGCGAATGACATAGCTCGTCCGGCAGGCGTTTTGCCCCATATCCAGAGGGTTTGCTCGTCGCTGCCCTGTGCTGCGCGGAAGGCAGTTTCCATGTCGGCAGCCGTTCTGATGTTCTGGTTGTTGGCCTTCAGGATGATGAAGTCTTCAGGCACACCAGCGTCTTTCAGATAGCCAGCCTTGAGCTTCTTCACCTGCACGCCGTTGGAGAGATGGAGGCTCTTCTTCTGGCTCTCGGTCAGTTCCACAAACTCTGCGCCCAGTGCGTCAGCCTTCTGGTTCTTGATGACGTTGGTGCTGCCCTTGGCGTTGCGGAAGGTGAGCGATGTGGTCTTTTCTTTCTTGTCGCGGATAAATCCGATGATGGCGGTGTCGCCTGGGCGGTACTTGGTGGTAGCCTCCTGAAGCTCCGACATCTTGGTAATCTTCTTGCCGCCCACCGACACAATCACGTCGCCCTTCTTCAGGCCAGCCTCGTCTGCTGCACCGTCTTCCACCACTTCGGCCACATACACGCCGTCGTTGGTGCCAAAGTCGGCAGAGAACTTCTCGTCCTCATGCTTCTGTGCGTCGATGTAGTCGCGCAGCGTCATGCCGCTCACGCCCAGCAGCGCACGCTGCACAGTGCCGTAGGTCTTGAGGTCGGTCACCACCTTCTTCATGATGGTGGTAGGAATGGCGAAACCGTATCCGGTGAAGGAACCCGTCTGCGAATAGAGCATCGCGTTGATGCCCACGAGCTCGCCGCGTGTGTTGACCAATGCGCCGCCCGAGTTGCCTGCATTGATGGCTGCATCCGTTTGGATGAACGACTCGATGCCGTTCTTGTGCGCATTCAGATTGCGTGCCTTGGCCGACACGATGCCCGCTGTGACGGTAGAGGTGAGGTTGAAAGGATTGCCCACGGCCAGCACCCACTCGCCCACTTTCAGCTGGTCGGAATCGCCAATCACGATGGCAGGAAGCTGTGCAGCGTCAATCTTCAGCAGAGCCAGGTCGGTGTCAGCATCCAAACCGATGACACGGGCTGTGAACTCGCGGTTGTCGTTCAGCGTGATGGTGATTTCGTCGGCATTCTCCACCACGTGGTTGTTCGTCACGATGTAGCCGTCTTCCGATATGATCACGCCCGAACCTGCCGACTCACGCTTGGGTGTCTCCACCTGCCGGCGCTGAGTGCCGCCGCGACCGAAGAAGTCGCCAAAAAAATCCTCAAACGGATCGCGATACTCAATCGTCTGCGTCCGTCCCTTCTGCACGCATTTAATGTACACCACCGCATTACAGGCTTTCTCAGCCGCCTCAGTCAAGTCCACCGGCTGAGCTGCGGGACGAGTATTGGTAGAGAGCTGCATCAGGCCGGCTGCCGCCTCAGTAGAGGGTGCAGGTGTTTCCACCGGCGAGAAACCAGAACGGATAGACTTCTGCGACAGAGAGTAGGCAAAAGCTCCTGTCAATCCTGAAAGAAAGGCTACACAGGCCAGTGTGCCATAGAATCTTTTAGTTGTCTGTTTCATTGTGTCTTATAAGTTATAGTTATGTTTTTATCACGTTTACAGAACGAATCGGCTATTTCTAGCCTTTCCCTTATCGGGCAGTTCTCTCGTTTCTGTTTCGGGCACAAAATAACAACAAATATCTTTCACCTCAAAACATTTATCTTGTGTTTTTCATGCGTGTTGAACTAGTTTAACAAATAGCGGCCAAGTGTTAACACGCATTAAGAATATTTCTTAAATTCAACGGTATAGTTTAACACATTCCACTGCATAACTTCCACAAATTCCCAGCATCTCCTTTTCGATTCCCCTGCACCGTTTCCACGCCCCCCCCGCATCGTGCTACGATTACCTCTATGCCGCTCTCGCAATTACCCCCACGCCGTGCTCGCGAACGCCTCCGGCGGTCTCTAATTCTTGACAAATATAAATCATGTGACAATCAATCGTAACAGGGGAACCAGAATGCCGGAATCGAAGTCGTCAGACCTGTTTCATATTCTCCTTGAAATCGTGCAGAGAACAAAGGAAGAGAGATGAATGGGCACACAAAAAAGAGCCGCATTGTATCGAAAAACTGACACAATGCAGCTCTATCCGGTATGATAGATGCGCAAGTTACGGGCTTTGAGAGAGAGCGTGTGTGCCGTCTAGGGCAGGCTTCTCGATTTCCCGTTACCAATTATTCCCACTCGATAGTTGCTGGTGGTTTTGAAGAGACGTCGTAGCAAACGCGGTTGACGCCCTTGACGTTGCGAATAATCTGGTTGCTGACTTCGGCGAGGAACTCGTAAGGGAGCTTTGCCCAATCGGCTGTCATGGCGTCAGCCGAGGTGACCGCACGGAGGGCCACAGGATTCTCGTATGTTCGCTCGTCGCCCATCACGCCTACAGACTTCACGTCGGAGAGAAGAATGGCTCCTGCCTGCCAAATCTGGTCGTAGAGAGAAACCTCTATCTCGCCGTCCTTCATGTCAGCTGGCACTCCCGCGGCCAGCACTTTGCGTGCCTCTTCGCCCGAGAGCTTCACCTTCCAGTTGCGGAGACCGCGAATGAAGATATCGTCGGCATCCTGAAGCACACGTACCTTCTCAGGAGTGATGTCGCCCAGGATGCGCACAGCGAGACCTGGACCCGGGAAAGGATGACGGGTGATGAGGTGCTCAGGCATCTGGAGCTGACGTCCCACACGACGCACCTCATCCTTGAAGAGCCACTTGAGGGGTTCACAGAGCTTGAGGCCCATCTTTTCAGGCAGGCCACCCACGTTGTGATGCGACTTGATGACCTTTCCGGTGATGTTGAGCGACTCGATGCGGTCGGGATAGATGGTGCCCTGCGCAAGCCACTTGGCGCCTTCAATCTTCTTGGCTTCCGCCTCGAACACATCAATGAAGCCCGCACCGATAATCTTGCGCTTTTTCTCTGGCTCAGAAATGCCGGCCAGTTCGCTGTAGAATTTCTGAGAGGCGTCTACACCCACCACATTGAGACCGAGGCACTCGTAATCGCGAAGCACGTCGGTGAACTCGTTCTTGCGGAGAAGGCCGTTGTTGACGAAAATGCAAGTGAGGTTCTTGCCAATGGCGCGGTTGAGCAACACGGCTGCCACCGAAGAGTCAACACCGCCTGAGAGACCTAGAATGACTTTGTCGTCGCCTACCTGCTCGCGGAGCTCGGCAACGGTCTGGTCAACGAACGAGGCTGGCGACCAGTCCTGCTTGCCTCCGCAGATGTCCACCACAAAGTTCTTCAGCAGCTGTGTGCCGTCAATGGAGTGGAACACTTCGGGGTGATACTGCACGCCCCAGATTTTCTCATCGTTGGCCGCATAGGCAGCGTATCTGACCGTAGCGGTGGAAGCAATGCAGCGGAAGCCCTCTGGAAGCTTCGTGATGGTGTCGCCATGTGACATCCACACCTGACTGTTCTTGGCAAAGCCCTTGAGAATCGGATTGCCCTCCTCCATGAACTCGAGGTTAGCACGTCCATACTCACGTGTGCCTTCTGGTTCCACCTTGCCGCCAAACGTGTGCGCCATAAGCTGAGCGCCGTAACAGATGCCCAAGATGGGGTACTTGCCGCGAATATGCTCGAAATCAAGCTTGAATGCGCGCTCCTCATACACGCTGTAGGGCGATCCTGAGAGAATGACACCTATCACGTCGGGGTCGTTCTGCGGGAACTTGTTGTAAGGCATGATCTCGCAGAAGGTGTTCAACTCACGAACACGACGACCAATCAACTGAGTGGTCTGCGAGCCAAAGTCTAAAATGATTATTTTCTGCATATTATATAAATATGTGTAACTGCTTAGAATGTGCAAAGGTAGTGAAAAGTTGGGAGTTAGGTGTCAGGCCTGACTGGTTTTTTCTGCATCGCCACACTTTTTCATCAAAAAAAGAGAAATCTCCACCCATATTTCTTGGATATTCCATTTTTTTCGTACCTTTGTAGAATCTTAATGAACTACGATGAAACACGAGAATTTGCAATCAACATCTTTCGCATCCCGTCTCAGCCTCTGCGTGATACTGACGGTTGCCATCATCCTGCTGGGCGCTGCTGTCGTGGCCAACCGGTTTGTACGTGACGGCATTCTCCGCGAGGAGTCCCTACGTGCCACCAATGCGCTGGACAATGCGGAAGAGCGCATTGAGACCGTATTCGTCACCGTGGAGACCGCAGTGAAGAACCGCACGGACGAAATCAAAAAGAACCTGAACACCCCTCACGAAGAGCTCTACCGCATCACTCGCGAGATTGTGGAGACGAATCCTGAAATTGTAGGATCAGCCATCGCCTTTGAGCCCAACTACTATCCCGAAGAAGGCCATTTCTTCTCACCCTACAGCTACCGGGGAAGCGGAAAAATCCATTCCAAGCAGCTGGGCTCGCCCACCTATGACTACACCACCAAGGAATGGTTCACAGCCCCCATGATGACAAAGGCCGGACACTGGAGCGAGCCCTACCGCGACACTGGAGGCGGCGAGATGACCATGATTACCTACAGCCACCCCCTACAGGACGAGAACGGGCGCGTGTATGCCATCGTGACAGCCGACGTGTCACTCGAGTGGCTCTCCAGCATGATGGACTCACTGAAGTATCATGACCGCTCATACTGCTTCATGCTCGCAAAAAACGGCACCATCCTTGCCCACCCCGTCAAGAGAACCGTACTGAACGAGACCATTTTTGACATCTCCCAGCAGTTGGGGAACAACGACTTGAAACAGGTGGGGCACGAGATGATTGAAGGGCACACAGACATGAAGCGCATCCAGTCTCCCCATCTGGGACACTCATTCATCTTCTACAAACCCATCGCCAGAGCTGGATGGTCGATGGCTATCGTCTGCAACGCCAGTGAGTTCTTCCACAACGCGTTTAAAGCAGGACTCATAGTAGTTGTCATTATCATTGTGGTATTGAGCCTGTTAACATTCTTCTTAAAAAAAGCCGTACATAGGCTCACACGCCCACTGGAGCAGTTCACCAAAGCCGTGAACGAAGTGGCAGATGGAAACCTGCAAGCCAAGTTGCCTAGAATCAAATCGAAAGACGAAATGCTGAGGCTGTACAAAGCCTTTCACACCATGCAGAAGTCCCTCACCCTGCAAATGGACGAGCTCAAGTTGGTCAACGAGCAGAAGGGACGCATCGAGCGGGAGCTACAAATTGCCAGCAACATCCAGAAGGCAATGCTGCCAAAGATATTCCCTCCCTACCCTGACCGCGACGACATCGACATCTACGGGCTGCAGACACCAGCCAAAGCCGTGGGAGGCGACCTCTACGACTTCTACATCCGCGACGAGAAACTGTTCTTTTGTATCGGCGACGTATCGGGTAAAGGCATACCGGCCTCGCTCGTGATGGCAGTGGCGCGCTCCCTCTTCCGCACTCTCTCGATGCACGAGCCGCACCCCAGCCGAATCATCACACAAATCAATGAGCGCATGGCCGAAGACAACCAGCAGGAAATGTTTGTCACCCTCTTCATCGGCGTGCTCGACCTGCCCACAGGAAGACTCCGCTACTGCAACGCCGGACACAACCCTCCTGTTCTCATCACTGAAACAGAGAACCGCAAGCAGAAGACCTTCCTGTCCTGCGACAGCAACATCCCCGTCGGCGTCATGAGCGGATGGAAGTTCACACAGCAAGAGACCAACATCACACCAGGAACCACCCTTTTCCTCTACACCGATGGTCTTACAGAAGCAGAAAACAAGCAGCACGACCTATTCGGCGATGACCGCATGATTGAAGCTTTAGCCTCCGACACAGGTTCGCAAGACACCACAGAGCAGATGGAAAAAGCTGTGCACGAATTCACAGGAGATGCTGAGCAAAGCGACGACCTGACCATGCTCACCATCTGCTACATCAAGCCCGACCAGAATGTACGCTTTCAGAAAGAAATCACGCTGAGCAACGACATCAGCCAAATTCCCCAGCTCAACACATATGTGGACGAAGTGTGCGAGGCAATTGGCTTTGACATGGGAGCCACCATGCAGATGAACCTCGCAATGGAAGAAGCCGTCGTGAACGTGATGAACTATGCCTATCCCAAGGGAACAGCAGGTGACATCCACATCATGGCCGTCGCCAACGACAAGCGCATCAAGTTCATCATCCAAGACAGCGGAATGCCCTTCGACCCCACCAAGCGCAACGAGGTGGACACCTCCCTCTCTGCCGAGGATCGCCCCATCGGTGGGCTGGGCATCCACCTCATCACACAGCTCATGGACAGCATCAACTACGAGCGCAAGGACAACATGAACGTGCTGACGCTACGCAAGAAACTCGAAAACAAAGACTAAAAGCTGATTTACAACCCTAATACATCTAGTACAAATATGGAAGATTTGCTTTTTTGTGGATTGAGTCTTGGGGCATGGGTCACCATCGTGACCGTACTGTCAATGTTCCTGACACTCATCTTCACAAAACTGCGCGAAGACATCGCATTCCTGGGAGTCATCGCCGTACTGCTGATCACAGGCGTGCTGGACACGAAAGAAGCCCTAGGCGGATTCTCTGCAAGCTCTGTAGTGCTGGTCGGCGTACTGTTTGCTGTATTGGCCGGACTGGTGCATACAGGCGTACTGGAATGGATTATGCGACACCTGCTGGGGACTCCCCAAAACTATGCAAGCGCCGTTGTCCGGCTCATGCTACCCGTAGCAGGACTCAGCTCCGTACTCAGCAACGTGACAGTAGTGGCCCTCTTTGTGGGAGTAGTGAAAATGTGGGGAAAGAAGCTGAACATCGCCCCTTCCAAACTGCTCATCCCCCTGAGCTACGCCTCGGGCCTCGGAGGCATCTGCACACTCATCGGAACACCTCCAAACCTCATCATCTCAGGACTATATGCAGCTGACACAGGAGACCACCTGAACATCTTCGCCACCACAATCCCTGGTGTCATCTGCCTGCTGACGGGCGTCCTATCAGTGCTGGCCCTACGCAAACTGCTACCCGACAACCGCAGTTCCGACGAATCTTTTGAGCAGACAAACGAATACACCGCCGAGATGCTCGTGCCGGCCGACTGCCCCCTCATAGGAAAAACAGTGGAAGAAGCTGGGCTGAACACGGTGCAAGGCGGACGGCTCATCGAAATTGTGCGCTTTGACCGTGAGGTGATATCGCCTGTACCTGCAGACGAGTTCCTAATGGGCGGAGACCGGCTGGTGTTTGCTGGGCACGTCGAAGAAATACTCCTGCTGCACAAAAGCCACGGGCTGGTCAATGCCGATCACCCCGTGTTCTCCGCCAACGAACTGGACAAAAAACGTAAACTGCGCACAGCCTACATCATGCAGGGTTGTGAACTAGCAGGAAAGAGAATCTCTGACACAGCCATCGAGCACGACCACCATTTCACCCTTGTGGCGGTGGCGCGTCAAGGAGAACGCATCAGCGAGAGCCCTCGAGACATTGAGCTCCGCGTGGGCGACTCCCTGCTCATCGAGTGTGCCCCTAAAAGCAAGCCTACCGAAATCTTGAACGGGCTGCAGTTCTTCGATTCATCTGCCATCATCCCCAACATCGGTGCAAAGACACTACTCTCCAGCCTCATCATGGTGGCGATGATTGTACTGTCCAGCCTCGATGTGATGCCTATGCTCAACAGCGCAATCCTCGCGGCTATCGCCATGCTGGTGTTCCGATGCTGCACGCCATCACAGGTGATGAAGTCTATCGACTGGAACATTCTGATGATATATTCAGGCAGCGTGGTCATCGGCACCGCCATCCAGAAGACCGGCATTGCCGAAGTAATGGCCAACAGCATGATGTCCGTCTGCGGAAACAACCCGCTGCTGATTATGACCGTGATGTGCTTTGCGGCAACCTTCCTTACCGAGTTCATCTCGAACACGGCCGCCGGAGCCATCTTCTACCCCATCGTCTATCAGGCTGCCACCACGTTGGACGTGAGTCCCCTGCCATTCATCATCTCACTGATGATTGCTGTCTCGTGCAGCTTTGCAACTCCAATCGGCTCACCAACCCACATGCTTGTCTATGGCCCAGGTGGCTACCGCTTTGCAGACTTTCTGAAGATTGGCATCCCGATGAATTTCATCATCCTTGCCGTCAACCTACTCATCGTCAATCTCCTTTATTCACTATAACGCAATTTGCAACAGAGGATTACAGGCTAAAAGCACAACAACTGGCAACGCCTCTTGCAAAATATATCAGACACTAAAATTTCAAATATCAAAACCGTTTACACATGAAAACAACAATTCAAGAAGAGAACAACTATCAAGTGATTTATTTCGAAGGCCGTCTCGACACGTCTGCCTCCTCACAAGTACAGCAGGAAGTGCAACCCATCATCGATGACATTAAGAGCGACATCATCCTTGACTGCACCAAATTGGACTACATCTCGTCCAGCGGTCTGCGCATCTTCCTCAGCATTTTGAAAAGCGCCAAGCCTCTTGGCAAGCACGTTTACATTCAGGGACTGAGCAACGACTTGCGCCAAGTATTCACGATGACCGGCTTCATCAACTTGTTTGAGTTCAAATAAAACACTTAAGCACAAAGAGTTAAACTCGAAGTCAAATTCGAAGTCAACTTGCTGCGCTCGTGATAGCTAAGCAAGAAACGACTTGAATTGCATCAAAAAACACCCGTAAGGTTCCTGTGAGCCCTGCGGGTGTCTTTTGATAGAATCGTCTGCCTCGCTGCAATTAGCTGAAAAAGCGATAAGCCACGCGTATGTCAGCTTATTCTACTACTAGCTCAAGAATGCTTCAGCCTTCGTGATAGAGTCCAACTTGCCAACATCCAGAAGCTGAAGCTGAGCATCAAGGCGATACTTGATGTCCACTTTATCGCAGATGGAGAGATAAAAGTCAATGATGGAGAACTTGCCCTGCCAAGAGTCCATCAGAGGGAGAAGCGAGGGATGAAAAACCTGAATGCCCGAAAATGCGAACCTCCGCACCGAGCGATTCTTGATATCTGGATATGGCGATTTAACCTCTCCTGTGGCGATATTGGTCCAACCAACAAGGCGATTCGTCTCGTCGAACAAAAGATAGCGCTGAGTCTGCCGCTGAGAGACCAGAAGGGTTGTAGCGCCTGTGGCGAGTACCTCATCATAAAGCGACGGGAGGTCAGCATTGGAAAGGATATCAACATTGTGAACAAGAATAGGCTTGTCGTTGGAAAAAAGACGAGCTGCCTTCTTGAGGCCTCCGCCCGTTTCAAGCAGCATATCTGTCTCATCACTAAACTTGATGTCTATGCCAAAATAGTTGTTGGCCTCTACAAAGTCAACAATCTGTTGGGCAAAGTGGTGAACGTTGATGACGATTTCTGTTACACCGACAGCTTTCAGCTTCTCTATCAGAATCTGTACTAAAGGCTTGCCATTAACGGGAACCATCGCCTTGGGCATAGTGTCCGTAAGGGGTTTTAGACGAGTGCCGAGACCCGCAGCAAAAATGAGTGCATTCATTTCAATACTTGTGTAATGTTTTGTTCACGGTGACAAACGTGCACCTCTACACCGAACTTCTCGTGAATATGCTCAGCCACATGCTGGGCACTATAGACGGAACGGTGACGCCCGCCTGTGCAGCCGCAACTGATTTGCAAGTGCGTAAAACCACGCTCGAGGAAACGTGCCACATGAAAATCGACCAGCTTGTAGATGCTGTCAAGAAACGTGAGTATTTCACCATCTGCTTCGAGAAAGTCAATAACAGGCTGATCAAGGCCTGTAAGAGGCTTATACTCTTCATACCGCCCGGGATTGTGGGTACTGCGACAGTCAAACACATATCCTCCTCCATTGCCACTCTCATCAGCAGGGATACTCTTCTTGAAGGAGAAGGAATAGACGTTGACGATAAGCGGACTCTTCTCCCCTTGATTCAAATAGGTGCTGTCATTCTGCAGATAGGCTGCCACTTTTGCATCGTTCTCCGCTTCCAGTTCCCTACTCTTTTCCTCTTCGGCATTGCAGGCAATAAGCATTTGCGCCACGTGTCTCAGATAAGGATAACGATCACAGGTGCCCAGAGAGACCTCTTTCTGCAAATTGCGGACAGCAAGCGGAATGCTGTTGGCAAAGTACGCTTTTTTCTCCCAAAGTCCCCGATATCCATAAGCGCCAAGCACCTGCAGAATACGGAAAAGAACAAAGAGGTGAAGACGACGTTTGAAGAGAGCACTTTCTACTGGCGCTTGCCTCTTGAGGACTGATAGCTGGGCATTCAGCGCATGAAGATATTCGTCAATGAGGAGGTCGCGAACTTCGTCTGTGAACTTAGCAGAAGACTGCCAAAGAAATGATGCAACATCATAATAGATTGGTCCACGACGTCCACCCTGAAAGTCAATATAGTAAGGCATCCCATCTTTCAGTATCACGTTGCGCGATTGGAAGTCACGATAAAGGAATGTGTCCTCCCTCTCCATCAAGAGGTCATCGGAAAGAAGTTCAAAATCTTGCTGCAATTTGAACTCATTGAACTCTACACCTTTCAACTTGAGGAAGCAGTACTTGAAGTAGTTGAGGTCGAACATCACGCTTGTCTTGTCCATCTCCTGCTGAGGAAAGCATTTCGTAAAGAAACCGCTTGCAGTTTGGCTGACAACGGGCAGGAACTGGAAACGGGGCAATTCTCGAATGGTGGCCTTCAAAGCATCCAATGCGACTACGTCAAACGTTCCATCAGCCTGACGATGCTCGTTCATCAGAGCATAGAGAGACTGGTCACCGCAATCCTCCTGCAAATAGACCATTCTATCTTCAGATACCGCATACACTGCAGGAACTGGCAAGTTGCCTTCTTTGAAACGCTCTGCTAAATCGATGAACGCTTCATTTTCTTCCTGATTGGTGCCAATGACTGCGACGACGGTTGGGAACTGCTCTTTGCCCACTACCCGGAAATATTGACGGTTACTGCCGGCTCCAGCCAAAGGGATGATACGCTGAGGCTCACTGCCTGTCAACATCTTGTATAATTGAGTGATTCTTTCCATAGGTTCACGCTCTTGTCTCCAATACTTTTACGCTCTATTCTTTCCTGTTCCAAATACTCATGACCTTGTTATATACGGCTATGACATTAAAGATGCTGACGAGAACCAGCAACCCTAATCCAACACTCAGGGCCAGCAAGACGCCTGGTGCCTCGAAGTCAGGGAAGAAGTTCTCGAACATATCAAGATATACGTTTCTGATGATAAGCATGATGAGCACTGCCAAAATCAGCACCAGCACATTCAAGCCCACAGTCAGAGCCTGATATGGGAAGGACACTTTAGCTGGCGAATAGCCAATGAGCAGAAGGTTCTCAAGCTTCGAGCTATTCTTCTGCACCAGCAGGAACACACTTAGCATCAGGATGTAGAAAGACAAGATGCTGATGACAATTCCCACAATCATCACGATGCTGACAATAACACGCAACACGAATGTGGTCTTCGAGGCTTCCAACTTTTCCTCGTCGGTCTCATAGTCGTGCTCTTGCAAATAGGACGTGATACGCTCGTCTGTCGGATTTCCAACCTCCATAATGAGACGCGTGGGTTCCTTCTCTCCTTCCTGGGTGGCATACTGACCATTAGCCCAGCGCATAAATGCCGCAGGCACAAGTATGGTGTTCAGACGAGAGGAGAAGCCCACGATGCGACCTTCAAACTCGTCGTTTTGTCCGTTGCCGTCAATAATAATTTTGAGCTTCATCGCTCCCAGAATGCCCTCACTGAGTTTGGGAAGTCCCTTTCCCTGAGCGTATCCAAAATTGTAGAGGTCCAGATAGTTCTTCGGCAAAATAATGGGGATTTCCTTGCTGCCTTTATGGTAAGCCCATGCCTCGCTCTTCACATCTACAAAATCGTCAGGAACACTTTCAAAGAACATCTCGGTGGAGAAACTGACGAAACCTTCCACATCAAACCGCGCCTTCACATTGAACGAGCTAGGAGTGAACGCTCCTATCTTCTCCACGAAACCAGCCCCCTTGAGGTCTGCTATATCCGCTGCAGAAAACGTATGCTGTGTACCTGTCAGTCCCGACAATGCACCAATCTTTTTGTTGACAATCATGTAATCAGCCTTCATAAAGCTATCCTCTTGGTCAATAGCCTGATAGTCTTTATAGAATTGTACACCCAACAAAATGATAACTACACCCACAAGATTTGCAAAGAAAAAGCCTACAAACTGTGGAATGCTAATATGCTGACGTAATAGTTTCCAAACTAAATTCATCTCAAACCTCCTATAAGTTAAATATCAGGTCGTAAGGCAATTCGATGTGCTTGCCGATACTGGTAGCAATGATTCCCGCGCCTTGCTTCTTCGCTTCTGTTGTCATAATCTGCCCCATGATTGCTGCATTAGTATCATCAAGGTGGCTGATGGGTTCATCCACAAATAGGAAGTCAAAAGGCTGACACAACGCACGAATCAGGGCTACGCGCTGCTGCTGACCAAATGACATACGTCCCATCTTTGCGTTCAGTTTGTCTGTGATGCCCAGCATCTCGAACCATTCCAAAATCTGTGCCTTCGTTTGATGATTCGTCAGCTTGTTCTTGATGTCCACATTTTCCCATGCAGTCAATTCTGGAAACATACGAAGCTCTTGCCACAACAAGGAGAAATGATGCTGACGGATATCAGTCCACTTGGCTACAGAATACTTATTAATGTCTTCCCCATCAAAAAGAATCTGCCCTTCATAGTCGTGACGATATCCATATATGAAACTGCACAAAGAAGATTTTCCCGTACCAGAATTGGCTTCAACCAAATATAGTTTTTCTCTCTCAAAAGTCACCTTCTGATTCCATATGCCACTCACGACATTCTCGCGATTGACAAATACATTTGGAAGTGTATCTATTAGCTGTATCTTATCCATTAAAATAACTGTTTCAAAAAGTTCTCGCCTTTATCATCCATTTCGATAGTCAAATTCATCTGCTGAGCAGATGGCATGCTGAAGGTGAGCGCATTGATAGAGCCAAGCCCTTGAGCCAACCACGATTGCCCAGCCTTCTTTACCACTTTATCCAACTGGAGTTTCTTCATGTCAACATAAACAAAGACCATACTTTTTTGTATCATCTGCTCGTAGTCCTTCAAAGCTGTACCTTTCGCAAAAGAAGGAGCAATTTGGGTGGAGAAATAAAGATTATGGTCTTCCACTCCCCACACAATAGTATTTCCTTCAGCCTTCAGCACATAACTGTTTTTTCCAAAGTCTTGCATCGTCATGCCATATTCCTTCATGCCCCTTTTCCATTCCTCCACATCAACTAAGAAAGGCGTATCTTTCACTTGTGCGTAGGCATCAAAATCCAACGTCTTCGTATCAGAAGCATCACCAAAATCCCGAATCTCAATTGCCACAGCACCTTCAACCTCTTTCAACATCCACTCGATGTCAATGCCTCGTTCCAGCATAAAAAGCAACTCTTTCGATTTCGAATACTTCTTGAGTTGCTCTAGCAACCATGCACCATTTACACCAGCTCCTGCCCACAGCACTGCCTTGTCTGTCACCTTGTCAAGATATTTTCCTTCTATTCCACTAAGATTCTTTTCCATCTCATCAAACACCAACGTCTGAGCCATAGGAGAACCTTTCAGATTCATATTCAATTCAACCTTTCCTTGAGAGAACTGAAGAGTGGATACCATATCAATGTCACTCAGCTTGACGGTTGTAGGCAAAAAGGCTGCCACTTCTTTAGAAAGCCCTTGAGGCAATGCTGCCAATGTGGAATACAGAACCACATCTTTCCCTTCTTCACTTTCCAGCCGTTTGAAGGCATCGGTGCTAACAAAACTGTCATCTTCCTCTAGAAGCATCAGTTGTTGCGCCATCTGCTCCACTCGCAACCCGCCTTTTTCACCCAGTGATGCCAAAAGAAGAAACGTGTTGTCATTGTATGAATAAGAGATTTCGTCCAACAACCTACCGCACATCAAATCATGCCTTTTCTGTGGTTTGGATGCCAGTTGCTGCTTATGAAGCAACGATAGCAAATCCTTTACGGCATCCTCGTCCGCCACTTTCAAAGTCAATCCCACATGCTCATTACCCACCATAAAGAAATAAGCAGGCATGCTCAAGTCAAATCCCATCCCAGCAGGGTCATCTATATATGCTTTCGCCTGCTTCAGGTCTTTACCATTCACCACCAAAGCAAGATAGGATTTTAGCATCCCTATCACCTGCGAGTTAGCCAATTCGCCTTTCTCAGCAATGGCCTTGGCATCCACCTTCGCTACAAATGTCGCATTAGCAGGTATCACGTTCTGATACTCGGTCTTGTTGCAGGAGCACAACGCCACCAGCATCACTATAACAATCGAAACAAATCCAATCTTCTTCATTATCAACGACTTTATTGATTTATTAAGTTCATGATATGCACCGCTACCAGCGCGGCAGTTTCTGTGCGCAACCGGCTCTTTCCCAATGTGACGCTTTGAAACCCTTTGGATTCTGCAAGTTTCACTTCGTCTATAGAGAAATCCCCTTCCGGTCCGACCAGCACCAACACATCCTCTCCGCTCTTGACTGCATCTTTCAAAGCAACTTTCGTACCAAGTTCCTCCTCATCATAACAATGACAAATGAATTTCTGTAATTCCTTTCCACTTGCCTTCTCTTTCTCCTCTATATCCTGCAAAAACGTCTTGAAATCCACCATCTCATTCAGCATTGGCTTCCAAGCCTTATGGCTCTGCTTCATAGCTGAAACAAGTATCTTCTCCACACGCTCCGTCTTGATGACTGTTCTTTCAGACCATCGGCACTTCAAGAACGTCAGTTCGTCAAAGCCTATCTCGGTTGCTTTCTCTGCAAACCACTCTGTCCGGTCCATATTCTTCGTGGGTGCCATTGCCAAATGCAATTGGGGCTGCCATTGCCGCATTTGGGGCAACGTCTCCTCAATGCGATACAGGCAGCGCTTCTTCGTCGCTTCCGTCACGATAGCCCGATAGAAAGTTCCTTCCCCGTCCATCAGCATCATCTCATCGCCCATTTCCATACGTAAAACACGAACAGCGTGCTGAGCCTCTTCGTCAGGAAGCTCACACACGCTGGATGCGTTGGGAACATAGAAGAATCGTACTTCTTTCATTTTCTATTTGATCTTTTCTATCCTTGCGTAAGCAGGCAAGTCAATGGTAGCAAAATCCTTGTCGAGATACTTGAAATAACCCGTTATGCCTATCATAGCAGCATTATCAGTCGTATAAGAGAACTTCGGAATGAAGATTTTCCAGTGATAACGCTTGGCATGATCGCGGAAGGCATTGCGAAGGCCGTTGTTGGCACTCACGCCACCTGCCACTGCCACCTGCTTGATGCCCGTATCTTTCACCGCTTTACGCAATTTCTTCATCAAGATATCAACGACCGTCTTTTCCAGCGATGCCGCCAAGTCCTCCTTATGATGCTCAATAAAATCAGGGTCTTCCTTCAGCCAATCTCTCAAATGATAGAGGAACGAAGTCTTTAAGCCCGAAAAGCTGTAATCATAGCCAGCAATGTCAGGCTTCGAGAATTCAAATGCTTCCGGATTGCCTTGACGAGCCAACTTGTCGATGATAGGACCACCTGGATAGCCAAGCCCCATGACCTTCGAGCACTTATCAATTGCCTCACCTGCAGCATCGTCAATCGTCTGGCCCAAAATCTCCATATCTTTATAGGAGTTCACCTTCACAATCTGGCTGTTTCCTCCACTCACGAGCAGGCACAGATATGGGAATGTAGGCTGATCATGATCGTCTTCGCTCTCGCGAATAAAGTGGGCCAATACATGGCCCTGCAAGTGATTCACATCAATCATCGGAATGCCCAAACTTCTTGCAAAGCCTTTGGCAAAACTTACACCCACCAAAAGGCTTCCCATCAAACCGGGTCCACGCGTGAACGCAACGGCATTGAGGTCTTCCCGTGTGATGCCAGCACGCTTGATAGCCGCATCCACTACAGGCACGATGTTTTGCTGATGGGCGCGACTTGCCAACTCTGGCACCACCCCACCATATTCCTCATGCACGGCCTGCGAGGCAGTCACGTTACTCAACAGAATACCATCCTTCAGCACGGCTGCACTCGTGTCGTCGCACGAACTTTCTATCGCTAAGATATACATCACTTGGATATTGAAAAGTGAAACTAATATTCGAGATTTAATGGGTCAATATTTCCAACCCTTCTTCTGTCATCAGATAAGTGTGTTCCCACTGAGCAGAGTCGCTGTAATCTTCAGTCACGACTGTCCAGTCATCCTCACTATCCACGAACACCTGCCAACCTCCGGCATTAATCATAGGTTCGATGGTGAACACCATACCAGGCACAAGCAGCATTCCTGTACCCTTCTTGCCCCAATGCTCCATATCTGGCTCCTCATGGAATTCGTTTCCCACACCGTGTCCACAAAGGTCACGCACCACAGTGTAACCATTCTTGTGGGCATATTTCGTGATGGCTGCCGCTTGGTCACCCACAAAGGAGAATGGCTTGCAGGCTTCCGCACCAATCTCCATGCACTCCTTAGCCACTTTCACCAAGCGCTCACGCTCCGGTGTAGTCTTGCCAATGATGAACATACGACTGGCATCGGCATAGTAGCCGTCCACAATCGTTGTGCAATCCACATTGATAATATCACCCTCTTCCAAAATTTCTTCAGCATTTGGAATACCGTGACACACCACTTCGTTGATGCTGGTGCAACAGCTCTTGGGGAAACCCTCATAATTGAGCGGTGCAGGGATACCACCATGCTTGGTAGTGAAATCATACACCAGTTGGTCTATCTCCAATGTTGACATACCTTCGCGGATTTTCTCTTGCACCAAGTCAAGTACCGCCGTGTTGAGCACGCCAGCCTTGCGGATGCCTTCTATCTGTTCTGGGGTTTTAATCAGTTCGCGTGTAGGGACAAGATGTCCTTTGTTCTGAAAATGCAGTATTTTCTTGTCCAACTCCGTCAGCGGCTGTCCGCTCTTCACGCGCCAGTTTCTTGGATTTTTTTTCAACAATCCCATTGCTTATGCTTCTTTTCTATAAATTACTTGCAAAGGTACGACTTTTTTCTCTATCTTTGCACAAAGAAAACGCTAAAAACGACATACCAATGAAAACATTGAAAACAAGCGTCGCAGTCCTGCTCACACTGATGACAATGGCCTGCAACAGCAACCAGCCAAAACCCACCGAACAGACCACCACATTACAGGGCTCTGTAGAGACGGGCATTCAAGCCTTGCGCGACTACACGCTCCAAGACACTATCACCATTGGCGGACGCCTGTACAACTATACTTGCACTCTCGCACATGATGAAACGCTACCCAGCATCATTAATCCTCAAGGCGCTGAATACTATGAGAGCCAGGTCTGCATAGCTATCCGACGCGACAGCACCGATGTGTTCAAGAAGGTCTTTCACAAGAGCAACCTCCGTGAATACGTACCTGCCCAGTTCTTGAAGAACTCCACGATGGTAGGTGTGAACTACAACTTTAACAAGCGTGACGAAGACCGCTCGGCATTCTACTTCATTATCACCGTAGGAGACCCAGACGTAACTTCCGATATGGCCTATCCACTTGAGCTGAAAGTAGCCACCGATGGAAGTTATTCGCTGAAGAAAGCAGAGAACCTTGAGACAGGCCCTTTGAGCGACGGATTGACAGTCGAGCCTCGCGAAGACGCGATTTAAAAGTAGACCCTATGGCAGTTTCGATATAACAGACTTCTTCTCAAACAGAAGAAACGGCAATACACACAAGAAGGGCACCTCATGATGAGGTGCCCTTCTTCTTTTTTGTATCTAATGCGTAGATATATGTGCTGCAGGATTATGGTACAAGAAGCACCTTTCCGTCTTCGATAACAAGGCCTTTATATGCTTTGTTCACTCTCTGGCCTGCGAGGTTGTAGCGTACACCCTTCTTGGCATCAGCAGCCTTGACACCTTCTACGCCTACGAGTTCATATGGAACGTCAGGAAGCACGTCTGGAGTAACGATATCAATGCTGTACACATAAGTACCCTTACCTATGGTGAATTCATAACCTTCTGGAGCATTGTCCACCTTCGCGACAGTAACCCCTGTGTTGGTAGTAAGCACGACAATTTGGCCATACTTCACTTCGTTGACCTTCAACGTACCTTTTGACATAAAGTACAGGCCCTCCTTATTCGTAAAGATAGCCATCGTGCTCCAAGATGGGTGATCGTTGTCAACAGTCAGACCGTCAAGGAGCCCCGTCTTGTCTTCAGCGTATGCGGTGCTGACAATAGTAGTCGTTGGCTGGAGATTATCATCCAACTCATAGGTAGGAATCCAAGTTCTCCAGTGACGATTAGCGTTACGGCTATCAGAACCATCCCAACCACATACGAAGTACGCTGGAAGAACAACGTTATCACCTAACAAATCGGTTCCATCGTCTCCAACACCTGCTTCATATTCCTCGATGGTGTAGGTAGCCTTCACATTGCCATCTTCATCTTCAATATAGTAGTGGTCAATCAGTTTCTGGTTGATCATATCCAACTGCTCCTGTGTCAGGTTCTGGAAGTCCCAGTCATGTTTACCTTCTTCAGCAACAGGGCTGTAGTCTTTACCAGCCTCATACACCTCTATCTCGGTAACACCATCAGTATATCCTTCCACACGAACCGTCATCTTGATTGTGGTCTCAGATGAGAAGGTCGCATCGAAAGCAGGATTACGGTTGGTTTCCGAATCCCAATCATACTCAACATAAAGTTCTTCCCCGTTTTCAAAGATAAAGCCGTATGGCTCACCACAAAGCGTGTTGTTATTCCATGTCATCTTGTAGGTACGCTCCTTGCCATTGATGCCAACCAACGTCAGTGTTGGCGCATTCAACTGGATTTCGCCTACATTCACTTCAATCTCTTGAATTTCAGAAATCACGAGTGTTGATTCAGATACAGACACAGCCTTGACTGTTACCTTGCCATCGCCGTCTTCATCATCACTTGCATCCACGTAAATATAGCCATCGTCTGGATTGAATGGTGCATTAGGACCGTAGTATATGGTATTGTCAACATCCACAAATTGGCTTTCGTCAAGCACCTTTTTATATACAGGAATTTCTTCCTTCACAACAGGCAGTCCGTCATTATAGATAACATTTCCTTCACCATCCGTCTCATAGACGTAGTCATAATGATCAAATACCTCTTTCAAGAATACAGGATCATCACCATCAGTTGAATAATAGGTCACCACCTTGCTTCCAAAAGTAGATTCGCCTGGTTTGAATTCCAACTGGCGTGCTTCGCCATCAACACCCACAACCTTCAGAGAAGGTATAGAAACCACTTCTGCCTCACCTGCAGGTGACCAAATTTGAAAATGAGACAAGTAGTTAGCTGTTTTACCATTGAACTTAATGTAGCAATCTCCACTATTGATGACTCTGAAATAGCGGAAAGCATCCGTATTACTGCTAATGATTTCACCAGTTTCCGGATCACGTTCTGCTGACAAATCCTGTAGGTCATGAATTTCTTGTGAAATCTCTTCCAAAATTTGAGGTTCCTGAGGAGTATCCGCCCAACCTGTATTCTTGTTACATGCTATTGAATTCGGAACAAACTGAGCTGCGTCCTTATTTGACACATCGAAAACAACAATCTGTCCTTCACGCAAGTAATGAATACCTATCCAACGTTCATTTTTTGTAGAACGGAGAGCATTATTGTTAGGCCAGTCAATATTATCTCCAGGAAGGTTGAATGACATAAATTCAAGACCAGTGTTCGTCAAAAACTTAGGAACGTAACCATTAATTTTCACACCTGAAACTTCTGCTCCAAATTGAAGCGAATAAGCTGGTTGAATGGCAACACCGTTGACAGTTGCAGCCTTAAAATCAACGTCTTTTTCGAGGCGATACCCATCCTCCAAATTGGCAAGTACCTCATTTTCCTCTGTCATTTGTGCATTCATCGCCATAGGAATAGCAACAAGTGCTGACAGCACAAGCGAGTAGAATTTTCTCATAAGTTGATAAAATTAAGTTAGTAATAATTAGTAATAATTTGTAATAATATGTTAGATAGTTATTCCTCTTACAAAAGCATGGCAATTCGTTATTCTTGCCTTATATATGGTGCAAAGATAAAAAGAAAAGGAAATCTGTACAACAATTTTTATCAATAAAAGGAGTTCCTAAGAAAAAAAAGGAGGAAAAAAGAAAGAATAACACATCCATATGAGCACACGAACACTGATTCGAACAAGTTCAATTCCAGGAGCCCACCCTGCCACACGATTGAGTTTCATACAGCAATGAAATGGAGACTTGCCCTGCATGATTATCAGCACACACCGTAAAGAGCAAGTTTGGTTTGCCGTAAAGGGCCATTGTGGCACACCCTGCACGACATAACACATGCACCCTGCACGTTTTACGTCGTGCAGGGTGCGTGATTATACATGCGCAGGGTGCGCACGTAAGGGATTTTTTCCGCCATCTATATCGACCTCATTGGCGCAGCACCAAAGAGGTGATTTTCATGCTTTCATCAAGCACTGCAGCCCCCTTGAAATGCTTTACGCTGGTAGGTTTAGGAGCATTATCAGCTTCTTCGCCTGTTCCAAACTCATTGTCGAGCGCAGGATGGCTGTCTGAAGAGTATGTTTCCTCATCAAGCTGGAACTGCACACTATAGAGGCTCTTGCCGCCTGCTGTGACTTTCTTCACGCTGTCGTTCTTGACCAAGAAGATGAGGTTACGCCCCGCAGCATGCACGGTGTGCATGTAGGCATAAATATCCTCCAGCTCAGGATTGGCCTTACCGATGTAGTTATTGATTTGCTCTGCAAGAGTGCTGGCTAATGCCGCCCGGTTGTTGTTGCCCAAGGCATTGAAGTGAGTCTCAAGCACCTCATGGGCAGCAGCATATTCGTCGGATGAAACCTCTACATTGTCCAAAGCATCTATCTTGGCACGTGCCTCTTCTACATATTTCCCCTGAGGATACTGGCTGATGTATAGATCGAAAGCCTCACGAGTATTGGCTGACAATGCTTCAGCGAAGACGAGCGAGTCGAGTTTCTGCTCGGCATCAACCTTATAGAATCCATCAGGATGGGCATCTATGAAATGACGGACTGTCTGAGATGAAAGAGATGCTGATGCAGCCTGCCAATCAGCGCGCTCTGTGAAGAAACGGTCGCTGAGGTCTTTCAACTGCGAATAGTGGAATGCATCCGAATTGTAGGTATCGAAGTATTCCTCAAGGGCATCGCTCAAGGAATCGAGCTCATGAAGGTTCTGGTAACGAACAATGCGGTCATATACGATGCGTTCATCGGCATCTGTACCTCCACGGAAAAAGAGATACCACGCGGCTGCGCCACCCAAAGCCAAGATGACAAGGAATACAGCTATAATCGTGCCGACTGCACGTCCCTTGGAAGTGGGTTCTGAGGTGTTGTTAGTAGTAGATGACATATAACTCTATCTTTTATCTGGAAATGCTGGAAGAATAGGTGCTGGCGCTATCGCCCTGCTGAGAAGCAGATGATGACACATTATTTATAATAGTGTCCATTCGGAGCGTATCTGCAGCCAGGGTGTCGCCGGCAAGCGAGTCATCGGGTGCAATGTCTTCCATTGACACCACAGGGGCCTCATCCTCCACAACAGGATCGACGATGGTATCACCCGTGCCCGAAAAGGCGTGCATGATGGGGCGCGTGTTGCGGTCGAAAAGGAGGATGCCGGTAATGGCCACAACAGAAAGGACAAGGAAACCCGTGGTGCCACGCTGCACCACACGGCTATCGGAATCATAACGCCATGAAACGTAGAAATAAGCACACGTGAGGAGAAGCCAAACAATGCCCACCCAGGTGAAGCCAAAGAGCATGCTCTTGATGAGAATACAGATGAAGACGGCGATTGCGACCACCAATCCGAGGTCGCTATAGGAATTTCTGCGTTTCATGGAATATTGTCATAACCCGTTTTTAAAGAAATCTTTCGCAAAATTAGACATTATTGATGGAACAACACGCATGTTGAGCGGAAAAATTAGTACCTTTGCGCCTAATTTAATGGAAAGCGTCATGAAAACCTTACTCACACATCGCATCTTTGGAGGATGCGGCATACTGATGGCCCTGCTGCTGGCAGCCTGCCAATCCAACACGTCCAAAGATGACTTGACTTTTTATTCCGTAGAGGCACAGGAAAACTTGAAAGAACCCCCACTCGACTCTGCGGACACCGACGATGTGTTCGCCCAGCTGCATGCACAAGAGGAACGCAAACTGGACGTAAAAGTGGACATGGAGTTTGTGAAATCAGACAACGAGCAGAAAACGAAAGTGTGCAAACTCATCAACGACCAGCTGATTGAGTTGCTGCTGAAGCAGTCAAGCGACCAACCCATCGAGGAGGCATTGACACAATACATAGAGACCGCCAAAAAGGAGTTTCATAGCGACAACATCGCCAATATTTACTATGACCACCTGAAAGGCAGCGCAGAACACGGCATGAAGGGCGTCATCAACTACCGCCTGGTGGAAGACACATTCATGGGCGGCGCACACCCCTGCCAGCTGACCACAATCTTGCGCTTCAATACACAAACAGGCGAATTTATCCCTCTTGACGAGGTGTTCTCCACCATCCATCAGCACGCCTTGCAAGACACGCTGCTGCACAAGCTGATGGCCGACAATGGGGTACGCACTTTGCAGGGACTGCAAAAGAAGGGCTTCCTGGAAATGAGCGACATGTTTGTGAGCAACAACTTCGCCCTGCGGGACGACAGCATCGAGTTCTACTACAACGAATACGACATTGCGCCCTACGCCTATGGCCCCACTACCATCTGTCTAAGCTATGACCAAGTAAAGGACCTTGTGAATGAGAAGTACAAGCAATGACGCAGTCCTTCCAACGCGGGAGCAACAGCATTCGCTTATTCAGCAAGCAATAGCATGAATGAGCGCATCTACAAGAAAAGCGTGACAGGAACACCCTGCCACGCTTTTTTACATGGGGAAACCATAAGTCAGTTTCAGCGTGTCCATCACGAAGAAGGAACGCACCTGCGAAATATAAGGGAAACTCCCCAGCTTGTCGAGAATGAACTGCTGGTACTTCTGCATACTGCTCACACAAACCTTGAGCAGATAGTCTCCATCGCCTGAGATATTGTAGCACTCGGTCACCTCGTTCCAATCTCCCACCACATCTCGGAATTCGTTGGCAATAGCCTTGTTAATCTGCTTCATGGAAATGTTGCAGAACACCATAAAGCCACGCTCCATCTTGTAGGCATCAAGCACAGCCACATACCCTTTAATGTAGCCCATTCTCTCCAACCGGCGCTGACGCTCATAGGTGGGTGTGATAGACAGGTGAATCTGCTGTGCCAGCTCCTTCGTGGTCAGCCGGCTGTTGGCTTGCAAAATACGCAGAATCTGCAAGTCGGTCTCGTCAAGCTCGTGAATGTATGTTTCCATTTGTGTTTTGTATTATTGCATCATACGATAATGCCATTCGAGGATGTTCCCCATCTGACGCTTCGTGCCAACAGGCCATCGATGACGCTATGCAAAATGTTTAAGTTCTGTATATAATCGCTGGATAGGCAAGCCCATCACGTTGAAATAGGAGCCTTCAATGCGGGTGACGGCAACAAAGCCAATCCACTCTTGAATGCCGTAGGCACCTGCCTTGTCAAAGGGGCGGTAGTTGTCAACGTAATAAATAATCTCTTCGTCTGTCAAAGGCGCAAAGAACACCTTTGATGTAGAGGCAAAACGAGCGGTCTTCTCTTTTGTCACAATGGAGACACCCGTAATGACCTCGTGGGCATGTCCCGATAGCTGTCGGAGCATTCGGATAGCCTCCTCCCTGTCCTTAGGCTTGCCAAGCACCTGCCCGTTGTCATACACTATGGTGTCAGCGGTAATAATCATTTCGTCATCCGCCATTGCGCTCTTGTAGGCCTCCGCTTTCTTTCCTGCAATGTGGACAGGTATCTCCTCTCCCTTCAACGTGTCTGGATAGCTCTCGTCAATACCTTGCAAAGTGCGCACCTCGAAGGGGATTCCAAGTCCGCCCAGCAGTTCTTTCCGGCGAGGAGAGTTGCTGGCCAATATTACTTGATATGGTAAGTTGAACATGATTTCTAATTCATTGAATTGTACATCGCATTTGCTTCATCCTCATCTGCATCACCAACCAAAAGCCATGCTGTTGTGCATCCACAAGTCTTGCGCCTTGAGTATCTGCTCAAGAATGTCACGCGCGCAACCTTGCCCTCCATTCTTATGGGAGATATACGTACACACGCCCTTAATCTCTGGTGCCGCATCAGCAGGACAGCAAGGCAAACCACATTGCTGAAGCACTTCGTAGTCAGGGATATCGTCACCCACATAAGCTACCTCTTCGTCAGCAAGCTGATACTTGTCCTTCAACTCGTTGTAGGTCTGTATTTTGACTGCCGCGCCAAGAATCACATCCTTCAAGCCCAGACCCTCATAACGAATGCGTACAGCCTCTGTTCGCCCACCTGTGATAATGGCGAGAATCAAGCCGCACTTCACCGCATGCTGCATGGCATAACCATCCTTGATGTTCACAGTGCGCATAGGGTCACCGTTAGGATGCTGAGGAATGGTCTCGCAGGAGAGCACGCCATCCACATCAAAGAACACGGCACGTATCTTAGTCAAGTCGTAGTTGATCATAATAAATGCTTTCTGAAAGTAGTTCGTAAACTTTTAACATCTCAGGCGATGTAGCGAGCAACATCTGATGCTTGTCCAATACCCTTTTGTCATGCCGGACAGCAGGGCCAGTCTGCGCATCGTGAGGCGACATCTTATGCACCTTGCTGGCTGTCTCATCTATCAGCGGGAGCATCACGCTGAACGGAATATCACCATGTTCCTTCAAAAGTTTCGCTCCAAGCGCAAAGCAATGATTGGCGAAATTGTTGCAGAACACAGCTGCCAAATGCAGGTATTTCCTATCGTCACTATCCACCTCGTACACACTATTGGAAATCGTCTCTGCCAAAGCTACCAGCAGCTTCTTGTCCTCATTGAGAAAAGACTCAACAAAACATGGTATTACACTGAAATCCACTTCTTTACTCTTAGAAAAGGACTGCATTGGATAGAGCACGCCACGACGAGCCGTGGGCAGCACATCCACATGAAGGCTACCTGCCGTGTGAACAAAGAACTGGTTCTCACGCCCCTTTCTTAATAGGCACGCGACTTGCTCCACCACATCATCCCTGAGCGCTATGATAAACACATCGGCACTTGACTGGACCATTGACAAGTCTGACGTATGGGCACACTTCAGCGTCGTTGCCAATGCACGTGCCGACTCCTCTGTCCGGCTATACACCTGCAGGATTTCATGACCCGCATGAAACAGCGCTTTTCCCAAATTCGTGGCCAGGTTGCCTGCTCCTATTAATACAATCTTCATTGCTACGTTTTTCCTCTCTGTGGTTGTTGGACGATTGGACTCAAACACGCACCTTTATATTTCCTCTTCGGGAAATGGTCCAACATGCACATTCTCCCATTTCAGTTTATCCTCATCCTGAGGCTTACGCTCAATGGCAGGATAGCCCAAGCCAATGACACACTCAGCAGTTAGGTTTTCCGGATAACGAAGCAGGAAACGAAGCACGTTATCAGAAGGCTCTCCGTTTTCCATGAAGCGGTTGCGAATCTGGCACCAGCAAGAGCCAAGACCGAGGTCTGCAGCCTGATACTGCATCGTGACTGCGGCCAAAGAAGCATCCTCACACCATGCGTCAGTCACCTCGCGGTCGCCCAATACAACTACAGCCACTTTGGCACCCGCAATGAATTGGCTGCCCATGGGACGGCAAAGAGAAATCTTCTCAAGCAAAACAGGGTCATCCACCACGACAAAATGCCAGGCACGGGTACCCTTGCTGGTAGGAGACATGAGGGCTGCACGAAGAATTGTCTGCAAGTCCTCTGCCTTTATTTCTTGTTCTGTAAACTTACGAACGCTGCGGCGCTTCTGCACCAAATCCTTGAAATTTTCCATCAGTTTGAAAGATATATGTGTGATTTTGGGGGTAAAGGTAGAAAACTTTCCACACATAAGAAGAATGTTTGGGGGAGAATTATTATCTTTGCAAGTATATTTGATAGAAAACCAAAGGTTTTAGCGAGAATGAGAGCAAAATCATTGGCGTTTTTACCGCGCAAGGTGGAAATGACAAACATTTTAACCACGTTGGTATATAAAAGAAAGAAAATATGTCTAAGGAAACAAGGAAACTCGTATGGATTGTATTAGGCTGCTTGACCTTGGCAGCCGTGTTGGGGACTGCATATATGCTCAGAAGCGGCTATCACCCAGAAGAGACCGTATATCTCCTGATTGACGACGATGATGACTATGATTCCGTCTGCCATAAGATAGAAGACATTGGACACCCTGCCGACATGACGGTGTTCCACGTCTATGCACAGGCCATTAACCTCAAGCAACGCATTCGCACAGGACGATACGAAATCAATGACGGAACAAGCGTGCTGACCTTGGTAAAGCACCTCCGCAATCACCAGCAGACTCCCGTCAAACTGCTGGTGCCCTCTGTACGCACCCTATCGGAGATGGCTGGACGACTGAGCCGGCAACTCATGCTCGACTCCCTGACGATTGTCAACTACATGCTGGATGAGAGCCATTTGCAAGCGATGGGCTACAGCAGCGAAACGCTCCCTGCCCTGTTCATTCCTAACACCTACGAGGTATATTGGGACATCTCCGCAGAAGATTTGTTTGCCCGCCTCCAAAAGGAGAATGAGGCCTTTTGGAACAGGAACAGAACAAGGCTGCTGGAGAACCTCAGTGAATATGCGGGTGAGGAAATGACGAAAGAGAAGGTGGTGACACTCGCATCTATCGTAGACAGCGAGACATCCAACAACGGGGAGAAACCCACTATCGCTGCACTTTACATGAACCGTATGCGCCGGCAAATGGCGCTGCAAAGCGACCCTACCGTCATCTTTGCCGTGGGCGACTTTTCCATCAAGCGAGTACTCCACGAGCATCTGAAGATGGATTCGCCCTACAACACCTACCGCAATATCGGTTTGCCTCCAGGACCTATCCGTATTCCCAGCATCGCCGGTATTGACGCAGTGCTCAATCACGACACGAACGACTATATCTACATGTGCGCAAAAGAGGATTTCTCGGGAACGCACAACTTTGCCGTATCTTATGCAGAGCACCAACGCAATGCGGCACGCTACACAAATGCGCTGAATGAAAGAGGCATACATTAAGCCTCTTTACGACAAAGAACCATTGCCCCAACGATAGAGGAAGGAACGCAATTGAGGCTCAGGGCGTGACGCAATCACGCTTGTGAGCAGAACGTAAAGGCATTAGTGGGCAACACACACTTGCTTCAGCGGGCAAGCCATGTGAGCATTTGTGGGCAACATACACATACACGTATTCACGTGACTACAAAAGACCTTACAACACCACAAAACTTATTTGTTTAGATTAGCTAATATGAAAAGATTTATGAAAGGAATTGTTTTACCGCTCCTGCTGATGGCTTCAACCACGTTGTCCGCCCAGCAAAGACCGAAAGAGTACACACCATCACCCGTCATGGGCACCGCCTGGAATGCACCGGGAAACGCAAATCCCTTTATTCCGGGCTACTTCGCTGACCCTACCATCAGGAAGTTTGGCGATACCTACTATCTGTATGCCACTACCGACGGTACAGGCAACGGATATGGCCCTGCTCAAGTGTGGGTGAGCAAGGACTTTGTCAACTGGAAAAACATCGTGATGAACTGGCCTACCACAGAGGTGGTATGGGCTCCAGATGTGGTACAGCAACCGAATGGGAAGTTTCGCTATTACTATTGTGAACCATGCAACATCAACATAGGAGAGAGTGATTCTCCAATTGGCCCGTGGCACAACATTCTCGGAAAAGAAGATGCGGTGATGGTGCCCGACCGATACATCCACAATGTCATCACCCTCGACCCACAACTCTTTGTGGATGATGACAAGAGCCAGTACCTCTACTTCACCACATGGGGCATCTACAATGGGTTCGGATGCGGTGCCGCCAAACTCAAGGATGGCGATTTCGACTTGAGCTCTCTCTCTGACAATCTTGCGAAGGATGCCCGCCGTTGGAACGAGAACCGTCCCTTCCCCATCGCCGCAGATGAATTCTTCACAGAAAAACGGCTCATTCCTAACACAGAGCTGAAGGATGTGTTCGAAGCTCCCTTTGTGTTTAAGAGGGACGGCATCTATTACTTTACTTACTCATCGGGCTCTTGCCATACGGACACATACCGCGTGCAGTACGCCACATCTACCGTTGGCCCCATGGGACCGTTTGAATACAAAGGTGAGCTGCTAACGACTAATCAAGATGAAACGGTGCATGGCCCAGGCCATCACTCCATCATTGAGATAGAAGGTAAATACTATATCGTCTATCACCGCCACAACAACCCGAAGTCCATTCATGGCTTCAACCGACAGGTGTGTATTGATGAACTGAAGTTTGATGCACAGGGAAACATTCTCCCCGTTATTCCAACGCACAATGCGCAGAACGTCAATCTATTCAAGAGTGCATCGAAGTACAGAAACCTTGCCTATGGAGCGAAGGTTACAGCCTCTTCCTATTATGACGACTGGTTCAAGCCTGAATATGCGGTAGATGACAACAACGCTACCCTGTGGAAAGCAAGACGCTGCAATTGGGACGGCAAGAAGCATGACGAATGGATTCAGATTGACCTTGGGAAACCGATGAAGTTCAACGAAGTGTGGACTCAGTTTGAATATGCCACATTCTTCTATCAGTACAAGATTGAAACGTCGATAGACGGGCAGAGCTGGACATGCTATGCAGACCGTACAGACAATACCATACAAGGCTCTCCGATGATAGACCGGGGAGCCATGAAGGCACGATACATCCGCATCCGCATCACTGACACCCAGAAGAACGGGCATATGCCTGCCATCTGGAACGTGAAAGTTTGGGCAAAAGCTCCTGTCTTGCCCGAGACAAAGGCTGAAAGCAATGACGGCTATCCGGGTATGCACAAGAAGGATGTGGAATCGAGTGAGCGAACAGACATCGCTGCTCTTATGAATTTCAATGTGGATGTCTTGGCCCAAGGGAAAACAGCACCCTTCGACGTGACAGAAGTACAATTTGGCACAGGAGACTTCAACCGCACCTCCATGACCTTCAAGGCCAACAAGCCTATCCACGCCCGTGTGAAAGAGGGCAAATGGGGACTCTTCTTCAATGGTACCCAACAGTTAGTCAGCGAGAGGACGCTTCCTGCAACCTACCGCTATAATTCCCCTTATACGATTGCAGCATGGGTGCTCAGCACAAAGGTAGGTCCTGTATCAACGGTAGCATCACTCTCCTCTTCTCGTGCAGACCTCGCCACAACAGAGTTTCGACTCGGTACTGACCCGTCAACTGGACTCATCAACCACAATGGCTCTTTCGAAAGCAGCGGAGCACCCAGGGAAATCAAGGAGGGTGAAGGCAAATGGCAGTTCTGGGTCATCACTTTCGACGGATGGATGGAACGTGTCTATCTGAACGGTAAACTGCTGAAGGAGAAGAACAACTTCCTGATGGTTCGCCCTGATGGACGCATCACGATTGGTGCAGATGGTGCCGGAACCAACAACTTCATGGGCTATCTCAATGCTCTGGCCATCTTGCCTGCAGCAATGCCTGCAGAAGAGATAGAACATACCTATCAATTGGGGAACCGCTTTGACACACCATCCCTTGGTGATGACGACTTTGAGGAGATTGACCCCGACAGCAAGTTCGCCCTCTCGCCAGAGATGAAGCCTGTCTTTGAGAAGAATGCTGAGTTCACACTCTCCACACAATCGGGAAACTTTAACGATGCTCCGCTGGAGAATGGAGGCATGGTGTATAAGGAAGTGGCAGGCGACTTTGTGGTGATGGCAACTGTTGCTGACATGGAAGGGCTTTCCTCCCACAACGTAAAAGGCTACAACGAAGGAGGCATTCTCATCGCTGACGGCAACACTTATTATCAATTAGGAGCATTCCCTCTCTATAATTGCGGCAACATGCTTACTGTACTGAGTGAACGCGGACGCCCGCAGTTCCCCAACTATAAGGGATATGACTATGACACCCACATCCAGTTTGAACGTCGTGGTGACAAACTCTTCGCCAGAACCAGCAAGGACGGAAAAACTTGGAACAATATGCCTGGTTCTCCCCTCACGGTAAAAGCTCAGGCCTTAAAAGTGGGTGCCTATCAGACGACCTACAATGATAATCCCTCGTGGGTAAAACTTACAGACTATACAATCTATCAGAAATACTAACACCTATTTTATGCTAATATGACTATTTATCGTAACAAACTCAAAAGCCTATTGTGGTTAGGAATGACTGCCACAGCTCTCACCACCTCGGCACAACGGACTGAAACGGTGCTGCGTGATGGCTGGAAGTTCTCGCGTGGCGAGAAATATGCCCCCATAAGCGCAATAGCGCCATCTTTAGTGGGATTCAATGACAGAAACTGGCAAACCGTACAAGTCCCTCATGACTGGGCTATCAGCGGACCCTTCGACAAAGAGATAGACAAACAGACGGTGGCTATCGAACAGAATGGCGAGAAGCAAGCTTCTGAGAAAACAGGACGTTCAGGCGCTCTCCCTTGGATTGGAAAAGGCTGGTATCGCACCACCTTCAAAGTGGACAAGGAAAGTCAGCATGTTGTTCTCAACTTCGATGGAGCGATGGCAGAACCGGTCGTGTATGTGAATGGAAAGAAAGCTGGTGAATGGAAATATGGATATACACCATTCAATATTGATGTCACGCCTTTTGTAAACAAGGATGGTTCGCCTAACACATTAGCGGTGCACCTCCAGAACGTAGAAGAAAGCAGCCGCTGGTATCCCGGAGCTGGTCTCTACCGTCCTGTCACGCTCATTCAGACAGGAACGACTCACCTCCGAGATTGGGGCATCAATGTAGAAACCAAAGAATGGAGATGGGCAGAGAATGCTGCCACCATCAAACTTTCAGCAGACATTGAGAGTGACTACAAAACGAATTGCGTGGTACGTTTCTCCACAAATGGCCAGACAATTGATGTGAAACCCATTGCCTCTAAATATACTCGCATGTATTCACATGGCAAGGCCATAAAGATGAAAATCGTAAATGTCGATGCACCTGAATGTGCTAACGCCACTGCAGAACTGACATTGGAAGATGTGAAATGCTGGTCACCAGAACACCCACAGCTTTATGACCTCACCGTCAGCATTATAGCAGATGGCGGCATGGGAAAGGTGCTCGACACGAAGACTGTGAAGTATGGTATCAGAACTATCGAGGTGAATGCAGATGGTGGCTTCATGCTGAATGGAGAAACCCGCAAAATCAAGGGTGTCTGCCTGCATCACGACCTCGGCATGATTGGTACTGCTGTCAACAAGGCAGCCCTCATCCGTCAGGTGGAACTGCTGAAGAGCATGGGATGTGACGCCATCCGCACGTCTCACAACACGCCCTCACAGATGCAAATGGAAGTCTATGACTCACTCGGCATGATGGTGATGGCTGAGAGTTTCGACATGTGGCAGTGGCCTAAATGCAAGAACGGCTATAGTCGCTTTTACAAGGATTGGTGGCGACGCGACCTCCAGAACCTTGTCCTTGCCCATCGTCTCCACCCTTCCATCGTGATGTGGTCCATCGGCAATGAGATTCCAGAACAGGGGGCCAAGGAGGGCAATCGCATGACACGCGAGATGCAGGATTTTGTTCACAGCATCGACCCTACCCGTCCTGTGACATCGGGTATGGACCGCATCGACAATGCCATCTCTTCTGGCTTTGCACAGGTGCTGGACATTCCAGGCATCAACTACCGCACCCACCGCTATCAAGCTGCGCATGAGAAACTGCGTCACGGCTTCATCTTAGGCAGCGAGACGGCTTCGACAGTCTCTTCGAGAGGCGTGTACAAATTCCCCGTAAACCGCTACGACGGCAAGGCATACGAGGATGGGCAATGCTCTGCCTATGATACAGAAGCTTGCTGGTGGTCCAATGTGCCAGAAGATGACTGGCTTCTGCAAGATGACATCGATTGGGTGATTGGCGAGTTCGTGTGGACAGGTTTTGACTACCTTGGCGAACCAACTCCTTATGATGGATACTGGCCAAGCCGCTCCTCTTATTTTGGCATCTTTGACCTTGCAGGCCTGCCTAAAGACCGCTACTATCTCTACCGTTCCCATTGGAACAAGGAAGAGGCAACCATTCATTTGCTGCCCCACTGGACATGGCCTGGCCGCGAAGGTGAAGTGACTCCTGTTTATTGCTACACCAACTACCCTACCGCTGAACTGTTTGTGAACGGAAAATCGCAAGGAAGAATCAGCAAGAACACAACAGCGAAGACTCCATCCGGTAAAGATGGGCGTATCACAGATATCAACGACCCATGCATGGACCGCTACCGTCTCCGTTGGAACAACGTGAAGTATGAACCAGGCGAACTGAAAGTGGTCGTCTATGATGCGAATGGGAATCAGGCTGGTACTCAGACCGTCAGAACGGCTGGAGCAGCATCCCAAATCCAGCTTACAGGTGACTTAGGCACCGACATCAAGCCTCTCAAGGCTGATGGCGAGGACATGACGTTCATTACAGTCAACATACTTGACAAAGAGGGCAACCTCGTTCCTGATGCAGACAATCGAATCAACGTCAGCGTATCTGGAGCAGCTCGTTTCAAGGGCATCTGCAACGGTGATGCAACGAGCACCGAAGTGTTCACAAAGCCTACGATGAAAGCCTTTCACGGCCAACTCGCCATCGGCATCCAAAGCAATGGACAAATCGGAACGGCTACGATTCAAGTGACAGGAAAGGGCTTGAAGCCTGCCACCATCACCATCAATAGCAAGTAGGATACCAGGCATGCTCATCTGAACACCGATGGGTTGAGCATTAATCATATATGAAGATATTGTAAATAATTAATAAGATGAATTACGGTTTTGTCAAAGTCGCGTCAGCCATTCCTTCTCTAAAGGTGGCAGACTGCACCTACAACATCCAGCAAATCGAAAGCCTCATTGTGCAGGCAGAAGGTAAAGGTGTAGAAATTATCGTCTTCCCGGAGCTCAGCATCAGCGGCTATAGCTGCGGTGACCTTTTTGGTCAGCAGCTGCTGCTTGAAAAATGCGAGGAGAGTCTTTTCAAACTCCTTGACTTTACACGTTCCTTGCAAATCATCACCTTGGTGGGCATGCCCGTCATGATTGGTGGCCTGCTGATGAATTGTGCAGTAGTAGTACAAGAGGGAAAAATCCTCGGTGTCGTGCCCAAGACATACCTGCCCAACTACAAGGAGTTCTATGAGCAACGCTGGTTTGCATCCGCTACTACTATCGACGACACACAGATTCACCTCTGTGCTCAGAGTGTACCTTTCGGACGCAACTTGCTTTTCCACACACAGAAGACCACTTTCGGCATCGAACTCTGCGAAGACCTCTGGGCACCAGTGCCCCCCAGCAGCGAACTGGCCTTGAAAGGCGCTGAAATCATTTTCAATTTGAGCGCTTCTAATGAACTTATTGGCAAGAACCAATACCTGCTCTCGCTTATTAGCCAACAGAGTGCGCGCTGCATTGCGGGATATGTATATAGCTCCAGTGGGTTCGGGGAATCCACACAGGATGTCGTCTATGCAGGCAATGCCCTTATCTATGAAAACGGCTCTCTCATTGCCCGCAGCAAACGTTTCTGCCTCGAAGAGCAGTTGATTATCAGCGAAATTGACACAGAGCGTCTGCTCACAGAGCGTCGCCATAATACGACCTTCTCGGAGAATGCACGGAACATCAAATGCCTAAACAGGAATTCTTCCAACACTTGTGCAAACCAATTGCCAATAACGGATATCCAATGCCAGACCGTCAACCCATCCTACAACTTTGAATTGACACGTTGGGTCAATCCTCACCCCTTCGTTCCGGGTGGTGGTGCACTCAATGAACGCTGCGAGGAAATCTTCTCCATCCAGACTTCAGGACTTGCCAAGCGCATTGTCCATACAGGTGCCCGCAGCATCGTTGTCGGCATCAGCGGTGGACTGGATTCTACCCTCGCCTTGCTCGTATGCGTCAAAACGATGGATTTGCTCAATCGTCCACGCAAGGAAGTCATCGGTGTCACCATGCCTGGCTTTGGAACTACAGACCGCACCTACAACAATGCTATCGCGCTGATGAAGTCGCTTGACGTCACCATCAAAGAGATTAGCATCAAGGAAGCCTGCATCCGTCACTTCATAGACATTGGCCACAATCTCAATAACCATGACGTAACTTATGAGAACAGCCAGGCTCGTGAACGCACACAGATTCTGATGGATGTCGCCAACCAATGTAATGGTTTCGTGATTGGCACAGGAGACCTCAGCGAATTGGCTCTTGGATGGTGCACCTACAATGCAGACCACATGTCCAACTACGGCGTCAACTGCTCCATCCCCAAAACACTGGTCAAGTACCTCGTTAAATGGGTGGCAATGACAAGCGTGGATGAGGACTCAAAGGCAACGCTCCTGGACATTATCGAGACACCTATCTCGCCTGAACTGATTCCGGCAGATGCCGACGGCACCATCTTGCAGAAGACAGAGGACCTCGTAGGACCTTACGAACTCCATGATTTCTTCCTCTATCATTTCCTCCGTCTCGGTTTCCGTCCTGCCAAAATTCTCTATCTGGCAGAACAGGCCTTCATCAAGCAGACCTATGCCGAGGCTTCTGAATTAGAGATGGAAGTCGGCACCTACGACGAAGATACCATTCGCAAGTGGCTCCAGACCTTCTGCCGCCGTTTCTTCACTCAGCAATTCAAGCGTAGCTGTCTCCCCGATGGTCCTAAAGTTGGTTCCGTGTCCCTCTCTCCACGCGGCGATTGGCGTATGCCAAGTGACGCCAGCAGTGCAGATTGGCTTGCCGACTTGGAGAACTAAATAGTTAATGTAAAATGTCAAATAGCAAATACCAAGATGCCAACAGTTGACGACAAGAAAGTGATATTCTCGATGGTCGGAGTGAGCAAGACCATCCAGCAGAATCAAAAGCAAGTGCTCAAGAACATTTACCTGTCTTTCTTTTATGGTGCCAAAATCGGTATCATCGGTTTGAATGGTGCCGGTAAATCTACCCTCATGAAGATTATTGCGGGTCTTGACCAGCAATTCCAAGGTGAAGTAGTGTGGAGTCCCGGCTACACTGTTGGCTACTTGCCACAGGACCCTCCTCTCAACGAGGAAAAGACCGTCAAGGAGAACGTGATGGAAGGCGTACAGCATGTCTATGATGCACTTGCCGAATATGACCAGATTAATGACAAGTTTGGACAGCCTGAATACTACGAAGACCCAGACAAGATGGAGAAGTTGATGACGCGCCAAGCAGAACTGCAGGACATCATCGATGCAACAGATGCCTGGAACATGGACTCCAAACTGGAGCGAGCAATGGATGCCCTTCGTTGTCCTCCTGGCGATTGGAGCGTGAAGAACCTCTCTGGTGGTGAGCGCCGTCGTGTGGCTCTTTGCCGACTCCTGCTTCAAAAGCCTGATGTGCTTCTGCTTGACGAGCCTACCAACCACCTTGATGCTGAAAGCATTGACTGGTTGGAGCAACACCTGCAGCAATACGAAGGCACGGTCATCGCCGTGACCCATGACCGCTACTTTCTGGATGACGTATCGGAGTGGATATTGGAGCTAGACCGCGGTGAGGGTATCCCTTGGAAAGGCAACTACTCTTCATGGCTGGAACAAAAGAGTAAGCGTATGGAACAGGAGGAGAAAACTGCTTCCAAGCGCCGCAAGACATTGGAACGCGAGCTGGAATGGGTGCGCATGGCTCCAAAAGCACGCCAAGCCAAGGGTAAAGCACGTTTGAACTCCTACGATAAAATGCTTAATGAAGAGCAGAAACAGAAGGAGGAAAAACTCGAAATCTTCATTCCGAATGGTCCAAGGCTCGGCAATAAAGTCATTGAGGCACAACACGTCGCAAAATCGTTTGGAGAGAAGACACTCTTTACAGACCTTAACTTCAATTTGCCTCCCAATGGCATCGTCGGCATTATTGGTCCTAACGGAGCCGGCAAGACAACCCTCTTCCGTCTCATCATGGGGCTGGAGAAAGCAGATGCAGGCAACTTCGAGGTGGGCGAAACGGTCAAACTCAGTTACGTGGACCAGCAGCACAAGGATATCGACCCTGAAAAGACTGTCTATCAAGTAGTGAGTGGTGGCAATGAGACCATCCGCATGGGAGGCCGTGACATCAATGTGCGTGCCTACCTTTCCCGCTTCAACTTCAACGGAGCAGATCAGGAAAAGAAATGCGGTGTCCTCTCGGGGGGTGAGCGCAATCGCCTTCACCTCGCCATAGCCCTCAAGCAGGAAGGCAATGTGCTTTTGCTCGACGAACCCACAAACGATATCGACGTGAACACGCTGCGTGCATTGGAGGAAGGTCTCGAAGCCTTTGCGGGCTGTGCTGTCGTCATCAGTCACGACCGCTGGTTCCTGGACCGCATCTGCACCCACATCCTCGCCTTCGAAGGTGATGGCAATATCTTCTATTTCGAAGGCTCCTACACCGACTACGAGGCCAACAAAGCGAAACGCCTCGGATTGGAAGAGCCTAAACGCATTCGATACCGCAAGCTCATGGATGAATAAACAAGCTGGATACACATAAAACAAAAGAGAAGTGATAAGTACAAGACCTTGCCGTAACGCAGCGTCCCACACTTATCACTTCTCTTTCGTTTATCTCACACCTCACCTATCACCCTTACATCTCACCTATCACCTGTCAACTATCAACAGTCAACTATCAACTGTCAACTATCCCCTTCGTCCCCACCGCCTGGCTCGAACCTCTGGAGTAATATAATTAATGAAAAATTAATGTTCCAATTAATGGTAATTAATGTTGAATAAACATATAATTATCATCTAATCACTCCATATAATTAATCATTAAAATTTATGTTGAAC
>ONLY01000025.1 GCA_900318775.1 uncultured Prevotellaceae bacterium | reverse complement strand
CAGCGATATGCTCGCTGACCAGTTTGTGGAAGGAGCCAAGGCTGCTGGAAACGAGGTAGAGAAAATTTCTCTCGTCGGAAAGAATATCCAGTTCTGCAAGGGTTGTTTCGGATGCGCCAAACTGGGACGTTGCGTCATCCCCGACGATGTAAACGACATCATGGCCAAGGTCATGCAGGCTGATGTGGTCTGCTGGGCCACACCTATCTACTACTATGAGATGAGCGGTCAAATGAAAACCCTCATAGACCGCATGAATGCCATGTATTCGCAAGACTATCGGTTCCGTGACGTCTATCTGCTGACCACAGCTGCCGAGGACGAAGAGGAAACTCCTAAACGTGCAGAAACAGGGTTAACAGGCTGGATTGACTGCTATCCTAAAAGCCAGTTGGCTGGAACCCTTTTCTGTGGGGGTGTGAATGAAGCGCGCGAGATTGAAGGAAACCTAAAACTTCAGGAAGCATTTGAGCTGGGCAAGAACATATAATAAGAAAAAGATGAGGGTGTGTCTATTTTGACACACCCTCTCAACAGAGCGTCACACTTTCCTTATCGTAAAACTAAAGCAGGCGTAAATGTTTATTTCTTCATTTTCTTTGCCACCCACAGCACCCACTCGTCGATATTGTCCGTCAACTCTTCAGGATAAGGCAGTGGGATGATGACATCAGGTTTGTGGCCTGGATTCTTCTCCTTGCACAACTGCATGAAGATGCCATCAACGGTCATCGGGCACACCAATGTGATATTGCTGTGGGGCAGACGGATTCTGTTGATATTGCCGGTCTGGTCACAACCATTGGTACGCTCGCGACCATAGACCTTGACACGGCTCTTGGGATATTCGCGAATCCACCTCACAGGCGATTCACCGGCACTTGCGGTGTTGTTGTCAATGATGATGGCACCACTCTTCACTTGTGACGTTCTCTCATTGCTTCCCTTAGGCACGGTCAACCAGTTGATGAGATTGCCTTCTTCGGTTACCAGAGCCTCCTTCATCACGTCATCATGCCTGTACTTCTCCAGTATGCGGTTGTTCTCAGTGCTTACCATATAATAAAACTTTGCATCCTTCTCCATTTTGCCTTCGCACATCAGCCAAGTAAACAGCAGACTGATATGGTCGCTGCCGCCTCCGTTACCGCGAAGGTCGAGGATAAGGTATTTGCAGCCCGACTGCTTGAACTCCTCCTCCTTCTTCAGCATCCATTCGTAGGTTGGCACGTCACCCATGCACGACGGCAGACGCAGCAGATAAGTCTCGTCATCTACCTTGCAGCCTACAGGTTCGGGGGCATATCTGGGGATGAGTTTTTTGTAGTCAACGATAACATCTTTCGTCATGTTCCAGAACGTTGGTGACGAGCATTGAGTGTGTCGGTCAAAGTTTTTATAGAACCAGAACACATAGCGGCTCACGGCTTCATCGCTTGTCATCTCACCGCGCATCAGCTGTGACAGCAGCGAGTCTTTCATGGCCTTGTATTCCTCCTCATAGCCATTCCGCATGAGGACGGGGAAGATGGCGTTGTTCTTCTCATTAGCATCGACAGCGAAGTCGAAGGTCTCGAAAGCCTTGCGGATAGAATCGGGCTGATTGCCGTAAGTCTTCTCGAAGCCGTCAACCATGAAGCGTGAGATGTCCTTCGTCATCTGTGGTACATCTGTGCCGAACACCTCCTGAATATTCTGAGGCAGACCGCAGCGATCCCATATAGTGACAGACGGACGCCCCTCGCTGTCGTTAGTGGTTATGGAGATAGTCTCGCTGTCAAACCAGTGCACGACGAAAGTGTGGTTGTCAATATCATAGGCATATTCGCTCAGATAGGTGCAAGGTGAGAAGCAGCATTGCAGATTTGATCTTGGGAAGGAGGCGTTGCCATAGACGGTGACCATCTCGCGGCTACCGAAAATCTGATATTCTTCCTGATCTGCCCTTTCTGTCCAATACTGCGAGGTGGCAATGTTGGTCTGCTGCTTACCACGCAGTTTCCACACGCCATGCAGGCGGTGCTTCTTGACGCCAAGCTTCATCTGCAGCAGATTATATGAGCGCAGCATCACGTCGTCGGAGTCGTTCACTTGGTCGTAAATCTCGTCGATATTCGTGCCGTATGGGAACAGATGTTCGTTGAAGGCACTGCGGTCGTTGAACCAGCGCAGCGTAAATGTGCTGTCGGAAGTGCTGAACAGCTGGATGCCCTTATTTTCGGTCTTTGACAGCTCACCGGTAAACTGCAACGGCTTTCCGTCAGGATTGGAAAGTCCGAAATCCACAGGTTCGCTGGGGAATATCACAGAGTTGTAGCCGACTGTAAGCGAATACTTATCCAAACAGAACTTATACTGCTTGAACTGTGCCTCCAGACGCTTGCCGTCCTGATGAATTATCTCGGAGAGTTTGTAAACTCCATTGGAAACCTGCGACTGTGCGTTCACGTTGAGAGTGGCGAAGGTAAGCAGGATGGTGATGATGGCTTGTTTCACTTTCATTTTAAATTTATATGTTTATTATTCGAGTACAAAAGTAATTTGTTTTGCTTTAGTATTGGCATCGCGAAGGCGTATCATCCGTATGCGATTTTTATGATATTTTACAGGAAATGGCGGGATTGGTTGTGACACACCCCCATCGTTGTATTCACACCATTAGTTAGTCGGGACGCTGTGGAATCTCATTTCACGCCTGTACCCTTGATTCTAACAATATTCAGTGAGTAGGCCGGAACATCAAGCACGACAGTGCCCTCCGCTGGTGAAAGGATTTGCTCCACGGGATGTATGTTGGTGGGCGCATCGAGCGTGTTTTCATCCATACCGTCATTAGCCACCAAGCGCACCACACGAGCAGCTGCAGGAGTGAAATGGCTCAGGTTCAGAGAGGCTGTAGTGACCTCGTCGCTAGTATTAACCACCTTCACAATGAGTTCGCCCGTAGCGTCATCTATCGTGGCTGATGAAAAGACACCTTTAGTCTCGTCATGTTTCAGCACCGTATCAAACACCAAATCTTTATCGAGCCATGCCTTCACGCTGTCGCCTGCCACCTGGAGGGTGATGTCGTACCATCGGCCTGGTTCCACGTGTCCGCGCTTGCTGTCGGTCAGCAACTTGCCGCCATTGCTGATTTGCTCGATGGCGTGTTGTGTGTTGGTCCATCCACCGAAGTTCACCCAGCAGTAGTTTTTCTCATCGACATAGTTGAAGACGATGATGAAGCCCTCGGCACCGCTGTCTTTGCGGGCACGGCACTTCACGGTGTAGTGGTCGCTGTCGATGACGCTCTTGCACAGGGCCATGCACTGTTCGCGGTTGCCGGTCTGCGAGAGGATGCCGTCGGCATTCACTGTCCATTGCCCGGTCATGTATTCTGGCTGTCCGCTCTTGGGCAGGGGGTCCATGTGGGTAAAGGAGGATTTCGTGCCCCATGTGGCATAGCCCACACGACTCTGCTGGGGTGTGAGCTGCTTGATGTTTTTGTCTGCATAGGGGTCGTTCTGCACCACCTTCACCACTTGAGTGCCCACATGCTGTGGCATGAGCTGCTGAACGTAGTAGCTGGGAGTACCCATCACACGACTGCTGCTGAAGCGTATCATGTCTGGACGCCAGCGTGCATCGTTCTCATTGACGAATATAGGAGCATAAGACGCAAGCTGCACCACATCGGAGTTGTTCTCCATGCCCATCATGTAGACAGCCTCGCCCAGCGCTGCGTTCATGTTGCCCAGATTGCCAAATCCGTTGGTCACGGCATATTCGCCCACATAGACTTTGGGTCCCTTGCGGTCATAACTGTCATACTTGTGGAAGGCTGCAGCAAACCAGTCGGGTGAACGATAATAATGCTCATCAAGCAAATCGACAGGTAACGTAGAGTTCCATTTGGGGTTGTCATCGCCCCATGCCACCACATTGCCAATGATTTTCATCTCAGGATACTTGGCACGGATGGCCTTGTAGAACTGCTCATAGCGCTCGTAGTAATGGTCGCTCTGCTGACGAGGGTCGGGCTGGTTGTTTTCGTTGCCCACTTCCAGGTATTCCAGTCCAAAGGGTTCTGGATGTCCATTTTGAGCACGCATAGCACCATATTTCGACGTGACTGGTCCGTTGGCATACTCAATTGCGTTCATGCACTCGTCAATCCAAGGTTGTATGCTGTCATAAGGAGTCTCGCCTCCATGCCATATTCCCACATTCACAACATAAAGAGGCTTGGCTCCCAAGTCCTCTGCCAACTGCAGATACTCATGATAGCCCAATCCATCAGTAGTGCGATAGCCCCAGTTTACATTCCAGTGTCCCTCACGTTCTTCTATTGGACCAATGGTACGTTCCCAGCGGAAAGCGTTGTCGGGACTCTCCTGCCCCTCCACGAAACATCCACCGGGGAAGCGCATAAACTTGGGATGCATCTGCCACAACATATTAGCTAGGTCGGGACGCATGCCATTCTCGCGGTTCTTGAACGTGGGCGGGAACAGGCTCACCATGTCTATCTGCACCTGCCCCACACCGTCGAACTCCAGCGCAAACTGCGCCTTAGGGTCGTTGCCGCAGGAAGTGAGTGCAGCATCATACTTTGTCCAGCCTTTAGATTTGTTCGTCGAGAGAGCGTCTATCACCGTCTCGGCATAAATCCGTTTGCCATCTTCAGAGCGGAGCACAGCCTTCACTGAGCCCTTATATTTCGGAGTCTTTGCCCAAAACGTAAGGCGGTAGCTGCGGCCCTGCACGGCATTGATGCCCCAATAACCCTCGTTTACCAGGCTGACTGGCATCGTCTTCGAGGCCTTAACAGACAGTTCCAGAGCGTTGTGCTGCACCTTGTTGAGCAGAGGAGTCTTTTTTGAGGGCTGTATGAGCCTTGTAGACAACTGCGAGGGAGCGGCAGCACACACCGTCCACCCCTGCATATCAGCAGGAGCGCCATAGCGTGGGCCGTCCTCGAAAGAACGGTTACGAATCAACTCGGCATAAATGCCGCCATCAGCTGCGTGGTTAATATCCTCATAGAAGATACCATAGAGCATATCGCTCACCTTGGGTCCACGTTGTTGGGCATCAATGTTGATAGCCACTTGCGCCTGGGTAGCTGCAGCAAAGACTGCGCACCCGGCCATAAGAAGAATTTTTTTGCAAGTCATCATTTAAAACGGTTAAATCTCGTTGCAAATATAACACAAAATAAAGAAATGCCACACACACACAACGATTTATCTACAAAAAAGAGAAAAACGGGAAGAAAAAGCATCACACTTTATAGAAGCAGTTCAGGAAGAGTTAGACGATTAAAACAAACAATTAGCAGTGAACCGAAGTTCTCAAATCATTCGTACCAGTTGGATCGGCATAGCCACCAGCGCCTATGGCGCGACACGCATTGGGAAGAAGACTTACAGAAAGCTTTTGATGCAGGCAAACTGATGGCTGAGGCTATCTTGGCAAAATAGCGGAATAAGTCAATAAGAAGGAAGGATGCTAATATTTTAAGCATCCTTTTTTTCGTGCTTATTCCTGAATAATCACAACATTGTCCTATCATTAGTTAATATTGTGAACCTTCATAAGCTCAACTTATTTGTATCTTTGCAGTCGAAGCGATAAGAGTGGTCATTGAGCTACGAACCACATTTCACCTGAAACTTAAAACAACTTCAGAAAGTTGAATTAAATAAAACTACCCATGATACAATTTAACCGTAAAACCTTATTGTTGGCTACGACATTGATGGTTGTAGCCCTAAAAGCGCAAGTATTGCCTTGCGGACCCACTCCCACCGAGAACCAACTTCGCTGGCAAGACATGGAAATGTATGCGTTTATCCACTATTCGCTGAACACCTATACCGACCAAGAATGGGGCTTTGGCAATGAGGACCCGATGCTGTTCAACCCCAGTGACCTTGACTGTCGGCAATGGGCACGGGTATGCAAGCAAGCTGGCATGAAAGGCATCATCTTTACAGCCAAACATCACTGTGGCTTCTGTATGTGGCCATCTAAGTACACGGACTATTCCGTGAAGAACTCGCCATGGAAGCAGGGCAAGGGCGATGTGGTGAGAGAGCTGGCTGATGCTTGTCGGGAAGAAGGGCTAAAATTTGCCGTCTATCTTTCACCATGGGACCGTAACCATCCTCAATATGGCCACCCAGAATATGTAACCTACTTCCGCAATCAGCTGCGCGAACTGCTCACAGAATATGGTAACATCTTCGAGGTGTGGTTTGATGGCGCCAACGGAGGTGACGGCTGGTATGGAGGGGCAAATGAGACACGCCGCATTGACGCGAAGACGTATTATGAATGGGGCGAGACGTTCCGCATGATTCGCGAATGGCAACCGAAGTGTGTCATCTGGAACGACGGCGGCGACCGTGGCGACCTGCGCTGGGTGGGCAACGAGGCTGGCAGCGTGGGCGAGACGAACTGGAGTCTGCTGAACAAGGAGGGACTTGTGACGGGCAGCATGCTGCGCCACGGCTTGGAGAATGGCGACTCGTGGGTGGCTGCCGAGACGAACACGAGCATTCGCCCGGGATGGTTTTATCATGAGACGGAGAACGAGAACGTGAAGAGCCTGTCTAAGCTGATGGACACTTACTATAAATCTGTGGGGCGCAATTCGTGTCTGCTGCTCAATTTCCCTATAGCACCCAATGGGCGAATACACCCCACCGACTCCCTACGCGGCATCGCTTTTAAGAAGATGATTGACGAGGTGTTCAAAACGGACCTTGCCAGAAAGGCGAAGAAGAGGACGGAGGGGAATGTGACGCTGATGGAGTGGAAGCACCCCACGGCTTTCAACCGTTTTGTGGTAGAAGAGGATATCCGTTGGGGGCAACGAGTCAGGGCGTTCTCCTTGGAGGCGCTTGTGGAGGGGCAATGGCAACCGTTGAAGGATGAATTGGCTGAGAATGACAACGGACTGACAACGATAGGTCACCGCCGCATCATCTGTTTCCCTACTATCAAGGCCACAAAACTCCGATTTGCCGTGACTGACAGCAAGTGCACCCCGCTCATCAAGAGGCTCGCCGTCTATAGGGCTCCTCAGATTAGTCAGGACACGCCTGACTCTGGCGAGAAGCATGCTTCCGACTACTACATCTTCTTTGGAGCAGACAAGATGATGTTCATCAACTTGCCCCAGGAGCAGACTGTCACGGCGTTTCGCTACCTGCCACCACAGGAATCTCGCACGGGCCTCGTCACCCACTACCGAATCTCGGCTACGACGGACTGGAACCATTGGGAGACGCTGGGCGAGGGCGAATTCTCTAACATCGTCAACAACCCCATCTGGCAGACGGTGCACTGCAAGCCTACCAAGGCTAAGGTTATCCGCATGGAGGGACTGCGTCTGGCTGAGGGTGAGCGCATGGGCTATAACGATATCGAAGTAAAAACAGAATAGCATTAAGAACATGAAAAGATTTTTAATTGCTGCATTATGTGTGTGCTGTGCCATGACTGGATGGGCACAGGCAGCCCACGACTGGGAAAACCCCGCAGTATTGGGCATCAACAAACTGCCGTATCACGCCACATTGCAGTTACCCTCGAAATGGGATGATTGTAAAGAGATTATATCACTTGATGGCCAGTGGAAGTTTCATTGGTCAAAAGATCCAGATTGTCGTCCTGCAGATTTCTTCCACAACGACTATGACGTGAGTGAATGGGCTACGATCAAAGTACCAGGCAACTGGCAACTGCAGGGATATGGCAAGCCTATCTATGTGAATATGCAGTATCCCTTCCATCGCGACCGCCCAAGTGTCACGGGCGAACCGGCCAAGGACTGGTATGCTTATGACCATCGCAATCCCGTAGGTTCGTACGTGACGTATATAGACATCACCCGAGAGATGCTCAACAAAAATCTCATCTTGCATTTCGGTGGGGTTCACTCGGCCATGTATGTGTGGGTGAATGGTCAGAAGGTGGGCTACAGCCAAAACTCCATGTCTCCGGCCGAGTTTGATGTCACGAAGTTCCTACACAAAGGAAAAAACAAATTGGCCGTAGAGGTGTACAGATGGAGCGACGGCAGCTATCTGGAGTGTCAAGATATGTGGCGACTCTCTGGCATCTTCCGCGAGGTGCAGCTGTGGGTGCGCCCGCTGGTTCATATTGCTGACTACAAAGTAGAGGCGATGCCCAATGCCGACTACTCGCAATTTACCGTCCATGCAAAGATAAGCATCTGCAACACAGGCAAGAAAACCGCCAAGAATGTGTTGGCTCAGTTGCTCATTGGCAGTCCTGAGCTATATGGAGAGAGAGTCAATCCACACACCTCATGCTGCACCAATCGAAAAATCAGCAAATTGCCTGCTGGCGATACAATCACCGTCAACCTCAGCTTTCATTACCATTCCAGTCCACGTCTATGGTCAGCTGAGAAACCCTGGCTCTACCCCATCACCGTGCAACTTTTTAACGGGAAAGACATGGAGAAGGATGAGAAGTTTGAATACCACTTTGGTGTAAAGCGTGTGGAATGTGAAGGCGAGGTGCTGAAGATGAATGGAAAGAATGTGAAGCTGCGGGGCGTGAACCGCCATGACCACCATCCTGTTACGGGCCGCTATGTGGATGATGCTACCTACGAAAAGGACATCCGCTTGATGAAGCAAGCCAACATCAACTTTCTGCGCACCTCTCACTATCCCGACCGCGAATATCTCTACGAACTTTGTGACAAGTGGGGCATCTACGTCATGGACGAGGCGAATCAGGAAAGTCATGGCTACGGCTATGCCAACCATGTGATGGGCGAAGACCCTGCATGGAAGGAGGCGCATGTGGACCGTGCTGTCTCGCTAGTTCAGCGCGACAAGAATCACCCCAGCGTCATTTTCTGGAGCATGGGCAACGAAGGCGGTGTAGGCCCTAATCTCAAAGCCATGCGCGATGCTGTCGTAGCCCTTGACACCATTGCCCTGCCCTTCTGCGACACGGACCGCAGCCAAAGCGACATCTACGATGACAGCTATCTCACTCCCTCAAAGCTTGCAGAAGAAGCGAAGAAAGTAAAGGACCGTCCCTTCTTGATGCGTGAATATGCTCACGCCATGGGCAACTCTGTCGGCAATTTCCAAGAGTACTGGGATGTCATCTATGCCGACAGCAGCATCTGCGGAGCAGCCATCTGGGACTGGGTGGACCAAGGATTGCGACCCGTTCTTCCTCAAAAGCATGGAAACGATTTCCTCTACGGCGGTGACTTCGGAGACCGTCCCAACGATGGAGAGTTCTGCCTCAACGGTTTGGTGGACCCTGACCGCAAGCCTCACCCACATTACTATGAAGTGCAGCATGTGTATCAGCCTCTGCAATTCGTACTGAAAGACGGGCAGCTTGACATCATCAATCACGATTCCTTCACTGACATCAGCGAGTATGATATCACTTGCGACACCGTCACCATCAATGGAGAACGCTTGCTGAATGTTGCAGCGCGTCTGAAGGAAGACAAGCCTTGGGCTCAGAAGGGCTTTGCCGTAGCATGCGAACAGTTTGTGCTCACACCCTATAACTTTCCCGCTGCTAATACCAATAAGATGAAAGCATCAACAAAGAATTATACAGTCAGTGGCAATGCACTTACGTCATGGATTGTCGATGGGCAAGAGGTTCTGAAAGCTCCCCTTGAGCCCTACTTCTGGAAACCAGAAAATGACAATCAGCATGCAGCTGGTTTTGCTGGGCGCGTAGCCATGTGGAAAGAGGTACAGGATGTGATGGTAAAATACACCAGCATAGACAATCATCGTCTCCTCGTTATGGTGGACTACCGACCCACTGCCACTGACCGCCCTGTCATACCGAAGTTGGGAATGCGTATGCGTGTTCCTGCTGACATGACCCTGATTAAATACTATGGGCGCGGACCATGGGAGAACTATCCAGACCGCAAACGCAGCGCTTTTTTGGGAGTTTATAAAATGCCTCTCAGCGAATACGAAACAGAATACATTCATCCACAAGACAATGGAAACCGCTGCGATATTCGCTGGTTTGAGATTGCCAGCTCCAATAAGAAGCTACGCATTGATGGTCTCCAACCTCTTTGCATCCGTGCTTGGGATTATGGAGAAGAAGACCTCGAAGGTGCTCATCACCCCAGCGAAATTCGGCGTGGTAGCTTTGTTAATTTGAACATTGACTTGAACATTCACGGTGTGGGCGGTGTGGACACTTGGGGACAGCGAACCCTTCCTCAATACACGATTGATTCCGCTAAGCCATACCATTATGCGTTTATTCTATCTCTATATTGAGAAGGGATGGCGCACTCTTCGCTTAGCTGAAAAGAGAAGCTACAAGAAGCAACAACAAAAAAAGGGAGTCTTTCAACTCCCTTTTTATTTTATTATACGACACCTTTACAGCGTCATGACACGTTTCATCTCCAGATTCTCATAGCCCTCAGGACAATGCGTTGAGAGATAAACGGTAGGATTATTTTGGATAAACTCGCGCACACGATCCAATGTCTGGCGAGCGGCGTCCAAATCCTCATACACGATGCTTAGTTTATTGGCTTTCAAGGCGGCATCGCAATAGGTCACATCACCGTGCATCAAGTAGAAAAGGCCATCCTGTTCTGCGATGATAATGCTGTTTCCCTTGGTGTGTCCTTTCGCCTCGATAAACCAAACGCCATCGGCCACTTTCTCTGCACGTGGGAAGTTCTTGAAGGAATCCTTGTACTGGGAACGGATGATGTTTCCTCCCTCAGGAAGCTGCATGGCATCTGCATCTTCGGGAGAGATATAGACCTTAGCATTGGGGAAATATTGAAGCGCTGCTGTGTGGTCTGGGTGCTTGTGAGTGATAAGAATCTTTGTCACCTGCTCTGGCTTGTAGCCCAATGCAGCAAAGGCATCCATGAAATCACAGATTTTTTCGCCCATATACAGTGGAGCCCCCAGTTTTTTAGGTGGCGCTGCAAACGCATTCTGAAAACCTGTATCAACAAGTATCACTTCTGTGCCTGTGTCGATGAGGAAATTCTGCAAACTGCTGCGGTAGATGATTTGTTCGTCTGTGCCTTCCTTGCTTTCACCGCCAAAAGCAAATTGCTGGTTCATAAATCCGCCGTCGAACATACGGATAGCTTTGATTTCCATCATTAGATTTGTGTTTTGGGGTTTGTTAATGATTTAAGTGATGATTGTTTATGGAATCAGAAGAGATGCCCCGAAGGGCCCTCTTCCGATTGTCAGTCATTCGTAATGGCTGTACGCCCAGGAGTACGGAATCTTATCAAAGTTTGGACAAGAACCGCTCTCGGTCAACAATAAAACGAAGGTGGGTGCCTTCACCCAGCAACGTATCACCTGCATAGGCGGCAATCTTGAATTCAATTTTCTTACCCTCTACCTTGGTCACTTCAGCAATGGCACACACCTTGTCACCCACTTTCGTAGGTTTCAAATGAGAGGATTCGATGTGACCTCCTACCGTAGTGCTACCATCAGGCAGTTCACCAGCCACAGCCAGCATGGCTGCATTCTCCATCAGTGCCATCATGGCAGGAGTGGCAAGCACTGGCATATCGCCAGAACCCATCTGCTGGGCTGTCAATGCGTCTGTGACCATCAACTCGCTTGTGTGTTTCTGTCCTATTTCAATCATGTTCTTTATAAAATATAATATAATGCATGCTTAACCTCTTGCCATCATGTAGATAGCCTCCATGTCGTCAGCCTTCAGCACCTTCAGGCAGCCACACGTACGCTGATAGTCACGGCTGCACTTGCGAACCATCTCCTTTATCTCCTCATTTGTAATATTGCGTCCAATGAGTTCCTTGATATTAATAGGCATACCAATGGCATGATAGAAGCGCTCCATGGCCTCGATGCCACGCAGAGCCGTGCCTTCAGGGTCTGTGAAATCATTTGGCACATCCATCACATTGACGGAAAAGCGCACAAAGCGGCTCACATTCTCGTGCATCACATAGCGTGCCCAACTTGGCCATACAGCTGCCAGACCTGCACCGTGAGTCACGTCGAACATACCGCTCAGCTCATGCTCCAGCTGGTGTGTAGCCCAGTCGTCAGAGATACCACAGCCAGTCAGTCCGTTGTGCATCAAACTGCCTCCCCACATAATCTGTGCACGGTACCGGTAATCCTGCGGATTCTTCAGCACAGCAAACACAGCGTTCTTCATGCTGCGCAGCAGAGCCTCTGCCATATCTGTGGTGATGTCCATATCGTCATCCTTCGTGAAATAGCGCTCCATGGTATGCATCATCATGTCTGTCACACCTGCCGCAGTCTGGTATGGCGGAAGTGTAAAGGTGCGCTCTGGATTCATGATGGCAAACTTAGGACGTGAGAGGTTATTGGAATAACCCAGCTTCACATCACCATCCTCATTCGTGATGACACTCGACTCGCTCATCTCGCTGCCTGCTGCAGGAATCGTGAGCACACATGCCAGAGGCAGCATCTTCTTAGGAGTGACTTTACCCAGATACACATCCCATACATCACCTTCCATGCAAACGCCATAGCCAATGCATTTAGAAGAGTCTATCACACTTCCTCCACCTACAGCAAGAATGAAATCCACACCTTCTTTACGGCATAGTTCAATACCTCTTTGTGCCAGTGACAGACGAGGATTAGGCACCACACCGCCCAATTTTACAAATGGAATGCCGCCTTCTTCCAGCAAGCCGCATATCTTATCCAGAAGTCCAGACTTTACAGCGCTTTGTCCACCATAATGCACTAACACCTTTGTGCCGCCATGCTTCTTCACCAATTGGGCTACTTGATTTTCCGAATCCTTACCGAATACCACCTCGGTCGGCGCATAATACTTAAAGTCTTTCATAAGTTTGTGTTGTTAAAAATTGGTTTTCATATTTTCAGATTTGGCCACAAAGGTACAGACAAATTCTAAAAAACAAAAGGAATCATGTTTATTTTTACATGATTCCCTTCCTTTTTGTAGAGAGGTGCGTACCCGATTCGAACGGGTGTACACGGTTTTGCAGACCGTTGACTAAGCCACTCATCCAACGCACCATGCGGATTGTTCCGTTTTGCGAGTGCAAAGGTAGTACTTTTGGCATAAACAACAAAGTATTGAGGAAGTTTTTTTGCGAGGAAATGCGTTTTTTCTTACTTTTGCACGGATTTATGAGACGTATTACAGAAAAAGTCAAGCAGTTTATCCACAAAAATGGCCTGTTGAACGACAGGGCACGTGTGGTTGTGGGCCTGAGTGGTGGCCCCGATTCGGTGTGCCTGGCCATGCTGCTGCAGGAATTGGGCCATGAGGTAATAGCCATGCATTGCAATTTTCACCTGAGGGGTGAGGAGAGTATGAGAGACGAGCAATTCGTCGTGTCACTCTGCCGGCGAATGGGATGGGAACTGCATCAAGTGGACTTCAATACCCTTAAGTATGCCCAAAACCAGAAGATAAGCATTGAAATGGCTGCTCGTGAACTGAGATATGAGCAGTTCCACTCCCTCCTGCAAGAAGCAAAAGCAGAAGCAATCGCTGTGGGACACCACCAGAACGACAACGTGGAGACCATGCTGCTCAATGCCACAAGAGGCACTGGCATCCGTGGACTATGCGGCATGCAGCCCCGAAACGGGAATGTGGTACGTCCCCTTTTATGCCTGACACGCCAAGAAGTCCTCGCCTATCTAGAGGATATAGGTCAAGACTATGTGACAGATCACACCAACCAAGAAGACGATTATGCCCGCAACAAGGTGCGTTTGGATGTGCTGCCCCTGTTGGAACGCATCAATTCTGGCGCTATGAAGAATTTGGCGTCTACCCAAGAAAATCTGTCAGAAGTGATGAAAGTCTATCAGCAAGCCATGCGGGAAACCATTTCAGAATGTGTCAAGAACAAAGAAAATGGAGAAGTCGTCATTCTGTTAGACAAACTGAACCATACCCCATCCCCCATCTCCGTGCTCCACGAAATGCTTTCCCCCTTAGGCTTCAACAAAGTGCAGATGCAGGAACTCCTGTCTGCACAGTCAGAGAGCGGGAAAATCATTTCTGCAGGAAGGCGACGAGTGTTAGTGGACAGGCAATGCATTATTATAGAGGCAGAGCACTACCCCACACCTCACATTCATCAGGAGGTGCTGCCCATTGAGAGCTTGCATATTCAGAAAGACACCTCCCATGCTTACCTCGATGCTGACAAGGTGCATGGAGAGCTCACCTTGCGCATTCCTCAGAAAGGCGACACCTTTGCTCCTTTCGGTATGGGCGGAAAACGGAAACTGCTCAGCGACTTCCTTACCGACCTCAAACTCACTCTCTTTGAGAAAGAGCGCCAGCCCCTCCTTATGGATGGAGACGAGATTGTCTGGGTCGTTGGCAGACGCAGTTCAGAACTCTATCGCGTGGACAAGAACACGAAAACGATTATCTGCCTTTCTCTATGATAAACCACGTTGTTTAGGAACAAAACTGATAAAAATGAGGCATAATACGCATTAAAACGAATAATTCTTGCCTATTATTCGAAAAAAATTTATTCCTTTGTAAATCGAAGCATCCTTGAAGCCATTTGCATAGCCAACAGGATGACATTTGTAAAATCTCCTCTAAATGCCCTATATGGGTCCCAAAGTGAGACGAAACCTATTAAAATTAATTTTACTATACTACTATGAGAACAATCAAGGAAAAGATACGGAAACACCCTTGCTCGGTGTTGATGCTTTTCTGCCTAATGTTTATTGCTAGCCCTTTCTTCTGTCCCTTTTCAATGGCACAGGACACAAAGCCTAAGGTCGGCAAGCAGAGCCAGGACAACGAATTTGTCTTTACCCCTCAATGGACTGCTCAAGCGCAGTTTGCCGGCTACTATGTGGCTGAGGCCAAAGGTTTCTACCGTGATGCTGGCGTGAAAGTAAAGATAGAACACCCCTCGTCTACCGAACCCGCCATGAGCCGTCTGCGCCAGAACAAGTGCCAGGCCACCACCCTGCAACTCTGCCAAGCTATGGAGATTGTGGATGGCGGCATTCCTTTAGTGAACATCCTGCAGACATCCATGAACAATGCCATGGTCATTGTCTCGTCGCGTGGTAAAGACCCACTGACACAGAAGGGAGCCAAAGTAGGTATCTGGAGCGTAGGATTTGGCCAGCTGGCCATCTGCATGAGCATCAAGGACCATCTGGACTATGAGTGGATACGCTTTGCGCAGAACACCAACCTCTTTGTGGCAGGGGCTCTCGACGCCACGCTGGCCATGAGCTACAACGAATATTACCAGCTGGTACAGGCTGGAATGAAAGTGTCGGAAAAGACCGTGTACCGCTTTTGCGACCACGGCTACAACGTGCAGGAAGACGGCGTGTACATGAACCGCGACTACTTCGAGAAGCACAAAGAGCAAGCCATGCGCTTTGCCAAAGCCAGCAGAAAAGGTTGGGAATGGGCTGCGCAGCATCCTGAAGAGACACTGGACATCGTGATGAGCTACACAAACAAAGCCAACATCGCCACCAACCGTGTGATGCAGCGCCTCATGCTGAAAGAAGTTCTGCGCCTGCAGGTAGACCGTGAATCCCAAAAACGCGAATTCCGTCTCCGTCCCGACATGGTACGGAAAGCCAGTCAGCTGATGGTGGAAAACCATATGCTGAGCCGCCCAATCACCTACGAAGAACTAATGCCTAAAAAGTAAAAAGAGCCTCCTATGAAAGAAATCATACAATATATCCGCCGCAAACTCTCCGTCAGAGTCAGCCTGTGGGTTGTGCTCTTTGCAGCCATTATCTTCATTCTTGCCCTTGGATTTCTGTTTTATCAAGCCCGAGAAGCTGTGCGACAGGAAGCCATCAGCCGTGCCACCCAGATACTTGACAAAACCTCGCTGCGTGTTGAGGGCATTCTCAATCGTGTGGAGGTGGCCTCAGATATGACCAAGTGGTTGGCCCTTCGTCACCCCGATCAGGCAGACTCCATGTTTGTATACAGCCGCAGCATGCTGCAGAATAATCCCGACTTCTACAACTGCTCCATTGCTTTTGAGCCCGACCACTTCAAGGAGAGGGGCAGATACTTCTCCGCCTACACCAAGCACATTGGTGACAGCCTCCGTACCATACAGGGCGGCAGCGACAACTACCAATACTTCTTCATGGACTGGTATCTCATGCCCCAATTGCTCGACAAGCCATGCTGGACAGAACCCTATATGGACAATGATGTGAGCACAAACACTAGCGAGATGGTAACCAGCTATTGCCAAGCCCTCAAAGACAAGACTGGCAAGTTCATAGGTGTCATCAACACCAGCCTCTCCATCACCTGGCTCTCGCAGACCATCTCTGAAACCAAGCCATACCCTCACTCCTATAGCATCATGATTGGACGGGGCGGCACCTACTTCGTGCATCCTGACAGCACGAAAATTACGCGGCAGACCATCTTCACCCAGACCATCGAACACCCCGACACGGCTCTCATAGCCCTGGGACGTGCCATGCAGCGCGGAGAAGAGGGAATCAAGCGTATGAACCTTGACGGAACTCCCAGCTACGTGTTCTACAAGCCTCTCGGCAAGACAGGCTGCTCTATGGCCATCGTTTGTCCGGAAAGTGATATCTTTGGAGGTTTCGATCGCTTGCGCCATGCTGTCATGACCATTGTCGTCGTAGGCTTGCTTCTGATGCTCTACCTGTTCATCCGTATCATCACCCGTGAACTCAGTCCTCTACATCGCTTAGCCAAGGAGGCAGAAAACATCGCCTCTGGACAATTCGACGCCGAGCTTCCCGACTTCCAGCGCATCGACGAGATAGGCCAGTTGACTCAATCATTTGCTGGCATGCAGCAGTCGCTGGTCAAATATATCAAAGAGCTCAAGGACACCACCGCGCAAAAAGCCTCGATAGAGCGCGATATTCACATTGCAAGCGGCATACAGATGGGCATGCTGCCCGAGAACTTCCCGACCAAGGAAGACCGCGACGACGTGCAGCTTTTTGCTTCACTGACCCCAGCCAAGGATGTTGGAGGCGACCTTTTCGACTTCTACTTCCGCGACGACAAGCTCTTCTTCTGCATAGGTGACGTGTCGGGCAAAGGTGTACCTGCCTCCCTCTTCATGGCAGTCACCAGAGCTGTATTCCGCACGGTGTCCTTCCACGAGTCAATGCCCGACCGCATCATGACCAGCATCAACATGACGATGGGCGAGATGAACAAGACCCACATGTTCGTGACCCTCTTTGTTGGTGTACTTGATTTGCCTACAGGACACCTCCACTACTGCAATGCCGGACACGATGCCCCGCTGCTCGTAGGAAACGAGATTCATGAACTGCAATGCGACTCCAACATTCCCGTAGGCTTCATGCCATCCTGGAAATATACGTTGCAGGAGACCCTTATTCCGCAAGGCACCACCATCTTCCTCTTCACCGATGGACTGACAGAAGCCATGAACATCAACTATGAGCAGTTCCAGATGGAGCGTGTCAACGAGGTGGCAGCCCGAGCCCTCGCTCAGCAACAGCTGGAGCCCAAGCAAATCATCAGCATGATGACAGACGCTGTTCACCAGTTTGTAGGCGATGCCGAGCAAAGCGATGACCTCACCATGATGGCCATACAATATATGCAGCCACAAAACGGTGCAAAGCGCATTCAAAGCATCACATTGGACAATGACACCCAAGAGGTACCCCAGCTGAACAACTTTGTCAATGAGATATGCAAGAGCGCAGGACTCGACGAGATAAGTTCATCGCAGATAACCGTTGCCATCGAGGAGGCTGTAGTCAATACCATGAGCTACGCCTATCCTGTAGGCACACACGGCAGCGTGAAGATAGAGGTTACTGCAACGAAGGAAAGTATTGAATTCACTATCACAGATAGCGGCATCCCCTTTGACCCTACTGCGCAGGAAGAAGCCGACACCACACTTCCAGCCAACAAGCGCCGCATAGGAGGGCTGGGCATCCATATTGTTCGCCAAGTCATGGACTCCATCCACTATGAGCGCATGGGCAACAGCAACGTTCTGACATTAAAAAAACAAATATAATAGCAAACAAAATATAGAGAACTTATGAAAACTACTATTTTAGAAAAAGACGGCAACATAACTGCCATCCTCGAAGGAAGACTCGACACGGCTACTGCGCCCGAGACTGAAAAAGCCATGAAACCCATCTACGACAGCGAGGGAAAGGACATCATCCTCGACTGCGCCGGACTGGAATACATCTCATCAGCAGGCCTGCGCATCTTTCTGTGCATTCTGCAGAAGGCACAAGGAAAAGGACAGGAAGTCTATATCAAGAACATGACCGACAACGTACGAGCAGTCTTTGCCATGACCGGATTCAGCAATATTTTCAAGTTTAAATAATCCTCCATCCATCCGCACATGGGAACAAATGTAACACTGGATGCGCATAGCGAGGAACTCATGCAGCAGTATCGCCAACTGCGCCCCACCCTGGAAAAGCTGTCGGAAGAAGCCTACAACTTGATGCAGGACGCCCTGCACGAGCAAGGCATCTACGTTACAGCCATAGAGCATCGGGTCAAGACTGAGAAGTCGTTGGCGGGAAAACTGGAGCTGAAAGGCGCCAAATACAAGAGCATCGACAACATCACAGACCTGGTAGGCCTGCGCATCATCACTTTCTATAACGACGATGTGGACAAGGTGGCAGTTCTTGTCCAACGCATTTTCGACGTCGACTGGAAGGAAAGTGTGGACAAGCGCAAAGCGCACGAACTGAATTCCTTTGGCTACAACTCGCTCCACTACATCTGCCGTCTGAAGACTGGCAGCCCCCGCTTCGAGGTGCAGATGCGCACTGCTCTGCAGCACGTATGGTCCACCATCGAGCACGACACGGGCTATAAGGGAGACGTCAAAATACCCAGCGAATACAGGCGCCAGTTCAATCGACTGGCAGGCATGATGGAGCTGATTGATGACGAGTTCAGCCGGCTTCGCCTCCTGCTCACCGATTACCGCCGTCAGACACTGGCACTCGTGAAGAGCGGACAACTCGATGACGTACAGCTTTCCAGGGATTCATACCGTAACTATCTTGAACTGAAACCATTTGACAGGCTCAATAGACGTATTGCTTCTGTCAATCAGGCTGAGATATTCCCCGTGTCCCTCATGTCCTATCTGCGTGTGCTCGAAAGCCTCGGAATGGAAACCCTCGGCGACGTGCAGCGCTTCATCGACGAGAATAGTGAAGAAGCCTACCAGCTCGCACTCGCTCAGCTGGCCATTACCGACCTCGACATTCTTGCCTCCAGCACAGCCCTGCAGTATCTCTGTCTTGTTCATGTGCTGAAGAAAGGCGGCGGCCGCGATGACCTGAAAATACTTTATGACACCATTAATGGTGAAAGCGAAGCCAACACCATGCTGGCAGACCTCATGTACCAGCAGGCTGCAACGCTGCCCTTCATGCATAAAGAATAAGCAACAGCAATCATAAAGACACACCATAGATATGAAAGAAATGACCCTCAGAGAAATCCAACTCTTTGAGCTTGACATACTGAAGGATGTGCACGAATTCTGCATGGCAAACAATATCAGGTATTCATTAGCCTACGGAACTCTCATTGGCGCCATACGGCACAAAGGATTTCTTCCCTGGGATGATGATATAGACATCGTTATGCCCCGTCCTGATTACGACCGATTCTGCTGCTCATACAAGTCCAAAGCAGGCTATGAAATTTTTGCGCCAGCACTAGACAACAGCTATCTCGGTTATGCCAGAGTGTGCGACTTCAAAAAAAGCTTTGTGCTCTCCATACCATGGTGCACACAAAGCCCAACGGGGTTGTGGATAGACATCTTTCCGATGGATGGGCTGACCGCAGAAGAAAACCTAAGAAAAGTATATAAGAGACTTCGTCATTTCGAGAAACAGAGGATGCGCATAAGACTGCAGATTGAAGCTTTTTCAAAGCCCATACCACTCTATCAGAAGTTTCTCATCATGATGAGAAATGCCCTGCATGGCAGTACCAACATCAAAAAGATAACAGACAAATACGAAAAAATAATCACAGCTGATGATTATGAAAAGTCCAGCCATTGTGGCAACAGATCCATCTTAATGGATTTTCCCCGAGACAAGCACCCCCGCAGCGTCTTCGAACACTACGAGACAAAAGAATTTGAGGGGTTGCAACTGATGGTCATATCCGAGTATGACGCATGCCTGCGAGCCATCTATGGTGACTACATGACGCCACCTCCTGAAGAGGAAAGAGTACAGCACCCGCAGAAAATATACTGGCTATAATGGAAGGTTAAGGTTTAAGGCCTTAGGTTTGAAGTCTAAAGCCTAAAGCCTAAGGTCTCTCCCAACCTCCTCTCATAAGAATAAGGGGAGCCACTCAAGGCTTCCCTTTTTCTGGTCTTTTTCCCTATTTTTCCACAAGATATATCTGATTTCTCGCGAAGCAATATACAACGTAGTACTAGCCTAATTCTCAATTCTCAATTCTCAATTCTCAACTATCAACTCGCTTCACACTCCTTTGAGTCGTGTGCCCATGCGTGCCTCCACCACGTTCACAACATAGTCACCCAGCTTTTCACATTCGTTGATGAGGTCCATGTAGATAGTGCCTACAGCATATGTGTATTCGTGATTGTTGATGTCAACGATATTCTGTGCCTTCAGCTGATTGCGGTATTTATTGATTTCATTCTCAATATTGAAAGTGCGGTTCACATCGTAGCTTTCTTTTCTGCCACACATGAGGCTGTTCATTTCAGAGAGAGACTGGTCCGTAAGGCTCATCATCTGATAGATGTGGTCATACTGGCTCTCCGTGAAATGGTCTTGCTTTCCATTATACTTGCGATTAATAGTACGGGCCATATTGTAGCAGGCATCACCAATTGATTCCAGCTCAGAGATTTCACGCAGCATCGCACGGATTTTTGCCTTCGTTTCATCAGACAGGTGCGCATCGCTGACAGAGTCTAGGTACTTGGCTATCTCCAGCTCCATGTTGTCTGAAATGCCCTCATATTTCTCAATGCGTTCATAGAGGCTCTCGAAATCTCCAGCCTTAGAGCCCTTATTTTTCTTTGCAGGAATGCTGCTGGAGAGATTGAGCAACTCCACGACCATTTGGAACATACGTTGCATGCGGTCCGAAAACGAGGAAATCTCCTTTTGGGCCTCAAACACAGATAGCTCGGGAGTCTTCATGAAGCCTGCCGTGATGAAGTGCAGGCGGAAATCTTCCTCCTCGTCCACTTTCTTAGGCTTGATTACCCAGCAGACAAAACTTTCTATCTGCGGGATGAACCAGATGAGAATGGCGGTGTTGACCACATTGAATGCAGTATGGAAAGCCGCCAGCACAAAGTTCAGTTTTGCGGCATTCGCCAAGAAGGCAGAACTGCTGGCATTGCTCTTTGTCATGTCCACATCGTAGCCCACCCAGCCACACACCATGTCGATGAAATAGCGGAAGACGAACAGAATCCACAAGACGCCAAACACATTGAAGAACATATGTGCAAGGGCAGCGCGGCGAGCCTGGGCATTAGCGGACAGAGCCGCGAGATTTGAGGTGATTGTAGTACCGATGTTTTCACCCAGCACCAGCGCAATGCCCTGGTAGATAGGCATCGCACCCGTAGAGCACAACAGCATTGTGATAGCCATCACCGCAGCAGATGACTGCACACAGAACGTCATAATGCCGCCTAATACTAAGAATATGAGTGTTGTCCAGAAGGAATTAGGGTCAAACGACTTGAAGAAAGAGGTGACCGCCTCGTTATTGGCAAGGTCCATCGACATGCCTGTAGCCTTCAATGTGGTGAGGCCCAGCAGCAACAAACCGATACCAAACAGGAAGTCGCCTATGTAGCGATGCTTCTTCATGTAGATAAGCACAATGCCAATGAAGAAGCCTACATAAGAGACGACGCTGATGTCAAACGGAGAGGCTTCGTTTCCAGCTGTGCCCACCGCCATAATCCATGCCGTCAGCGTGGTGCCTATATTGGCGCCCATGATGACAGAAATAGCTTGTGCCAAGGTAAGCAAGCCGGCATTAACAAACGAAACAGTCATCACTGTCGTAGCAGTAGATGACTGTACAGAAGCAGTGACCAGAGTTCCGGTCAGCATGCCAGTGAAACGGTTAGTGGTCATGGCTCCCAGTATATGGCGCAACTGGGGACCTGCCAACTTCTGCAATGCTTCACTCATCGCTTTCATTCCGAACATCAGCAGCGCCAACGAACCGAGAAGTTTGAAGACAATCCAAATAGACATATTGCTTGTAAGTTGATGAACCTGCTGACACACACACCGTCAGCATCTCACGAGTTTAAAAGTAGTTAGAGACAAATATTATTTATAAAATGGGTATGGTGAACGCTGACACAATCGTCTGCGGACTGCTTATCGTTCGTGGGCAAAGTTACGCCATTTTTTAGGTTTACACAAGGAATGAAAGAAATAAAATGATTTTTATTTTGTGCTCTCTACGAATTGTCATATCTTTGTCCTGACAACAACTATCTTTCTCTACAAACCTATTTATACAATGAAAAAGATTCTCTATCTGTTATCGCTGGTTACAGCCATGATGGCTGCATCGCCAGCACAGGCCCAAACCGCACAAGGCACATTCGAGGCAGGCAATGGCTCGTTCCTGCTCAACGGCAAACCTTTCGTGGTGAAAGCGGCTGAAATTCACTACCCTCGCATTCCTAAAGCTTATTGGGAACATCGCATCAAGATGTGCAAGGCGCTGGGCATGAACACCGTGTGTATCTACATCTTCTGGAACATTCACGAGCAGCAGGAAGGCAAGTTTGACTGGACGGGCAACAACAACGTGGCTGAGTTCTGCCGGCTGGCGCAAAAGAACGGCATGTATGTCATCGTGCGTCCCGGTCCATACGTCTGCGCTGAATGGGAAATGGGAGGCCTGCCCTGGTGGCTCCTGAAGAAGAAAGACATCAAACTGCGTGAGCGCGACCCCTACTTCATGGAGCGTGTCAAGATATTCGAGACTGAGGTCGGCAAGCAGCTAGCACCGCTCACCATCCAGAACGGAGGCCCCATCATCATGGTGCAGGTTGAGAACGAATACGGCTCCTATGGCGTTGACAAAGCCTACGTAAGCGAAATCCGCGATTGCCTCCGCTCGGTAGGATTCGACAAAGTGGCACTCTTCCAGTGCGATTGGTCAAGCAACTTCCTCAACAATGGCCTCGACGATCTCGTCTGGACCATGAACTTCGGCACCGGTGCCAACATTGACGATCAGTTCCGCCGCCTTAAGGAAGTGCGCCCCAACGCGCCCCTCATGTGCTCCGAGTTCTGGAGCGGATGGTTTGACAAGTGGGGTGGAAAGCATGAGACCCGCTCATCCAAAGACATGGTGAACGGCCTCCGTGAAATGCTTGACAAGAACATCTCCTTTTCCCTTTACATGACCCACGGAGGCACCTCCTTCGGACACTGGGCAGGCGCCAACTCTCCAGGCTTTGCGCCCGACGTCACTTCCTACGACTACGACGCCCCAATCAACGAATACGGACAGGCTACACCTAAGTTTGACGAGTTGCGTGCCATGTTGCAGAAGTACACAGATAAGAAACTTCCTGCAGCCCCCAAGCCACTACCTATCATCACCGTTCCAGCCATCACCTTCAAGGAATACGCCCCCCTCTTCGAGAATCTTCCAAAGGTCATCCTCTCCGAGCAAGTCAAGACCATGGAAGAGTTTGACCAAGGCTGGGGCTCCATCATGTACAGCACTTTCCTTCCCAAGAATGATGGCCAGAGCAAGCTCCACATAGCAGGGGGCCACGACTACGTACAAATCTTCCTCGACGGGAAATACATCGGTGCCCTCGACCGCCGCAACGGAGACAAGGACATCACTCTGCCCTCTACACGCAAAGGCGCCCGTCTCGACATCCTTGTTGAGGCCATGGGTCGCATCAACTTCGGACGGGCCATCAAGGACTTCAAAGGCATCGAAGGCACCGTCGACCTGACCATCAACATCGACGGCAACGACTTCACTTCGCACCTCAAGCGCTGGGCCACCCGCCTCTTCCCCGACACCTACGAGTTCTGCAAGCAGCAAGTCTATAAGCCCCTCACTGATGTCAGCCCCCGCCATAACGGTGACCGCATCCCTGGCTACTACCGCGCCACCTTCAACCTGAAAAAGACCGGCGACACCTTCTTCAACTTCGCTACCTTCGGCAAGGGACTCGTCTATGTGAACGGGCATGGCCTCGGACGCATCTGGGAGATTGGCCCTCAGCAGACCCTCTACTGCCCAGGCTGCTGGCTCAAGAAAGGACAGAACGAAATCATCGTTCTTGACATCATCGGCCCCAACGAAGCCAAGAGTGAAGGACTCGCCAAGCCTATCATCGACCAGTTGCAGAAAGCCGAGCCACCCATCCACCGCACCGAGGGACAGAACCTAAACCTCAACGGTGAGAGCCCTGTGGCAGCAGGCACCTTCAAGGCCGGCAACGGATGGCAGGAAGTAAAGTTCTCCGCCCCACAGACAGGCCGCTATGTGTGCCTCGAAGGCCTGAACAGCCACAATGGTGATGAATATACCTGCATCGCAGAACTCTATCTACTCGATGCCAATGGTGAACGCCTCTCTCGCGAGCCCTGGCGCATCTCCTATGCCGACAGCGAAGACATCGTCACTGGCAACCGTGCGGGCGACAAAATCTATGACCTGCAGGAATCCACTTTCTGGTCCACCGTCAAGGGCGTCAACTTTCCTCACCAGATTGTGATAGACCTCGGCAAGGAACACACCATCACTGCCCTTCAGTACCTCCCCCGCATGGAGAGCAATGCTCCCGGTTCCATCAAAGACTACAAGATATATGTGAAAGCCCAACCATTCAAATACTGATAATTCCCAAGGGGAGAGCACCACGCTCTCCCCCTTTTTTTATTCTCACACAGCCGCGCTAGGGATAAGCTATAACAAATTGTTTTCGTGATGATTTGCTTCGTTTGTCAAAAGTAAAACGATATGCTAGAAACAGAGAGTTAAACTTCAAATGCATAAAAAATGGTAAAAAAAGTATCAAAAAATGTTTGAAGTTCGGAGAATACTCGTATATTTGCAACTGAAAGCTAATATTCAACAAAAACACAAAAAGCTAATAGTATGAATATAAACGAGAAATTTGTTATCGCAATTAACCGGGAATTAGGTAGCGGCGGACGCACTGTCGGTCGCATTTTGTCAGGAAAATTAGGCGTGCCTTTTTATGACAAAGCGCTTATCCAAGCTTTGCAGAAGGAATATAACCTCTCCGTTGCGGAGATTGAGAAACTAAAAGGACGCAAGCACGGATGGTGGGCAGACGTGATGCGAATCCTTAACATTGGTCTTGACATGAGATCATACTATTATATGCCCAAGATGAGTGATGAGCCAGATTTGATTACGACAGACGAGATGTTCGAGACGGAGACGATGATTCTGGAGAACCTCGCGAATGAGGGTTCGTGTGTGGTGGCTGGACGCAGCGGCTTCTATGTATTCCGCAATCACCCCAACCATATTAGCGTCTTTATCCAAGCATCGCTGGAGTCGCGCGTGGAGCGTGTGATGCGCAAGCAGCACAAAACGAAGGAGGAAGCTCTGAAGGTGATTAAGAAGGTGGATGAGATGCGCGAGAATTACATCAAGAAATATACGGGCACGTCTCGCTATGACACGCGCAACTATCATCTGGTTATTACAGCGGACAACAAGACAGAGGATGAGATTGCTGATATCATCATGAAGTATATCGAAAGCAAGCAAAGTTTCATGTGAATGGAGAACGTGGGGGGTGAGGTGCACCTCTCCCCTCATGACACGAAGAAACTGGCTGTGCTAGCTCCTTGCCAACAACAAGAAAAGCCTGCGATTTTGCAGGCTTTTTTGTATGTATGGAGGTAGCAGGCTGTGTGCCTCACTTCATGAGTGATGTGAATGCTCCTGGATAAGGTGTTTCGAACTTCAGGAACTCGCCTGTGATGGGATGGCGGAAGGCTAAGCGGAAGGCATGGAGGCAGATGCGGCCCACGGGATTGGAGCGCTCTGCGTAGTCTTCGACGGTGCTGCCATACTTGTAGTCGCCTACAATGGGATGATGGAGGTCCTGCATGTGAACACGTATCTGGTTCTTGCGGCCTGTTTCCAGTTTGAGTTCCACCAGCGAGTAACCATTCTTGCGCTTGAGGGTGCGGTAATTGGTAATGGCGTATTTGCCTCCGTTGTCAATGACGCTGGAATAGGTGACAAACATCTTGTTGTCGGTGAGCCATGAGGTAACGGTACCGCTGTCTTTTTCCATCTCTCCTTGCACGACGGCAATATACCGGCGGTCGATGACGATGTCTTTCCAGTTGTCGGTGAAGATTTGCTGGATATCACGCCTTTTGGCAAAGAGGAGAATGCCAGATGTGCCTTTGTCGAGACGGTGCACGGTATGGACGGAGAAGCCTTTGCTCTGACGCTTGACGTACTCGTCGAGGATGGCTTTGACGTTCTCGCGGCGATCGCCAGGCAAGGCATTGGTCAAGATGCCTTCTTTCTTTTCCACCACGATGATGAAGGCGTCTTCGTACACCAGACGCACCCATCTGCTGCGAAGGGTGTGCACATGGCGGTTCTTGGATATCTGTACCAGTTGTCCGGGCTTGAGCGGGTGGTTGTACTGTGTGACGATTTCCTTGTCTACATATACCATGCGCTGGCTGAGCAGTTCTTTGGCGCGGGTACGGGAGATGCCTGAGACGCGGTTCATGAGGAACTGCATGAGTTCTGCAGGTTCCTTGACTGGATAGTCTGTGTAGTGGTTGGCTGCTTTATAATCGAAGTATGTGCTCACTTTGGTTAATTGATAATTGATAAATGACAATAGATAATTGGCTCTATCGCTTTTCGAGCAGGACGACGTTTTCGACGTGCTGGGTGTGCGGGAACATATCAACGGGCTGCACCCGCGTGACTTTGTAGTCGGTGTCGAGGAGCTGAAGGTCTCGTGCCTGAGTGGCCGGGTTGCAGCTGACATAGACGATACGCTGCGGGGCTGCAAAGAGGATGGTGTCGACGACATCTTGGTGCATGCCTGCACGTGGCGGGTCTGTGATGATGACGTCGGGTCGTCCGTGCGCCTCGATGAATTCCTTGTTGAGGATATCTTTCATGTCGCCTGCATAGAACAGGGTGTTGCTGATTTCATTGATTTCCGAGTTGACTTTAGCGTCTTCTATGGCTTCGGGAACGTATTCTATGCCGATGACTTGACGTGCCTGCTTAGCCACAAAGTTGGCGATGGTGCCAGTGCCTGTATAGAGGTCGTACACGAGTTCGTTGCCTGTCAGACCAGCAAAGCTGCGTGCCACTTTGTAGAGCTCGTATGCTTGGTCAGTATTAGTTTGATAGAAGGATTTGGGACCTACCTTGAAGCGGAGGTCTTCCATCTGCTCGTAGATGTAATCCTTGCCCTTGACAACGTGCACTTCCTGATCGCCAAAGGTGTCGTTAGCTTTATGATTATCAACATAAAGAAGCGATGTAATTTGAGGAAAGGTTTCACTAAGGTGCTGCATCAGCTCGTCGGCTTGTTGCTGCTGTTCGGGTGTGTCAATTCGGAACTGCACCAGGAACATGAGCTCGCCAGTGTTGGATGTGCGAATCATGAGGGAGCGCAACAGTCCGTGGTTCTGACGGAGGTCATAGAATTCCAGGCCGTGCTCGAGAGCATATTGACGAATGTCGTTGCGAATTTTGTTGTTGATGTCGTCCATCAGGTGACATTCGGTGATGTCAAGTATCTTGTCAAAGGCTCCTGTGATGTGAAAGCCCACGGCATCCATCAAGTCGTATTTCACGTCGTGCTTGACCTCCTCGTCGGTGAGCCAGCGCTTGTTGGAGAAACCAAACTCGAGCTTGTTACGGTAGCCATAGATGTTCTTGCTGCCAAGAATGGGCATGAATTCGGGAAGTTCTATCTTGCCGATGCGCGTCAGGTTGTCAAACACCTGCTGCTGCTTGGCTTTCAGCTGCTCGCCATACTGGAGACATTGCCACTTGCAGCCACCGCACACGCCATAGTGGCGGCATATGGGCTCTGTGCGCAAAGGAGAATATTCGTGGAACTTCACGGCTACAGCTTCCATATAGGCGCTCTTCTTCTTCTTCACTTGCAAATCAACCACGTCGCCAGGAACCACGAACGGGACGAACACCACCTTGTCTTCCACACGTGCCAAAGCCTTGCCTTCTGCAGCGCAGGCTGTGATGGTGACGTGCTCTAAAAGGGGCATGTTTTTCTTCTTGTTACGAGTCATCTTTCGTCTAACATTGTTAAATTTTGGCACAAAGTTAGACAATAATTGCCAAAGTCTTATTCGCTGTCGCCGTTTTTTTGTAATTTTGCCACTTAAATGGACTGTTATCAGTCCTGTTTACTGATTCAATGAATAAACTGTCTGTTGTCAAATGGGGCTTCATCGGTTGCGGAGAAGTGACTGAAAAGAAGAGTGGACCTGCCTTCGGAAAGATTGAGGGCAGCGAGGTGGTTGCTGTGATGAGCCGCGACAAAGAGAAAGCCAAATCGTATGCCGCCCGGCACGGCATTAAGAAATATTATACCGACGCGCAAGCACTGGTGGATGACCCGAATGTGAACGCGGTGTATATCGCGACGCCCCCCTCCTCTCATGCTACATTTGCCATCATGGCAATGCGTGCGGGCAAGCCTGCCTACATCGAAAAGCCGCTGGCGGCCAGTTATGAGGACTGCTTGCGTGTGAACCGCATCAGCGAATTGACGAGCATTCCCTGCTTTGTGGCGTTCTATCGACGTTATCTCCCCTATTTTGAGCGCGTGAAGGAGATTGTGATGGGGGGCGAGATAGGAAAGATTCTGACGGTGCAGATTCGTTTTGCTGTGCCTCCGCGAGAATTGGACCACAAGAGCGGAAAGGAGATGCCTTGGCGACTACAGCCGGAAGTGGCTGGCGGTGGCGGATACTTTTATGATTTGGCCTCTCATCAGCTGGATTTGCTTCAGTACTGGTTCGGACCGATTATGGAAGCTGAGGGCTACTGCCAGAACATGGCTGGACTCTACATGGTCGAGGACACGTTCAACGCCTGTTTCCGTTTCTCAAACGGATTGTCGGGCAGCGCGTCGTGGTGCTTTGTGGCGCATGAGTCAGCACGACGAGACCGCATCTCGATTGTGGGCACGAAGGGCAAGATCGTGTTCTCTGTGTTTGACTACGCTCCAATTGTGCTGGACACGGAGCGGGGACAGGAACAAATTGTGGTGCCCAACCCTCCGCATGTGCAGATGGGACTGATTGAAAAGGTGGTACGGCATTTGCGTGGCATGGAAAAGTGTGACTGCGACTCGATGAGTGCCACACCGACGAACTGGGTAATGGACAGAGTGTTAGGGAAATTGTAAGGTGATGCGAGTCGGTGTTCTGGAATTCAACTATGACTGATTAAAGGGAAGAGACAGAGTGAAACAACACGAGACGATGAAGCGTATGGGAGTAGTTCTCCTGATGGCTGTAGCAGCAGTGGCTGCAATGGCCCAGGAAGAACAGATAGTGGATTCGACTCTTCGGGCAGGTTGGGACATGGAGCGTATGGATGTGGAACAGACTCGTGTGCTTGATGATGTGGGGGTGGAGCAGATTAGGAAGCGGAAACCCTTTCTGACGCGAGTCGTCGATGGAGTGTCGGAGTTCCTAATGGGATGTGACACTACATACGTGACTCCTCAGCAATATCAGTTGACGGCCCAGATGGAGGTGTCCTATTGGCACGACTACTACTTCATGCGTTCGTCGGAAACCAGCAACACGATGGTGATTCAGTCAGACCCTTCGGTGATTCTTGGTGGATTCGTGTATTTCGGGCCCTTCGGATATGGTGCCGTGTGGAACATGAATGACCTGGGCATCAAAGCAGGAAAGACAAACGGCACATCGCTGAGACAATCATTTGTCATTCATACCGCAAAAATATTTGCCGAATATTATATGTTCAATTCTGGCAAGGGAGCCGAAATTAGAAGTGTGAGCGGCATAGACTTGCGCGGAAGAGAAAGGACTTTCCGCGGTTTGGACTCGCGTTGCAATGGTGTGAGCGCTATGTATATGTTCAACAACCGGCATTTCTCATGGCCTGCCGCATTTGGAGCCAATGCCGTACAAAGAAAGAGCTGTGGCAGCTGGAGCGTAGGATTCCAATATAATCATCAGGCCATCTCGTTTAACAAGTATGAGCTGCCAGCCTACCTTCAGGAAGAAATCGACTCAACGCTCCTCTTCAGCCACGTGAACTACAGCGACTACAGCGTAAGCGTGGGATATAACTATAACTGCGTGGTGGGACGCAACGTGCTCTTTGCCGTGTCGCTGATGCCAGGCATCGGTTACCGGAGGTCGAACATTACAGAGGCGCAAGAGGTGAAGCATTCCATCTTCAACAGCATTTCGACAGACCTGAACCTGCGCATGTCTTTCTTCTGGAACAACACGAGGTTTTTCAGTGGACTGATTTTGGAAACGCATACGTACGACTACCGAAAGAATAAATTTGGCTTGACCAACACCTATGGGACGCTCAAATATCTGCTGGGATTCAACTTCTGGAAGAAACCCCAAAAGCGATGATGGGGTTCCCTTTCGTAACATTCTTAAACTAACGCACAAATAACAATGAAATACTAAATCGAAACAAAACTTATTGATATGAAAAGAATATTTACTACTGCTTTGATGGCTGTGGCTGCCACGATAGGTTGGGCACAGCGAGAGTGGATTGATGTGACAGACAAGTTCATCATCAATCCAAGATTTGATGATAACAACCTGTCCGGCTGGAGCGGAACACAATGGAGTTCAATGAATCCGAAGGAGAACGCAGAGCATTATCAGAGGACTTACAACACCTACCAAGACTTGACAGGCCTGGAAGCTGGCCAGTATCGGCTTAGTTTGGATGCTTTCTACAGGATGGGTAATTCTGGAGATGATTATAATGCATATAAAAATGGAAATTATAGCGCGACACAGCACGCGAAACTATATGCTCTTTCCACGAAAGGAGAGTATGAAAAGGCTATTGTCCCTGCTTCCTCTGCGGCTTTGAGTTCCTCTTTGGGTGGCGCCACTTCAGGAGTAGGAGATTATTGGGACGTTAAATACATTCCTAATAATATGGAGGCAGCCTACTACTGGTTTGCAGCAGGATATTACCACAACACATTGGACTGCGAAGTGGGAACCAACGGCACGCTGCGTATCGGCATTCGCAAGACCACCACTATAAATGGGGACTGGACATGTGTAGACAACTGGAAATTGGAGTATTACGGAGAAGCTACCAGAGTTACATCTATTCAGCTGTCTTCTACGAGCCTGAACCTGGTGCCTCAGGAGACTGCAGATATCACGGCACAGGTATTCCCTGCCGACGCGACCTATCAGAATGTGACGTGGTCCTCGACAAAGACGAGTGTGGCCACAATCGATTCTAAGGGGCATATAGTGGCACGTTCTGCCGGAACCTGCTATATCATAGCCACTGCGAAAGACGAAGGTGCCGTGACAGCAAGATGCCTGGTGACAGTGAAGACGAATGCGGCAACATCAGAGAACCTGATTATCAACGAAATCATGGCTTCCAATGTAGATATGTATCTTGATCCATCGAAGAACTACGGAAGTTGGGTTGAGTTGTATAACCCGACAGATATAGGTGTAACGCTGAGCGGTCTCTATGTGACGGATGACCCCAACAATTTGAAAAAGCACCGTCTGGTGAACCGCTATGGCGCACTGCCTGCTCACGGATATGCCGTGCTCAACTTTGACCACTTTGAAGTGTTTACGCCAGAGGCCTATCGTCAGATTGACGACAAGCTGGATTGTGAGGGTGGCACCATTATCGTGTCTGACGGCACTAATATCATTGCACAAGAAGATTATCCGCCTGCTATGTCACGCATGTCTTATGCGCGCATGAAAGATGGCATGAATGATGCTTGGGCATGGACGGGCTTCCCCTCACCGGGCTATTCAAACGAGACGAATGAAGGATTTGCCGAGCTGATGCTTCCTGCTCCAGAGGTGGACCAGCCCACTCAACTCTTTGAGGGAACACTCCAGGTGTGCGTCAACATTCCAGAGGGGGCTACCTTGTGGTACACCGACATCTATGGTGACCTCCCCGCTCCATCCAATCCCTATGCAAAGACTTCACAAACGGGTATCTTCACGGTGACCGGAAACCAATGCTTCCGATTCCGTCTCTATAAAGATGGATACCTTCCTTCACCTGTTGTTACACGTACATATATTTATAAAGATAGAGAATACCCCTTCCCTATTGTGTCTGTTGTGACGGATATTGACCACATCTATTCTGAAAAGATTGGTGTGTTCCAGAAAGGTCCTTACGGTCGTCCGGGCAATGGCCAGACAGAGAAGTGCAACTGGAACATGGCATGGGACCGCCCTGTGGCTTTTGACTTCTTAACAACAGACAATGAATGCATCGTGTCGCAGGAGTGCGATTTGTCTATGTGTGGCGGCTGGAGCCGTGCATGGGAGCCCCATTCTTTCAAGCTTAAGGCTTCAAAGACCTACGACTTCAACAACTTCTTCAAGGCTCAATTCTTCGACGAGAAGCCATACGTGAAGACAAAGACATTGCAAATCCGCAATGGCGGCAATGACAACTATTGCCGTATCAAGGATGCTTCTATCCAGCAGATTGTAGCTCGAAGCGGATTGAATGTGGACTATCAGGCATGGCAGCCAGTGCATGTGTTCATCAATGCTCAGCATTACAATGTCCTCAATATGCGTGAGGCAAACAACAAGCATTTTGCCTATGCCAATTATGGTATCGACACCGATGAAATGGACCAGTTTGAAATCACCCCTGACTCTGGCTATGTGCAGATGGAAGGAACCAACGAGTCTTTCCTGCGCTTGATGGAGCTGAGTGAAAATGCAGCTGACGAAGATACATATGAGGAGATTGGCAAACTACTTGACCTCGATGAGTATGTGAACTACATGGCTGTAGAGCTTTATGTGGGCAACTGGGACTGGCCACAGAACAACGTGAAAGGCTTCCGTGACAAGAACGACGGGAAATACCACTTTGTGCTCTTTGACCTTGATGGCTCCTTCAGCGACAACGACGAGAATGCTTTCACCATGTTCTTCAACAAGCAGTATTATACGTTTAACGCCCTGCATGGATACGACTACTCTAAGAATGAGAACATCGAAGGTCAGCAGAGATACGGAGAAATTCAGGTGGTCACCCTCTTCAAGAACCTGCTGCAGAACGACAAGTTCCGCAAGAAGTTTATTGACACATTCTGTATCATGGGCGGCTCTGTCTATCAGCCCAAGCATGTTTCCTCTATTGTCAATGAAATGGCGAGCTACCTGTCAACCGACGGATTTGTGAATCCTTGGGGTACAGCCAATAGCGTCATCAGCAGCTTCCAGTCACGCAATAGCCGTCAAATTTCCGCACTGAGAGGCTGCAGCTATATGAAGTTGAGTGACAAGAACGCTCAGGCGGTCAGCATTTCCAGCAGCGTGCCTGAGGCAAAGATTTTGCTGAATGACATCGAACTGCCCTATAATGAGTTCAACGGAAACCTCTTTGCTCCAATCACCCTGAAAGCTCAAGCACCTGCAGGCTTCAAGTTTGTAGGCTGGCAACAGCAGGGCGGCACCACTTCAAGCAACATATTCAGTAACGATGAGGCGTGGAAGTATTATGATGGTGGCTCTCTGGATGGCATGAACTGGAAGTCCTCTTCTTATCAAGAAACGAACTGGAAGTCGGGAAATGCTCCTATCGGGTATGGCAAAGATCAAGCTACCTCGACAAAAACAACCTTGCCTTGCTACTACTTCCGCAAGAAATTCACGCTCACCAGCACACCTCTTTCTGATGAAGAGTATACACTGAACTTCACAGTGGACGATGGCGCTATCGTGTATGTGAACGGTGTGGAGGCAGGACGCTACAACATGCCATCTGGCACAGTATACTACAATACATTTTCTACTTCTTACGCGCCCGGCAACCCCGACACAGGCACAATGAGCATCAGCTCTTCGCTATTCCAAAAAGGAGAGAACGTGATTGCAGTGGAGGTGCACAACAACAACAGCACTTCTTCTGACATTCTGTGGAATGCCGAACTGCTGGTGAGCAAGCCTGACCTAAGCGGAGCGGTTCTTTCAAGAGAACAAGAATACACAATTCCTATATATGGCTCACACAAGGTGATGGCAGTGTTTGAGGAACTTGCTGACGAGGACATATTGGCAGAAGGCATCAATCCAGTGCGCGTGAACGAAGTAAGCGCCGCAAACTCCATGTACGTCAATCCATATTACTTTAAGAAGAACGACTGGATTGAGCTGTACAACACCACAGGCAAAGACATAGATATTCGTGGCATGTATATCTCCGACAACGAGAAGAAGCCAATGAAGTATCAAGTTCCAGTGGACGATGCGCTGATAAACACCATCATTCCTGCTCATGGGCATAAGGTGATCTGGTGCGATGGGCTCGCTAACGCAGGCGAAGACATCCATGCTTCATTCAAGCTGGCGAAGGAAAGTGGCTGCGTGCTCCTCACGACTGACACTTACACTGATAAATTCGAGTATCCTGAGCATTTGGGCATCCAGACTGTAGGACGTTATCCTGATGGAAGCAACGAAACCTATTTGATGAACATTCCTACCATAGGAAAGACCAACCAGATAGGATCCTACGACAAGTTGTATGTCGTTCCGGAAGAACCCGAACCAGACGGCATCCGCTCATACTCGAAAGACGGAGGCATTACCATCGCATATGTGGACGGTGTCGTGAACGTGAAGAGCGAAGATGCGCCCATTACCCGTGTCGGTGTATACAGCACAGCTGGCACAAAGGTAAATGCTGCTATCACCACTCGCTCGAACAAAAAATTCACAACTATCCATGTGGCCACTCTGCCTAAAGGCATCTATATCGTAAGCGCAATTACTGCTTCTGGCGATGAGAACCACATCAAATTCGTCATTAAGTAAAATAAAAAGGTGTTTTTTTAGCGAAAGAGTGAAATAACCCTCAAATCAAAGGTGAAGAATGGATTATTTGTCCTATATTTGCACTGCAAAAGCAAGAACAGAGAAATTCATTCTTTACCTTTGACTATTTGACAAGAACACTAATTAAATGATTTATAAACCATACACAAAATGAAAGAGACCATTCTCGTAACAGGAGGAACCGGATTCATCGGTTCACACACGACAGTAGAACTACAGCAAGCAGGCTACGACGTAGTCATCATTGATAATTTGTCCAACTCTAATGCAGCAGTTGTTGACGGTATCGAAAAGATTACCGGCATCCGCCCCGCATTCGAAAAAGTGGATTTGAATGATTTTGACGCTACAGAAGCCGTATTCAAGAAATACCAGATTAAGGGCTGTATTCACTTTGCGGCCTCCAAGGCTGTTGGTGAATCTGTCGAAAAACCCTTGCTCTATTACCGCAACAACCTCAATTCACTCATGAACGTGCTTGAGTTGATGACAAAATATGGAGGCAAGGGCATCATCTTCTCTTCTTCATGCACAGTGTACGGACAACCTACACCAGAGAACCTTCCTGTAACCGAAGAGGCTCCTATTCAGAAGGCGCTCTCACCTTATGGCAACACCAAGCAGGTGAATGAGGAAATCATTCAGGACTACATTCATTCTGGTGCTCCTCTCAAGTCTATCATTCTCCGCTATTTCAACCCCATTGGCGCACATCCATCTGCCCTTATCGGCGAACTTCCAAACGGTGTGCCTATGAACCTTATACCATTCGTCACTCAGACCGCTATCGGCATTCGTAAGCAGCTGAAGATTTTCGGTAACGACTACAACACTCCAGACCACACTTGCATCCGCGACTACATCTACGTGGTGGATTTGGCAAAAGCACACGTAAAGGCTATGCAGCGCGTGCTTGATCAGGAGACAGATCCTGTTGAAGTGTTCAACATCGGTACCGGACATGGCTACTCTACCCTCGAAATCGTGGAAGGTTTCGAAAAGGCTACAGGCGTGAAACTTCCATGGGAGTATGCACCTCGTCGCGAAGGCGACATCGAAGCCATCTGGGGTAATGTTGACAAGGCCAACAAAGTGCTCGGATGGAGTGCTGACACGCCACTCAATGACATTCTTGCATCTGCATGGAAATGGCAGTGCAAGTTGCGCGAGAACGGCATTCAGTAATACCCTACAGCGATCTGGCTTAAATGCCAGATTCGTTTGTCGTGTTTTATTTTGTGTTTGTGTTGTGGCTATTCTTTTTCGTGAGAAAAGGGGTAGCCCTTTTTTGTGCCCACTCACATGGGCATAAGATAGGATTTGGATTAATCAAACTATGAATAGAAAGAACGAGCTATAAAGATAAAGAATGAGCTTTGAAGATGAGGAAAAAGCTTTGTATTTAAAGAACGAGCTTTGAATATTTTATTCACGAGAACGAAGATAGAGATGGAGAGAAAATGGAAAAGTGTTACAAATAAAGCAGCACTCAATCATGGGGTTGAGTGCTGCTTTTTGGAGAGTGTAAAGTAAACTGTGTCAGGCTACAATAAAAGTAGTAAGACATAGTTTATTTTATGATGGCAAACGAAGAAATTGATTACAAGTTGGCAGCC
>ONLY01000010.1 GCA_900318775.1 uncultured Prevotellaceae bacterium | reverse complement strand
AAGCCTCGTAAATTCCCTGCGGTAGAAATACGTTGCAAATTTATAGGGAATTTCCGAAGCAACCAAAAACGACTTCTGAAGTGTTAAAATCTAAAAGTGGCTGTAATACAATGATTTAAGTTCGATTAGTTTTCGTTGTTCATGGTAGTTTATAGGTCTCTAAATACATCCAGAGAAGGTAAGACCTTCGAGGCTCGTCACGCTGGCAGGGATATCAACGGACGTCAAACTGTTGCAGCCGTAAAAAGCTGACATACCGATGCTCGTCATGCCTTCGCCCAGGACAACGTTGGTGATATTGTTCCTATAATCGTCCCAAGGACGCTCTGAGTTTAAGACGAAGTTCTTCATGTCACCCGTGCCGCTGAAGGTGAGGGTTTTGGCGTCTGCATCATAAGCCCACAGCAAACGACTGGGCGCATCGCTGCCGATCAGGTCGCCCGTGAAAGCAATGTTGACAGTTTCGGAAAAGCCGCTCCATGCGGACGCATCATACACGTGACACTGTGTCGAGCTGTCTTTCTTGAAGTCGTCTTTGTTGCCATCGTTCCACGACAGCTTTGCGGGGTCGGCGTAGCAATATACGTCCGTCGCAGCGGTACAATCGGAAAAGGCGTTGAGGTCGATGCTCGTCACGCCGCTGCCGATGGTGAGCGACTCCATGCGACCGCAATAGGCGAAGGCAAATTTTCCGATGTGCTTCACGCTGGCAGGAATGTCGATTGATGGCAGAAGACGGTAGTCAAAGAAGGCATAATCGCCGATTCTCGTCACAGCGTCAGAGATAACTAAGCGTGTGGCGGACAATCTGTATTCGTGCCAAGGACGGGCTGTCATCGTTGCATAATCTATCATTTCACCAGAGCCGCTGATGGTGAGGGTTTTGGCGTCTGCATCGTAAGACCACAGCACTCGGTCGGCTCTGCCCTTACCAGCCAAATCGCCCGTGATGGTAGCGTTGATATTCGGGGCAAAGGAGCTCCAATCTGATGCCTTATATACATGAAATTTCGTCGAGCCGTCTGTCTTGAAGTCGTTGTTGCCGTCATCATACCACGACAGCTTTGTGGGGTCGGCATAGCAGTAAACGTCCGTCGTAGCAGTGCAACCATAGAAGACATTACCATAGATGTCGGTTACGCCGCTACCGATGTTAACCGACTCCAACTTATCGCACCACGTGAAGGCCAAATCGCCGATGCTCTTCACACCATCGCCGATGGTGGCCGACTTTAGATTGGAGCATAAGCCGAAAGCATAGTTGCCGATACCCGTCACGCTGGCGGGGATATCGACCGATGTCAGCCCCGCCTCGAAGAAGGCGTAGTTGCCGATGCTCTTCAGACCCTCATGGAGCGACACTGAGGCCAAAGCCTCAGATTGGTAGAACGCTCTATCCCCTATTGTCTCTACGCTGGCGGGGATTTCAACTTCGGTCAGGTTGGAGCAGCCTCTGAAGGCATCCGCGCCGATGCTCGTCACGTTAGTGCCGATAGTGACCTTCGTCAACTGTGTGCAGCCGCAGAAGGCATTGGCGCCGATGTTTGCCACCGTTTCCTCAATATCAATCTCTTTGATTTGTTCCCTCATGCCGTACCATGGACAATCTTTGTCCGAGGCATAGTCAGCCATATACGCGTCGTTTTTGCCATAGACATTGAAGTAGCCGTCGTCACACAGTACTAAAATGCAGCCGCCACTTTCCCATGTGACTATAGCTTTTCTGCCGGAAGCGTTGATTGCAACAAGGCAGAGCAGCATTAGAATAGAAAAGAGTCTTTTACTCATAGATGCGTAAGATTTAAGTATTGATTGTTATTTGTTATTGTGAATTCATGAAAGTTTATGAATACAAAGTTACATATTTTTTTGAAAACAATCATATCACCTTATTTTTTAGAGTTTATTTCTTTTTCAACATTCATTATTATGAATCATTCCATTCATTTTTCTCACTCTTGTTTCGAGTGTGGGCAAATTGGCTGATGTCTAAAGTCTAATGTCTAAAGTCTGATTTCTAAAGTCTAAAGGCTGAGGGATGAAGGCTGAGGGCTGAAGGCTGAGTGGAGAGAGAGGGGACGAAAACGAACACGAAAAAGGGAACGCCCACGAATGGCACGAATGGCACGAATGGGAGCCTCGGACGGCTCTTAGGCGCTTTTATTGCTGCGCAAGAAATCTATCAAAATCTATAAAACTGAAATAAGAGAGCCTTGCGAGGCCTAATTTAATTGACAATTGACAATTGACAGTTGATAATTAGCCATGCGGGGTGTTATGGTTAATTGATAATTGACAATTGACAGTTTGCTTGACTCTGCTCTCGCTGCTACAAACGTTGACAATTGAGAATTGACTTTAGACTTTAGACTTTTGACATTAGACATCATCCCTCAGCCCTCATCCTTCAGCCCTCAGTTTACCCTTCACCTTGAACCCTTGACCGCCTCTCCCCTATTATGGGTATCGGTCGAGAGAAAGTAGGTATCGGCTCACAGAAAACGTTAGGGAAATGGGACGTGATACCATCGTAAGGGTATGAAATCACATATTTTAGGTATTGCAGGGCGCGCAAATTGTCCGTAACTTTGCATCGCAATTGCAAAAGTACTTTGATAACGTATTGTTTTGCCAGTTGCATCTTTACTCATAATAATATTAAGGACAAGTGTCGTGAGACACCAACTTTAGAATTACGTAAACCATAAGATGTTAGAGACAAAAGACCGCTTCGAGGTGTTCGTGACGAACAAACGAGGCGGTTTCTCTTGTTTACCAGGTTGATGTTTCCCGCATTGCTGGGCAAGAAATCGACCGATTCTCCCAACTTCGGAAGTGTGATTGTTGCCTAAACGAGAAAATAGCCGTAACTTTGCACTGAAAATTTGACGAAACAGGTGACAGTATGTCACATAGATGCCAGCGTAGCATGCACTGGCATCCTTTTTGTCAGTTATTATAAAGGAATCATACTATCGACTTATGAAAAAAGAAATAAACGAAGAAACTATGAACGAGGAGTTGAACGAAAAGGCTGTTGGCGACAACGCTGAAGAACAGGCTGCTGCCGAGGAACAACCGGCTGCAGAAGCTGCGAAGGAACTCACTCCCGAAGAGAAAATTGCAGATTTGGAGAAGCAGATTGCGGAACTGAAGAACCAGCAGCTCTACAAGGTGGCTGAGTTTGACAATTTCCGCAAGCGCGTGATGCAGGAAAAAGCTGAGCTTATCAAGAACGGCGGAACGAAGGTAATCACGACGCTGCTCCCTATCATTGACGATTTGGAGCGTGCTCAGCAGAACATGGACAAGTATGAGGACGTGGATGCCGTGAAGGAGGGCCTGAACCTGATTATCGACAAGTTCTTCAAGCTGCTGGCTCAAGAGGGCCTGAAGAAGATGGATGTGGTGGGACAGCCTTTCGACAGCGACCTGCACGAGGCCATCGCTATGGTGCCTGGACAGCCTGAGGAGCAGAAGGGCAAGGTGATTGACTGCATGACTGCGGGATACACTCTCAATGACAAAGTAATCCGCTATGCCAAAGTGGCAGTAGCTGAGTAACCAGCACACACGCGCTGGGCGATTTTCATTTTCAATAGATTTAGACTGTGGCGAAAAGAGATTACTACGAAGTGTTGGGAGTGTCGAAGACCGCTTCTGACGATGAGATCAAGAAGGCCTATAAGAAGATGGCCATCAAGTATCACCCTGACCGCAATCCGGGCAACAAGGAGGCAGAAGAGAAGTTTAAGGAGGCTGCCGAGGCATACGATGTCTTGCGTGACCCTGAGAAGCGCCAGCGTTATGACCAGTTTGGTCCTGATGCTTTTGGACCTGGCGCTGGAGGTTTCGGCGGCGGCGCGGGCATGTCTATGGATGACATCTTCAGCATGTTTGGCGATGTGTTCGGCGGTGGCTTTGGCGGAGGTTTCAGCGGATTCGGCGGAGGCTTCGGAGGCAGAGGCGGCCAGCGCCGCAAGCCTGTCTACAAGGGCAAGGACTTGCGTATGCGCATTGAGCTGGATCTGAACGAAATTGTGAACGGCGTCACGAAAAAGTTCAATGTGCGCACGGACATCACGTGCCCACATTGTAACGGTTCAGGTTCTGAGGACGGGCAGGAATCTACCTGCAGCACTTGCAACGGGCAGGGCGTGGTGTATAAGACTCGCCAGACGATGCTGGGCATCATGCAGACTCAGACGGTTTGTGACACTTGTCAGGGCGAAGGCACTGTCATCAAGAACAAGTGTAAGCATTGTAACGGCGAAGGCATTGTGAAGGGCGAGAAGCAGGTGGAGCTGGAACTCCCTGCAGGCTTGGTGGAAGGCTATGCCTACAATTTCCAAGGCAAGGGTGGAGCTGGACGCAGAAACGGCGTGAATGGCGACCTGCAGATTCTGGTGCATGAGAAACCGCATCCAGAACTGCTCCGCGACGGTGCTGACCTCGTTTACAATCTTCTGCTCACGATTCCACAAGCTGTGCTGGGATGCTCGCTCGAAGTGCCTACTCACGACGGCAAGGCGAAAATCACAATTCCTTCGGGCACACAACCTGGCACCGTGCTGCGCTTGAAGAACAAGGGCATTCCCGACATTAACAGCTACGGGAATCAGCGTGGAGACGAAATCATTAACATTTCTGTCTATATCCCCGAGACGCTTTCGAAAGACGAGAAGAAGGCGATTGACATTCTTGCTGGCGGCGACAACATTAAGCCATCCAGCAGCATCAAAGAAAAGATATTTAGTCACTTCCGCGCATACTTCAAGAAGTGAATGGAGCGTGGATTGTTAAGCATAGAGGACATATGAAAGTACTTTTGGTTAATGCAGGCCCTCGCAAAGACGGCAATACCTACACGGCGCTGAGCGAAGTGGCCCAACAACTGGAGAAAAACGGCATTGAAGCTGAAATCGTGCAGGTGGGCGCCAAGCCTGTACGCTCTTGCATCGCCTGCGGACAATGCAAGGCGAAGGAATTGGGACGCTGCACCTTCGACGACGATGTCTGCAACCGCGTCATCGAGAAGATGCAAGACAGTGATGCTTTCATCATCGGATCACCCGTCTATTACGGTGAACCTACTGGCGCTGCCCTATCCCTGATGCACCGCATGTTCTATTCGGCAGGACATTTGTTCCAGAACAAGCCTGCGGCTGCTGTGGCTGTGTGCCGGCGCGGTGGTGCCACTTCTGCCTTCCAGACGCTCAACATGGGCTTTCAAATGATGAATATGCCTGTTGTGGGTTCTCAGTATTGGAACATCGCCTACGGACGGGAACCTGGCCAGGCAGCTCTTGACACGGAAGGCATGCAGACAATGCGCACACTGGCCAACAATATGGCGTTCCTACTGAAGAGCATTCATGCCAACGGCGCTCCGCAATATCCCGAGCGAGAGGCTTGGGCTCCGATGCACTTCATCCGATAATCAGCATTTCTTACTTACAGCATAAATTGAAGGGGAGAGCGATTCAAACATCGCCCTCCCCTTCTTTTTGAAAAAAGTTTGAAGAAAGTTAATGTGTTCTTTTTATTGTGCCCGTTCTCAGAGGGTTGTCTGCACAAATTCTCTGAGATTCTCCAGATCACTCTTGTTGGGATGCCCTGCATGAAGCGGGCCCATAGAACCTTTGCAAGTGAAGGATTTCTCATCTACCTGGAGGTTCTGCAACTTGAGCAAAGTGCGCATCTGAGGCACCGGAGACTTGATGATGGCGCATGAGCCAAAACAGATGACACGTTTGACCGTATCGGGGGTAAGAGTCTTGATGAAACGTGTCATTTCGGCGCTGATTTTTCCCAGCATAACGCCGCAGCCGAGATATAGCGTGTCAACGGGTTCGCTGATAGGCACAGAGATGGGTTCTAGCTTTGTGCCGGTAGCCTGCCCTATGATTTCTGCCATCTTGGCAGAGTGGCCAAACTTGGTGAAATAACGAATTGCTATAGCCATATTTTATCAGTTTCTAATCTAACATGTTTTCAATTTCTTCACGATGCTCAAAGAGGGTGCAGCCTCCTGTATGTTCCCAGCCAAGGGCTCGTGCTGCACGTATCTTGCGGAACAGGGGGGACTGCAAGGCTTTGCGCACGCCAAGTTCTGCCACGTTGCTGTCACTGAATGGCGAGAAAGGACAGGGCTCTGCCGACCCGTCTGGACCGATGTGGAAGAAGCCGCGTCCTGATGCCAAGCACCCTCCAAGGGCTTTTTCGTCACCAGGAAACGAGAGGAAGATGATGTCTTGATACTCAGCACGACGTTCTTCCAGCATTTTTTCCATCTGTGCGACGTGCTCGTCAGAGAAGGCCAGATGCTCTGTGCCTGGTTCTGTGGGCACATATTCCACATAGAATACAATCTTGCAGCCGTAAGAGCGCAACTGATTGATGAAGTCGCGCGATGTCACCAACGACATATTCTCTGTGGTCACGGTAATGCTGGTGCCAAAGAAGAGGTTTTCCTGCTTCAGGAGCTCCATAGAGTGCAGGGCTCTGCGGAAAACTCCTTGCCCACGACGCTCGTCAGTTCCTGCGGCTGTGCCTTCAATGCTGATGATGGGCACCAGATTAAGCCGCTTGCGCAAAAACTCTATATACGAGGGACCAATGAGGGTGCCATTTGTGAAAATAGGGAAAATCATGTCTTCCACTTCACTGACTGCCTCCAGAATGTCTTTGCGCATCATGGGTTCGCCTCCTGCCATCAGCGAGAAGTTGATGCCCATCGATGCAGCCTCCTTGAAAATCTCACGCCACTGTTCCGGAGAAAGCGTCTGCTTGCGGTCTGTCTCAGCATCCTCGGCAATGCCGTTGCTGCGTGCATAGCACCCTTTGCAATGCAGGTTGCAGGTGGTAGAGATGCTGCTGATAAGGAATGGAGGCACTTCAAGTGCTTCGTCGTCAAGCATCTTACGGCGCCGTTTCTCCGATTTCTCAAACAGGCGCTGCATCTTGTAGGCAAATTTTGCCTCGCGCGGATTGCTGAGCACGTTCTTGTAGGCTTTTCCCATGATGTTGCGGATGCTGCCGCTCATGTAGGCCGCCAAATCCAATTGTTCCTGTTGCTCCATGAATATGCTAAGAGATATGGAACCAAGCTTTAGAAAGTGACGGTTTCAACAAGATCCATCATCTTAAAGAAATCCGCCTTCGCATTTTTCAGATAGTACATCACGCCATTTTCGCCATTCTCGCCAAGAACGGGTTTCAGCACAGGCATCTTTTCTACCAACGCTTTCTGCACCTCGGGACGATTGTCTTCCACAAGGTTACACTCAATGCGGAGCGTTTGTCCCTTGAAGGCGCAAATCTCTGCCTTGCTGTTTTGAGCAATCTGACGAGTTGTATTTGTCTTGCCGAATGCCATGATATAAATTTTGTCCTCGAAATAGAGCATGGCACCGTAAGGGCGCACGCGAGGCTGATCCCCTTCTACTGTTGCGAGAAAAAATGTTCCTGCCTTCTCAAGGAATTCATAAACTTTCTGTACATTTTCCATAATTGATATCTTTTTAATTTTGTAAATTCTTGTTATCCTAATATAAAATTGTAAATCAGCAGTTGAAATGGAAGCTAATATCGAAGTGACTTCTCATTGAAGGCTTTTTCCGTCCAAACGCCACTTCACTATTTCTCGTCTTTCAACGTGTGAATGATAGAGTCTAGTTCGCCTGCCAAACGGAGATAGTCTTTCATCTTCAGGGGACAAGCTTTCAGCTCGTCGCCCATACCCTTAGGAATCAGCTGGTATGCCTGCTCCTCCATCGCCTTGCCCTTTTCGGTAAGCGACACGATTTGCTGGCGCCTGTCCTCTTTGCCCCGTGTGCGCACTACGACACCCTGCTTCTCCATACGCTGAAGCAGCGGTGTCACGGTGTTGGTCTCTAACACCAGCCGGCGAGCGATATCGTTCACTGGCTGGCAATCCTGCTCCCACAGCACCATCATCACCAAATACTGAGGATATGTGATGCCCAACTGATTGAGCAAAGGTGTATATGCTTGTGTGATGAGACGCGCTGCCGTGTAGAGACGGAAGCATATTTGATTGTCTAACTGCAATTCTGGATGCATAACTGTTGCAAATGAATGGTTACTAAATTAAGCCAACATGACTTCCACATCTTTTTCAAAGTCTTTAGGCTCTGTGGTAGGAGCATAGCGCTTAATGGTCTCGCCATCTTTAGAGATGAGGAACTTGGTGAAGTTCCACTTGATATCGCTATCCTTCTCCACACTCTTGCTCAGCGTCTTGAAGAGCGCCTTTGCTGCCTTAGCTTTCAATCCGTGATACTCCTCAGTTGGAGCCTGTGCCTTCAAAAACTCAAAGACTGGTGTTGCATCAGGACCGTTCACGTCAACCTTTCTCATGATTTGGAATGTCACGCCATAGTTCAGCTGGCAAAACTCCTCGATTTGGCTATCTGTGCCTGGGTCCTGCTCCTTAAACTGGTTGCATGGGAAACCAATAACCACCAATCCTTTGTCCTTGTACTTCTGGTTCATTTCCTCCAGTCCTGCAAATTGAGGAGTGAAACCACACTTACTAGCTGTATTCACTACCAACAAAACCTTACCCTGAAAGTCTGCGAAATTGAGTTCCTTACCTTTGCTCGTAAGGGCCTTGAAATCATAAATTGTTTTCATAGTCGAATATAAATTTATCTGTTTTTTATTGTTTTCGGTGCAAAGGTATGAATAATAATTTATATCGCAAGCGATTCAATAAAAGATTTTGATATTTTAACATTATATCGTACACGATTTATTAAAAATCTACACTCCAATCTCCAGAAAAATATCATACATATTATATAATATCTATTGACCTGAAACTTAAAACCGCACACCTACAACCCTCAGCAGCTCAAACAAAAAAAGGAAAGAAATATCCGAAGATATCTCTTTCCCATTTTGTAGCGCCTACGGGAATCGAACCCGTGTTCCATGCGTGAGAGGCATGTGTCCTAGCCGCTAGACGAAAGCGCCAAGTGCCCAGTGAAGGGCTGTTGATTCCGAAGTTTTATGTAGCGCCTACGAGAATCGAACTCGTGTTCCATGCGTGAGAGGCATGTGTCCTAGCCGCTAGACGAAAGCGCCATATCAGAAGAGTTGCGGAAGGAGGGGGATTCTTGGACGAGCCAAGCACAGCGCGATAACGAACCCTTGGGTTCTCATCCCCAGTACTTCCTTAACGAAGTTGCGGAAGGAGGGGGATTCGAACCCCCGGTACGGTAAACCCGTACGTCAGTTTAGCAAACTGGTGGTTTCAGCCACTCACCCATCCTTCCGGAACTGTGCGTTCTGATCTGCTGTGACTCGGTGTGTATCTCCTTCGCTAAAGGCACTCCCTTGTCAATTGCGAGTGCAAAGGTAGCACATTTTTTGAATACCACAAACAAAATCATGGAAAAAATCGTACCTTTGCCGAAAATTTGTGCCACTCATTATTTATAATAAGAAGAAATGCATACAAGACAAGAAAAAATGGAAGCTTTCGGGCGTTTGCTCGATGTGATGGATGATTTGCGAGAGAAGTGTCCATGGGACCGGAAACAAACCAATGAATCCCTCCGTCCCAACACGATTGAAGAGACTTATGAACTATGCGACGCACTCATCAAAGAGGACAACATCAATATTTGCAAGGAGCTTGGCGATGTGCTGCTGCATATCGTCTTCTATTCGAAAATCGGCGAGGAAAAAGGAGCGTTTGACGTGGCTGATGTATGCCATAAACTCTGTGACAAGCTCATTTTCCGCCACCCACACGTATATGGAGACGCGAAGGCAAACACGGCTGGCGAGGTTGTTCAGACCTGGGAACAAATTAAGACTAAGGAGAAGGATGGCAACAAGACGGTGCTCTCAGGAGTGCCAGATGCACTGCCCTCGCTCATTAAGGCCTACCGCATACAGGATAAAGCCCGCAATGTGGGTTTTGACTGGGAAGAGCGACGAGATGTGTGGAAGAAGGTGAAAGAGGAGATTTCCGAGTTTGAGGCTGAGGTGGAAACACTCTACAGCAATGCGGAGACCGACGAGGCGAAGGCGGCAGCCAAACAGCATGCCACAGAAGAATTTGGCGACGTGATGTTTAGCCTCATCAATGCTGCCCGCCTGTACAAAATCAATCCAGACAACGCTCTAGAGCACACCAACCAGAAGTTCACCCGCCGCTTCAACTATGTGGAGGCGAAAGCCAAAGAAAAAGGCCAGGACTTGAAAGACCTGACCTTGGAACAAATGGACGCCTGGTGGAATGAGGCCAAAAAGCTTGGCTAATCAAAATAATTTGGCTTCCGTTTGCGTGCCTCATCCAAACTGACCATGCCGGACTCCCCTTCCCCTCTTTCGGAACGGAGTTCGGCATATTTTCTGTCCAGCTCATCGGTCAATTCTGCTCTCGTGTCCGGATTGAGAAGACGGGCACTTGCAATCACGTTCTGTGAAGCGTCTTTCATCCAGAGAACAGGGCCATGATACACTGGAGCTATTTTCAGCGCTGTGTGCAACTCGCTTGTGGTGGCACCACCTATCATGATAGGAATGTCAACGCCACGTTCTTCAAGCGCTCTGGCCACATTCACCATTTCCTCCAATGAAGGGGTGATAAGTCCAGAAAGTCCGATGATATCAACATTTTCCGCTATGGCCTTGTCAACGATCGTTTCTGTAGGCACCATGACACCCAAGTCGATAATTTCGTAGTTGTTGCAAGCAAGAATAACACTCACGATGTTTTTGCCGATGTCGTGCACATCACCTTTCACAGTAGCCAGCAACACTTTTCCCGCTTTCTGCGCCCCTTCCGAACGGCTTGCCTCGATGAGGGGCTGAAGGATGCCCACAGCTTTCTTCATCGTGCGAGCAGTTTTCACCACCTGCGGCAGGAACATCTTGCCAGCACCAAAGAGTTCACCCACGGTGTTCATCGCATCCATCAGCGGGCCTTCGATAATCTTGACAGGATTGCCATATACCCCTGCAGCTTCGCCTAAGTCCACCTCCAAATAGTCGCCGACACCTTTCACCAAGGCGTGCTTCAACCGTTCTTCAACCGTTCCGTTTCGCCAATCATCAGCATGAGTCTTTGGCAAAACTCCGCCATTTTTAAGTGCTTCTTTTTCTGCATCCTTTTCTGCTTTTATTCGAGCTGCTATTTCAATCAGATTTTCTGTTGCATCAGGTGTACGATTGAGCAGCACGTCGTCAATGGCAGTCAGCACATCATCTGGGATGTCACTATAAAGCACCTGTGTGGCAGGATTGACAATACCCAAATCCTGACCTACAGCAATTGTATGATAAAGGAACACAGAGTGCATTGCCTCGCGAATGTAGTTGTTGCCCCTGAACGAGAAGGAGAGATTGCTCATGCCGCCTGACACATGAGCGCCAGGCAAGTTCTTGCGAATCCACTCTGTGGCACGTATGAAATCAATTCCGTAGTTATTGTGCTCCTCCATGCCTGTAGCTACAGCCAGCACGTTGGGGTCAAAAATAATGTCATGCGGATTGAAGTTCACCTTATTGACAAGCAGCCAATAAGCACGCTCACAGATTTCAATCTTTCTCTCGTATGTAGTGGCTTGTCCTTTCTCGTCAAAAGCCATCACTACGGTAGCGGCTCCCAAACGTTTGATTTCACGAGCCTTTTCAAGAAATTTTTCCTCACCTTCCTTCAGGGAGATACTGTTGACGATACTCTTACCCTGCACGCACTTCAAACCGGCCTTGATGACTTCCCAGTCGCTGGAGTCAATCATCATGGGCACCTTCGAGATGTCGGGATCGCTCATCAAGAGATTCAGGAACGTTACCATCTCATGCTTGGCATCGAGCAATCCATCATCCATATTGATATCAAGCACCAATGCTCCGTCCTCTACTTGCTTCCGCGCGATGGAAAGGGCCTCTTCATAGTTTTTCTCATTGATGAGACGGAGGAACTTGCGCGAGCCTGCCACGTTACAACGTTCACCCACATTCACAAAGTGCCGTTCGGGTGTAAGTTCCAGCAGTTCAAGACCGCTCAACCACAGGTTCTTCGGTTTCTCGGCAGGCACATGCGGCTTCTGCCCATCGATAATGGCAGGATACTGCTCAATGAATTTCTCTGTAGTTCCGCAGCAGCCTCCTATAATGTTGACTAATCCTTCATCTACATATTCCTTCACTTGCTCAGCCATCATCTCAGGAGTCTGGTCATAAAGTCCCAAAGAATTGGGGAGTCCTGCATTGGGGTGCGCAGATATATAATACGGAGCTTTCGCTGCCAAAACTTTCAGGAAAGGCTTCAGCTGGCGCGCTCCAAACGAACAGTTCAAGCCAATGGAGAAGATGTCGGCATGCTGCACACTTGCAAGAAAAGCCTCCAAGGTCTGTCCTGAAAGAGTTCGTCCAGCAGTATCGCTCACGGTGACGGAAAGCATTAGCGGAACGCGCTTCTTTGTCGATTCCATTGCCTTTTCTGCAGCATATATAGCAGCCTTTGCATTGAGCGAGTCAAAAATAGTTTCAATAAGCAAGGCATCCACTCCGCCTTCAAGGAGCGCCTCCATCTGCTCCACATATGCATCTACCAGCTCATCGTAAGTAAGGCTTCGCAATGCAGGATTATTTACATCGGGAGAAATACTCAGCGTCTTGTTTGTTGGACCTACATCACCCAACACAAATCGCGGTTTGCCAGGAGTTTTTTGTGTGTACTCATCTGCCAGCTGGCGAGCAATTTTTGCACCAGCCAAGTTCATCTCGCGGCAGAAATTCTCCACGTTGTAATCAGCCATTGAAATGCGCTGCGAGGAGAATGTGCAGGTGGTAATCAAATCAGCTCCTGCCTCAAGGTACTTGCGGTGAATGTCTGCAATTACGTCTGGACGGGTCAAGCAAAGAATGTCATTGTTGCCCTTCATCAGTCCGGGCACATCCTTGAACTGCTCGCCCCTGAAATCCTCTTCTTGCAGGCCGTACTGCTGAATCATGGTGCCCATCGCACCATCCAAAATCAGTATGCGTTCTCTAATGATGTTTGTATCCAACATAATACAAAATGTGAGAGGTGAAATAAAAAAGTGGAAGATAGAAATTTCTCTTTTTTATTTACACATAGTGTTTCTTTGCTCTGTCTATTTCCCTTCGGTCTTCTTTCTCCTTCAATGTCTGACGCTTATCGTATTCCTTCTTGCCTCGAGCCAGTGCGATGTCAAGTTTTGCAAGTCCCTTCTCGTTAATGTAAAGGCGAACGGGCACAATAGTGAATCCGGGGGCCTTCGTGTCATCTTGTAGGTTACGGATTTCCTTCCTGTTCAACAGCAATTTGCGTTCTCTACGTTCCAAATGGTTGTTGTACGAACCCTCCAGATAATGCGCCACATACATATTCTTTACCCAAATTTCCCCGTTATTAATATAACAATAAGTGTCCACCAAGCTCGCTTTTCCTGCACGGATGCTCTTAATTTCCGTTCCCGTCAGGACAATGCCAGCTGTGAAAGTGTCAATAAATTCGTAATCAAACGACGCCCTCTTGTTCTTGATGTTCACTTGCTGATTCTTTGCTATCTTCTTTTTTGCCATAATATTCTTTTCAAACCGATATTCCACATCCGGAGACTGCTTTCATCTTGCACATTCACTCCGTTTTTTTGTTTAGGGCTACAGCCTTCAACTCATCGGATTTCGGAGATTCTCTTTACATGTATTGGTCCAAATTTTCCACAATCATTTTTGCCACCAATGGGGTCACTTCCTCTTGGTGGTCATCAAGAAAATCGTCACCCATCTCATTCAAATCTTCAAGCTGCTCATAGAGCGCCATAAAGTCCTCGTCGCTCAACTCTCGAGACAACTCATCCTGATGCTTGTGATACTCTTTTTTGACATCATACAGCAACTTGGAAAAGTTCTTCATGACAGGTGAGAGTTCCTGCTTGTCATTTCCCAAGACTGCGCCCCACTCCTTCTTGACTACCATCGGGAACGGTCCCTCAAGCACATAAGGCGCATAGCCATTCAGAATCAACTGAATGAAACCACCTTCCATCACCTCATCCAGCACATATCGGTAGCACAGCACCGCATGCTGCTCTGCACTCAGCATCTCCATGTTCTGAGATGTCAAAGCCCCACCAACTGCTGAAAGATAACCATCCGTTATCCACCGGATGAAGCTGATGCCGTCCAGTTCCTCATACTTCCCAAGAGCCTGTTGCTTGTCTAAATGTACCATATTCATTCTTTTAAGAATGCAAAGATACACCACTTTTCCCGAATCATCAAAATCTTCCCCTATAAATCACCTTAAAACAGTCCTTTTCGCCAGAACCTGTACCCCAATCATAGCAATCCATACCCTATTCAAGGTATATAACCCTGCTTCAAGACATGCTCCTCGTATACATTCTCGACATCGTGCACATGCCCCACATTCTCTCCTTAAAAACATTACGCCTTGCTCTACAATTGACTCATGCCGTGTTCGACAATAAACTCACGCCTTAAGCAACTTGTCATTTCATTCAATGAGGTATCATCTAGATTGTCGCACTATAAAAAGGCAACAAGAAGACGAAACCTGTACAAGTCTCGTGACGTGCGCCTCTGCTTATTGGAGCTATTCCTTATCTATTCGGAACATGCTTTCAAATCTGCCACGCACGAATCCAAGCAAGGATATTTTCAATAAAATGTGTTTTTTCTCGTTCAAATTTGGAGATTAAAATAGAATATGATACATTTGCGACATGAAAGCATCTTTACGTTAAACCCTTTTAATATCTTTACCCAATGGAAGACATTCAGAAAGTATATGATTTCCTAAACAAAGCAAACGAATTTTACTTGGCAACAATCGAAGGAGACCAGCCCCGCGTAAGAGTATACGGCGCCAGCCTGCTATTTGAGGGAAAGTTGTATTTCATGGCTATCAAAGGCACTAATGCACCAGATCAACTGGAAAAGAACCCCAAGTTTGAAATCTGCATATTCAAGAACAATGTATTGCGCATGAACGGCAAGCTGGTCATGGACAACCGGATAGAAGTCAGAGGGGCCTTGATCAAGAAGATTCCAGCTTTAGGGGAAAGCCTAGGCACAGAGAACATGATTATGTATTATGTGAAAGACGCCACAGCCACATTCAGCAATCTGAGAGGAGTGTACGATGTTGTTCATTTTTAACATTCCCTGCACATCTCAACTTGGATATACAATTTAAAACCAACGGGTCTCAAAGGTTCTTTGAGGCCTTTTTCGTGACCTGAAAATAACAATATCAGCATTTGAGTCTCCTCTAAAGTTTTCTCGTTTGGAAAAACTTAAATAAATTTGGAAATTCCTCTATTTGTTCATACCTTTGTACGATTTTTGGGAGAAGCAAGAAAAGGAAATCATTAGACATACAAATTATATGGAAAATAGAAGCATTGTTTCAATTGCCGACTACGGAAAAGAGAAGATTCAGTATCTGCTCGACATGGCGACAGAATTTGAGGCGCACCCGAACCGTCAGCTCCTGAAAGGCAAGGTAGTAGCCACACTGTTTTTCGAGCCCAGTACAAGAACGAGATTGTCATTTGAGACAGCAGCTAACCGTCTGGGAGCACGTGTGATTGGTTTCACCGACCCGAAAGTGACAAGTTCATCAAAGGGTGAAACACTGAAAGACACCATTAAAATGGTAAGTAACTATGCAGATGTGATTGTGATGCGCCACAAGCTGGAAGGTGCTGCTCTGTATGCAAGCGAAGTGACAGACGTACCCATCATTAATGCAGGCGACGGTTCCAATCTGCATCCTTCACAAACGATGCTTGACCTTTATTCCATATACAAGACACAAGGCACACTGAACAACTTGAACATCTACATGGTGGGAGACTTGAAGTATGGACGCACAGTGCACTCGCTGCTGATGTCCATGCGAAAGTACAATCCAACTTTCCACTTCATCGCTCCAAAGGAATTGGAGATGCCTGACGAGTACAAACTTTACTGCAAACAGAACAACATCAAGTACATTGAGCAGCAGGACTTCACAGAAGACACTATTGCCGATGCAGATATCCTTTATATGACCCGCGTACAGCGTGAACGCTTTACGGACCTGATGGAATATGAACGTGTGAAGGACGCCTACATTCTGAAGGCAGACATGCTGGGCAAGGCCAAGGAGAACATGAAGATTCTGCATCCGCTGCCACGCGTAAACGAGATTGAGTATGATGTGGACGAAAGCAAGCATGCTTACTACTTTGACCAGGCGCAGAATGGGCTCTATGCTCGCGAGGCACTGATATGTGACGTACTGGGAATCACACTCAACCAAATCAAGAACGACAACACAATCATCGACTAAGCAATGGATAAGCAACAAAAACTGGTCGCAGCGCTAGAGAATGGCTCTGTGATTGACCACATACCAACAGACAAACTCTTCACCGTAGCTCAACTGCTCCAACTGGAGAAATGCACCGAGCCTGTACTCATTGGCAACAATTTGGAAAGCCAAATCATGGGCAAGAAGGGAATTATCAAGATAGCAGGCAAGTTCTTCACAGAGGCAGAAATTAGCAAGCTGGCTGTACTCTGCCCCAACATCCGGCTGACTGTCATACGCAATTATGAGGTGGCAGAAAAGCGCGAGGTGACACTACCTAAGGAATTGACCAACATCGTTAAGTGCGCCAATCCTGTGTGCATCACCAACAATGAGCCCATGAAAACGGTATTCTACCGCATGGACAAGGACACGCTGAAGTGCCGCTACTGCGGAAAGGAACAGAAATTGAAAGATATAAAACTCAAATAAGTGCATCATAGCATAAATTCACCATTCTAATGAGTTAACGCAAACATGCAAGCACAATAGGCTCAAGAACGAATGATGAATTTAAATTTTGGATTATGAAATTTACAGAAAGAGCCAAACTGAACCTCTCAGATGTGAATAAGGAGGTTTTGGAACAATGGAACAAGGAAGACATGTTCCATAAGAGCATTGAGGAACGCGAAGGCTGCCCTCAATTCATTTTCTTTGAAGGACCACCATCTGCCAACGGACATCCCGGCATACACCACGTAATGGGCAGAACCATTAAAGATACATTCCTGCGATACAAAACCATGCAGGGTTTCCAGGTGAAGCGCAAGGCAGGATGGGACACTCATGGACTGCCCGTGGAGCTGAGCGTAGAAAAGTCCTTAGGCATAACCAAAGAGGATATCGGCAAGAAAATCAGCGTGGACGATTACAATGACGCTTGCCGCAAGAACGTAATGATGTACACGAACGAGTGGACCGAGCTCACCGACAAGATGGGATATTGGGTGGATTTGGAACACCCCTACATCACCTACGACAACAAGTACATCGAGTCGCTTTGGTATCTGCTGAAGCAACTTTATAATAAAGGATTGCTCTACAAAGGCTACACGATTCAACCCTATTCACCAGCAGCTGGTACAGGCCTTTCGTCGCACGAGTTGAACCAGCCCGGTTGCTACCGCGACGTGAAAGACACAACCGTGACGGCTCAGTTCCTCGTCAAAGATGCTTGCGAGGGCTTGAAAGACAAGGGCGAATTGACAGGTGAAATGCCTTGCAACCTCAAGACTTACATTCTCGCATGGACAACTACGCCTTGGACACTTCCATCCAACACCGCTCTCTGTGTTGGTCCTAAAATTGACTATGTGGCAGCGAAAGGCAAGAATCCATACTCTGGCGAGGAAGCCATCTACATTCTTGCTGAAGCACGCCTCTCTTCTTACTTCGCAGCAGAGAAAGACGAAGAAGGAAATGAGAAGCCAGTTGAAATCCTTTGGCGAGGCAAAGGAACAGACCTTGTTGGATTGTACTACAACCAGCTGATGCCTTGGGTGAAACCTTGCGCATTGGAGAATAATCAGGTGGTGGTGAAAGAAGATGAGGCATTCCGTGTGATTCCTGGTGACTATGTGACCACAGAAGATGGTACAGGCATCGTGCACATCGCACCCACATTTGGTGCTGATGATGCCAAAGTTGCCAAAGATGCTGGTATCCCTTCACTTTTCGTCATCGACAAGGCTGGTGACACTCGCCCAATGGTAGATTTTACCGGCAAGTACTTTGTGAAGGAAGACATGAACGAAGAGTTTGTAAAACTCTGTGTGAACGATAGTTATTGGAAGCACAGTGGTGACTTCGTCAAGAATGCTTACGACCCTAAATATAATCAAGGAGGAAAGTATGACGAAAAGGCCGCCACAAAGGATATGGACCTCAATGTTGTGATTTGCCTGGAGATGAAGGAAGAAGGTTCTGCTTTCAAGATAGAGAAGCATGTGCACAACTATCCTCACTGTTGGCGCACAGACAAGCCTGTGCTCTACTACCCTCTCGATTCATGGTTCATCAAGTCAACGGCGAAGAAAGATCGCATGTTCGAGTTGAACAAGACCATTCAGTGGAAACCTGAATCAACAGGAACAGGCCGTTTCGGCAAATGGCTTGAAAACCTCAACGACTGGAACCTCTCACGCTCTCGTTATTGGGGAACTCCTCTTCCTATCTGGCGCAACCGCGACACACGCGAAGAAGTATGTATCGGCAGCGTAGAGGAGCTCTACAACGAAATTGACAAAGCGGTTTCAGCTGGTGTGATGGCATCAAATCCTTTGAAAGACAAAGGTTTTGTGCCAGGAGATATGAGCCAGGATAACTATGACAAGATAGATTTGCATCGCCCTTATGTGGATGATATCAAATTGGTATCAGGCAAGGGGAATGTGCTCACCCGCGAGCTCGACCTCATCGACGTATGGTTTGACTCTGGCGCTATGCCATACGCACAGATTCACTACCCATTTGAAAATAAAGACTTAATTGATAAGGGAACGGCTTATCCTGCCAACTTTATTGCAGAAGGCGTGGACCAGACTCGTGGATGGTTCTTCACGCTCCATGCTATCGCCACGATGGTGTTCGATTCAGTGGCATACAAAGCTGTCATTTCCAATGGCCTTGTTCTTGACAAGAACGGCATTAAAATGTCGAAGCGTCTGGGCAACGTCATCAATCCATTCGAGTGCATCGGCACATATGGTGCAGACGCTGTGCGCTGGTACATGATTACAAACTCATCTCCTTGGGACAACCTTTCATTTGACCCAGAGGGTGTAAAGGAAGTGACAAGCCAGTTCTTCATCAAGTTGCAGCAGGCATATTCATTCTTTACGATGTATGCCAACGTAGACGGCTTTGAATACAAGGAGGCTGATATTCCATATACAGAGCGTCCAGATTTTGACCGATGGTTGCTCTCTGAGCTGAACACGCTGGTGAAGAACGTGCAGACATACCTTGACGACTATGACCCAACACCGGCAGGCCGTCTGATTCAGTCTTTTGTTATCGATAACCTCTCCAACTGGTATATCCGCTTGAACAAGCCTCGTTTTTGGGGCGGAGAAATGACAAACGACAAACTCTCGGCATATCAGACACTCTATACCTGTCTCGATACGCTGAGCCGACTCATCGCTCCAATCGCTCCTTTCTATGCAGACCAACTCTTCCGCGACCTCAACAGCGCAACGAGAAAAGACACAGCAAAGAGCGTGCATTTGGCCAAATTCCCAACCTTCAATGAAGCTTACATCGATTCAGAGTTGGAATCAGCTATGGAAGCAGCCATGAAGGTCACATCGATGGGACTTTCCATCCGAAAGAAGGTAAAAATTCCTGTAATCCAGGCGCTTCAATCCATTGCTATTCCTGATACTGATGCCGTATTCAGCGGGCGCATAGAGCGTATGAAGGACATCATCATGAAGGAAGTGAACGTCAAGGAATTGCAACTGATGGATGGCAAGATGCTGGTGAAAAACGTGAAGTGCAACTTCCGTGTGATGGGCAAGAAGTTTGGCAAGATGATGAAGGCGGTAAGCAATGCTGTGACTGAAATGTCTCAAGCACAAATCGCAGAACTTGAAGCGAACGGACAAGTAACGCTGCAAGCAGAGGGACAGGATGCAGTGATTGAGCTGGCTGATGTTGACATCATGTCACAAGACATCCCAGGATGGAGTGTGGCCAACGAAGGCACCACAACTGTGGCACTCGATATCACTATCACACCAGCCCTGAAAAACGAAGGCAATGCCCGCAAGGTTATTAAGCAGATTCAAGGCCTCCGCAAATCGCAAGGATTTGAGATTACAGACCGTATCCGAGTCATCATCACAGAAACTCCTGAAACAAAAGCAGTACTCGATGACTTCAAGGAGAACATTGCAGCACAGGTATTGGCAAATTCTATCACCCTCGGCAACCCCGAAGGTGAAGCCATCAACTTTGATGAGTTCAAAGCTGTCATATCTGTTCAGAAAGACTGATTCATGACTAGAAAGAACAAGCATATTCTTTCCATTATCCTATTCATGACCGTTCTTGTCATTGACCAAATCATCAAGGTCAATGTCAAGACGGGCATGCATTTGGGAGAACGCATCGAAATCACTTCGTGGTTTAGTCTCTTGTTCGTGGAAAATAATGGAATGGCCTTCGGCATGTTGGGCGATAAGCTCTTCGGTGTAGAGGTCAAATTGTTCCTCACGCTCTTCCGTGTGGTGGCAGTATGTATTATCGGCTGGTTTATCTATAGCGAAATCAAAAGGAGAAGGCCCACAGGATACATCGTCTGCCTCACGCTCATCGCTGCAGGAGCAGCAGGTAATATCATAGACAGTCTCTTCTATGGACTTATCTTCAATAATCCTCCTTTTCCTCAAGTGGCGGAGTTCCAACCTTGGGGATATGGATACGGAGATTTCTTGTATGGAAAGGTTGTGGATATGTTCTATTTCCCGCTCATCGAATGGGATATGCCCACATGGATGCCCATCTATTCGGGGCAGCATTGTGTATTTTTCTCCCCAATCTTCAACTTTGCTGATACGGCCATCTCATGTGGCATTGTAGCACTATTGTTGTGCTATCATGAGTTAATAAGCCAATACCAAATTCGAAAGAGTTGAGACATAAAGGGTCGAAATAAACAAAGAGGTTGCTAAGAATTTTATATAGTTGAGAGTTCTAAAATGAAGTCTAGAATTATCATACCGCTCATCATATTGATTACATGTTCCATTGTGTCATGCGAAAATCGCCCCAAAGAGGTGCTTTCCCGCAGCGAGATGGAAGATGTGCTGTATGACTACCACATTATGCAAGGACTCATTGAGCAACTTCCTGCAGAAGAACGATTGGGAAAAGCTCAGGACTATATCAATGCCGTGTATTTGAAACATGGCATTACAGAAGCCCAGTTCGATACATCTGTCACCTACTACAATAGGCATCCCAAGGACCTTTATAAAATATACAAGAGTCTGGAGCAGCGATACACAGCCGCTAACGAAGAGATGCAGCTGGTGAACGGAAACAACGACATGATGGCCATCTATGCTACAGGAGGCGACACAACAAACCTGTGGAACTCAAAACGCCTGTTGCTGTTGCGAAGCAGAGAGTTTGTCAACAGAGAGAGTTTTACCATCCATGCTGACACTACATTCCATCGCAAAGACCATTTCATTCTCACGTTCTCGCCGACATTCATCAAAGAAAGCACAGACAATGGTGAGAGCCCTTATCTGCATGTTAGCCTCAGCGTCATGTACAAAAGCGGCAAATATATTGGCACGGTGCGCACACTTAGCTACAATGGTCCACAGCAGCTTACCTTGAAGACAGATGATGACGAAGACATTCAACGCATTACGGGTTCCTTCTTCTACAAAGGCATGAAGTCTTCACGCAGCTTCTGTTTAGTGGACAACATCTCTTTGGTGCGTATGCACGAGAAATCTTTGGAGCCTGTCACGAAAGAGAAGGCGGACAGCACCGAAACAAAGGCATCAAAGAATTTGCCTGACACGATTAAGAAGGTGCCTACACATCGCTATACACCTGAAGAGCTCCGTCAGCTGAACAAATCAAACGAAAAGATAAACATTCAGTCAGCACCTTCAGTACGTACACCCAACTCCATCGGTACGCGCAGACGCAAAACGCCTGCCAACCATTAAGCCTATGCGCCGTGTAGCAGCCTCCAGAGTGTTCATCAACGAAAAAGAGTTCCATAACAATCATGTCGTGGAACTCTTTAATCATATCGTCACAAAACATTATCCTCTCACGGAAGAAATCCCCATGACAGAATGGTTAGGAGGAACCATCATTCTTAGAAATGGGGAAGCATACCATACACCCAAACTTTTATCGTCTGCGGAACTCTGCACAGATAATGGCTGTGGCAATCGCTACATTCAGCGACTCTGATGTCTCTCTCCCTTCAGGATAGTTTGGGATATACAGGCGCTCATCCACACAGGCTTCCACTTCCTTCGAAACTCCCTTCCCTTCATTGCCCATCACGATGACACCTTGATGAGATAATTCTTTTTCATACATGTTTTCCCCATCCAAAAATGTGCCATAGACAGGAACACTCCCATCTAATGACTTCAGCGCTTCTTCCAAATTGACGTAATGAACCTGAACCCTTGCTATAGCACCCATCGTGGCTTGAACCGTTTTGGGGTTATAGATATCAGCGCACCCTTGCGAACAAAAAATATGCTCAATGCCGAACCAGTCTGCCACACGCACAATTGTACCCAAGTTGCCAGGATTCTGCACATCATCCAAAGCAAGACAAAGCCCCTGGCTGGCCACTTCATTCAGATTTACACTCCATTGGGGCTGACGGAACACTGCCAACACCTGCTGAGGGGTTTCTTGAAAACTCAACCTTTTCAATTCATCTTCTGACACTTCATCAATTTCGGTGTGTCGAAGTTGAGCACTGTGCAATACACTTGTGTGCTGGTCTAACCATTGGGCCGTAGCAGCGAGATAGGTGCACTCAAATGCACCCAGCAGGTCGCCAACCAGTTTGTGTCCTTCAGCAACAAACACCTGATCCGCTTTTCGGAACTTCTTCATTTCCAGCGAACGAATGTATTTTACCTTGTTCTTGCTTATCATCTCTCCATATTTTTAGACAAAGGTATGAATTATGAACCAAAAAATGACTATCTTTGCATGGTTTTTACATCGTGTGCGCGTGAAGTTCCACCATACATCATTCTATTTGAGCCTTGTTTGTGTGTTGAGCATAATCATGGGTTCTTGCTCTGTGGATAAGTATATTCCAGAGGGTGAGCACATGCTGACGGGTGTTGCTGTCACGTGTGACGATGAGGAAATTCAGAAAACTTATGCTTTAGGCGACTATGTGACCATGACCACCAATACCAAGTGGTTTGGTGCACGTGTACCGCTCAAAATCTACATGCTGTCTGGGACAGACACCACAAAACGTTCTTGCCGCTTTTTTCGCAAACTCGGTGAGGTACCAGTGCTCTACAACCAGGAGAAATCAGAGCGAGCAATGGAAGACATCCGAAAGGTGCTGAACAATGCAGGCTACATGAAAGCAGAAGTTGAAGAGCACAGAATGGAGAAGGGAAAGAAGGTTAATGTCTTGTACGATATCCATCCCAATGAACGCTACACCATTCGCAATGTCTATCGCATTGTGGAAGACAAGGGCCTTCGGCACTTTATTACTGTAGAAGATACTGCGGCTTCACTTCTCAAACCTGGTGTACCATTTGAAGTGACAGCACTCAACGAAGAACGCAACCGCATTACATCCTATCTGCGCAACAATGGCTATTACAAATTCACGAAAGAGGATATCCGTTTCAGCGCTGATACTGCCCAACAGTCAACAGAAGTAGATGTGCTGGTACGCGTGAAACTGCAGCAAGACAATGGACGCACAGAACCAATACCTCACAAGCAGTACACAATTGGCAATGTGAACTTCTTTGCCGATGCAACCCATTCCAATGAACCCATTGACAGCCTTCACTACAAAGGCTATAACTTCCTCACTCAGGAGAAACTGCATTTCCGCAAGCAAGTGCTTATCAGCCATTCGTTGATACACCCTGGGGAACTCTACAACGAAAACCATTTCCGACGCACCTATACCAACTACACGCGCCTGTCTGCCATCTCGTTCTCCAATATCAGTATGGAAGAAAGACCTGGCACCGACACGCTCGACTGCAACATTATAGTCAACCACGCCAAGCCACACTCTTTCGGATTCGATGTTGAAGCAACAAACTCCGCAGGCGACATGGGTGCAGCGCTTTCCACTTCCTACCAGAACAAAAACTTGTTCCGTGGCTCAGAAAGCTTTATGTTCAAAATCCGTGGTGCCTACGAAGCCATCACAGGATTGGAAGGTTACGAAGGAAACAACTACGTAGAACTGGGCACAGAAGCAACATTAGGCTTCCCTGCTTTCTTATTACCCTATGTGAAACGCGAATGGGGCACACAGCATAACGCATCATCGGAAATATCGCTGCAGTACAACCGGCAAAACCGCCCTGAGTTTCAACGCAGAGTGCTCACCGCTGCATGGCGCTATCGCTGGAACAGCAAAGAACAGCACACACAGCACCGTTTTGATCTAGCTGAAATCAGCTATGTATATATGCCTTGGATATCAAAAACATTCAAGGAACAATACCTTGACTCGCTGGGCAAAACCAATGCAATTCTAAAATACACCTACGAGAATCTGCTCATCACAAAGATGGGATACACTTATTCGTACAATTCATTGGGTTCACGTGAACAGACTTACGGAAAGAATGCCTACACAATCCGGTTCAACATTGAAACTTCTGGAAATGTACTCAGGATGGCCACGGGAATGGTTCATGGAAAGAAAAATGAAGAAGGACAATACACATTCTGTGGCATTGCTTTCGCACAGTATGTCAGAGGCGATTTCGACTACTCAAAAAGTTTCCGTATCGACAAGAATAACTCTGTAGCGTTCCACACCGCTTTGGGCATTGCCTATCCTTATGGAAACTCAGACCAATTACCTTTCGAAAAACGTTACTTCGCAGGTGGAGCTAACAGCGTGCGTGGATGGTCAGTACGCTCTCTCGGACCAGGCGCCTACAACGGCAAGGACAAAGGCATCAATTTCCTTAACCAATCGGGTGACATCAAGCTTGACCTCAATCTTGAATACCGTGCAGCCCTTTTCTGGAAGTTCAGTGGAGCCGCCTTTATTGATGCAGGCAATATCTGGACTATCAAGAAATACAAAGACCAACCCGATGGTGAATTCCGCGTTGACAAGTTCTGGAAACAGATAGCCCTCAGCTATGGCATCGGTCTCCGCATGGACGCAAACTTTTTCATTGTACGCTTCGATGCCGGCATGAAAGCCATTGACCCTGCCTACACTGGTCGCGCCCACTACCCCATCACACACCACAGTTTTGATCGCGACTTTGCATTCCACTTTGCCGTAGGATTGCCATTCTAATTATACGCACTACAATTAGACGACACGGCCTTGTTCACCACAGCAAAGCCTTGATGCTATTTCATATAGCTCCTTATATGCTGCGTAAATTGTTTTAATGGTTACAGATTCATAAGCATTCTTGCAAGATGAAAAGTGATTCTCACTCGTTCCTTTCGCTCCATTAGACATTGAAAAACAAGTGGTACAAGAAGTTTCTCTAATCTATCCGGCTGTTATTCCAAAAGAATATGCTATCTTTGCAAAAGAAATAACATAAAACATATATTAAATATGTATAGAACACATACGAACGGAGAGCTGAGACTCTCCGACGCAGGCAAGAAGGTGACTCTTGCCGGATGGGTGCAGCGCACAAGAAAAATGGGTGCGCTGACCTTTGTTGATTTGCGTGACCGCTACGGCATTACGCAGTTGGTTTTTAACGAAGACACAGAGCGTGAACTCTGTGATCGTGCCAACAAGCTGGGACGTGAGTTTGTCATTCAAGTGACAGGCACTGTGGCTGAACGCTACAGCAAAAACAAGAACATTCCAACGGGTGACATTGAAATTGAAGTGAGCGAACTGAATGTTCTGAACGAGTCTATCACCCCACCCTTCACCATTGAAGACCAGTCGGATGGCGGCGATGATTTGCGCATGAAATACCGCTATCTGGATTTGCGCCGTAATGCGGTGCGCAAGAATCTGGAACTGCGCCATAAGTTCTGCATCGCTGTAAGAAACTATCTCTCCAACCTCGGTTTTTTGGAGGTAGAAACTCCTATGCTGATTGGTTCCACACCTGAAGGTGCTCGAGACTTTATCGTGCCTTCACGCATGAACCCCGGCCAGTTCTATGCTCTGCCTCAGTCGCCCCAGACCTTGAAGCAGTTGCTGATGGTGGCAGGCTTTGACCGCTATTTCCAGATTGTGAAATGCTTCCGCGACGAAGACTTGCGTGCTGACCGCCAACCAGAATTTACTCAGATTGACTGCGAAATGTCGTTTGTAACTCAGGAAGACATCATCCAAACATTTGAGGGTATGGCCAAGCATTTGTTCAAGGAGCTGAGAGGCATAGAAATTGAAGGAGACTTCCTACGTCTGCCTTGGATTGAGTGCATGAAGCGTTTTGGCTCTGACAAACCCGACATGCGTTTCGGCATGGAGTTTGTGGAACTGGATGACGTACTGAAAAAGGGGACCTTTGCTGTATTCGACGAAGCGGCCTATATTGGCGGTATTTGCGCTCCCGGCTGCGCCACTTATACAAGAAAGGACATTGACAAGCTGACAGAATGGGTGAAACGCCCACAAATTGGCGCCAAAGGTCTGGTATATGCCCGTGTACAGGAAGACGGAAACGTGAAGTCTTCTGTGGACAAGTTCTACACACAAGAGGATTTACAGGTACTGAAGGAGAAGATGGATGCCAAGCCAGGCGACCTTATTCTCATCCTTTCTGGCGCAGATGCTATGAAGACACGCAAGCAGCTTTGTGAACTCCGTCTGGAGATGGGTGAACGACTAGGCTTGCGCGACAAGAACAAGTTCGCCCTGCTATGGGTGACAGAGTTTCCCATGTTCGAGTGGAGCGATGAGGAGCAGCGACTCATGGCTATGCACCACCCGTTCACACACCCTATGGACGAGGATATCCACCTGCTCGACACCGACCCTGCAGCTGTACGTGCCGATGCATACGACATGGTGTGCAACGGCATCGAAGTGGGCGGCGGCTCCATCCGTATCCACGACCCCAAACTGCAAGCTAAGATGTTTGAGATATTGGGCTTCACCCCCGAAAAGGCAGAAGAGCAATTTGGTTTCTTGATGAATGCCTTCAAATATGGTGCGCCACCACATGGCGGCTTGGCATATGGCTTAGACCGATGGGTCAGCATCTTTGCCGGCCTTGACTCCATCCGCGACTGCATCGCATTCCCGAAGAACAACAGTGGACGAGATGTGATGCTTGATGCACCATCTTTTGTGGATCAGAAACAATTGGACGAAGATTTCATCGCACTCAATTTGCCCCAAGAATAATAAGCACATGACATTTTTCAGTCTTGGAAGTGGCAGTTGCGGAAACTGCTACTATCTATCGACAGAGACTGACGCCATTATCATAGATTGTGGCGTCAGTTTGCGTCGATTCAAAAAAAACATGCTGGAATATGGCATGAAAGTGGGCAAAACGCGAGGTATCCTCATCACGCATGACCATGCGGATCACATCAAGGCTGCAGGCAAAATCAGTAAAGAGTGCGCTATTCCTGTTTATGCCACACCTCTAGTGCATAAAGGTATGGACCGAAACTGGCAGAATTCAGTAAAAGTGCCAGAAGAGCATCGCCGCACAGTTGAATTGGGCGTTCCCTTCCAGCTCGGAGAATTCCGCATCACAGCCTTCCCCATCCCCCACGATGCATCAGAAAACGTGGGCTATTACATTGAAGTGGGCGATTCCCGTTTCACAGTGATGACAGACGTAGGCGATGTGACAGACAACGTAAAAGAGTACATCGGGAAAAGCACCCACCTCATCTTTGAAGCCAACTATGACGAGGAGATGCTGAAGAACGGAAGATACCCACAGCCTCTCAAGGAGCGCATTGCCAGTGGACACGGCCACTTGTCTAACAAGAAAGCGGCAACAGCGTTAGCGGAGAACTTTCACGAGCAGCTGAAGAATGTGTGGTTGTGCCACCTCAGCGAAGAGAACAACCATCCTGAATTGGCACGCAAGACGGTAGAGACAGTGCTGCGCAGTTATGGCATTATTGCAGGAACAGACTTCACTCTCGAAGTGTTGCGCCGCAAGATTCCAACAGGACCGTTCGTGCTTCATTCGTGACAAATTACCGTTTCGCGAACTATTTTGGCATTTGAAAATCTTAATTTAATAAAAATAAGTCGAATTTCTCGAAAATAAAATGTATCTTTGCATAACTTTTTGACAAGATGGAAGCAAAGAAAATTCTTTTTATCAACACAGAAATTGAGCCATTCGTGGCAGAGAACCAGCATTCGCTCATGGGGCGCATGATTCCTCAGGCCATTCAAGAACTCGGACACGAAATAAGGACATTCTCGCCCAAATGGGGCAACATCAACGAACGTCGTAACCAGCTGCATGAAGTGATTCGCCTCTCGGGGATGAACCTCATCATAGACGACACAGATCACCCACTCATCATCAAAGTAGCTTCGTTGCCATCTGCCAAAATGCAGATTTTCTTCATCGATAACGATGACTACTTCATGAAGCGTGGCATCTTGACAGACAAAGAAGGTCAAGAATATACAGACAATGCAGAACGCGCTATTTTCTATGTGCGCGGCGTATTGGAAACTGTGAAAAAACAAGGATGGGTTCCAGACGTAATTCATTGTTATGGCTGGGCAGCAGCTCTTGCTCCTCTCTATGTCAAAAAAGCATATTACGATGAGCCATCCTTCCGCGATGTAAAGGTTGTAATTGAAGTTTCCCCAAAGGAATTCCAGAACGATCTTGGAGCGGAGAATGCTAAACTCGTTGATTACAAAGAAGCATCCTACGATGACATTAAAGAACTTTGCGAAACATCCTTCAGTCATTCAGATTTGCTGAAAATGGGAGTGAAATTTGCAGATGGTGTCATTGTGGAGAACAATGAAGTTGACCCAGCAATCATCGATTACGCAAAGTCACTGAACCTTCCAGTATTAGCCCCTGTTGAGGGTGACGCATTTAAGCAGGCGTACAGCGATTTCTACGAAACGCTATTTTAAGAAACGACATGAGACTTCCACATCTGTTTGTATTGGCCATAGCATTGGTTGCATTGATGTCATGTGATGATGAAACCTCGACATTAGGGGTTGACATGATGCCATCCACTGACATTATCACCAAAAAGTACCAGACATACGACGTCACCACAGAATCCTATGCTGTAGGTGATGCAGTATTGGCACGCACAAGCCTTTCCTATTTGGGACGTTTCACAGACCCAGAGACAGGCACCACCATCAAGAGCGATTTCATGGCTCAATTCCACTGCGATGAATCATTCAGCCTGCCAACTGTCATCAACAATGAATGCATACAGATGGATCTCCGTCTATTCGTAAAAGAATTTGTAGGTGACTCATTGGCAACCTTCAAGCTCAGTGTATACGAATTGAACAAGCAACTGGACCCTAATGCTGACTATTACACAAACATTGTTCCTGAAGAATATTACGACAAGAGCACTAAACCCATTGCCACAAAGTGGTTCACATTAAGTGACCGCACGGTGACAGACTCAGCACGATGGGCAAGTGGCTATAATAACAACATTCGTGTCAGTCTTCCCGTTGATTTAGGCACCCAAATTATTCGTGATTACAACGAGAACCCAGACCACTTCAAGAACACAGTCACTTGGCTCAATAGTGGAGACCCATGCAGTAAGGGTTTGTATTTCAAATTAGAAAGTGGCGATGGTGCAATGGCATATATTGATGTTGTACAGCTTAATTTGTCATTCCGCTATTACGACAACGAATACAAGAAAGATACCATAGGAATGTGCTCATTCGCAGCCACAGACGCTGTGGTGGAAGCCACTCGCTTTGAAAACTCCAACCTTGAAAAGTTATTGGAAGACCACAGTGCCACTTATCTGAAGAGCCCTGCTGGTATCTTCACAATGGCAACTATTCCTGCAGAGCAAATTAATGTCAATGACACCATCAATTCTGCCAAGTTCACACTAACACGCTACAACGACTTAGTGGAAAGCTCTTTCAAATTAAACATTCCAAAGACGGTGCTTATGGTACGACTCGATGACTACCTAAATGGATTTTTCGAGAACTACCAAGTGAACGACAACAAGGAATCCTATTTGGCAACATTCAATAGTGCCACAAACTCATACACCTTCCCCAACATTGCACATCTTGTCACCATCATGGCGCATGAAAAAGCAGAAGGAAAAGCCACAGAGAACTGGAATAAGGTTCTCATCATCCCAGTGGAGACGACAAGCGACTCAAGCGGTAAGATTGTAAAACTGAATCACGACTTCAGCATGAGTAGTGCACGCTTAGTTGGCGGTGACGCAAATGCACTTCAACTGGAAGTAATCTACTCTAATTTCCGCTAAGATAGAGATTCAACTTTGAAACGAATTTCATAAAATAACAGGAGGAACAGCTCACAAGCGGTTCCTCCTGTTTCTATTACATTAACCCTAAATTATTCAAAAGGCAACTTCATGTTCAACTTCAACAAGTTCGGTTAGACAAAAGTTGCCGCACAAACTTCATCATGCATTTCGGAGCTGTTCCACAAGAGGAATCAGCACCTTTTTAATAACCTTGTCATTCAATTGGTGCTCACCATCAAAACGAATCACATGGTCTGCCAAATAGTTCTTCTTGAACAGCGACTCAGCATTCGTTACAGAAGTGTCACGCAGTCCCACCAGGCACCAACAAGTTTCTTTCTCCTCCGAAGAAATGTTCTTAAACTGCTGACGCTCCATCTGATTATGGTGCTGAATGATATCCTTTGTAATCTTAAACGTCTTTGCGCCGTCATATCGTCCGCTAAAGAAATGATATTCACCCGTACGAAATGTCTTCGACATCGTTGACATCGTGAAAGCAGGATTAACCAGAATTCGTCTGAAAGAACGCATTTGCTGAGCATACATACCGCCCATACTTGTACCAATGATCAAGTCTGGCTGTTCCTGCTCACACAGTTCCTTCAGATAAGGCAGAGCCTCCACAGGATCAACTGGAATATCCGGAGCCACCACTTCGTCATTGGGCAATTCTCTTCTCAGAATCTCCACAGTTCCACTCGCATGCGAGGAACCAAACCCGTGAAAATACACAATTTTCATCTCTGTTTCTTTAAGAAAATTTCATGATCAATATTATTAGGGAATTCTTCCCGATAGTGTGTCACCATCAGCAGCGTTTTGTTCTTTCGCTGGCAGAACACCTCAATGACATCTTTCACCAATCGGCGATTCTTCAAGTCAAGTCCATGCAGGGGTTCATCCAGAATCAGCAATGAAGGATCCTTTACAAAAGCCCTTGCCAACAGCACCAACCGCTGTTCGCCACTGCTCAACTTCAGGAATGTCGTATCTGCTTTATCTCCGATACCAAACACATCCATCCAGAACACACACACTGCCCGCTGTTCGGGTTTCGGCTTACGATAGAGTCCTGATACGTCACTCAATCCACTTGCAACAATATCCACAGCAGGAATATCCCTCATATAGGCACGGTGCATTTCAGGAGAGATGTAGCCGATATGCTTTTTGATATCCCAAATGCTTTCCCCCTTACCACGCTGATGACCAAAGAGTACTATATCATTCGCATAACTCTGTGGATTATCAGCACATACGATGCTCAGCAATGTCGATTTGCCCGCACCATTTTCTCCGCTCAGCGCCCAGTGTTCACCATTCATCACCGTGAAACTCAAGTCCTTCAAGATATGCCTTTCTCCATAGCGGATATTCACCTTGCGGAAATCAATTACTTGCCGCGTGCCAGGCGCTGCATGCTCAGCGTCCTCCACGTACGGCAAATCCAAGATGCCCTGCTCCTTCTCTGCAGAAAGCATCTTTGTGGGCACAGGATGGCAGCTTTCGCGGTAAGCAGCCAGCGTTACTTTCTGCCCCACCTTCATGTCCTTCACTTCCACCACATGCGTGATGAAGTCAGGGATATCATCAGTCTTAGACAGCACCAACACAACAGCCACATTCGTCTCACGAGTCAACAATGTCAAGAACTCTGCTAACTGCGCGCGAGCCGTCACATCCAGGCCAATGAAAGGGTTGTCCATAATAAGGACTCTTGGATTCGTCAGCAACGTCTTCGTCAATTGGAACTTTCGCAATTCTCCGCTGCTCAGCAAGATGATATGCTTGTCCAGCAACTGTTCAAGGTGGAAAATCTCAAACAGATGCTTTTTCACTTTCTCCAGTTCACGATGCATCTCTTCCTTAGCAGCAGCCTCCTGTTCCAAACGCGCCGCTTCCTGCTCAGGTGTTTCGTCACGTACCACAAACTTGTCAAACACAGATTTTCTTGTCAGGCCCTCCTCGGCAATACGAAACGATTCTGCCAACAAGTCACGCACAAGAGGCGTCTCTTCTATGTCGTTCTGATTCCAGCGCTGCTGGTAGTAATATACACCCTCATTCGTGCCATACGAGTCACGGAAAGACAAGTACTTCACATTATCGCTCACCATCTTAGCCTTGCTGGGAGAGAAGTCATAACGTACCCCATTCATAGGCATCAATGCACACTTGCCGATGAGGATATCCACCAGCCGCGTTTTTCCACTACCATTATCGCCCACAATTGCCAGCTGCTCGCCAGCTTGCAGTTCAAAATCGACAGGTGCATTCATTCGATAAAGCGGGTGGCGCACCTCCCCACCCTTTATTTCAATAAGCTTCTGCATAATCTGTACGATTCATCACCGAGTTTAGGAAATTTTCGAAGGACTGAACCTTCCCCAACACGATGACCTTCTTTTAGCCTACAAAATTACGACATTATAGCCATACACACAAACAAACACATAAAAAAACAGCTCCATCTCATACAGAGACAGAGCTGTTAACTTCTGCAATAGTATTTCGACCAATTCTTTATTTGATATCACTTACCTTTATGACATCCTTATCGTTATAATCAAGATTTTCGCCAGCCATACCCCAGATAAACGTGTAATAGTAGGTGGCAGAAGCAGCGTGAATGGACCATTCAGGCGACATGATAGCCTGCTCATTGTGCAGCCACACCACACGGCTTTCCTGAGGCTCACCCATCACATGACTGATGGTCTGAGTTTCGGGCAGGTTGAAGTAGTAGTAGGCCTCGATGCGGCGTCCATGCGTGTGAGGAGGCATCGTGTTCCACACAGAGCCTGGCTCCAGTTGTGTGAGTCCCAGCTGCAATTGGCAAGGACCTTCCTCCAGCGACGTGTTCACGATGAGCTGGTAAATCGTACGTCTGTTCGACTCCTCCAGCGAACCGAGATTGCGCATCACCGTAGCCTTCAGCGATTGCACCTTGCCGTTTTTGCGTCCGTCAAGCGTCACCCACTGTGTCTTGTAGTGCTTGTGGGCAGTAGCAGAGTTGATATAGAACTTAGCAGGCTTCTTAGGGTCCTTCGAGCGGAATATCACCTCCTGGTTCGACTCTATTTCCTTGCCGTTCTTATCCTTGCCCAAATTGCCTCGGCCAATGTAAAGCGCTTCCTTCTCTCCCAAAGGATATTCCACGCCATCCACAATCACCACACCATCTCCCGCTGTGTTGACAATGCCAATCTCGCGGTTATGCAAGAAATAAGGAGCACGCAGCTCGGGGAATGTCTCCAGCTTCAAGTCCTTCGTGACAGGCATAGCGCCGCCAAAGATAAAGCGGTCATACATCGAATACGTCAAGTTGATTTCATCCGGAGCCATCACCTTCTCCATCACGAAGCGGTCACGGAGAGTCTGTGTGTCATAATGCTTCACATCATCAGGATGGCAAGCCTTCTGAAAGTTCACATTCATCTGGGCGTTCATGCCCAAAGCGCCCAGCATCAGGGCAAAACTTGTAAATACTTTCTTCATAGGTTGTGTTGTTATGTTAGTCAATGTAATAGTCATTCAGCCTTTTCTTCCTTCACAATGCGCATGCGGTTCCACACCAACATACCCACCGTAATCAGCGTGAGCACACCGGCGCCAATCCACTCCAGCGAAGCCACACACTTGTAAATCACCCAGCCAAGCAAGCTGGACGCAAAGTCAAGCGCGCCAGCCTCAAACCCTTCAGGGATTCGGGCGGCATCATTCTTCGTAGCAGCATACACCTCATGAGCAGCCTGTGTGAAAGCAGGAGCCATATCAGTCACAAAGTAGAGGCCTGCCACCAAAGCAACAAAGCCCACCACCAGACTCTTCACCACATTGCCCTTCGTGAACGGAAGGATGAGCGGGAACAGATAAAACATGCCAGCCAGCGAAGCCAAAGGAAGGAACTGGTTGCCAGGCACAACGACCGCTACAGCCAGAATCACCGGAATCAGAATGACAGAGCACACCAGCGTGGTAGGATGTCCAATCACTAAAGCGGGCGACATGCCGATATAAACCTTCTTGCCCTTAAATTTCTTTTTCACCACCTCCTGTGTCTTCTCTGCGATAGGCTTCAAGCCATCAATGAAGAGGCTTGTGATACGAGGAATCAGTTCCATCACAGCGCCCATCGTGACACCCAGAATCAAAATAACCTTGATATCCAGCTGAGCAGCCGCACCAATCAGCACACCTACAATCACACCCAGCACAAGAGGCTCTCCCAGCACACCGAACTTGCGTTTCAAGCCTTCCGCATCCACATCCAGCTTAGAGAACCCAGGAATCAGGTTCAGAGCCTTGTCAACCAAAATGGCAAACGGTGTGAAACTCTGGCAGAAAGGCTGAGGAATGGAAATGCCCGGCAAGTCATAGTGCTTCTGGAACTTCTCTGCGGTCAGGTCGGCCATCACCAGAGTCACAATATAGCAGACAATGGCAGCGAAATAGCCCCATGCAAGCGACTCGCCCATTACAAAATACGCAACGGCGCCAATAAACGCGAAGTGCCAGTAGTTCCACAAGTCAATATTAACGGTACGCGTACATCTAGTAATAAGCAGCAGGAAATTCACACCCAGCAAGATAGGAATGATGAGCGCGCCCACAGCCGTATTGTACGCCACGGCAGCAGCGGCAGGCCATCCCATATCAAACACCTGCAGCGACCAGTGGTACAAGTCTGAAATGCTCTCCAGCGGAGAAGAAAAATTGTCAGTCAGCAGCTTGGTCACCACATTAAGTCCTATAAAACCCACACCCACGAAAAGACCACTCTTCAGAGCCTTGCCAAACTTCATGCCAATGCACAATCCTATAATGGTAAAGAGGATAGGCATCATCACGGCAGCGCCAAGACTGATTACATAAGCAAATACTTGTTCCATAAATTAGTTAGTTATTGATTGAAATTTCGACAAAGTTACAACTATTTTCTCAAACCGTCAGCTCTTTTTCCTCCTTTTTGCAAAAAAGGTTTTGCATAATCACTAAAATATAGAGATTTATTCGTAACTTTGTACGGTTTTTTTAACGTAGAAAGATTAAATTAAACTAACTCAATATGATTACAAATGACATTTATGGAGCTTTGCAGCTCCTTGTTGTCGGTATGGTCACAGTGTTCATTGTACTGCTCATCGTGATCAATCTCGGCAAGTTGCTCATCTGGGCTGTCAACAAGTGGGCCCCCGAAGAAACAGTAGCCAAGAAGGCTGCGCCAGCCGCCAAAGCTATTGCAAGTATTGACGCTACCACAAAAGCAATCATTGACGCCACCATCAGCCAGATTACTGGCGGCAAGGGACGCGCAGATAAAATCACAAAGTTATAAGAAAAAACTATTAAGCATTACAAAGATATGGCAAAAGAAGTAAAGTTCTCACTGGTCTTCCGCGACATGTGGCAGAGCGCTGGCAAGTATCAGCCTCGTGTTGACCAGCTCGTAAAAGTAGCTCCAGCTATCATCAAGATGGGATGTTTCGACCGCGTTGAAACGAACGGTGGTGGTTTCGAGCAAGTGAACCTCCTCTACGGAGAGAACCCAAACAAGTCTGTACGTGAATGGACAAAGCCTTTCCATGAGGCAGGCATCCAGACACACATGCTCGACCGTGCACTCAACGGCCTCCGCATGAGCCCATGCCCAAAAGACGTACGCAAGCTTTTCTACAAGGTGAAGAAAGCCCAGGGCACCGACATCACCCGCATTTTCTGTGGCTTGAATGACCCACGCAACGTCATTCCATCTATCCAGTATGCAAAAGAAGCTGGCATGATTGCCCAGGCCTCTCTCTGCATCACATACTCCCCTATCCACACCGTAGAATACTACGTCAACCTCGCCAAGCAGTTCATCGAGGCTGGCGCCGACGAAATCTGTCTGAAGGATATGGCAGGCATCGGCCGTCCCGTATCACTCGGCAAGATTGTGGAAGGCATCAAGAACATCAAGAAAGACATCGTCATCCAGTACCACTCACACGCAGGCCCAGGCTTCAACATGGCATCCATCCTCGAAGTCTGCAACGCTGGCTGTGACTACGTGGACACAGGCATGTCACCACTCTCTTGGGGCACAGGACACGCTGACATCATCGCCGTGCAGGAGATGCTGAAGGACGCAGGCTTCAAGGTGAAGGAAATCAATATGGCAGCCTATATGGAAGTGCGCACCCAGATTCAGGAGATGTGCGACGACTTCCTCGGCTACTACATCCCAGACCTCAACCACATCAACAACTCACTCCTCGTGAAGCCAGGTCTTCCAGGCGGCATGATGGGTTCGCTGATGACCGACCTTGAGGACAACCTCAAGTCACTCAACAAGTGGAAGGTGAAGAACGGACAGCCAGAACTCACCACCGACGACCTCCTCATCAAGCTCTTCGACGAGGTAGCATACGTATGGCCAAAGGTAGGTTATCCATGCCTTGTGACCCCATTCTCACAGTACGTGAAGAACCTCGCCCTGATGAACGTGATGCAGATGGAGAAAGGCAAAGCCCGCTGGAGCATGATTGCCGACACCATCTGGGACATGATTCTCGGCAAGGCAGGTCAGCTGCCTGGCCCAGTTGCGCCAGAGCTCATTGAGATGGCCAAAGAACAGGGCCGTGAGTTCGAGACACAAGACCCACAATCATACTTCCCCGACAAGCTCGACGAGTTCCGTGAGGAAATGAAGCAGAACGGATGGGAGCTGGGTCAGGACGACGAAGAGCTCTTTGAGCTCGCTATGCACCCAGAGCAGTACCGTGCTTACAAGAGCGGCAAGGCGAAGGCAGACTTCGAGGAAGACCTCGCAAAGCGCAAAGCAGCCAAGAACGCTCCAGCAGCAGGTGCCGAAGGGCCTAAGAGCGTGACCGTTCAGGTGAATGGCGTGAACTACAAGGTAGAAATCGCATACGGCGACGCAGCTCCAGCAGCTCCAGCAGCAGGTGCAGCTCCCGCAACCGCTCCAGCAGGCGAAGGCGAAGACATCCTCGCTCCACTCGAAGGCAAGTTCTACCTCGTGAAGGACAACTCTGAGACACCAAAGAAGGCAGGCGACACCGTGCAGGCAGGCGAGACACTCGGCTACATCGAGGCCATGAAGACCTTCAACGCCATCCGCGCCGACAAGGCAGGCACCATCACAGCCATCCTCGTCAACTCAGGCGACTCAGTAGAAGAGGACGACCCAATCATGAAGTTTGTATAAGCAGGCTTCATGAAGCGAAAACAACCCTATTATTAATAAGTGAGCAAGTGACGGGGAATGTCTGCAACATAGATTATCCGCAATTCACTTCTCGCTTTACACAGAACAACAAATGGAAGAAATACTGAATAACATATACCAGATGACGGCATTCAGCGACATCATCGCCGCCAATGGTACATACCTTGTCATGTACTTGCTCGCCTTTGTGCTCCTGTACCTCGGCATCGTCAAGCACTTCGAGCCCCTGCTGCTCATCCCCATTGCCTTCGGCGTGCTCATCGCCAACTTCCCAGGCGGTGACATGGGCGTGTATCAGGCAGACGAAGCTGGACGCATCATCAACGCAGAAGGCAAAGTGCTGGCAGAAAACATCTGGGAAATGTCGCTTCCCCAGATTGCGCACGACCTCGGTCTGATGAACTTCCTCTACTACATGCTCATCAAGACAGGCTTCCTGCCTCCAGTCATCTTCATGGGCGTGGGTGCCCTCACCGACTTCGGTCCTATGCTGCGCAATCTCCGCCTGTCCATCTTCGGTGCAGCCGCACAGATGGGTATCTTCGCAGTGCTCATCATCGCAGTGGCATCAGGACAGTTCAACATCAAGGAAGCTGCATCACTCGGCATCATCGGTGGCGCCGACGGCCCAACAGCCATCTTCACCACCATCAAGCTAGCTCCACACCTCTTGGCTCCTATCGCCATTGCAGCCTACAGCTACATGGCTCTCGTACCAGTCATCATCCCACTCGTGGTGAAGATGCTCTGTTCTGAGAAGGAACTGAAGATTAACATGAAAGAGCAGGACAAGCTCTTCCCCTCAGCCAACAAGATCAAGAACGAGAAAGTCATCAAGATTATATTCCCAATCGCAGTGACAACCATCGTGGCCTTGCTCGTGCCATCAGCAGTATCGCTCATCGGCATGCTCATGTTCGGTAACCTCTTGAAGGAAATTGGTTCAGACACCAGCCGTCTTTTCGACACCATCTCCAATTCCATCATGAACACCGCAACCGTGTTCCTTGGTCTTTGTGTAGGTGCAACCATGACCGTACAGGCATTCCTCAACTGGACTACTATCGGCATCGTGGTAGGCGGATTCTTCGCTTTCGGTCTCTCCATCGCGTCAGGCATCTGCATGGTGAAGTTAACCAACCTCTTCTCCAAGAAGAAGATCAACCCGCTCATTGGTGCTACCGGCCTTTCAGCCGTGCCAATGGCATCACGTGTCTGCAACGAGATTTCCACCAAGTACGACCCCAAGAACCACGTGCTCAACTACTGCATGTCTTCCAACGTGTCAGGTGTGATTGGTTCAGCTGTTGCAGCAGGTGTGCTCATCTCATTCCTGCAGAACATCTCCCTCTAAGACAACATACATCACTCTATAAAGAAACGGGTAGCCAACACAATGGCTGCCCGTTTCTTGTTTTCGGACTTCGGACGAAAACGAATAGCACGAACCTTTAGCTCGACGGAGTCAATAGCACGAAGAAAGGCCTTGAGCGGCTATCGAGTGGCTTTTTTGCTGCGCAAGAAATCAATCAAAAAAAAATAAAAATCTTGGGGCAAAGCCCAGAAATAGTAGAGCCTTGAGTGGCTCGGGGCTTGCGCGATGTGTTTTGAAATGAACCATGAACCATAAATCATGAACCGACAGCAGACGACACCGCTTGGGATGGGGGAACGTAACACTGACAAATGTGTGGACGCTCCGACAAAATGTCAGTTGGCATGATGGCTGGCATTGCTTTTGCTCTTTATGAAGGATGGTATTTAATTTTGTAAATTGATCAATCAAAAATAGCATTATGGCTCAACAAGGTAACATCGGGGTTACGACTGAGAATATTTTCCCCGTCATCAAAAAGTTTCTCTATAGCGACCATGATATTTTTATCCGCGAGATTGTGAGCAATGCGGTGGATGCCACCCAGAAGCTGAAGACGCTGGCCAGCAAGGGCGAACTGAAAGAGGAGGCTGGCGACTTGACGGTGCACGTGTCGGTGAACAAGGAGGCTGGCACGCTGACGGTCAGCGACCGCGGCATCGGCATGACTGAGGAGGAGATTGACAAGTACATCAATCAGATTGCTTTCTCGGGCGCGAATGACTTCCTGGATAAGTACAAGGAGGATGCGAATGCCATCATCGGCCACTTTGGCTTGGGCTTCTACTCTTCGTTTATGGTGAGCAAGAAGGTGGAAATCATCACGAAGAGCTGGAAGGAAGGCTCGAAGGCTGTGAAGTGGAGCTGCGACGGCAGTCCTTCGTTCACGATTGAGGAGGCAGAGAAGGCTGACCGCGGCACGGACATCGTGATGTATATTGATGATGACTGCAAGGATTTCCTGGAGAAGTATAAGATTAGCGAGCTGCTGAACAAGTACTGCAAGTTCCTCCCTGTGCCTGTGGCTTTCGGCAAGAAGACGAAGTGGGACGACAAGGAGAAGAAGAGCGTGGAGACGGATGAGGACGAGGTGATTAATGACACTACCCCACTCTGGACACGCAAGCCTGCCGAGCTGAAGGATGAGGATTATAAGGAGTTCTACAAGAAGCTCTATCCGATGAGCGACGAGCCTCTGTTCTGGATTCACCTGAATGTGGATTATCCTTTCAACCTGACGGGCATTCTCTACTTCCCGAAGGTGAAGACGAATCTGGACATTCAGAAGAACAAGATTAACTTGTACTGCAACCAGGTGTTTGTGACGGATAATGTGGAGGGCATCGTGCCTGACTTCATGACGCTCCTGCATGGCGTGATTGACTCGCCAGACATTCCGCTGAACGTGAGCCGCAGCTATCTGCAGAGCGACTCGAACGTGAAGAAGATTTCCACGTATATCTCGAAGAAGGTGAGCGACAGGCTGTCATCTATCTTCAAGAGCGACCGCGCGCAGTTTGAGGAGAAGTGGGATGACATCAAGATTTTCATCAATTACGGAATGCTCAGCGAGACGGACTTCTATGACAAGGCGAAGAACTTTGCGCTGCTGAAGGACACGGAGGGCAAGAAGTACACGTTTGAGGAGTACCAGACGCTGATTAAGGGCGAGCAGACGGATAAGGACGGCAATCTGATTTATCTCTACGCGAACAATAAGGATGACCAGTACAGCTATATTGCCGCTGCGAACGCGAAGGGCTACAATGTGCTGCTGATGGATGGCCAGCTGGATCCTGCTATGTGCAACCTCTTTGAGGAGAAGTTTGAGAAGAGCAGATTCACGCGTGTGGATTCTGACGTAGTGGACAAACTGATTGTGAAGAGCGACGAGAAGAAGGAGGAGCTGCCTGAGGATGACAAGAAGGCGCTGACGGAGACGTTTAAGAACGCGCTGCCGAAGCTGGAGAAGATTGAGTTCAACGTGGAGCCTCAGGCTCTGGGCGAGGGCGCAGCTCCTGTCATCATGACGCAGAGCGAGTATATGCGACGCATGAAGGATATGTCGCGCCTGCAGCCAGGCATGGCGTTCTATGGCGAGATGCCTACGATGCTGAACCTGGTGCTGAACACGGATCACCCGCTCATCAAGCAGAGCATCAAGGACGCGAAGGCTGAGGTGGTGAGCCAGCTGATTGACTTGGCTCTCTTGCAGAATGGCCTGCTGAGGGGCGAGGCGCTGAACAACTTCGTGAAGAGAAGCATTGAGCTGATTTAACGGAGACAGACAACCAGAAACAAGGGGCTGTATCGCAATGATACAGCCCCTTATTCTTTTTGTATGTGGTGAAGCCTTAAAGAATGGTCTTGACGGCTTCGAGCATGCCTTTCTCCTGAATGAGGTCGAGGTCTTTCTTGACGAGTGCGGTGAGTCCTGGCACGGTGTTGTTGAGGTTCTCGTGCCAGATGTTCTCGGCCGCAAGCACTCCTTCTGCCACTTTCTGAGTGTCGCCGGTTGCCCACAGGTCTTTGAGCATCTGCATGATTTCGGGTGCGTCGTTAGGCTCGATGGGAGCTCCGTCGGCACGTGTGCCACCCTTGTAGTAGGTGATGATGGCGGCAAGTCCGAAGACAAGGCCCTGAGGAAGTTCGCCCTTGCGCTCAAGATAGACTTTCACGCCGGGGAGGTCGCGTGTCTCGTACTTGGGGAAAGAGTTGAGCATGATGCTGGTGACCTGATGGTCGACATAGGGGTTGTTGAAGCGTTCGAGCACGTCGGTGGCAAACTGCTGCAGCTCTTCCATCGGAAGGTTGAGCGTCTGCATCAGCTCTTCAAACTGCACCTTGTGGATGTACTTGCCCACGACCTCATGGTTGCAGGCATCGCGCACGATGTTGATGCCGCTGAGGTATGCCACAGGCGAGAGCACGGTGTGAGGGCCATTCAGAAGAGTCACCTTGCGCTCGTGGTAAGGCTTCTCGCTGGGAGCAATGAGGACATTGAGTCCTGCCTTCTCGGCTGGGAACTCTGCCTTGAGGGCTTCGATATCCATGTTTTCGGGCTTCTCAATAACCCAGAGGTGGAAGGCTTCGCCCTGCACAACAAGGTTGTCGGCGTAGCAAATCTTCTCTTGAATCTCTGCGATTTCCTTGCGTGGGAAGCCCGGAACAATGCGGTCAACCAGCGTTGCGCAGACATAATTATATTTAGTGAACCACTCTTTGAAGGCTGCGTAGTCGGCACCGAAGTCATCTTTCCAGAGCTCAATGTACTGGTAGATGCATTCTTTCAAGTGGTGTCCATTCAGGAATATCAATTCGCAAGGCATGATAATCAAACCCTTGTCTGCTGCGCCATTGAAGGCCTTGAAGCGGCGATAGAGCAGCTGGGTGAGTTTGCCAGGATAGGAGGATGCGGGTGCATCGGCAAGCTTGCAGGCCGGATCGAACGCGATGCCTGCCTCGGTGGTGTTGCTGATGACGAAACGGATTTCGGGCTGCTCGGCCAATGCCATGAAGGCCTGATTCTGGCTGTATGGATTGAGGGCGCGGCTGATGCAGTCGATGCGTGTGAGGGAGTTGACTTTCTCTCCGTTCAGGCGTCCCTGAAGATTGACGTGATAGAGGCAGTCTTGGCCGTTGAGCCAATCCACCATGCCTCGCTCGATAGGCTGTACAACCACTACGGAGGAGTTGAAGTCAGTCTTCTGATTCATGTTGTAGATAATCCAATCCACAAAACAACGAAGGAAGTTTCCCTCTCCAAACTGGACAATTCTCTCAGGTGCATGGCTCTTCGGAGCCGTGCGAGCGTTTAATGCTTTAAGTGCCATAGATTATTTGATATGATTTAGATGCTTTGTAAAGTATGTCGCAAAATTACGACATTTATTTCACACATACAAAGGAAAAGACCGAAAGACAAAAATATGAGTAAAAAGATTGGATGGAATGGCGGAATTGTATATCTTTGCAAGCATGAAAGAGATGGATATCCATATTCGTGTGGGCGTGAAACAGGAGCCGGAGCTTACGGACGCTGAGCGCCTGCTGGTGAGCGAGGCTCGCCGCGCGACGTATCGCAGTTATTCGCCCTACTCTCATTTTTCGGTGGGTGCGGCTGTGGAATTGGAGGACGGCACCGTGGTGACGGGCAGCAATCAGGAAAATGCCGCCTACCCTTCGGGCCTCTGTGCCGAAAGGACTGCCGTATTTTATGCCAACTCGCGCTATCCAGAACTGGCTATCAGGAGCATCTGCATTGTGGCACGCGGTGTGGACGGCGACTTCTGTACGCGCCCCATCACTCCCTGCGGGGCTTGCCGGCAGGTGCTGCTGGAGGCGGAGCTGCGTGCAGGGCACCCTATAAAAATAATGCTCTGCAGTACGCAGAGCATCTATTTTGTATCGTCGGTCAAAGACTTGCTGCCTTTGAGCTTTGATGATTCTTTCTTAGCACTTGATGTTTAGCTCCTTCACGATGTTGGAGATTTTCTCCATCGTGGAGATGCGTGATGGAACCAGCGGCAAACGGAGCTCGTTCTCGATGAGTCCCATCGCGTTGAGCATAGCTTTCACTCCAGCTGGATTGCCATCGACGAAGAGGAGCTTGAAAAGTTCGGTGAACTTGTGGTGAATGGTCAGCGCATTGTTGTAGTCGCCATTGAGCGCTAAGCGCACCATGCGGCTGAATTCTTTCGGAAGCGCATTGCCTATCACAGAGATGACACCTACGGCCCCTAAAGTGATAAGCGGGAAGGTGATGCCGTCGTCGCCTGAAATCACATCGAAATTATTGGGCTTATTCTTGATGATGTCGTCAATCTGGGTAAAGTTGCCTGATGCTTCCTTGATGGCTACAATGTTTTCGCACTCGTTGGCCAGGCGCAGGGTGGTCTCGGCAGTCATGTTCACGCCTACACGTCCTGGAACATTATAGAGCACCACAGAGAGGTTGCGTTCTGCCGCTGCGGCTGCAATCGCCTTGAAGTGCTGGTAGAGCCCTTCCTGAGAAGGCTTGTTGTAGTAGGGACATACGCTCAATATTCCTTCGATTCCCTTGAAGTCGCCATTCTTGATTTGCTCTACGACTGCAGCCGTGTTGTTGCCTCCACACCCCATAAGGATAGGCACCTGTCCGTTCACTTTCTCAACCACGAGGTCTTTCACTTGCTGGCGCTCACTCTCTGAAAGCGTTGGTGTCTCAGCTGTTGTGCCCAACAGGCAGATGAAATCCACTCCATTGGAGAGCTGATAATCGAGCAGTCGGCGCAAAGCTGTGAAATCCACCTCGCCATCTTTTGTGAAGGGCGTGATGAGTGCTATGCCCAAACCTTTGAAATTATTGTGTACCATATAATGATGAAAACGTTTTGACTTATTTTGAGTGCAAAGATACTATTTTCCTTTTATATTAGGACTCTCTTTCTTGAATTTCTTCACGAAGGCGTCCAAATCCTTTTCCACATAAGCGCTCCATTCTGCTACAGGGAGTTCTTTGGGGAAGTATCCATCATAGACGTTGCGCACCAAGCGGGGAGTCTTCGCGCACGCTTCGCGGAAGTTTTCCAAGAACAGGTCGGAGTGTCCCAACTTCAAATATGTCAAAGACTTGGCGGCAGGTATGTTCTTGACAAATCTGCTGTCACTCTGAGAAGCAATCTTTGAGATAGCATCCAGCACTTCGAGGGCAAAGGTCTCGAAGCCATTCAGGACGAAAGTCAAAGCGATGTCAACCCCCATCATGACCTGGTCTTTTGAATACTGAAGCGCCAAGGAGAAATTGCGCGACGCCGTTTCGTAGTGGTTGAGCGACAATTGATTGATGCCTATCATGAAATAAGCGTCTGCATTTTCAGGATTTACTTCGAGCACTTTCTTGTTGCACGCGATGCTCTCCTGATAGCAGCCATGATTGTGGCACAGCTCACCGATGTCAATATAGGCTTTTGTGTAGAGCTGCCTGCCTTCATTGAAGAACATGGTCTCGATGGCGACCCGCTCTTTTTCACTGGAGTGGTATTTCTTGACAGCCTCAAAACGGGCTTCTGACTCCACACGGCGCTTGTCCAGAACTTTCTCCAATCGCTCAAGCTGCCTCAATGCTTCCTCTTTTTCACCCGTAAAGAAGAGCATCTCTGCGTATGGAATGATTTGAATGATGTCACCACCCCTATCCAAGTAGTCCTTGAACAGGACTTTGGCACCCTGCTTGTCATCCAGTCCGTTGGTAGCATGTGCCTTTGTCAACAGGGCTTGAAGGTCATTGGGGTCAACTGCCAAAGCAAAGTCGCACGCTTCCAAAGCCTGTTCGTAGTGCTTCAACACATGATGGCCTACAGCCAAATTTGTCCATCCCTGAGGAAGGTATGGCTGTTCTTCAAGCACCTGAGTGAGCACATCACAGAGCAGTTCGGGAAGATTGTTGTCTTTGCAGATATCTGCTAACTGTGCATCTTCCTCATATTTGCCCAAGGGGCTGAATGTATCGATGTATTCGTGAATCCACTTCTGTACAGCTTTGCGTGACTCGCCCTTCAGCGCCTCGTCTTCAATTTCATCTTCGTCACGCAGCTCTGCCAAGGATGATATAATGTGAATGTAATCCTCACGCTGCTTTTGCAGGGACGGCTTCCCGTTTTCATCCAAACGCATCCATTCGCGCCAAATCTGTTCTGCCTTGGGAAGGTCCAGATACTTGGTGTACTGCAGCTGGGCCTTCTGATACATTACATCAGGAATTCCGGGGTCAAGTGCCTGCAGAACTTCTTCTGCCAAGTCGAACTCATGCTCATATATATGGGTGGCCCCTTTCACGATCAGCAGCGACTCATCGTCTGGATGCATGCCTAAGCCCATCTCAATGGCCTCCATTGCCCGATTAGGTCTATTCACGCTCAGATAATAGTCCGCTATGTCGGCAAAGTCGTCAGCATCCAGGTAGATGCTTTTGTGCTGCCCTGCTTGCTCTTCGTATGCCTGCAGAATTTTCTTGAAATCCTGCGAATCAAAATATGATTTTGCCATGCATGAGAGAATGTTACTTGTTCATCTTTTTCCAGGCATCTGTCAATCCTACCGTGCGGTTAAACACCAGATGCTCAGGGGTTGAATCAGGATCTACGTTGTAATAGCCAATGCGCAGGAACTGCAAGTAATCCATGGGCTTGCGCGTCTTGAGCCATTCTTCCACATACGCCTTTTTAATCTCAAGGCTGTTGGGATTCAGGAATGGACGCATCGCTTCGATGCCACGCACGTCGCCATGTTCCTTTGAATAGGCGGCCACTTCATCACGCGGATTTTCCACCATCCACAGACGATCATAGTTTCTCACCTCTGCCTCGAGGCAATGCTGACAGCTGACCCAGTGAATGGTCTTGCCCTTGATTTTCATGTCGCTGTTGGCCTGACCTGTCTTGGTTTCAGGAATCAACTCGGCATGAATCTCCACAATATTTCCTTCGGCATCTTTCACCACACATTCCTCAATGTTCTCCGAACACTGGATGATGTAGGAGTTTTTCAGACGAACTTGCTTGCCTGGACCTAAACGGAAGAACTTCTTGGGAGCTTCTTCCATGAAGTCCTCGCGCTCAATCCACAATTCGCGGCTGAACACAATCTCGTGTGTTCCATCTGCTTCGTTCTCGGGATTGTTGACAGCCTGATATACCTCTATCTCCCCTTCTGGGAAATTGGCGATGACAAGCTTGACGGGATTGATGACGGCGCTGACACGCTGAGCTCGCTTATTCAAGTCGTCACGTACAGCGGCCTCAAAAAGTGACATCTGGTTCAATGCGTCAAATTTGGTGTAGCCAATCTTGTTGATGAACGAGAGAATGCCTTCAGGGCTATAGCCGCGACGGCGGAAGCCACAGATAGTAGGCATACGGGGGTCGTCCCAGCCATTCACAACGCCTTCCTTCACCAGTACAAGCAAATTGCGCTTTGAAAGCAGGATGTGCGTCAAATTCAACTTATTGAATTCTGTCTGACGAGGACGATTGTCATCAATAGGATGATCTGTTCCGTCCACTTCCTTGGCCCAATCGACAAACAAGTCGTACAAAGGACGGTGGCTCACAAATTCAAGTGTGCACCATGAGTGAGTAACACCCTCCCAATAGTCGCACTGGCCATGCGTAAAGTCATACATGGGGTACGCATTCCACTGGGTGCCGGTACGCCAATGCGGCATATTCAGCACACGATACATGATGGGGTCGCGGAAATGCATGTTGGGGTTAGCCATATCTATCTTGGCACGGAGCACCATCTTGCCCGGCTCCATCTTGCCCGAGTTCATCTCGTTGAACAGGCGCAGGTTCTCTTCTACAGGACGGTCTCTGTAAGGCGAATTCACACCCGGCTGAGTAGGCGTTCCTTTCTGTTCTGCAATCTGCTCAGAAGTCTGCTCGTCAACATATGCACGCCCCTGCTTGATGAGCGCAACGGCAAAATCCCACAACTTCTGGAAATAGTCACTCGCATAGTAGATGTTGCCCCACTTGAAGCCCAGCCACTCAATGTCGCGCTTGATGGCCTCGACATATTCGGTGTCCTCTTTCTGGGGGTTGGTATCATCCATGCGAAGGTTGCAGACACCACCATATTTCTGCGCCAATCCAAAATCAAGCGCAATGGCCTTGGCGTGTCCAATATGCAAGTAGCCATTGGGCTCTGGGGGAAAACGCGTCTGCATTCTTCTGCCATTTTTACCTTCAGCTAAGTCTTTTACAAGCTGTTCTTCTATGAAGTTGAGCGATTCTTTCTTGCCTTCTTCCAACTTGATGTCTTCAGATACTTCTGCACTCATAATCATCCAATATAAATAATAATTGTAAATAATGTGTATTTCAAACCATCAAATATGTTGTAATGCCATACATATTGAGTGCAAAATTACGAAGAAAAATCCTTGTTCAATGCATGATGACTCATAAAAAATAAGGAAAAAACACGATTTGTGTTAAAAAACACATTTATATTGTATTATCTATTCACAAAATACATATATCTTTGCACTGTTATCCTGAAAACAATCTTTTTACCTTAAAAAACTGATACCTAAAGAAATGAGAATGAAGGCGCCTCATTGTGAAATGAGACGCCTTCAATGTACAATAAAAAACGAGCTATTTCGTTTATAATAATGCACTCAATCTTCAGCAGTTAACAACGAAGTAAAATGTGAAGATTGAAAGATACAGACACTGAAGGAATGAAGAGAAAGACTCATTATATGCTTATTTGGGGAATAGCATTGCTGTTCCCTCTTCTTGCAGGCTCGTGCAGCGATGAAGAAGCGTTCACCTCTGACCGTAATTCCACCCTTTCGTTCAGCACGGATACGGTATCATTTGATACACTCTTTGTGGAAGTGACTTCTGCCACAGAGCGCTTTTGTGTCTATAACCGCAACAGCAAAGGTTTGCGAATTGCGCACGCGCGACTTGAGACAGGAGGGGCTTCGGGCTTTATGATGAACGTGGATGGGCAAAACGGAGCTACCATCAAAGACATACAAGTGTATAGCAAAGACAGCGCCTTTGTTTTCGTGAAAGTGAATATGCCCACACAACCATCGATGAAACCGACGAAAGTGGAGGATGCAATCATCTTCACGCTCGAAAGCGGTGTTGAACAAAAGGTACAACTGGTCGCCTATGGCCAAAACGCAAACGTATGGAAGGCTAAGGTGCTGAACAACACGGAGGAAGTAACGGAAGCGAATGACTTGCCTTACCTGATCTATGACAGCTTGGTGGTGGCTGAAAACACCGTCTGGCACATCAAGGAGGGCAACCAATTCTATTTCCACAATGGCGCAAGCCTCATTGTTCACGGCACTTTGATTGTGGATGGAACGCTGGAGAACCCTGTTGTCTTCCGTGGAGATCGCACAGACAAAATGTTCCCTTACCTCCCGTATGACCGGTTGGAAAACCAATGGGGAGGCATCAGGCTTTCTCCTTCATGTCAAGGCTTGACACTTAACTATGCAGACATCCACAGCGGCAATTTCGGTGTGGTGTGCGACGGCATGAAGGGCAAGGCGCTTATCCAGAACACCATCATCCACAATGTGGCGGGATATGGCCTATACTTGAAAGACACGAAAGCACTCGTTGCCAACACGCAAGTGTCGAATTCACGGTATGATTGCGTCAGCATATATGGAGGAACGGCCGATTTCTACCACTGCACCCTTGCTCAGTTTTACCCCTGGAAGGCAGAACGGGGGCATGCTCTGTATGTAAGCAATTACATCGATGATGAAGAGCATCTGGTTGAGAGTGCCAATTTCTATAATTGTCTCATTACAGGATACGCTGACGATGAAGTGTATGGCAATCATGGAGAGAAGCCCTTCCCCTTGATGTTTGACCATTGTGTGCTTCTTACCGACGTGAGCGACGAGACCTATTTCCACGATTGCATCGGTGAATCGGAAGATTCTGCAACATATAAGTCTTCGAATTTCAGAATCTTCGACACGCATTCCTTCCTGTATGATTTCCGTCTTGATTCTCTTTCCGTGGCCAGAGGGAAAGGCGCAGAGGCTTACGCGGATGCCTACCCTGCAGACATCAATGGCATAGAGCGCAAGGGAGCACCTGATGCTGGCTGCTATCAATACGAAAAGAAGTAATTTCTCACCTTTACACAAACAACTCACCATACTCCATCTTCGCGTATGCCTGAGTTTAATAAAAGTGGATACCCCATATGGAGTATCCACGCCTTCTAATTGATAAAGTGAGAAAAAAAATGTCATTCAATCACAACATACGTTGCTCACGCAACCATTGATGCTGAATGTATGCCATGCGTTCTCGCGAATTGAGGCATAATCATCTGAAACAAATATAATTCATTCAATCTTATACATATTGGCATCGCCATTGTTTTGTAGCGGAAACTCCGATGAAACGGAGAAAAACACTTCAAATATTCTCGTGCCGATCACCATTCTTTATATTACATGTCCCCTGCCATTTAGAACGGAGCATCGCTTGGAGCAGCAGACACATCCAACCCGCTGAAAGGATCATCACCACCAGCCTCATTCAACTTAGAAGGGCTTGGTTTGATTGTTCCATCATCGGTGGGCATAGGCGGAACTTCATCGTCAAGATTCAAGAAACGGGCAAACTCACTACGGAAGCGAAGGGTCACATCGCCTACGGCACCATTACGGTGCTTTGCAATAATGATTTCGGCCTTACCTTTCGTATCGTTACCGTATTGATCTTTGTATATTTTATAATATTCTGGACGATGTATGAAACACACCATATCGGCATCTTGCTCGATGGCACCTGATTCACGGAGGTCACTCAACTGAGGACGCTTGCTGTCAGGGCTATCAGGATTGGTACTGGTACGCTGCTCTACTGAACGATTCAACTGCGACAATGCAATGATTGGAATATTCAACTCCTTGGCCAATCCTTTCAACGAACGAGATATGGTAGAGACCTCTTCCTGGCGGGAGCCGTATGACATTCCTGAAGCGTTCATCAACTGGAGATAGTCGATAATGATCATTCTCACGCCGTAGTCACGAACTAATCGACGAGCTTTTGTGCGGAGTTCGAAGACGGACAACGATGGCGTATCATCCACATAGAAAGGTGCTCCGAAAAGTTCGTGCATCTTATAGTCAAGCTGCTGCCATTCATAGGGAGCTAATTGACCGCTCTTGATTTTTTCACCCGAAATCTCACACACGTTCACGAGCAAACGGTTCACCAACTGCACGTTTGACATTTCGAGCGAGAACATAGCAATGGGAATTTTCTGGTCAACAGCCATATTACGTGCCATTGATAGCACAAATGCAGTCTTACCCATAGCAGGACGCGCGGCAATAATAATAAGGTCTGAATTTTGCCAACCCGACGTCATCGCATCAAGCTTTGTGAATCCCGATGAAATACCAGAAAGGCCATCAGTTCGCGCTGCTGCTTTCTTCAGCAAATCGTATGCCTCATTAATAACAGGGTCAATCTGTGTGAAATCTTTCTTCAGGTTCGACTTGGAGAGTTCAAACAACTTGCCTTCAGCCATTTGCATAAGCTCCTGGATGTCTTGACCGTCATCGAATGCCAACTTCTGTATGGTATTCGTATATGAAATAAGGTCGCGCGCTAAAGCTTTTTGAGCTACGATACGAGCATGAAACTCCAAATGGGCAGCAGAAAGCATGGAGCGCGACAACTCCGCAATATAGGCTGGACCACCCGCATTTTCCAAATCCCCATTTTTCTGCAACTGCTCCACAACCGTGAGCACATCAACAGGTGCATTAGATGCAGCAAGCGCCTGAATTGCCTCAAAAATAACTTGATGCTTCGACTCATAGAATGAGTGGGGCTTCAAGAAATCGGAAACCGTAGCAAACGCATCCTGCTCAATCAAGCAAGCGCCAATCACAGCCTTTTCAAGTTCAAGAGCTTGAGGCAGCAAGCGCCCTAATTGAGATAGTGAATCTTGCTCACTATTACGGGCTGATTTCCTACGACTTGTAGTTTTTTGTTCAGGCATTATTTTAAGAGATGAAAATACGTGATTGAAGTTTCTTCTTTACTTTATCAGTTGCAAATGTAGGAATTAATGATGAATGAAACAAGCCCCTTAGCAAATAAATTATGAACACTTTTCGGCAAAAACTGTTGATAACTATGTGAATAACTCCATTCCATCGTTTAACTTACCACCTTAAAAAAAATACAAAAAAACGCAAAAAATCAGGACAAAAATAAGACAGAGGATTTTTTTACATCCGTTTGCTATGCCACCACCGACAAACAGACAATTCCTTCATGAATGAAATGGCGGCTTAACACACAAGCCACGCGGGAAACATTTTTTCACCTTTTTCATTAAATATGTAAAAGGAAATTTCGGCAATAATCGAAAAAGCGCTACCTTTGTGCCGTTTTTTGTGTGGCGGCGAAATTTCTCCGCTTTTTATCATACAGTGAATCTCACAATTTATAGTTAATATTAACACAGATTATGGCGAATGTAATTAAAATTACGAAAGGCTTGAACATCAACCTCAAAGGAAAGGCTGCTGCTCAGGTTTCTGCCGCTCCTGCATCAAAAGTCTATGGACTTGTACCGGATGCATTTTGGGGCATGAAACCGAAAGTAGTGGTCAAGGAAGGGGATGAAGTGAAGGCTGGCGATGCTTTGTTTGTTGACAAATTGCATCCAGAAGTAAAGTTCGTCTCTCCCGTAGCGGGCAAAGTGACACTCGTAGAGAGAGGTGATCGTCGTAAAGTTTTGAGCGTTCAGGTTGAAGCTGCTGCGCAACAGGCGTATGTGGACTTCGGAAAGAAGGACGTGGCAGCGCTGACGGGCGAGCAAGTCAAAGCGACTCTCCTCGAAAGCGGACTTTTCGGCTTCTTTATTCAACGTCCTTATGCCGTTGTCGCAAATCCAGACGATGCGCCTAAGGGCATTTTTGTGTCGGCCATTGCTGATATGCCACTTGCCGCAGACATCGACGTTGTTCTGAAAGGCAATGAAGCGGATTTCCTAACAGGCATTTCCGCTCTTGCCAAGATGGCAAAAGTATATCTTGGCGTGAAGCCAGGCAGCGCGTTGTCTAACACGAAAGATGCACAAGTGACCACGTTCAGCGGCAAGTGCCCTGCAGGCAATGTCGGTGTGCAGATTAACCACATTGACCCCATCAACAAGGGCGAAGTGGCTTGGACCATTGGTGCGGAAGAAGTTGTATTTATTGGAAGACTCTTCAACACCGGCAAGGTGGACCTCACTCGCACGATTGCTGTGGCTGGCTCAGAAATCAAGGAGCCTCAGTACAAGCAGGTTCTGGTGGGCGCCAAAATTGCAGACATTGTCGTAAACAATGTAAATACAGACAAGAAGGTACGTCTGATTGACGGCAATCCTCTGACAGGCATGCAGACTTGCGAAAACGCATTCCTTCTTGCCCATTCCACCGAGGTTACAGCGATTCCTGAAGGCGACGATGCCAACGAACTTTTTGGCTGGATTGCTCCCCGCTTCAAGAATTTCTCTGTCAGTCGCTCTTACTTCTCTTGGCTGATGCCCAAGAGCAAGGAGTATGTGCTTGACGCCCGTGTGAAAGGCGGCCACCGCCACATGATTTTCAGCGGCGAGTACGATTCCGTGTTCCCAATGGATATCTATCCAGAACAGCTTGTCAAGGCAATTATCGCTGGTGACATTGACCGCATGGAAGCTCTTGGAATCTATGAGGTGGCACCTGAGGATTTTGCTGTAGCTGAGTTTGTGGATAGCTCAAAAGTTGAACTCCAGCGCATTGTTCGAGAAGGTCTCGACATGTTGCGTAAAGAAAACGAATAAGCAATATGGGACTTAAGAAAATTCTTGACAACTTAAAGCCTACCTTCTCTGAGGGAGGTAAGCTCAGCGCTTTCGGCTCTCTCTTTGATGCAGCAGAGACATTCTTCTTTGTGCCCAATGAGACGGCTAAGGTGCGTGGCGCACAGATTCACGACGCCATTGACTCAAAGCGTTCTATCTTCTTTGTGGTGATAGCCCTGATTCCTGCTATACTCTTCGGAATGTACAATATCGGCTATCAGCACGCTTTGGCAACAGGTGCATGCGCTCCAGAGGCTTGTCCTTGCGCTGACATCTGGGGTAATTTCCTGTATGGCCTTGCAGTAATGCTTCCTAAAATCATTGTAAGCTATGCTGTAGGTCTCGGCATCGAAATCGCTGTGGCTCAGTGGAAAAAGGAAGAAGTTCATGAAGGTTTCTTCGTGACTGGTATCCTCATACCGATGATTGTTCCTGTGAACTGCCCACTTTGGATTCTTGCCATTGCAACGGCATTCGCTGTCATCTTTGCCAAGGAAGTGTTTGGCGGTACGGGCATGAACATTTTCAATCCCGCTCTCGTCACTCGTGCCTTCCTCTTCTTCGCTTATCCATCTATGATGTCAGGCGATAAGGTTTGGGTGAATGGCAACTATATTGATTGCATCAATGGCACTCCTGCTGTAGATGCAGTATCTGCTGCAACTCCTCTCGGTCAGTTGGCTGCAGGCGAGGCTGTTACCGCAACTCCTATGCAGACCATTATCGGTACAATTCCCGGTTCCATCGGTGAAACATCAGTAATTGCCATCTTGATTGGTGCAGTCATCCTTGTTTGGGCAAACATCGCTAGCTGGAAAATCATGCTCTCCACATTTGTGGGTGGCGCCTTGATGGCTTACTTCCTTCGTTACGATGGTGCACAGAACTTCGAATGGTGGGAGCAGCTCACTGTCGGTGGCTTCTGCTTTGGTGCTGTGTTCATGGCAACCGACCCTGTTACCAGCCCCCGCACAGAAGGAGGCAAGTGGATTTTCGGTTTCCTCATTGGTGCTCTGGCTATCATCATCCGCGTGCTCAACCCTGGCTATCCAGAAGGCATGATGCTTGCCATCCTGTTGATGAACGTGTTTGCACCATTGTTCGATTACTTCTTCGTACAGGCTAATATCAACAAGCGCACTAAGCGTGCCAAAAAGTAAAGGAGGACTTAAGATTATGGCAAAATTGAATACAAATGGCAATGCATATACTATTATTTATGCATCCGTGATGGTCATCATCGTGGCATTCCTCCTCGCATTCGTTGCTTCTGCTTTGAAGCCCACACAGGATGCCAATGTAGCACTTGATACCAAGAAGCAAATTCTTTCTTCATTGAACATCCGCGACCTCGACAATGCGGCTGCAGAAGCTAAGTACAATGAGGTTATCACTAGCGGAGAACTTGATAGCCCTACCCTCACAGCCAATGTAGATGGCGAGGAGAAACTCATCATTGCCGTGAAGGGCGCAGGTCTTTGGGGACCACTCTGGGGATGGATTTCCATCAATAAAGATGGTGAAACCGTCTATGGCACGTTCTTCAACCACGAATCCGAGACTGCAGGTCTTGGCGCCCGCATCAAAGAGCAGTGGTTCCAGGATGGATTCAAGGGAAAGAAAATCTATCAGGACGGCCAAGTAGCTCTTGGTGTTTACAAACAGGGCAAGGCTCCTGCAACACTTCCTGCAGATTATTATGTAGATGCAGTGACAGGTGCCACACTTACGTCAAATGGTGTTAACGACATGATTCAGAAGTGCCTGAACGACAATCAGAGCGCAATTGAAGCATTCAAAAAATAAAGGAGGACAAAGAATATGAGTTTATTTTCTAAAGAGAATGGCGCAGTTTTCATGGGTCCGCTCAACTTGAACAACCCTATCGCGGTTCAGGTCCTCGGCATTTGCTCGGCGCTCGCTGTCACTTCACAGCTGAAGCCAGCCATCGTGATGGGACTCTCTGTAACTGTTATCACAGCATTCTCAAATGTGATCATTTCCTTGATTCGCAAGACAATTCCTAACCGCATCCGCATCATCGTACAGCTGGTGGTTGTCGCAGCGCTCGTAACGATTGTGAGCAACATCCTGAAGGCATACGTTTATGATGTGAGCGTGCAGCTTTCTGTGTATGTAGGTCTGATTATTACCAACTGTATCCTCATGGGACGTCTTGAGGCTTTCGCCATGCAGAACGGCCCTTGGGAAAGCTTCCTCGACGGAATCGGTAACGGTCTTGGTTATGCCATTGTGCTCGTCATCGTCGGTTTCATCCGTGAACTTCTGGGTTTTGGAACCTTGTTTGGCTTCCAAATCATCCCAGATTGTGCATACGTTGAAAACGGTGGCCTTTACATCAACAACGGCATGATGACAATGCCTGCAATGGCACTTATCATCGTGGCTTGCGTCATCTGGGCACATCGCGCCTACAATAAGGATTTAGAAGCATAAGTGTAACATACCTAAATAATAAAAGAAAAGAATTATGGAACATTTCATTAGTTTGTTCGTCCGCTCTATTTTTGTGGACAACATGATATTCGCTTTCTTCTTGGGTATGTGCTCTTATCTTGCAGTATCCAAGACAGTAAAGACTTCGTTCGGTCTGGGTGTAGCAGTCACATTCGTGTTGCTCATCACAGTACCTGTTGACTATTTACTCCAGACGAAGGTGCTCGCCCCTAGCGCTTTGGCAGCAGGTGTGGATTTGACATTCCTCGCATTCATTCTCTTCATCGCTGTCATCGCAGGTATGGTGCAGCTCGTCGAGATGATCGTGGAACGTTTCTCCCCTTCTCTCTATGCCGCACTCGGTATCTTCCTTCCGCTGATTGCTGTGAACTGCGCCATCATGGGTGCATCACTCTTCATGCAGCAGCGCATCCTGCTTGACCCAGAGACAAGCACTCAGGCTATCTCAGGTGTAGGCGATTGCATTGCATATGCGCTCGGTTCTGGTATCGGTTGGACACTCGCTATCGTAGGTCTCGCCGCTATCCGTGAAAAGATGGCTTACTCTGATGTGCCAAAGCCTCTCCAGGGTCTCGGCATCACATTCATTACGGTAGGTCTCATGGCCATGGCGTTCATGTGTTTCTCTGGTCTCAAACTCTAAAAAAGAAAGGACACAGCAATTATGGATATGACATTTATATTATATAGTATAGGAGTGTTTTTGGTGATTGTGCTTGTGCTCGTCATCATCCTCCTCGTTGCTAAGAAGTACCTTTCTCCAAGCGGTAATGTGACGATTACCATCAACGGAAAGGACAAGCTTGAAGTGGAACAAGGTTCAAGCCTGCTCTCCACACTCGCTGCTCATGACGTTTACCTCCCTTCTGCCTGTGGCGGCAAGGGCTCTTGCGGACAGTGCAAGTGCCAGGTAGTGTCTGGAGGTGGTGAAATCCTCGACTCAGAGAAAGGCCACTTCACCCGCAAGCAGATTAAGGAAGGCTACCGTCTCGGTTGCCAGTGCAAAGTGAAGGGCGACCTTGATATCAAGGTGCCAGATTCAGTAATGGGCGTGAAGGAATGGGAGTGCACCGTGATTGGCAACAAGAACGTGGCAACCTTCATCAAGGAGTACAAAGTGGCTCTGCCTCCAGGCGAACACATGGACTTCGAACCAGGCTCTTATGCACAGATTAAGATTCCTGCATTCCAAATCGACTACGATAAGGACTTCGATAAGAGTCTCATTGGCGACACTTATCTCCCTGCATGGGAAAAGTTCGGTCTCTTCCCACTCAAGTGTGTCAACGAGACTCCAACTATCCGTGCTTACTCTATGGCGAACTACCCAGACGAGGGAGACATCATCACGCTCAACGTCCGTATCGCGACACCTCCATTCAAGCCAAAGGATCAAGGTCCAGGCTTCATGGATGTGAACCCAGGTATCGCATCGTCTTACATCTTCTCTCTGAAACCAGGTGACAAGGTGATCATGTCTGGTCCTTACGGAGAATTCCGTCCACAGTACGGCACAGGCCGTGAGATGATTTGGGTCGGTGGTGGTGCCGGTATGGCTCCTCTTCGTGCGCAGATCATGCACATGCTCAAGGGCAATGGCATCGCTCCTGAAGACCGTCAGCGTGAGATGCACTACTTCTATGGTGCTCGTGCCCTCGAGGAGATTCCATTCCTCGACGACTTCCTTGCGCTTGATAAGGAGTTCCCCAACTTCCACTTCCATCTTGCCCTCGACCGTCCAGATCCAAAGGCAGATGCAGCAGGAATTGCCTACACTCCAGGCTTCGTAGCACCAGTGATGGGCGACACCTACCTCAAGCAGCATGAGAATCCTGAAGATGTTGAGTACTACCTCTGCGGTCCTCCAATGATGGCCAAGACAGTGCTCGACTTGCTCCACTCTCTCGGTGTCGAAGACGACATGATCCGCTTCGACAACTTCGGAGGATAACGCAGAAGAAAAGAATTGATAATACTTTTCTTCTCGCTAGGGGATGGAAGTAGCTTTCTGTGAGGCAAGGACACGAAGCCAAAGCATAAAGCGAACGGACATCGGTGGACAATCAAAAAGAATCAATAAGACATTTTTGTTAATTAAGACGTTTCAATTTATACAAGCTCAAAAGGGAACTGTACCGCCATTGGTGCAGTTCCCTTTTTTTCGTAAGCACTTCTCACATCCCTTCCCGCTTATTCATAACTTACGAACAATTATTCATAAGTTTGGAACAATTATTCATAAGTTGCGAATTATTGTCCATAAGTTATGGACGAGTTTCGTGGCCAGCATAGAACCACTCCAAAGACACACGAAACACGATTTCAATAATAGGCATAAGAAGACTGCATCAACGAGCAGAAAACAAGTGTTTCAACGAGTAAAAGATAAATGCACAGACGGGAAGTAAGGCAAAGACAAAGAAGGGAAAAACATTTGGAGAACATGTAGATGCATGAGGATCCATTTACTGTTTAGTGAGAAGTTCGGAGCAATAAAGAGGCATTTCATGGGTCAAAAGCAGGAGTTGGCAACAAAAAGCAAGAATAAGAGAAGGAAAAACATTGATTTACGAGATTTTTGTGTACCTTTGCACTTTGAGTAATTAGGCATCATGACCAACTTTCTGCGACATATCATCTTAGCTATATTCTGTGCATTGAACATGATGAGTTCCCAAGCGCAGGATTCATTGAGTGTGTCTGTATTGACATGCACACCTGGGGCTGATTTATATGCAAAGTTTGGCCATACGGCTTTGAGGGTACAGAATCACACCAACCAGAATGATGTGGTGTTCAACTATGGTTGCTTCGACGGTGCTACAAACGATTTCATGTGGAAATTCCTGCTGGGACAAACTGACTATTTGCTGGAAGCTGAACCATATGAGTATTTCGTAGCTCGCTATGGGCGCATGGGCAACGGCGTGACGGAGCAGACGCTCAACCTCAGTCAAGAGGAATCTTTGCAATTGGCCTATCTCCTGCTTGAAAATATTCGCCCTGAGAATCAGCAATACCGCTACATGTGGCTTTATGATAATTGTACAGAGCGCGCGCGCAATATGGTGGAGCATGCTGTGAACGGAAAGATTGTATATCAGCGTGCACTAGAAAAAAAGACCATTCGCCAAATGCTGAATCAATGTCTTGCACAAGACGCATGGACAAAATTTGGCATCGATATGATTTTAGGCTCAGAAATTGACCAAGAGGTTGACAAGCGCATTCAGATGTTCTTGCCCGCATTCTACAGCAGCGAAGTGAACGAGGCACAAATAGAGCGCACGGATGGCAACAAGGCACCATTTTTGTCTTCCACACATCAGATTCTGGCAGAAACAAACGAGAACCAGCCCACTCCCTTTCTGCTGTCTCCACTCTTCGTTTTTGCAATTCTATTGACTGCATCAATTCTGCTGTTCATTTTTGAATGGCGAAAAGGATTTTATACACTTTGGCTTGATGTGCCTATGCACATTGCACAAGGTATTGCCGGCATCATCGTGGCCTTCCTCTTTTTCTTGTCTGAGCATCCAGCAGTGGACAGCAACTGGCTGGTGGTTGTCTTCAACCCACTTCCACTCCTTTATGCTGGATGGCTCGTCTATTGTCACAAGAAAGGAATCTATAACAAACTGTCATACATCAATATGGCAGTTCTCATCATTTTCATTGCCACAATGGCTGTCTGCCCACAATCCTTCAACGTTGCCATGTGGCTCGTTGTATTGAGTTTGCTGGTGCGCTCATTGTCGCAAGCCCACTTTACCTATCACGCCCAACCATGAAGAAGCAGATACTGACCACCTTCTTTGCCTCCATTGCAATGGCTGGCACAATGGCACAGACAACATCCGTGCCACGACTAGTCGTAGGCATCAGCATCGATCAGTTGCGCTCTGACTATCTCAACGCATTCATGCCTCTGTATGGAGAAGGCGGATTCAAACTGCTCCTCGAAAAAGGACAGGTCTATTCCAATGTCCAGTACCAGCACACCCCGATAGACCGTGCATCTGCCATCGCCTCCATCGTGACAGGCACCGTGCCATACAATCATGGCATCATCGCCGAAGAATGGATGAACCGCACAGAGCTGCACACGAACTATTGTGTAGATGACCGCGACTATAAGGGCGTGGAAACCAGCGACTGCTCATCGCCCAAAAATCTGTTGGTTAGCACCATCGGCGACGAGCTGAAAGCTGCCACCAAAGGCAAAGCTCTCGTCTATAGCGTGGCGCCCTACCGCGAAGCTGCCATCTTAGCAGCAGGCCATGCTGCCGATTGGGCCATGTGGATTGACAATCAGAGCGGCAAATGGGCAGGCACCACCTATTACGGCCCCACACCTTCATGGTTCCGCTATGTCAATTCTGGGCTCATCACCGACAAACTGACATCTACCCCGTGGAAACCACTGAACGCCTCCACCGGAACTTATAATTATTACTTGACTACAACACAGAAGTCATTCAGCCACAATTTCACAGGCGATAGCCGCTTCCGTGTGTTTAAGAAATCAGGACTTGTCAATGAAGAAGTCACAAAAGCCGCACGCTATTGCCTGGTCAATGGCAATGCAGGCTTGGACGAGGTAACAGACTTTCTTTCCATATGCTATTATGCCGGTGATTTTCCAACAGATAACGGAAGCGCCACAAGCACAGAGCTGCAAGACACGTACAAGCGCCTGGACAACGAAATTGCCTCACTGCTGGAGAAGATAGACCAGTTGGTAGGCCTTGACAAGACACTCATTTTTGTCACCTCTACAGGATACGATGACGTAGAAAATGCAGGTGAGCTGGCCAAATACCGCATTCCAACGGGCGATTTCAACATCAACCGTTGCGCTATGCTGCTCAACATGTACCTTTGTGCCATGTACGGCAACGAGCGCTACGTGGAAAGCTATTTTGGCAACCAACTCTACCTAAACCACAAACTGCTGGAGAAAAAGCAGCTGAAACTCGCCGAAGTTCAGGAACATTGCGAGGACTTCCTATTCCAGTTCAGCGGTGTACGCGATGTATTCACTTCCCACCGCATCACCCAAGGTGCATGGACACCAGGCATCAGTACCATCCGCAACGGATTTAACCCCAAATGTTCGGGCGACATCATAGTGCAGGTTTCACCAGGCTGGAATCTTGTGAACGAAGACCGTAGCACCAAGAAAATGCAGCGTGACTCCTTCTTCGAGTTTCCACTCATATTCTTCGGCTACACCATTCAGCCCCAAAAAGTGGCAACTCCAGTCACTGTCGATTGCATCGCTCCGACAGTGGCCCATCACATCCGCATCCGCGCCCCCAATGCATGCTCAAGCTCACCTCTCTTTTAATATAAAACGGAAATAACAGAGATTATTCATATAGCCTCAACCATTAACATAAAAAACAAATAACACTACATCATATGGGATTTTCTATTAACAAACTTCTCAGCAGCATCTTTGGCAACAAGGCCGCACGCGACATCAAGGAGATTCGCCCAATTGTTGAGCAAGTGCTGGCTATTGAGCCCGAAATCCAAAAGTTGAGCAACGATGAGTTGCGCGCCAAAGTGGATGCAATCAAGGCACAGCTGCAAGACAAAGTGAAAGATAAGCGCGCTGAGATTGAAGAACTGAAAAACAAGATTCAGGAAACTGAGATAGACAAGCGTCAACCTATCTTCGAAGCCATTGACAAAATGGAGACAGAGGTTCTTGACCTCTTTGAAGAAGGTCTGACAGAAGCGCTTCCTACGGTATATGCCATTGTGAAGGACACGGCGCGCCGCTTTGCTGAAGCAGAGAACGGTGATGTCATCGTTACAGCTACAGAATTCGACCGAGACCTCTCCATTGAGCACGACTTTGTCGATATTGAAGGAGACAAGGCCATTTGGCACAACCATTGGGTTGCAGGTGGCAACGAGATGACATGGAACATGATTCACTACAATGTGCAGCTCTTCGGTGGCATCGTGCTGCACCAAGGCAAGATTGCCGAGATGGCTACAGGTGAAGGTAAAACCCTTGTAGCTACCCTGCCAGTGTTCCTCAACGCCCTTTCACGAAATGGAGTGCACGTGGTGACAGTCAACGACTACCTTGCAAAGCGTGACTCCGAGTGGATGGGTCCACTCTACATGTTCCATGGTTTGAGTGTTGACTGCATCGACAAGCACCAACCCAACTCAGAAGAACGCCGCAAAGCCTACCAAGCAGACATCACATTTGGAACCAACAACGAGTTCGGTTTCGACTATCTGCGCGACAACATGGCTATGGCCCCCAAGGACCTTGTGCAGCGCATTCATAACTATGCCATCGTCGACGAGGTTGACTCTGTGCTTATTGACGATGCCCGTACACCACTCATCATCTCCGGTCCCATTCCCAAAGGAGATGTGCAGATGTTTGAGGAGTATTGCCCCATTGTGGAGCAACTCGTAGAAGCCCAACGTCGTTTGGCACAAAACTATCTTACCGAAGCTAAGAAACTCATTGAGTCAGACAACAAAGACGATGTGACTGCAGGTTTCCTTTCACTCTTCCGTGCCTACAAGGGTTTGCCAAAGAATAATGCACTCATCAAATACCTCTCACAGCCAGGCATCAAAACAGGTTTGCTCCAGACAGAGGAAATCTACATGGAGAACAACAACCGCCGTATGCCAGAAGCCATTGAGCCACTCTTCTTCGTCGTAGATGAGAAGATGAAATCTGTGGAAATGACAGATAAGGGCAACCAACTCATTGCAAATATCGTGAAGGATGACACCTTCTTCGTGTTGCCCGACATTACATCTCAACTTTCAGAGCTGGAAAACGAGCATTTCGAAAATGAAGATGAACGCCTAGCCAAAAAGGATGCCCTCATGCAGGATTATGCCTTGAAGTCAGAGCGTGTGCATACCATCCAGCAACTCTTAAAGGCATACACCATGTTTGTGAAAGACGACGACTACGTCATCATGGATGGCGAAGTGAAGATTGTCGATGAGCAGACAGGACGCATTATGGAGGGACGCCGTTGGAGCGATGGCCTCCATCAAGCAGTAGAAGCCAAGGAACGAGTGAAAGTTGAAGCAGCCACACAAACCTTCGCAACCATCACTTTGCAGAACTACTTCCGCATGTACCACAAGTTAGCGGGCATGACGGGTACTGCCATTACCGAGGCAGGCGAGTTCTGGGATATATACAAACTGGACGTGGTGGAAATTCCGACCAACCGCCCCATTGCACGTATTGACATGAATGACCGCGTGTACAAGACCAACCGTGAAAAGTACAACGCTGTGATTGAAGAAATCGTGAAAATGCGCAATAGCGGACGTCCAACATTGGTAGGTACGACTTCTGTGGAAATATCAGAACTGCTCTCACGCATGCTCTCCATGCGCAAGATACCACACCAAGTGCTGAACGCTAAACTGCACCAAAAGGAGGCTGACATTGTGGCATTGGCAGGTCAAAGCACCATGGGTGAAGTCATCAATCCAGATGGAACCAAAGAAGAAAAGATGCTGGGCGCCGTAACAATTGCCACAAACATGGCAGGCCGTGGTACAGACATTAAGCTCTCCGACGAAGTGAAAGCAGCAGGCGGTTTGGCCATCATTGGTACAGAACGCCATGAGAGCCGCCGTGTTGACCGCCAGCTGCGCGGACGCTCCGGACGTCAAGGAGACCCTGGTTCATCGGTGTTCTATGTCTCGCTCGAAGACAAACTCATGCGTCTCTTCGCCAGCGACCGTATCTCTAAAATCATGGACCGTCTCGGTTTTGAAGAAGGAGAAATGATTGAGCACAAGATGATTAACCAATCTATTGAACGTGCCCAAAAGAAAGTAGAGGAGAATAATTTCGGTATCCGTAAACGCCTCCTTGAATATGACGATGTGATGAACAAACAGCGCAAAGTCATCTACGAGCGCCGCCGTCATGCCCTCATGGGAGAGCGCATTGGCATGGACATCGCAAACATGATATGGGACCGCGTGGTTCACATTCTTAACAATGGCGACTATGAAAGCTGCAAGGAGGATTTCCTGCGCATCTTCGCCATGGAAATTCCATTCAACATGGAAACCTTCGAAGCTAAGAGCCGCCATGAACTGGAGGACGAAGCATTCGACATCGTCATCGACTCCTTCAAGAAGCGCAGTGCCCGCCTTGCATCAGTAGCCTACCCCGTCATCAAAGACGTGTACGAATCCAAAGGCGATATGTATGAAAACATACTCGTGCCCATCACGGATGGCCGCCGTATCTACCAAATCAGCATTCCACTCAAGGAAGCCTACGAAACCCAAGGCAACTCCATCCTTGTCGCCTTCGAGAAAGCCATCCTGCTCCACACAATCGACGATGCATGGAAAGAAAACCTCCGTGCCCTCGATGAACTGAAGCAATCTGTGCAGAATGCCTCATACGAACAGAAAGACCCACTCCTCATCTTTAAATTGGAATCAGTCAATCTCTTCGACACGATGGTCAACGAAATTAATGATGGCACCATCTCTGTACTCATGCGTTGCTCTATTCCAGTCACCGAAGAACGCGATGTTCAGCAGGCACCAGCGTCAACGATGGATGAGCCCAAGCAACGTCTCACAGAGAGCCACCAGAATCTAGACGAGCCATCGGAGACACAGCGTCAATTGGCCCAAGCCGCACAAACAGACACTCGTGCCCGCCAACCAATCGCCCCTATCGTAAACAATGGTCCCAAGGTTGGTCGCAACGATCCCTGCCCTTGTGGAAGCGGCAAAAAGTACAAGAATTGCCATGGGCGGATAGGATAAAGCCCCATTCCCGTTATAACAAGAAGAGGCGTGCATATCACAGACAAGCAGGCCTCACCTAATAAAAAACAGACAGGCACTCTGCACACAGAGTGCCTGTCTGTTATGATTCATTCTCCTATCTTAAAATTTGCCCCCATGCTGCTTTAGAGCAACAATTCAATAAATCATATATAATTGTATTTCTTTGATTTTTATCCAATCAGTTCAAGGATTCCGATAAAAAGAATTAACCCCATGCACTTTTATATAAAACTCACAACAGATGGTTCTCTGCAATATATCGCCATAGAGGAGCAACCATAAGAGCCTGCTTCAGCTGATCTGCACGAAGCATCTCAAGAAGCTGCTCTCGGGTAAAAAGATGGATGGTGAGCTCTTCGGTTTCGTCAAGATGCTGACTGGAGACACATTCCACACCTTTGGCAATGAAGGTATGGGACAAGTTGTTCTGTGAACCGGGATTGGCTGAAAGTGTCATGTACTCAGTCCATGTTCCTCCAGCATAGCCAGTCTCCTCAAGAAGCTCACGTTTGGCAGCATCAAGAGGTGAAGCGTCGGATGGATCCATCACACCAGCACAGAGTTCATACTCTACGATACCAAGCCCATGACGATACTGTCGCACAAGCACAAACTGTCCATCTGTGGTGATGGCAATAATATTAATCCATGTGGGATACTCGAGGACATAGTATTCAGGAACAATCGTGCCGTCTGGCATGCGCAATACATCGCGGCGCGCTGTGAGCCAAGGACGGCGGATAAGATACTCCGTGCTGACGGTCTCCCAAGGTTGAATGTCTTTTTGTTGCTCCATAACAAATGCGTTCTTAATTAAACATGAACAATCTTTCATCCGAATGTTTCCACAAGTAGTTTCTGACAGAAACTCTTATAGAGACAAAAGACTCATCTAAAGAAAGGCTACTATATGAATAAATCAAGGGAAAAAGCGCTCTGCTTTCTCCCTTGATTATCTTTTTCATCAGACGATGAATTGTTGAGCCTCTTGTCGGATTCGAACCAACGACCCCGAGATTACAAATCACGTGCTCTGGCCAACTGAGCTAAAGAGGCGGGTGGGTAAGCGATCTACATCGCGCCGCTACAACCGAGTACCCTTGCTGCGGTCAAGCCCTGGGGGAATTCCAAGGGAGCTGGCCGTATAGGACTTACCCATTTCGTTTAGCGGGTGCAAAGGTAGGGAGTTCTTATGAATAAACAAAACTTTTGAGAAAAAAAATAGAGGCAGAAAGAAAAAAAATTTGATGTGCCATGCTTTCGGGCCCAAATAAACTCATATTTTTCTTTTTCTCTATTTTGTTTTCGCTTGAAATTCGTACCTTTGCACCCGTTATGGAAGAAATTATCCTTCATCTTACCAACGGAGCGCTTGACAACCTAAATTACGGTTGGGTCATTCTGTTTATGGCCATTGAGAGCTCATTTATACCATTCCCGTCAGAAGTAGTCATGATTCCAGCGGCATACATGGCGGCAGAGACAGGGGAGATGTCCTACTCCATGATTATTCTGTGCGGAACGTTAGGCGCACTGGTTGGCGCATTAGTAAATTACGCACTCGCCTACTCTCTCGGACGTCCCATCGTATATGCTTTTGCAAATAGTCGTTTTGGACACATATGCTTAATTGATGGAGAAAAGGTAGAGAAAGCGGAAGCATATTTCGACAAACACGGTGCCATTTCAACCTTGATTGGGCGCATGATTCCTGCCATTCGCCAACTCATCAGCATTCCCGCTGGTTTGGCGAAGATGAATTTGGCATCATTCTGCCTTTACACGTGCCTGGGAGCTGGTGTCTGGAACACCATTCTGGTAGCAATCGGTGCTGTCTTCCACAGCACAATGCCCAAGCAAGAGCTCATCAACATCATTGCGCACTACTCACACATTATTGGAGCGGCAGCTATCATCATTGTGGTAGCCATCATCGTATACCTTATATATAAAGGAGTACGTAAAGGGTAACTGTAAATTTTATTTAGACAAGATATATGTTCGAAAACTTGAGCGAAAGACTTGAGCGGTCTTTCAAAATACTGAAGGGTGAAGGCAAAATCACCGAAATCAATGTGGCAGAAACGCTGAAGGACGTGCGCAAAGCCCTCCTCGAGGCAGACGTAAACTACAAGGTGGCCAAAACCTTCACAGATACAGTGAAGCAGAAGGCGCTGGGACAGAATGTGCTGACAGCCGTGAAGCCTGGTCAGATGATGGTCAAGATCGTACATGACGAATTGGCTCAACTGATGGGTGGACAGGCAACAGATCTAAACTTGACAGGACACCCCACGGTCATTCTGATGGCAGGTTTGAATGGTGCAGGTAAGACTACCATGTCCGGCAAACTGGCTTTGCGCCTGAAGACACAAAATCACAAGAAACCACTCTTGGCTGCGTGCGACACCTTCCGTCCTGCAGCTATGGAGCAATTGCGTGTTCTTGCTGAGCAAGTGGAAGTACCTTGCTATCTCGAAGAAGGTGCCACAGACCCAATTGCTGTTGCGAAGAACGCCATCAGCGAGGCAAAAGCAAAGGGATATGACGTAGTGATTGTCGACACAGCTGGACGCCAGTCGATTGACGAAGAGCTGATGCAGCAAATCGAGCAAATCAAAAATGCCGTCAATCCGAATGAAACTTTGCTCGTGGTGGATGCGATGACCGGTCAGGACGCTGTCAACACAGCAAAGACCTTCAATGAGCGTCTAGATATAGACGGCGTAATCCTCACAAAGCTAGACGGTGACACACGGGGCGGTGCAGCACTTTCCATCCGCACCGTAGTGACAAAACCCATCAAGTTTGTAGGTACAGGCGAGAAGATGGAAGCCTTTGACGTGTTCCACCCCGACCGCATGGCAGACCGCATTCTGGGCATGGGCGACATCGTATCGTTTGTGGAGCGCGCCCAACAGCAATTCGACGAAGAGGAAGCCAAGCGCCTGGAAAAAAAGATTGCGAAGAACAAGTTCGATTACAACGACTTCCTCGGACAGATCAATCAAATCAAAAAGATGGGCAACATCAAGGACCTCGCTTCTATGATTCCGGGCGTGGGCAAGGCTTTGAAGGATGTTGAGATTGATGACAATGCCTTCAAGTCCGTAGAAGCCATGATCGGTTCGATGACCCCCTATGAGCGTGAGCATCCCGAGTGCATCAATATGTCACGCAAAATGCGTATTGCCAAAGGCGCAGGCGTGTCAATTGATGAAGTAAACCGCATCACGAAACAGTTTGAGCAGATGCGCAAGATGATGCGTCAGATGACCAGCCCCAAGATGGCGCAGGCAATGGCGCAGATGCAGCGCTTGAAAGGAATGAAAGGCGGAATGCCACGCTTTTAAACACAACGAATAAAGTTTCACCTTACACAACAACACAAGGCAATGCAACTGATAGACGGAAAAGCAACAGCAACAGCCATCAAGGCTGAAATTGCAGAAGAAGTAAAGAGAATCGTAGATGCTGGTGGCAAGCGCCCGCATTTGGCAGCCATTCTTGTAGGACACGACGGTGGCAGCGAGACCTACGTAAAGAATAAGGTCTTGGCATGCGAGGCTTGCGGCTTCACATCTACCCTCCTCCGCTTTGAAGAAGACATCACCGAAGATTTTCTCCTGGAGCAAGTGGAAAAGCTTAATAATGACGCCGATGTGGATGGTTTCATCGTACAGCTTCCACTTCCCAAGCACATCTCCGAGCAGAAAATCATTGAAGCCATAGACTACCGCAAGGACGTGGACGGATTCCACCCAATCAACGTGGGACGCATGGCCATTGGGCTCCCTTGCTACATCTCGGCCACCCCACTGGGCATCATCACCCTGCTGAAGCGCTACAACATCGAGACAAGCGGAAAGAAATGCGTCATTCTCGGACGCTCCAACATCGTAGGCAAGCCCATGGCCCAACTGATGATGCAGAAACAGTATGGCGATGCAACAGTTACCGTTTGTCACAGCCATTCAAAAACTTTGAAAGAGGAATGTCTGCAAGCGGACATCATCATAGCCGCAATTGGAAGCCCAAACTTTGTGACAGCAGACATGGTGAAGGAAGGTGCTGTTATAGTCGACGTAGGCACAACACGCGTTCCAGACGCCACTCGTAAATCAGGTTTCCGCCTGAATGGCGACGTCGATTTTGAGAATGTGGCGCCCAAGTGCTCTTTCATCACTCCTGTGCCGGGTGGCGTAGGCCCCATGACCATCTGTTCTCTGATGAAGAACACCCTCAGCGCAGGTCGCAGGGAATTCTACAAATAGCCCCTGACACCCCCTCTTTTGAGGCTTAACCACAGGCCACAACACATAAAGCGAGGAAAAATGAGAGATTCTCTTAAAATTCTTCGCTTTTTATTTTGCCAAACAAAAAAAACTCCCTACCTTTGCACTCGCAAAAGGGAAACACCCCTACATGGTGGATGTAGTTCAGTTGGTTAGAGCGTCAGATTGTGGTTCTGAATGTCGTGGGTTCGAGTCCCACCCTCCACCCTTTAAAGAGGAAGCTTGACACACAAGTCAAGTTTCCTCTTTTTAGTAAAAAACAGTCCACACCCGCGCATGCTGACGAATATTGAAAAAGGCAAAGTACTTGCAAGAGTCCTCCTTTAGTGCTCCTTTAGTGTTCCTTTACTCTTCCTTTACACTTCCTTTAGTGCTCCTTGTGTTCGTAGCATAGTTAACAAAATTTTTCTCGTTGGCTATGCCGCAAATTTTGTTGCCTCATATCATTTTTGCAACTTTGTTACAACGGTACACATTTTTTGCGAATCGAACAACTTCCATGACCATTCTTTTCCATGTTTTTTATTTATGTTCTTATATCTTTTATTTCCGCAGGTTTTGCACTTTTGCACTTTTGCAGACTTGACATAAAGGTTTTTGGATTTCATTGAGGAAAGAATTTTTATTATCTATATATTATATATAATAATAAAGATATAATTTTAATCAATTACTCTATCCTCACCCCTTTTCACACATCCCAGTGTCAACCCTCCGTTATGCACTTTCGATGTCACTTTGAAGCAAACCTATAGTGAGTTTTCTATGGCTAATTCTATCGTAATTAGTTGTACCCAATTCGAACGGATATGATAAAAACACCTCTTTGGCTTGCCAAAATCTGTCTTTTTTTGAAAAAAATATAAATAAATACGGATAATTGCAATATATTGCTTCGTTTTGCAATTATTTTTATATCTTTGTGGCCAGAATTTGGCAAACCCCAATAAGAACAGTCCCATAAAAATATGGCAACTTGGAATAAAGAGAATCTACCGAAAGAAAATGGAGAAGTGGTACAGATGCAGGTGCCGATGATTGTCTCCGCAAGCAGAAGTACGGATATTCCGGCCTTCTATGCCGATTGGTTCTTCAATCGGTTGAAGGTGGGTTATTCCGCATGGACTAATCCGTTTAATGGTGTAAAAGGCTATGTATCGTACAAGAAAACACGATTCATTGTGTTTTGGTCAAAAAATCCTCGTCCCTTGTTGCCGTATCTACACATACTGAAGGAACGAAACATTAAGTGTTACATTCAATACACCTTAAATGACTACGAACAAGAGAAACTTGAAAAGGTACCTTCTCTTGCTAATCGTATAGAAACTTTCAAAATGCTTGTTGAGCAATTAGGCAAGGGGACTGTTATTTGGAGGTTTGACCCAATGATATTGACTGATGATATTTCTGTTGAAAAATTGTTAGTAAAAGTAAAAAGTATTGGCGATCAACTGAAAGACTATACAGAAAAGCTTGTATTCAGTTATGCAGACATTGCTATGTATAAAAAAGTAAAGCACAATCTGGAAACAAACGGTATTCCGTATCGAGAATGGGAGGTTGAACAGATGGAAGAATTTGCACAAAAACTTTCTATTATGAATAAGGAAAGAGGATGGAAATATCAACTTGCAACCTGTGGTGAAAAGATAGACATCGGTAAATATGGAATTCTACATAATCGATGTGTTGATGGCGACCTTATTGCTAAACTTGCATGGAATGATAAGGAACTGATGGACTTCATGAAGGTGAAGGTTGAGAACGTTCCTGCTCCATCTTTGTTTGAAGTTCCAGAACTTCCACAAGGAGCAATATTGCTGCCAAACAACAAATACTTTATCAGTATCCACAAGAAAGATCCCGGACAAAGGCAATTCTGTGAATGTATGGCATCCAAAGATATAGGTGAATATAACACCTGTCCGCATCTTTGTGAGTATTGTTATGCTAATGCATCCAAAGAATTGGCTATCAATAATTGGAAAAAACATAAGGAAAACCCCTATGCTGATACCATAACTGGGAAATAATAAATAAATGAAAAAGAATTTAGAAGAAATACTTGCCTACTATTATAATTGTTTTTACTATGATGAAAACAGAATGCAGGCAGCTCTGAATGGCGATGTAATAGAGATAAGCAATATTGGAACAGATTTTGCAAGAAGTCAAATGTTTGCAGAGGCTATTGAGTGCTGGGAGTATATTGTTGAAAGTGGAATGCCCACCACCCCTGAGACATATAACAACTTAGGTGTGAGCTATTTTTATGGCAATGGGATTGAAGTTAATTATGAAAAAGCGGTTCACTACTATCAAAAAGCCGCAGCTGCTGGGCATCCTTTTGGGAAATACAACTATGCTGTTGCTCTTGAACAGGGCAAAGGTATTAAAAGCGATTTGAATAGAGCGATTAAACTCTATAAACAGGCTGCAAAAAGTGGAGTAAATCAAGCCATCGATGCACTAATTCGATTAGGTTTATATGACGAATTATATTTGTCTTTCTATCCTCGCAATCTTAATGACAAATCTTTTTCAGGTGATGTATTTTAATTTATATAGTTATGCCATACTATTTCAGATTACCAAACATTGATGATTTAACACTGTCTCAACAGGCAGCGCTTAATGAAACTGAACAAATTGCACTTTCTGGTGGTCCAGGTACAGGAAAAAGTGTAGTTTCGCTTTATCGTCATCTTGCGAACCATGGAAATGGTAGTAGAAGTCTGCTTATAACTTATACAACAACTTTAGCCAGATATTTGTCTGAATGTTGTCGTTTGAGAAATCCCGAAGCATCCAGGAACGTTCGTTCTGCATATGCAGGTCGTCCTAAGAGAAGAGAGAATTTTAGTGAAATTATAATAGATGAGGCACAGGACCTTGACGCCGAATACTTTGACCAGATTTCTGGATTTAGCATTTCGTATGGAGCAGATGATGCTCAGATTCTTTATCCTGAACATTCTTCAACTAAAGAAGAATTGGAAGAGCGATTTGAAAATAATGTAGAATATGTACTTGATAGAAATTTCAGAAGCACTTTGGCCATTATGACATTTGCTCGTGTTGCCTTTCCTAACGCTTATATACCGCAGAATACTCTTGATGCATTGGCTAACAACCCTGGAGAAAAACCCACATTGATAGTAACAGATGGTAATCCTTTGTTTAATGAAAATGCCAGGAGCAAACGAGACGATGCAATTAAAGAAATAATCGAAACTTTTAGGACAGATACTCATAATATAGCTATCCTACTTCCGTTTAAGAATACAGTTAAAGAATATCACGATATTCTTGATGAAATGGAAATAGCACATAGTTTCTATTATGAAGATCAGAAAGAGTTCCCTAATGGTTGTCCTCCAATTGATAATGTTCACATTACGACCTTCAAGTCTGCCAAAGGTTTGGAATTTGATACCGTTCTTGTTCCAGATTTTGGCTCAATGGATTATTTATGCAATAGATTTGAAGTCTTAGATTGGAACGATTTCTATGTTGCTGTGACAAGGGCAAGAACTAATTTGTATTTATTTAGTAATAACAATATTCCACAATTAAATAACGTCGTTGAATAAACCATGTATTTATGAAAACATATTATTATCCGATATCGTCAACATCTTTGGCATCGATTTTTGGTCGAGCATGTATCCTCCCTGCATCATTGTATAGGAATAGGCTGTCAGACATTCAAAGCAAATTTGAAAATTTCATTTTGCTTACTGATCATTTTGGGTGTATGGACTCAGATTGCTGTCTACAACTTGTTTTAAGTTCAGATGAAGAAAAAACATTAGTAGACATAAAAAAAGGTTTCTATTTGTATGAAAGCGCATTACCTGTATCTAGAATTAAAAGGATATATTTTAAAAATGTTGCTCAATCACAAAGAACCATTTCTAATATTAATCTTTCGACCGCTTTTATTCCAAATGCTTTAGTTGATTCGAACAACAATACATTTGATGATGTAAATACCAACGGTGTCGAAGTTCCTGAAAATATTGTGCCATTATTAGAGATAATAGAAAAATCATATGACAAGTTTAATCGCATATTGGGTGCAATGGCCTTGATGAAGACTGCTCATGAAGATGGATGCAATTATTCTGCTCATTATATTGACTTGCTTTCTAAATTCAACACTTATATAGCAAGTCAGAAGACGATGATTTCTGGTGTTGATACTAAGTTTCATAAGGTTTTTGATAATCATCCCACGTTTCTAGACCATGTCGTTGATTATGCAACCCTAGAAAATGAAGCTTTAGAGAAAAAACAATTTATCAGTAAGAGCAAATTAACAAAAGTTATTGACCCGAGTAACCTTGAAAACAGCGTATATCTTTGTTATGTTCTATATGATTATGGAGTTGGTGAAGAAGCTCATCGCCATAAAATCGATGAACTAATATTAAACAATTTTACGAGTCTCAAGCAAGGATATCAAGAAAGCTGTGCTCTTTATTACGGGTATAATAGAGGTTACGCATCATTTAATAACCAATATAGAAAGGATAATAAAACGGAAGATGTAAAATACCGACTTAATTCTTTGCTTGACTACTATACAATAGAGAGTATCTATAGGTACACTTTCTATAACATTGTATCTACGGAATTTGATTTGTTCAATTCCTGGGTAAAGACTTTGACGGGTAGAAAAGCAAAGAGAGGAGAATATCAGATACTTGATACTATTGTATGTGATAAAAAAAAAGCAATCCTTTTTTCCGAAGAATGGTGGAAAAACTGTTTGGCATTTTTTCTGCAAAAAGATAAGGTCAATTTTCTTGGCTATGATTTCTCGTCAATAATCATTGAAACAATTCTTAAACCTTTTGCATATTTAGTGAAAGAGGAGATATCATATGAATACGAGGAAACTATTCAGACATTTAAAGACACGAACGATACAGAAGTACTACGTCTAAAAAAAGAGCTAAACAAGTGTAAGGAACAATTATCTTTAAAAGATAAAGAGATAGCAATTCCGGAAAACGCAGTAACTTTCTCTTTACAAACAAATAATCAGGAGAACACGTGTTTTAACGAAGAAGAGTATGCAAAAAAAATCATTGAATTATGTAAACTGAAATCTAAAGAGCTGAAAGAATTAGCAAAGCAATATGGTTGCAAAGTCGGCAGGCAGAGCAAAACGGAAGATTTGATTATTTACATTCTTCGTGCAGAAAAACGCCAAGATAGTAAGCTGTTTTAATTATGGAAGAAGTATTTAAAACTCTTTTCGAGGAAACCAGTGATGTGGCTTCATTTGCGGATAGTCTTGAAAGAAATTTCTTGACTATCCAAGATTTCTTCAATGCACCATATCAAACGCAATATCAACAGAAGGATGATATTGAACGATTAATTCTTCTTAAGAATAGCATCATTTCTCATTATGACTTTCAAACCGTAGAAAATCGTTCTTTTATTCTAATCCTTCTCGACTTGTGTGAAAGATTCGCTTTGCATAGTTGTATTCCCCGCATAATGACTATTATCCAAAGGAATGACATTCTTATCAATAAGAGGATGACTGCAGCTCTAAAGTTCCTTTTTCCACGTCCATCTTCAAATGAAGAATTAGTTGGTCGCTTTGATGAAATATGTGAATTATTGAATGATGCAATTGTTGAAGAAGAGGACAACCCTTCTAAAGCACTGGTAACATTTCTTAATTATTATGGTCACATTGTTTATAATACGAACATTGTTTATGCAACAGAAGCAAAACAAAAATTTTGTGATCTTAATAATAATGGTGAATACAATTGGCTCAAACAAATAGAAGATATTTCTCTTCTTGATGTATCTAATTCTCAATCAGTATTTCGACAAATTGAAGAGAAAATAGATACTTTAACCACAAGAATCAGCTCTGTTGTAGTCAATCCAGAAGACAACTTGTTAATTGAAGAAGGAACTGATTATTGCGATGCACTTTCTCGTGTACCAAATAATTTCATATCAATTCGTCAAATTAGTGTTGATAGAGCAAACGGCATTCTCAATGGACGAGGTGTGGATCAATTACATTCAGAAGAGGAAATGTTTGAGTATATGAAACGCTATGGTAAAATGCATTATGCAAAACTTATTAGTTCGTTTGAGTCAACTTTTCCTCAATATTTTGACACTCCAGTAAATATAGTGGATTGGGGATGTGGACAAGGATTGGCGACTATCACCTTATTGGAAAAATACGACTCTTTAGACGTTCACTATATAACGTTGGTTGAACCATCAGAAATTGTTCTGAAGAGAGCGGCCCTACATTGCAGGAAATTTGCCACAAATGGCAAACTGAAAACAGTATGCAAAAAGTTGGATGATGTGGCATCTTCCGATATAAAAGTTCAACGTGATGTGCTTACAATTCATTTATTCTCAAATATACTTGACATTGATGATTACAGTAGCCAACACCTTCTATCAATTATCGATAGTATTATAACTTGTAATAATTTTTTTGTTTGCGTCAGTCCGTATATTGACGATATAAAAACTGCCAGACTTAATTCTTTTATGCGGCATTTTAGTAATCAACCTACATTTGTATTATATCATAATGAAGAAAATACTAAATATGGTGATTTTTGGCAATGTAATAACTCATTTCTAAAAAGGCACTTTACTCATGGAACAAGCCTTTCTTGCCGTGACTATGATTCAACTGGCTGTAGTAACAAATGGACGAGAGTCTTGAAAGTATTTTCTGTTTAATTATTTATGTCTTGGAACGTTTAAGTTTTTATGAACGAACTCGAATTACAACAATATCTACTCCGCGAGTATCCACAAGAAAATGCTCGGTGTGAGTGGAAAGAATTTAAGAATCTGAAGAACTCGTTCTGTGGGGACGAGAAGGATGATGTGATTTCCTACGTGTCGGCTATCGCCAACATGGAGGGTGGTTTCCTCGTGGTTGGTGTGCATGACAAAACACTGGAGATTGTCGGCACAGATATCTATAACTATGACCGCCAAAAAGCAATCCTTCGATTGACGGAACGATGCACGAACCTGTCGAGTGAAGGACTGGACATCGAGGAGTATATCACAGATGATACCAATAAGGTGGTGTGGGTGATTCATATTCCTAAACATCTACCCAAACGTCCTGTCTATGCTCACGATAAGGCATGGCAACGGATAGAGGACTCTTTGGTGGAACTGACACAAGAGCGTTTGAATGCAATCTTGGATGAACCTCTATTCACAGACACCGACTGGTCGGCTGTAATCGTCCCTAATGCTACGATAGATGATTTGGATGAAGTCGCCATTGCCAAAGCAAAGGTGATGTTCAAGAAGGTACACAGCCGTATTCCTGCAGCAGAGGTGAATGCGTGGTCAGTAGAGGAGTTCTTGAGTAATGCAGGTGTGATGATAGATGGTGGTATTACTCGTGCAGCTATTATTTTGCTGGGCAAGCCTATTTCTGTGTTCAAACTCCGTCCTGCCATAGTAAGAGTTACTTGGTCACTACGTGATGAACACGAAGATGTGGTTGACTATGAGCATTTCACAGCACCATTCATCTTGACGGTTGATCAGATACTTGCCAAAGTGCATAACCTGACGATGCGAGAGATGCCTGGCGGCACGATGTTCCCTGATGTAATGCAGCAATACGATGACTATTCCATGCGCGAAGTTCTTCATAACTGTATTGCCCATCAAGATTATACCTTGCAAGAAAGAATCAATTTGGTAGAGAATCCTGGATTCCTATATTATGCCAATGGTGGCAGCTTTATTCCTGGCTCCCTGCAAAAGGCATTGGCTACACATGGGCCACAGCGTCACTACCGCAATGAGTGTCTTTGTAATGCGATGGTGAACTTCAATATGATTGACATCGTTGGTCGAGGTATCCGCAAGATATTCAATGAGCAGTGGAAACGCCACTTCCCCATGCCTGACTACGAGATTGATGCTGCCAATAAAGAGGTGGCAGTCCGTTTATATGGCAATGCTATCAATGAGAAGTACACTACACTCTTGAAAGAGAAGAAGGATCTGACTTTGGAGGATTGTATATTATTGGATGCCGTTCAGAAAGGACATCGAATCAATGAAACTGATGCCAACAATTTGCTTAGTAGAGGATTAGTTGAAGGTGAATACCCAGAACTTACTATATCGTTGAGTATCGCAAGGCAAACAAAACAAGTTCCGGAGTATACAAGATTGAAAGGGCTTGAAAAGGACAAATTGAAACAAATGGTTATACAATTCCTGCAAAACTCTGGAAGCGAAGGAGCGCGTCGTGAATTTATATATAAATATCTCAAAGATGTGTTACCTTCCAATAAAACAGAAGAGCAGCAATTGCGTATCGTTGGGAGATTGCTGGTAGAGATGAACGAAGAAGGATTAATTGGAAAGGAAGGACTTAGATGGCTTGTAAGATGATACAATCCGACCGGATTCGCCTAATCCAACCGTCAATCCGACCGTTTTGGCATCATCCGACCAAAATCCGACCGTTTTAATGGCATTCACCAGTTCATCCGACCGAAAATAGTTTTAAGAACGAGATATAATAATTTAATTATGATATTTGGAAAGAAAATAAAAGAGCTCAGAGAAGAGCGAGGATTGCTGCAACGACAACTGTCTGCGGCATTAGAGATAGATACGCCTATGTATAGTAAAATTGAGCGTGGAGAACGTAAGGCAAAACGTAGTCAGATTCCTATCATGGCCAAACTTTTCAATGTGGAAGAAAAGGAACTACTCACCATCTGGTTAGCAGATAAGGTTCTTGACACCGTAGAAGACGCAAGTGAGGTAAAAAATGATGCTATCGCTTACGTTCAAAACGAGATCGAGAATGGATAGTGTCGGAGACGAAACTCGCTGATTGTCTGAAAAATGAAGATAGCGGATAAACCGATATTAATTGTAGAGTAGAAGAGTTTATGTTGGATTACGACTTCAAAATATTGCAGCCCAGTGAATTTGAATGTTTTTCACGAGATTTATTACAAGCTCGTGAAGATATTTTTATAGAGAGTTTTGCTGACGGGCGGGACAAAGGCATTGACTTGCGCTTTGCCTATAGCAAGGACAAAACCTGTATTGTGCAATGTAAACGCTATAAGGAGTGGAAGGAACTGAAAGGAAAACTGAAGGAAGAAGTTGAGAAGGTTAAACGATTATCCCCCCAGCGATATATACTAACGACATCTGTAGATTTGACGGTGAAGCAGAAGGAGGAGGTGCTCGCCATGTTTAATCCATTTATTTTGAGAGGTATGGATGTTCTTGGCAAAAAGGATTTGAATAATCTGTTAGAGAAGAATCCTGAGATAGAGAAGAACTATCACAAACTGTGGCTGGCAAGTACAAACGTACTGAACACGATTATTAACAGGGCCACGCTGAATTGGTCATCGTTTGAATTGGAAAAAATAGAAAAAGACATTAGACTTTATGTTGAAAATGAGAGCCTGAACAAGGCACTTGACGTGTTAAAAGAAAACCATTATGTGGTTATTTCTGGTATTCCAGGTATAGGAAAAACGACACTTGCAAGAATGCTCGTTTATACGATGCTGGCACGGGGATATGAGGAGTTTGTGTATGTTGATGACATGGATACTGCTGCCAAGATGTTCAGTAAGGAGAAACGACAGATCTTCTTCTTTGATGATTTCTTGGGAGCCAATTCTTTCGTTCAGCAGTCAGTCAGTTTTGAGAACAAACTCATTACGTTTATAGATAAAGTCAGGAACAGTAAACACACGTTGTTTATCCTATCAACCCGCGAGTATGTATTGTCGGAAGCCATGGCACATTATGAAAAGTTGTCGATGAGCAATATCGACATTGCAAAATGTACAATAGAACTAGAATACTACACGAAGACCATCAGAGCCAAAATATTGTATAACCATTTGGCAGAAGCGAATATACCGCCAGAATACATAAATGTGTTTATAGATAAGCGAGGGTATATGACCATCATCAACCATCAGAATTTCAATCCACGAGTCATAGAATCGATTATCAAGGAGCAGATATGGGAAACCATAGATTCCAATGATTTTGCAAACAAGGTAAAGGAATTCTTTGATAACCCGATTAGCGTATGGCAGTTTGCTTTTGAAAAACTGGATGTTGAGACGAGATATACTCTGCTTGTGCTTGGAACGATGGGAGGCCACGTAAGATTGGATGACTTTCAGGAGGGATATAGGCAGTTCTGTATATTAACCAGTCAGGAAGTGGGGCTGAAATATGATGATGTCAAGTGGAGGCAGTCGCTGAAAGTACTGATGAACTGTTTTTTGAAGATAGATAACCGCAATGGCATCAAACTGGTGACGATGTATAACCCATCAATAGCAGACTTCATCGTGTTTTATCTTAACCAGAATACGACAACGGCCTTGCAGATTATCAGAGGCGCTTGCTTTATAGAGCAATTGTATAAAGTGTTCTCTGATAATCGGGATGTTGCTGTACGGAAGAACCTTGTGTATGTTGACGAAGATTCATTCCCAGTGATAGAAACCGCGTTTAAAAGGATATGGAATGAGCGAAGAACATGTCAGTTGAAGGATCGTATCTTTTATGATGCGGAAAGGGATGATTTCGTAGAGACACGGATATTATATGACTTCAAAACAAATTATCCATTTTTCTGCAAGCAGTATAATGGTTTTGCAGAGGAAATGTACAATGCGGACGAGTTGACATGGCAAACTGTAAAACTAAAGCATAGAATCGGACTGATGAATCTGCTGGATTGGAACTATATGTTCAGGGGAGCAGAAGGGTATATTCCAACTATCATAGAGAACGAAACACTTGATACGGATGAATGGATAGAGTTGGTGGAAACCGTAAAAGAGTTGAACGTGGAGGATGAAGTGCTAAACAATTCATTTTATGATAAGCTTGATGATGATCTGAAATCAGAAATCAGTGGTTTTTCAGACCAAAGTGAATGTGATGAGGAATTAAAGAAAGTGGAATCGCTTAAAGAACTGTTGCCAAACTGGAAATGGTATGATGTTTATGGTGAGATTGATGGTGCTGAGAAGCGTATCAAAGAAGAGGAGGATGAAGCTGATTATTATGATGATTACGAGCAATGGCGGTCACAGTCTGAAAAAGAAGATGCCCAAATAGATGAAATGTTCGGGGCTTTGAGATGGAATTGAATAACTAATGTAGACGATAATTCATCATCATGCGAACCTGTTGGTTACGCAAGGGTGTAAAATAAACTATGTCTTTATTTTTTTTATTGTAGCAGTTTATTTGACACTCTCCACAAGAACGATTTACAACCTAAACAAAGGTTAAAAACGTTAAATCTTCATCTTATTCACTCTCGGAAAAATCCACGAAATCACTTTTCTACCGTTTTAATTAAAATCTTCTGATACACAACAAGTTGCAAATACCACGGCTGAATTTAGTCCTGCATCCCATACTTGGCAGTCCCATTTTCGCCCATTTTTCACTGGAATTTTGGGGGTCAGTTTATAAAAACAGCCTGTTTTTTTGATTTTTTCCATGTATAATCAGTGAGTTTGCCATCACCTATTTTTCGTTTCTTTATCATTCATAATTAGGAAGTTACAAACGTCTCCCCACCCCATTCATCGTTAATCGTAATGGTGGGTTTTAGGCTCACTTTTTCAAGATTTTCAGCGATTTTTATATAAAATGGGTCGTTTTTCGATGCTGGAACGCAAGAAATGGACTCGTTTTCTATGCATAAATTAATGGTTAATTATATGGGGCCAATTTATGGTAATTATATGTTCATTCAACATTAATTGTCGTTAATTGTGCCATTAATTGCCATTAATTCAATGTTCGGCAGTTCTCTAATCCTTGATAAATATTGATGGAGATTGACGTGTGAATTGACGCAGATTGCACTATCGGCGAGCTAAAGGTTGACGTGTAAGAACGAAGACTTTCAATGGTTTATTTGACGTGAATATTCGTGAATCTATACGTCAATCCCACATGAAAAGCGTAAAATACTGTCGGATTTCTGCGAAAAAAGACCTTGAGACTCGTCAAAATACCCCCTCATGACCTCATGAACGGGGTCTTCCTCGGTGGTGCAACTGACAAAAATGAGGGTGAAGACGGTCAACAAAAGGGGTTCTTCTGCAATTTAGTTGAAAAGTACATGTTCCAATACAAGTTTGTTCTTCAATAGCTCAATGCCAGCCTTCCCATACATCAGCCGCTTCACGGCT
>ONLY01000024.1 GCA_900318775.1 uncultured Prevotellaceae bacterium | reverse complement strand
CGGCTGCCAACTTGTAATCAATTTCTTCGTTTGCCATCATAAAATAAACTATGTCTTACTACTTTTATTGTAGCCTGACACAGTTTACTTTACACTCTCGTCAACGTAAATTAGTTCTGTTTCTATTCATCCACCATTCGGAAGGAAAGTTTTCATGTCTCTTTCGTGTCGCATTTCGATTGAAAAATTGTCTCTCCTGTAGGCCCGTAATTTTTTTCTCGTAGGAGTACAAATATTCTTTCCCAATAATGGCGATGCAAAGGTACAGCACGGTCATTGTGGTTCTAATAAAAATTTTCCAAATTTTGTGTTAAGAGTGTTGGTGAAAGGTTCAAGTTGGAGGGCAGAAAACAGAATACCTCACTCAGCGAACTGCATTTGTTCCGCCTATGCTCTGCCTACGCTACGCCTACGGTATGTCTAGGCTCCTCCTAAGCTCCTCCTAAGCTCCTCCTAAGCTCCTTCTAGGCTTACTCATGAGTATGGCTAGAGTATGGCTAGAGTATGGCTGATGTCTAAAGTCTAAGGTCTAATGTCTAATGTCAATTCTCAATTCTCAATTATCAACGTTTGTAGCAGCGAGAGCAGAGTCAAGTGTACTTGAACTATGCCGAGTCGCGCCCAAACCTCAGCGAAGCTAATTATCAATTGTCAATTAACTAAGATTCTCAATTACCTAAAGCATCGCGCCAGCCCAGAGCCGTGCAAGGCTCTACCATTTCAGGGCTTTGCCCCAAGATTTTTTTAATAGATTTTTGATAGATTTCTATCCGAAGGATATAAAAGAGATTGCCGCAGGAGGCGGCTCTTGGGGGGCTTTATTGCTTCGCAAGAAATCACTCAAAAAATGAAAATCTATGGGCAGAGCCCAGAAATTAGAGAGCCACTCTTGGCTCCAAAAAATCTGATATCTGTGTTACCTTAATTATCAACTTTTCTCACCGGAGCTAATTGTTAATTGTTAACATTTCTCAGCGTAGCTAATTATGAATTATGAATTATTACTCGTAACTTTGCAGCCCGTAAACAATAGACAAGATGATTTCAATTGATAAATTGGGCGTGGAGTTTTCCGCCACCCCACTCTTTTTGGATGCGAGCTTTGTGGTGAACCCCAAGGACCGCATCGCCCTGGTGGGCAAAAACGGTGCCGGCAAGAGCACGATGCTGAAGATTATTGCCGGAATGCAAGAGCCTACGTATGGACAAGTGTCGCGACAAAAAGACATCACAATTGGCTATTTGCCACAGGTGATGGTGCTGGCCGACAGCCGCACCGTGATGGAGGAGGCAGAGACGGCTTTTGCCCACATCAGCGAGATGCAGGAACGCCTGGACAAGATGAACGAGGAGATTGCACGCCGCACAGATTACGAGAGCGAGTCCTACATGGCGCTGATTGAGAAGTTCACGCACGAGAATGACCGTTTCACGATGATGGGCGGCACGAACTATCATGCCGAGCTGGAGCGGACACTGCAGGGTCTGGGATTCCAGCGTAGCGACTTTGACCGCCCCACGTCGGAGTTTTCCGGCGGATGGCGCATGCGCATCGAGCTGGCGAAGCTGCTGCTACAAAAACCCGACTTGCTGCTGCTCGACGAGCCCACAAACCACCTGGACATCGGTTCCATCCAATGGCTGGAGCAATTCCTCTCCCAAAGAGCCAATGCCGTAATGCTGGTGAGCCACGACCGTGCGTTTATTAATAATGTGACCAACCGCACCATTGAAATCACTTGCCACCGCATCAACGACTACAAGGTAAAGTATGACGAATATGTGAAACTGCGCGACGAACGCCGCGAGCAGCAACTGCGCGCCTACGAGAACCAGCAGAAGGAGATTGCGGAAATCAAGCAGTTCATCGAGACCTTCCGCTATAAACCCACAAAGTCGAACCAGGTGCAGTCGCGCATCAAGATGCTGGAGAAAATCGTGCCCATCGAGGTGGACGAGGTGGACACCAGCAGCCTGCACCTGAAGTTTCCGCCCTGTCTGAGAAGCGGCGACTATCCCATCATCTGCGAGGATGTGGCCAAGAGTTATGCTAAGAACGTGTTCTCCGACGTAAACCTGACCATCAAGCGCGGCGAGAAAGTGGCCTTTGTGGGCAACAACGGCGAAGGCAAATCCACACTGGTGAAGTGCATCATGGGCGAGATTCCATTTGACGGCAACCTGAAAGTGGGGCACAATGTGCAGATTGGCTACTTTGCCCAAAACCAGGCACAACTGCTGGACGGCAACGTGACCGTGTTTGACACAATAGACCGTGTAGCCAAGGGCGACATCCGCCTGAAAATACGCGACATCCTGGGAGCATTCATGTTTGGTGGCGAAGCATCAGACAAGTATGTAAAGGTGCTCTCAGGCGGAGAACGAAGCCGACTGGCCATGATTCGCCTGCTGCTGGAACCTGTCAACCTGCTGATTCTTGACGAGCCCACGAACCACTTGGACATGCAGTCGAAGGATGTGCTGAAGCAAGCCATCAAGGACTTCGACGGCACAGCCATCATCGTAAGCCACGACCGCGACTTTCTGGACGGCCTTGTCGACAAAGTGTACGAGTTTGGTGGAGGCAAGGTGCGCGAACACATTGGCGGCATCTACGACTTCTTGCAGAAGAAGCAGATTGAAAGTCTGAACGACTTGGGACGCACCATGAACAGCGCGGGCAGTCCATCGGCAGAGCCCAACAAGAAGAGCGCCAACACCGCGTCTTCCAACGAAGGCACCACCATGCGTGAAGCCATGAAAGACGCCAACTTGACCAGCAAGGCACAAAGCCTCCTCTCGTATGCAGAACTGAAGGAGCGCAACAAACTGCTCAAAAAGGCAGAAAAAGCGGTGGAAGCTGCAGAGCAGAAGATCGAGAAGCTGGAACAGGAGATAGCCGCTCTCGAAACCAAACTGGCCACTCCCGAAGGAGCATCAGATACAAGTCTCTTCACAAAATACGGAGAACTGAAAGCACAGCTTGCAGCCACAGAAGACGAATGGGCTGAAAAGAGCGAGGAGCTGGAGCAGTTGAAAAACGAAGGTTGATTCCTGAGGAAAGAGGAACAGAAACTGCATGAGAATCTCCGATTGAACCCTATGGAAAGAGAAACTGGAGCAGTCTGAAAACGGCAGTAGAAACAAGATGAGACCTTATTCCTTTTCAGACTTATCCTCACACTCTTCCTTCCCTTCAACCCAAATCTCCACAGGCGCTACGCCATCACGAAGCATGCCCAGCATTTCAGCAGCCTTGTTGCTCAAATCCACCAGACGACCTTTCGTGAATGGACCACGATCTTTCACCACCACTTCCACTTCCTTTCCATTCTTCTTGTTAACAATACGCAGACGAGTGCCGAAAGGAAGTGAACGATGCGCACAGAACAGTTCACTCTTATGATACCGTTCCCCCGACGCCATCATACGCCCATGCGTGCGAGCCGAATAATAGGTGGCCATACCCGTATCATAGAGATGCCACTGCATAGTATCGGCCACTTCGGGAGCAACGACGACAGGAGCAGGTGGAGTTTGTGCCTGGCAACCCACAAGCGAGGTTGCCACACAGAAAAGAATGAACAATAGGCGAAGGCCGTGAAAATGCATACAGATACGGTTTCGTTAGGGTTTTCTTCTGCAAAGAAACGGAAAAAACGGCACTCTCGCAACTTTTTCCAACAAAAATCAAAAAAGTCACACTTTTATTTTGCAGAGTTGAAAATAAGTCGTACCTTTGCACTCGCAAAAGAGAAAGGGGTATCCCAAAGCTCTTTACACTACATATCGCGGGGTGGAGCAGTTGGTAGCTCGCCAGGCTCATAACCTGGAGGTCGCATGTTCGAGTCCTGCCCCCGCAACTAAGAAGTTGACAGTTACTGTCAGAATCTGGAAATTGAGAACTGACAATTGAAAAGTAGGCTAACGTGATGTGAGCTGATAGGCACACAACCCGAATGGTAACTTTCAATTTTCAATTCTCAATTTTCAATTTTAAACCCATCGTGCCGGAATGGTGGAATGGTAGACACGAGGGACTTAAAATCCCTTGGGCATTGCGCCCGTGCGGGTTCGAGCCCCGCTTCCGGTACTAAAAGCAGGCCTTGCGAATCCTATGATTTGCAAGGCCTGCAATCTTTTACCTTATTCTCCCGCTATTCCTTTCTGGAACAGTCGTTTTTTCCACGGAGCGACTATTGGCTTACGCCTACAAACTTAGAACGCAAAGTCAGGATTCAAGTCCTCCTCGACATTTAGAGGCTGCACAGGACGGGCTGAGTCCTTCTCCACTATCGCGCACACACACGAATAAATATATCACTAGTGATAATATATAATAAGAATAATATATTATTACTTTCCAGGCACCCCCTAATAAACAATTCCCCAACCACCTGACACAGAAAAAAATGCACGTTTGCGCATTTGCACGTTTACACTATTCGTATCACAATGATTTTCTATCGTATAAAAATGTGTACACTTTCCAAAAAACTCCAATTTATACAAAAATCCACCTGTTCCCTTCCCTATTTCATGCTTTGTTTTTCCACACAAAAATCAGTTTAGGACACATAGATACCGTGGAGTACACGAGGGGAATTGCGAGCAGAATGCTTTAACATCACAAAATGTGTTCTTAAAGAAGAACGGCCGAGAACAACATCCTCAAAAAAAGGGGCATCGGAGCCCATATTCTACACTCAGACAACACAAAGTGCCCCGCCAGCGAACTGGCAGGGCACTCCTGTATGTAGAGTATTATACTCTTCTGAAAAAAATTAGAACAGCTTGTTAGGATATACTCCGTCGGCAACGAGCTTGGCAATGCGCTCTACGGTGGCCTCACGGTCAGCGGCGTATGTCACGCCGAACCATACAGAGGTGGTGTCGAGCACTTCCACGGTAGCGGTGCCTTCCTTGATGAGCTTGTTCACCATGAGCGGGATGAAGAACTCAGCCTTGAGGTTCTCCATGTTCTTCGGATCAGAGAGGAACTCCTTGAAGTACTCCTCGCTATACTCGAAGTAGTCGGGAGTGAAGCCCCACATGTTCATGCTGACAGGCACATTCTCCTCGAGTGGAGTCCATTCGCCCTGCTCGTCCTTGTAGCAGATGGCATTGCCCTTGTCGGCCTGACGCATAATCTCTGTGCGCTCTACTACATCCACGAGGTGACGGTTGTCATCATACATGCACACGCCACGAGCTACAGAACCGTTCTCTGACAGGGTGTTGCAGCAGCGGAAGCCCACCATTGCGTACTTGTTCTTAGAACCTTCGGGCAGGTTGCTGAGATACTTGCCGATAGACATGAAGGCATCGCGGCCATAGAAGTCATCGCAGTTGATGACAGCGAAAGGCTCCTTGATGACATCCTTGCCCATGAGCACAGCGTGGTTGGTACCCCATGGCTTCACACGGCCTTCTGGGCACTTGAAGCCTTCTGGAAGGCTGTCGATGCTCTGGAAGCAGAGTTCGCAAGGAACCACACCCTCATACTTAGAGAGAATCTGTGTACGGAACTGCTCTTCGAAATCCTTGCGAATCACCCACACAATCTTGCCGAAGCCTGCCTTCACAGCGTCGTAGATAGAATAATCCATGATGGTTTCACCGTTAGGGCCCAGACCATCAAGCTGCTTCAAGCCACCATAGCGGCTTCCCATTCCTGCAGCAAGGAGGAATAAAGTTGGTTTCATTGTCAATTAGCTATTAGTTTTGAACTATTTGTTAATTATAGCCATGCGCCCAGCGCACAGGCAGATTATTCAATCACCACGCGAGTCCATCCGTGCACATCGGGTTCGGTGCCGTACTGGATGCCGCGCAACTTGTTGTAGAGTTTCTGCGAGATAGGTCCTGGCTTGCCGTCCTTAGAAATCTGAAAAGACTTCTTCTCCTCGAGGTCGTCAATCTTTCCGATAGGAGAGATGACAGCTGCGGTGCCGCATGCGCCAGCCTCTTCGAAGGTTGCCAACTCATCCTCTGGAATCTGACGGCGCTCCACCTTCAGGCCAAGGTCTTCAGCCAGCTGCATGAGCGACTTGTTCGTGATGGACGGGAGGATAGAAGTAGACTTAGGAGTAACGTAAGTGTTGTTCTTGATGCCAAAGAAGTTGGCAGCACCACACTCGTCCATGTACTTCTTCTCCTTGGCGTCGAGATAGAACTCGCAGGCATAGCCCAGGTCATGTGCCATCTTGTTGGCACGGAGAGATGCAGCATAGTTGCCACCCACCTTGTAGATGCCAGTGCCAAGAGGAGCTGAGCGGTCATACTCGCGGATGATGACGTAGTCGTTGCAAGAGAAGCCACCCTTGAAGTAAGGACCTACAGGAGTGACGAAAATCATGAACAGATATTCTGTAGCTGGATGCACGCCCACCTGTGCGCTTGTGCCGATAAGGAGCGGACGGATGTAGAGTGTAGCACCTGTCTCGTAAGGTGGAATGAAACGCTCATTCAGGCGCACCACTTTGTCCACCATCTCGTTAAACTTCTCTGTGGGGAGTTCAGGCATGAGGATGCCACGGCAGGTGCTCTGCAGACGGGCTGCATTCTCGTCAGAACGGAACACACGCACCTTGCCGTCTGGACAGCGGTAAGCCTTCAGTCCCTCGAATGCCTCCTGGCCATAGTGCAGACAAGTGGCTGCCATGTGGAGTGGTATAGTCTCTTCGGAGCAAACCTCGATTTCGCCCCATTTGCCATCACGGTAGTAACAGCGTACATTGTAATCAGTTTTGCGGTAGCCGAAACCGAGGTTCGACCAATCCATCTGTTCCATATCTTGTAATGTTTTGTGATTGTTAGCTTTTATGTTGCAAAGGTAACGAAAAGAAGAAAAACTAACAAACAAAACCGAGAAAAATACATACGAGCCGAATCATTTCCTCACCATCCCCCCCTATAGCATTATCCCTATGTTTCAGCATGGTATAAACCGCAGGATGGAAGGGCTTAGAAAAAACTGTACAATTTGTTAGTCAAGTAGGCAAAAAAGACGTACCTTTGCAACATCATCAAGACCTTGACACATGAAGACTTTACTAACTACACTCATCTTATTGTTTTCCATCACTTTGCACGCGCAGAAATGGCGTATGGAGGCTGAAGACGCTCAGTCTTCTGTCGTCTGGAAGAACGGCACCGCCACGATTGTGGCTCCCAAGGGACTGACGCTCTGGTGCGAGGAGCGCATGGAAGGCAACGTCGTGATTGAATATGAGGCAAGGATTGTGGCCGACAAACGCTTCAAGAACGAGCAGGGGCATATGCGCGTGAGCGACCTCAACTGCTTCTGGATGGCAAACCAATGCGGCGGACACGGTGGACGGTTCGTAGACAACTACGCCCTGCAAACCTACTACATGGGCTTTGGCGGCAATTGGAATACCACCACAAGATTTCGCCGATACACAGGCGACATACGAGGCATTGGAGACGCGGCTTTTCGCCCTGCCATCTTGAAGGAATACACCGACAAGGCACACCTGCTGGAGGGAAACAGGTGGTACAAGATTCGCCTGGAGCAGAAAGATGGACACGCACGCTACTACATCGACGGAGAGCTGCTGGTGGATTATGTTGACCCGAAGCCCTTGCGCGAAGGACACTTCGGATTCCGCACCACGATGGCTGTGGCGCAGCTGCGAAACTTCCACTACACCTGCGAAGGGAAAGACAAACCCGTGGTGCTGAAATGGATAGGCGGAAAGGGGCATGGATGGACCACCTTTGGCGTACCATTCGACCAAGGGGAAGTGACCACCGATGATTTCAAGTTGCAGATTGGCGACCATCGTTATTGTCCGTACGACACATGGCGACTGGCATCGTGGCCCGACGGCAGCGCCAAGTGGCAAGCATTCTCCACGTTTATCCCCGAGGGGTGCGACTCCGTGCTGCTGCTGAAGCAACCAAACATTCGGCTTACGTATGTCCCGTCCATGCCATTAAAAGAAATGCCGCCGTTCTACGTGACCCTAAATGGAAGAATTGATTCTGTTATCACTCATGAGGTGGAGGAAAAGGCCAAGAACGGCATCCACTCTCGCGAAGTACACAAATACACCGGTCGCAACTTCATCATCCGCACCTACCAATATGCTGGCGCACGGGAGGCAAAGCTCGTCCACACCCTCCTCGTCGATAGTGCCCTGAACAAGGAAGGGCTGCATGAACTCAGCATCCATTTCAAAGTGCCGGTGCAGGGCAAGCCCTACGAGCGGTTCGTCAACTTCGACGGCAAGTCCATGTCTGTACAGCCCCTCATCGCCCGACGAGCCATTAATATCAAGGCCATGGATCCCACCACACGCATGGTGCTAGACAACATTGCCCAGTGGGACGACTTCCGACTCTCACAACTTTCACCCAACGGCTATAGCATCCGCAAACGAGCCACCCATGAGTCGCCCTGGATTGGCACAATGGAAGGACTGCGCTCAGAAGGCATGGTGACCCTCGGTGACAGCATCTCTCGCACCTCCTTCCGGCTGAAAGACTTCTGGCAGTCCTACCCCTCCACCCTGCAGGTGGAAGGCATGCGAGGCGACACCGCCACCGTCACCGTCAGCCTTTATTCGCCCGAAGCAGAGCCCTATTCGTTTGAGCACTACGACACCATTCCTCATGGGCTAGAAGCCTCTTACGAAGATGTGCAGCCAGGCATGAGCACAGCTTGGGGCATTGGGCGCACCAGCACTATCCTCATCAACAGCAGCGAAGAATACCGCTTGGCCTGCACGCCTGAATACCTGCACCGCAAACGGGCATTCGGCATTTGGAGCCTCCCCACCGTAGAGACGGAGCGTGACAGTCTCATCGAAGCAAGATTGCAGGAAATCATGCAATTCTACCAAACAGAGATTGAACGCAATGGCTGGTATGGCTTCTTCAACTATGGCGACGTAATGCACGCCTACGATGCCTCGCGCGAAGAATGGCGCTACGATGTGGGCGGCTATGCATGGGACAACACAGAACTAGGCACACCTGCCATGCTGTGGTATCAGTTCCTCCGCACGGGCAATCCCGAGGTATGGCGCATGGCTGAGGCAATGACTCGCCACTGCAGCGAAGTGGACACATACCACACTGGTCCTCATGCCGGGCTGGGCTCTCGCCACAACGTGCTGCACTGGGGATGTGGCGCCAAGGAGGCACGCATCAGCGAAGCATGGTGGAACCGTTTCTACTACTACCTCACTGCCGACGAGCGCACAGGTGACATCATGCATGAGGTAACCGATGCCGACACCTTATTATATACATTAGACCCCATGCGCCTGGCACAGCCTCGCGACCTCTACCCCTGTTCTGCGCCTGCACGCCTCCGCATTGGTCCCGACTGGCTTGGCTATGCCAGCAACTGGATGACGGAGTGGGAACGCAGTTCCATAAACCGCAATTCCAACGCTGCCGAAAACCCATACTTGCAGAAACTGAAGGCTGGCATGAACTCCATCGCCTCCCTTCCTCACGGGTTCTTCCAAGGTCCTCTTGCCCTCGGCTATGATCCTGCCACGGGCATCATCAGCACCGACATGGATTCTCTGCAGTCCACGAATCACCTGCTGCCTATCATGGGTGGTTTCGAATTGCTGAACGAACTGGAGACGATGATTGACCATGCTCCCTTCTATACTGCATGGCTCCACCATAATCAGCACTACAAGCAGAAAGCACGGGAAATCACTCGAAACAGATTCCTCATTCCTCGCCTCTCAGCCTATGCAGGGTGGCGATTGGGCAATGAGACACTGAAGAAACAAGCGTGGGACGACCTGCTGAACCACCAGCCGCTGAACGACCGGACGACCATCTGGACCAACGACTGCGCCACATGGACCCTCGATGCCATCTTTTTGAAAGAGACGATTAATCAATAAGTCGGGTGTAAAATTGGAAGTTAAAATTGGAAGTTAACTCCCTCTTTTAACTTCCAATTTAATTCGAAAAATCATCAACCAATAAACTATATGAGAAAAAGACTATTCACCATCATCGCACTATCCCTTTCCCTTGGAGAATTGGGATGTTATGCACAAGAAGTACAGAACGATGCTACTGCACCGCTTCACCTCATGCGACCTGCCTACAAGATTCCTTACGGAGTACCTGAAGCGAAGGATGTAAAAGCGACCATGGACCGCATCAAGGACTATCTCGATGCCACTACTTTCATGGAACTGGACGAGACGGGAAAGATGCTCAAGCGCGGCACCTTCCGACTCACTTCCTACGAGTGGGGAGTCACATACTCAGCCATGCTGCGTGCCGGCGAAGTGACAGGCGACAAGACTTACACCCGCTATGCCATTGACCGCATGGAGTATCTCGCAAAACTCGCACCTCAATTCAAGGCATGGCTCGACAAGGGCGAGAGCATTGACCCGCTGATGCACCAAGTGGTGAAGCCTGAAGCCCTCGACGATGCAGGCGCCATCTGTGCTGCCATGCTGAAAGCGAAGGACAAGAAACTGAAGAATCAAATTGAGATCTACTACAACTTCATCGCCAACGGGCAATACCGCTACACAGACGGCATGTTTGCCCGTCTGCGCCCGGTGAAGAACACGGTGTGGCTTGACGACATGTTCATGGGCATCCCTGCCCTTGCATGGCACGGGAATGTAGAAGAAGCCATGCGCCAGTTCCAGCTTTTCCATGACAAGATGTGGGTGCCGGAAAAGAATCTATACCGACATGGGTGGGTGCCCGGCGAGTACCATCCATCCTTCTTCTGGGGACGTGCCAACGGATGGGCACTCCTGACGGCCTGCGAACTATTGGATGTCCAAGAGTCACCTCTCATCATGGGCTGGTTCAAGGAGCACCTCACTGGCTTGATGCCTCTCCAGCACCACGATGGCGCATGGCACCAGCTGCTCGACCGTCCCGACACATATCAGGAGACCTCCTGCACCGCCATTTACTGCTACTGTATCGCCCATGCCATCAACAAGGGCTGGATTGATGCAGAAACCTACGGCGCTCAGGCCATCCTTGCCTGGAACTACGTCAACGCGCACGTCAATGCACAAGGCCAAGTAGAAGGAACTTGTGTGGGAACAGGCCTCGCCTTCGACCCTGCTTTCTATGCCTACCGTCCAGTCAACAACTTTGCAGCACACGGATACGGCCCCACGCTTTGGGCGGGTGCTGAGATTTACCAGCTTGTGAAAACTCACCACATCAAGATGAATGACTCTGCTGTTCACTTCTACCCTGAAGACCCACAGACCAACGAGCCTATCTTTTATGTGAAATAGGAAGGAGTGAGGAGTTAGGAGTGAAGAGTTAGGAGTTCCCATCAAGCCCATTATACCCATTAACCCCATTCCTCACTCCTCATTCCTAACTCCTAACTCCTTATGTCTGCAATCACCAACTTGATTTCGGCATATGTGTAGTCATCGGGAAGCAGATTCTTCACATCGCTCAACGCATAAGCCTTGTCGAACGATTTGATAATTCCACGAATCATCTTCTGATGCTGGGTGCTCACCACATCACCTATCTTCAATTCGCCTGTCTCGACGAAATGGGCCAAGTGGTTCTCGATGGTGCCTACGGTGAGGGAACGCGCTGCTGCAATGTCCTTGATGGACTTGCCTTCATGATAGAGCTTGAGGGTTTCACGCTTCGTGTCCACCTTCTCCTTCTTGGGCTTTTCTTCCTTTGCCTTTCTCGTCTTGGCTTTCGACTTCACGCCATCTTCATCCATGCTCACCTCGTCAAGCGCAGCCTTGGCCTTCGCCGACAAGAAGGCACGAATGGAGAAGCCCTCGTCTTTCAATCGGGCAAGGATGCCTACCTTCAGTTTATAGGAGAGCATGAAGGCATCGAGCGCATTGTTGTATTGAGTGACCACCTGCTTGTTGTTGATAACCACCTTGGTGCGTGGAATGATAGGGTCGAGCAGGTGGTGTATCTTCTCTTCGAAATAAGCCATGCCTGCCTTCAAGCGTTCTTGCAGCTTGTCGTCTTGAGCAAAGGCCGTGCCGCTCTGCTGCATCAAGGAGGCATATTGGCGTTGGAACTTCTGTGCCACTTCTACTACCTCGGCATCCAACTTCGGAAGCACCTCTTTCAAGGCTTCCAGCAACTCAGGCGCTGAGCCATACAGATGCTGGTTCACCACACGCATGAGATACTCCATGTCGCTTTTCAGCAGTTGGAAGTTGAAGAGTTCGTTGAGCAGCGAATAGTAATACTCCCACATCATCTGGGGCAGTTTTCCCTCTGTCTGCTGCGCCTCCTGCAGTTCATGGTCAATGTAGGCGTTGACTGATGCATCTGTGATGACAGAGCCCATCGCAAGCGGACGTGCCAGCACCATGCCCTCAAGCGTGCGGCAACGGCTCAGTGCCACATACACCTGACCATGCGTGAAGGAGTCGGTGATGTCCAGCACGGCATGACCGAACGTCAAGCCCTGACTCTTGTGCACCGTGATGGCCCATGCCAGCCTCAAAGGATATTGTGTGAAGGTGCCGTCCACCTCCTCTCGTATTTCCTTCGTCTCTGCGTCAATCACATATTTCGTGTTCTCCCACGTCAACTGAGGCACGTAGATGGTGCGGTTATCCTCTTTGCAATTCACCACAATGATGCGCTCATCCGTCTCATCGTCCCACATGAAGCCCGTCACCACACCTATCTTGCCGTTGTAATACTCCTTCCCGGGGTTGGGGTCATTCTTGATGAACATCACTTGCGCCCCCTCCTTCAACACCAACTTTTCATCTGCAGGATAACTACTTTCGGGGAAATTCTTATGAATCTCTGCCATGAATGTCACTTCCTTCGACTTCAAAGCGTCAAGCTGTGTCTCGTTATAGGTTTGTGCCATGCGGTTATGCGTGGTCAGACGAATCCAGTCCTCATTCTTCGGAGGCACAAAATCAGCTTGATAGCGTGCATTCAGCGCGTTCATCGTGGCGGTATCCACCTGATTGCTGCGGATTTTCCCCAAGATGCTGATGAACGCAGCATCCTGCTGACGATAGATGTGCTTCAGCTCGATGGTTACATAGGGAGTCTGCTGCAGAGCCTTGCTGCCAAAGAAGTAGGGTGTTGAGTAATAAGGAGCCAGCAAGGCCCACTCTCGCTCTTGAGCCACTGGGGCCAACTGCTGCAAGTCGCCTATCAGAAGAAGCTGCACACCGCCAAAGGGTTTGGCCCTGTCACGATATTTGCGCAGTTCTTGGTCTATCGCATCCAGCACATCACACCTGACCATCGAAATCTCGTCAATCACCAGCAAGTCCAGCGTCTTGATGAGGTTTTTCTTCTCTTTGCTCATGTTGTAGCGCCCCTTCTTCTCTGCCATCTTCACACCGGGCACGATGGGGCCGAAGGGCAACTGGAAGAACGAGTGAATGGTCTGTCCCTGAGCATTGATAGCTGCCACACCCGTGGGAGCCAGCACTACCATCCGCTTAGGCGTGCGTTCCCTCAAGGTGCGCAAGAACGTCGTCTTGCCTGTGCCGGCCTTACCCGTCAGGAACACCGACACGTTTGTGCTGGAGATAAAACGCCATGCCAAGTTCATCTCATGGTTCTGTACCCCATCGCTCTCCGCCGCTTGCATCGAAAACACATCTTCCTGCAACGCGCGCTGTATATAATCCATATTTTTCCTTCTTTTTTGCAAAAGTACTGATTCTATTTGAAAGCCGGAAATGAAGTGTCGGAAATCAGCCTCTCGTTCACAAATTATCGAAAATTCAAGTGTAAAAGCTGAGTTAATTTATTCTAAAAAACAGAGGCGGAGAATGAACCTTTCTCCACAAAATGCACTCTAAACCAACAAAGCAACATACAATCTCCAATAATGAAAGGACACTTGATTACAGTATTGGCGCTCACACTCATCACGGGCGGAGTGAGCCACGCAGAAGACATCACCATCCGCTTCGATGGTACGACGGCTACTGTGAAACAGAACGTGAAGGACAGTATCAGCGTGACCGTGGATGGGGCGCTCGTCAATATCGTCAGCTATTACCAAGCCCACAAACTCTCTGTACAGCTGAGCGGAACGTGCAACAACGGACAACTCGTCCTCAAGACGGAGGGCAAGGCGAAGGTGAAGCTGAAGGACTTGCAGCTGACCAGCCAAGAGGGAGCGCCTCTGTGGCTGAAGAACAAGAAGAAGGTGGAGATTGTCGCCACGAAGGGCACGAACAACACGCTATGTGTCACGGCGTGCAACGACACCGCCCATCACAAGGCAGCTGCCATCTGGGCGAAAGACAAGGTGGCATTTTCTGGCTCTGGAACGCTTCATGTTCTGGCACAGGGCGACGGATGCAAGGGAATCTGCTGCAAGGATGACATCAGCATTGAGGAACTGACGCTCAACGTGGAGACTACGGGCAACAATCTCGGAGAGAAAGCCAATCCGTTTGGCGGCGGATTCGGGGGTGGATTCGGTGGGTCCGCTCCGTCCAACGACAGCATTCCACGGGGAAGATTCGGCGGGTTCGGTGGGCCTCCTGCTTTCGACTTGAGCCATATCTCGGAGGAAGACAAGGCCCGATTTGAAGAGATGCGCAAGAACTTTGAAGAGATGATGAAGAACGGGGGTGGCTTCCCGATGGGGGGCTGGGGCCATCATGCAGAAGGCGACAGCACACGCCAGCAGGGACTGGGCGGTTTCCCAATGGGGGGTGGCATAGACTTTGCCAAGCACAAGTATAACGGCACCACGAAGGGCATCAAGTCGCAGAAAAGGGTGATTGTGAACAGCGGCCGCGTGAGTGTCGTCACGTCTTCGCCTGGCGCTGAGGGCATCGAAGGCAAGAAGGGTGTCATTCTCAACGGAGGTGACGTGAGCGTATTGGCCATAGACGATGCCATCAATGCCAATGCCGTCATAGAGTTCAACGGTGCTAACGTCGTGGCGCACAGCACGACCAACGATGCCGTGGATGCCAACCTTGTAGATTTCTTTGCAGGCGGCTTCGGAGGTTTTTTCGGTGGAGGCAACCAGGAACAAAACAATGACCCTGCTATTATCATCACAGGAGGCACTGTCTATGCATGGAGTCAGCGAGGCATGCCAGAGGAAGGACTCGACTGCGACTTCTCCCCTATCAAGATTACAGGTGGAAAAGTGTTCTCTGTGGGAGCAGGCATGGGGGAAATGCCATCTGTCCCCACCCAAGACACTGCTGAACAACCCACGGCTCTGCTGCTCGGCATCAATATCGTGAAGGATGAACCCATCCAGGTTCTTGACAGCAAGAATCAGGTCATCAACACCCTCACCGTTCCTTTTGCCCTGCAGAACAGCTCCAGCCTCATCACCTCGCCTCTGTTCCAGTTGGGAGGCTCATACACGGTGAAGACCCAGAACTACGAAAAGAGCTTCACGCTAAATGACAACTTCACCATTGTAAGATAAAAAAAAAATGCCCCGCGCTGTCTATCACAGATAGCGTCGGGGCGGACAAAAAACTTCATCAGTTTTTTGATTCATCACCTTACATTATTATTCTATCCAGAATAGTTATTGATATGCTATGGCTCTAACAAGAATAACTCTACGGGAGTAGAATACTCAATACTTTCACTACATTATTATTTCCATTAATATACCTAAATCTTTCACATTATATATAATATTCTACCATTTCCACAAGGCCGGCTCTCAGCGCATATTTCGTGGCCTCATAAATAGTGTTCACGTTTATCTTTCGGAAGATATTCTTCTTGTGCGTCGCGATGGTATGAATGCTGGAATTACGTTCAGCTGCTATTTCCTTTACCGACTTGCCCAATGCAATCCTCCTCAGCACTTCCATTTCCGTGGAAGTCAGTTGGTCACGTTCCAGCGGAGACTGCTGCTTAGCAGGAGTAAGCAACAGGTTGGTCACTTGATGGCATAAGAAACGCACTTCGGTGATGGCACACTTTAGTGCCGTGATGATTTCCTGTGCAGAATCGTCTTTCAGCACCATGCTGAACTGCAGCTCCACACTCAACCGACGAATCAAGTTCTCCGTCAAATCGTCTGAGAAAAGTACCCAATGGACAAATGGGAAGCGGTCAGCCAAATTCAGCAACTCGTCTGTACTGCCCAAATCAAACAACGTGTAATCAATGATCACCAACGAAGAAGGATCCTCTTTGAGCTCGGCAATGAGTTCTGCCCTGCGGCTCACTTCTTTCACCTCCAACGCTTCTAAATCCTTCAGCGTTCCACGTATCAAGGCTTTCAAGCCCAACCGTGTTATATCTTGATTATCTGCGATGATGATTTGTTTCTTGTCCATGACCTTTACTCATTAAATTCGGTACAAAGGTACACTTACTATACTTTTTTGCCAAGAAACAGCAATCCGTTCGGTAAATATATCCATACAAAGCAGCAGACAAAGAAAAATCTTCCACACGCTTCACACGTATGCTCCTGCGCTTATCCGCCACAATCATAAGAATCTATCATCACATATACCATATTTATGGTAGTAGAATCACCTATCAACGGGATTTTGGGTACGCAAGAAAGGACGTACCTTTGCAGCGGATTTCAAGACAAAACGGTTTATCATTACAAAAATTACAGAAGACATGAAAATAAGAACATTATTGACAGTAATAGCAACAGCCATAGCACTTACGGCAAGTGCAGCAACTCCTCAAGGCGATGGAGTTATCACCATCAAAGTGAACAAGGCAAGCAAGGCTTTAGTGGAACAATGGATTAAGGGCTACAAGGCCGTAAAGCCTAACGTGGAAATAGCGCTTGTGAGCGGAAAGAGCGCTGATGCCGACCTCACCCTGGTGAACGCTCCTCAGGAGGGAGCACAAATCACATATGTGGGACGCTATGCCCTGCTGCCCGTCACATCCACAGAGAATCCCCTGCTACGCGACATCCAGAAGAAGGACTGGAAGAGCAAGGACATCAAACATCTCTTCTTCAACGAAGAGGAAGACTTTGACGAGGAGTATGACGACTATGAAGAGGAACAGGAAGGGAAAAAGAACAAGCTGACCGACAAGCTGACCGTGTACTCAGGCAGCAGCAAGGCATCACTCTCAAGCACCTTTGCGGCTCACTTCGGACACACGACCGATGACTTGCGTGGCAACCGAATCGTTGGGGATGACTACTACCTGCTCTCTGCCCTCGTTGAGGACAAGGCCGCAGTAACATTCAATGCGTTGAATAACCTCTATGACCTTTCTTCACGGACTCTCCGCAGCAACCTCGCGCTGCTGCCACTGAGCGTCAAGACATCACAGCGCGAAGCACTCAGCTCCGGCAATCTCGACGAAACAATCGAACTGATTGAGAAGGAGAACATAGACCTGATTCCTGTGGCTGACATCGGCTTCACCTATGGAGCATTCGACAGCGACATCGATGCCTTCTTGCAATGGGTCATTCAAGAAGGACAGCAGTACAACCACCAGCAGGGCTTTCTCAAACTGAGCACGAAGGAAGTGGAAAGCCAGCTAAGAGTATTAGCACTTAACCAATAGCCATAAAAACATTTCTGAAAGTTGATTACAAAAAAGGGAGAAGGAGGCGAGATTATCTCACTTCCTTCTTTGCTTTTCACCTAAAATCCATACCTTTGCAGCAGAATTATCGTTTATAGTGCATGAAAGGGCCACACACCATATTGACGATTACAGGTTCGGACGGAACAGGCGGTTCTGGAGTACAAGCCGACATCCGCTGCATCAATGCATTAGGAGGAGCAGCCACCTCAGCCATCACGTCCATCACGGTACAAAACACGCTGGGCATTCAGCAATTCTACGATTTGCCTGCAGCCACCGTACGGGAGCAGATTGAGGCCATCCTCAACGACTTGCAGCCACAGGTTATCAAGATAGGCTTGCTCCGCCGCATCGAAGTGGTGGAAGTGGTAGCGGAACTGATGCGCAAGTATCACCCCAAACACATTGTGTATGCCCCCATCAGGCATTCTACCCATGGTGACCAACTGGTCAATCCCCAAGTATTTGACACCATTCAGCAGCAACTCATTCCGCTTTGCACCGTGGTGCTGGAACCCTCCGACCTTCCACCTGGTGTCAGAAAGCACGGTCATGCCAACTTGCTGTCTGCTGCTTTGGCCTATTACCTGAGCTGCGGCGAGCAAGTGGACGAGGCGATGCTCCATGCTCGCACATACCTCAGCCAACTGCCTGCCGGCTATACAGAAGACAACAGCCGCAGCGGAGAACTCTTCAATCTTTTCCTTGATGTGCTGAACAAGTACTATTACCGTTACAGCGACGTGGCATTCTATGCCGAGCAGTTGGGTGTCAGCGCCCGTTACCTCGGACAGGTGACCCGCAGCATAGCCCAGCGTTCACCCAAAGCCATGATTGATGAGCGCATCACAGAAGAAGTCACCCGTATGCTCACCACCACCAGCAAACCCCTCAAGGAAATCGCCCAGATGTTTGGTTTCTCCTCTCAAGCCCATCTTTCTAGATTCATCAAGAAGCAAAAGGGACAGGCACCCAGCACATTAAGATATCAGTAAAAACCTTTAGCCCCTCCCGACTTTCCCGAATGGAAGCCAGGAGGGGCTAAAAATTCTATGGCCGTTCACCACAAAGCTAACGTCCTATCTTCATAATGTGAATGGGACAAGCCTGTGTACACTTTCCGCACTTGATGCAGTCAGGATGCAGGTATCCCTCGGCTTCTCCACGAGCATCATAGGGTGTGAGCTGCATGGGACACACACGGGCACATTGCTTGCACTTCATCTGGCACGCGCTGCTGACATGCACGGTGGTGAAGCCTTTTGACGCTGACGCCTTCTTCGGTGCCACCCAACGAGAGATTGTTCCCATCGGACAGAAGGAGCACCAGGTACGAGGCGCATAGATGAAGGACAAAACCACGCCCACCACGGTGGTGACGAGGATGATAGTCCAAAACACACGACCGATGTCGCTCCACAGGGCAAGCCCTCCCTCGCTCCAGCGGGCTTGGCTCAACTGGATGCCGAACATGGTGAAGATGAACAGCACCATGAAGAGACGGAAACCCGACGTGCGCACAAATGCAGGAATAGGCTTGTGAGGAGAGTATTTGGAGAGCAAGCGGTCAAACATATTCCCGCGCGGACAGAAATGGCCACACCAGTAGCGCCCACGCCAGATGGAGGTGAGCACTGGGCCTATCATGCAGATGATTGCCACAATCCCAATAACAGGGAAGAACCATCCTAAGGCAAGATATACAATGAGAATCCCATACACCGGCTTTCCCAGTACTTCGAAATGGCGATGGAAAGGCTTCGTTTTTTTCTTCTTTTCTTCCATAATTCGTTGTCTTTTATGATGTTTTTCGCTGCAAAAGTACGGAGTTTATAATAGATGTTCAAATTATTCTATCTATCTTTGCATTGAATACATCTATCATCGCAACGCATATGACCCTGCAACAACTGAAATACATTGTCGCGATTGACCGCTACCGCAACTTCGCCAAGGCCGCTGACGCTTGTGGCATTTCCCAACCTACCTTGAGCGCCATGCTGGTGAAACTGGAAGAGGAGCTTGACGTGCGGATATTTGAGCGCAACAACAAGAGCGTGCAGCCCACAGCCAGCGGAGAACAAATCATCCGCCAGGCAGAACGCACCCTTTCCGAAGCCGACCGCATCACATGGTTGGTCAGCGAAGAGAAAGGGAAGGTAGGCGGCGAGCTCTCGCTCTCTGTAGGACCGACCATTGCGCCCTACATCCTGCCGAAGTTCATCAAGCATTATGTGGAAGATTTCCCGCAAGTGACGCTGAGCGTAAAGGAACTGAAGGCTGACGCCATGCTGAGCGATCTGCTGTTGGGACATCTGGATGCCGGCATTGCCATCAGCGGCAATGCCCAACCGGGCGTCTTGGAGATTCCTCTCTATACAGAGCGTTTCATGGTGTATCTCTCGGAGAACTGCTGGCGCAAGCTGCCCGTGTTTCACCCCAAGAACCTGGAGCATGAGAAGATGTGGGTGATGAAAGAAGCTCAATGCCTGCGTGAGAGCGCCTTCAGCTTCTGCAAGGCCAAGACCAAAGGTCGCCACATCTACGAGGCGGGTAGCATCGAAACACTCATCCGCATTGTGGACGAAAACGGAGGCTTCACCATTATTCCCGAGATGCACCTGCCATTCCTTTCCGACCGCCAGCGGGAGAACGTGCGCCCCATTGAGGGCGACTATCTCTCACAGCGCAGAGTGTCGCTCTACATACGCCAAGACTACATCCGCCAAGCGATGCTAGGCAGCATCACCAACACGCTCCTCCGATTCATGCCCAAAGACATGATGGAAGAGCGCATTGTCAAGTATGGTATTAAGCTCTAATTCCGAGGTTCAGTCCTTTCCTTCCCTTGCCAATTTCAGGAAGAACTCATGAATGCAGGTGCTTTCGTCCAGTTCAGGATGGAACGCTGTGGCCAACTGGTTCCCTTGGCGCACAGCCACAATGTGACCATCAACAGCAGCAAGGCTATGGCAACAGTCGCTCAGGACTGTCTCCACATACGGTGCACGGATAAACGTCATAGGCAAGTTCTCACCTATTCCCTCCACGTTGCCGAAGGTATGGAAACTGCCTAACTGCCTGCCGTAAGCGTTGCGGCGCACACGGATGTCCATCGTGCCCAGATGCCCTTCAGACAGCAGTATCATGCCAGCGCAAGTGCCAAACACAGGCAGTCCCTGTGCAATTGTCTCCTTCACAGGCTGAAGCAGTCCGAGCTGGGCCAATAGGCGCATCTGCACCGTGCTCTCGCCGCCAGGCAAGATTAGACCGTCTTTGGGCTGCTCCCAATCTTTCAATTGTCGCACTTCAAATGTCTCTACGCCCAACCGCTGCAGCACCTGTTCGTGTTCAATGAAAGCCCCTTGCAGGGCCAAAACAGCAATTCTCATCCCTTACTTTCCTCTTTCAGCCATTAAGAGCTGGATTTCCTGCTCGTTAATTCCCACCATAGCCTCGCCAAGGTCTTCAGAGAGCTCAGCCAAGAGTTTGGCATCCTTATAGTTTGTCACAGCCTGCACAATAGCAGCAGCGCGCTTAGCGGGGTCACCGCTCTTGAAGATGCCGCTTCCCACAAACACACCTTCTGCGCCCAGCTGCATCATTAGCGCCGCGTCAGCAGGAGTCGCCACACCACCTGCCGCAAAATTAACCACAGGCAATTTGCCATTCTCGTGCACATACTTTACCAGTTCATAAGGAGCCTGCAACTGCTTGGCAGCCTCGAAGAGCTCATCCTCGCTCATAGAAACAAGACGACGGATTTCACTCTGCATCAATCGCATGTGGCTCACCGCCTGCACCACGTCACCCGTGCCAGGCTCACCCTTCGTCCGAATCATTGTGGCACCCTCCGCAATGCGGCGAAGCGCCTCACCCAAGTTCTTTGCGCCACATACAAAGGGCACGTCAAACTTCGTCTTGTCAATGTGGTAGACATTGTCAGCAGGGCTCAGCACCTCGCTCTCGTCAATGTAGTCAATCTCGATGGCTTGCAGAATTTGTGCCTCAGCAATATGACCGATGCGGCACTTGGCCATCACGGGGATGCTCACCGCCTCCTGAATGCCTCGAATCATCTTCGGGTCGCTCATGCGGCTCACGCCACCAGCTGCACGAATGTCAGCTGGAATCCTTTCGAGCGCCATCACTGCACAAGCGCCTGCCGCCTCTGCAATACGAGCCTGTTCTGGGGTTGTCACATCCATAATCACACCGCCCTTCAGCATCTGAGCCAGCTGGCGGTTCAAGTCTTGTCTTTCGTTTGCCATATCCTTTAGTTTTAAGATGAAGTATTTGCTTTTTTCAATTCGCTGGCAAAGGTAGCGACAATCGTCTTTCACACACAACTCTGTTCCCGTTCTGGTAAACGAAAACTCAATTTTGGAAAGCGTCAAATTGCTTCTTTCAATCCTTCCCACATCACTCACCCAAAAAGGAGGTGGGGACGCTCTGTCTTGCGTCCCCACCTCTTTCTATTTCATTAGATGATGATAAGATGCTGTTCTCGTCCAGAAGAACAGGAGGGCATCATTTGTTGCCACGTTCAAAGTCGTCCAGCTTCTTCAGGTAGTAAGTACGGAGGTCATCCCACTTGTAGTAAGGGTACTGGTCGGTAGGGATGGGAAGCGTGGCCTCTTTCTCGTTGAGGAGCGCCTTCACCAGAATGGGAGCACCCGCCTTCTTGGAGCGGTAGTACACCAGCTGGATGTTGCACGCCATCGGATAGATGCGGAAGTTCACCCACTGCTCATCAAGGCGGTCAAGGTCCTCCACCTGACGACCACAGCTGTCCAATTCCATCAGGCAGGCCAATGGCATGACACATACCTCGTGACCGAAACGGAGGGCTGCACCGTTCTTATAGCTCTTCGATGCCAGCACCGTGTCGGTGGTCTCAATCATGTTGCGCAACAAGTTTGCCTGATTAAACTGCATGATGGAGCCTGTCTGCGGGGCGGCGCCATATCCCAGATACCAGTCGATGTTCCAAGCCTTCCACAGGTCGTAGCACTCTTCCTTTGTGAAGAGGTTCCACATATCTTCGCCAAAGGAATGGCTCTGCATGTTAGTAACAACATAGAATACCGAGCGCATGAAAGAGCGTGGACGGAAGTCCTCATCGTTCCAGAAGCTGTCGTCGGTGAAGAGGGCACGGCAAAAGCGCTCCGGATGAGTGAACTTGCGGTTATACTGGCTCACAATGCGTCCGCGGTCACGACTGGCATCCTTCAAGCGCTGACTGAAGTTGTGGTTGAGGTACCACTGGTACGACTCGCTCACATCATTGTGCATACGGAGCTGTGGATTGAAGGCCGTCAATTCCTCACACTCAGCCGTCATGCTGAGAATGCAGCGGATAACCACCGTACTGCGTGCATCCACCTGTGCCTCCTTGCCGCTGAAAATCTCGGGGAAGTGCTCCGTCATGCGCTTGCCGATGCCGTGGTGCTGCTGTTCGCCCACGTCAGACAATTCGCCCAGACGATTCTTCGTGGAGGGGTAGAAACGCTCCATCTTCTCCAGCGCCTCCCTGCCCAACGGAGTGAGCACACCCTTATCAGCAGCATTGCGCAACGTACGAATCACGTCCATGTAGTCCCGATCGTTCAATAGCCAGCGGGAGCCATGACGCCCATAATGCGACATATAGAAGGGAGTGTATCCCTTCGGTGCCTTGGTGAGCGGCTGAGTTGGAGCCTGATAAGCCATGTGGTTTGAAGCCGACTTCAAGATGTCAGCATAAATCTCTTCTTTAGCGGTCTGCGCTGTTGTTCCCAGCGCCACTGCCATGAGACTGGTCAGTAAAAAGATCTTTTTCATTACTTATTATATATATGTGTTAGTTTTAAGGGGAGTTAAAATGGGAGTTAAAGGGGGAGTTAAAGGGGGTTAATCATCATACTCCGGATATTTCCCGATGTCCTGATAGGCGCTTTGCAGAATCTGTGGTGTGATTTCGAAGTCACGGTTCACAGGACGGCCCTCATCCTCCAGCGAGTGGGAGAACAGCCAGTCGTACGTCTGGGGCAGGTAGAAGATGCGGGCAGGACGACCGTGGTCAATGCCCGGCATACGCGTGTAAATCAAGCGAGAGTCGTCCCCCGTCTTTCTGACAGCCTCCACCACCTTGTCCGAAGCCGACACGGGTACAGCCCGGTCTGCCGTTCCATGTACTATCCACATGGGCATACGGGCCAAGCCCGTCACATCCTTCACCGTGGCACCACCACAGAGAGCCATGCCTGCTGCCACACGGTCGGGGTACGTGGCACAGAAGTCCATGGTGCCGTAGCCACCCAGACTCATGCCGATGCAGTAGATGCGGTTGCTGTCCACATTGAAATGCTGCTCAGCCCACTCCACCAGCTTCATCACCTTCGACGGCTGCCATGAACCGCCCGGATTCTGCGGAGCCAAGATATAGCAATCGATGATGCGCCCGCGCTTCAGCGCCTCTATCGGACCATAGCGCTTCACCTTCTGCAGGTCGTGTCCGCACAGGCTCGCCCCATGCAGAAAAATCAGCAGCGGTCGATGCTCCTCTGGGTAACCTTCCGGCACACCCTTTTTCGAGAGCTTCTCCGCCTCCACCTCGTCGCTCGGACGGTAGAACCAGAAGTTGTAGCTGCCTGCCACCTCATTCTTATAGGCTTTGCTGGTATCTTGTGCATGCGACAGTGCACCGTACAGAACACACAGCACTATCGCCATAAATCTTATCATCATCGCGCGTTTTATAGGTTTCACATGCAAAGTAACAGCTTTTTCGTGACAAAACAAAACCTTTTTCGTACTTTTGCAAAAGGTTAGACAGGTGGCAATTGATAATTGATAATTGCCATATGGGATGTTTGTCCATTTACGGGCATCGCGTCTGCCTAATTATCAATTGCCATGCGGAATGTTCACCAATCAGTGCACATCGCATCAGCCTAACTGTCAATTATCAATTGTCAATTATCAACATGTTCATCACACTACTCTGCATCTTCTCCCCCCTCCTCATCCTGTGGCTCACCTACAAGAGCGCGTTGCTCAACAAAGTGGGGAGCATCATTATTGCCTACATCCTGGGCTGCACCCTTGGTCTCACAGGCATCATCCCCGACACCGAAGAGGTGCACGCCCTGCAGACCACCATCGCCTCGGCCGCCATCCCCTTTGCCATTCCCCTGCTGCTGCTCTCCGCCGACCTGCGTGCCTGGGCACGGCTTGCCCCCAGCTTCATCAAGTCCACCCTCTTCGGACTGCTGGGCTGCGCCATTGCCATCACCATCGGCTTCCTCCTCTACGGACAGGGCAACCCCACCCTCTTTGCCCATGTGGGCGGCATGCTCACAGGACTCTACACCGGAGGCAACGCCAACCTCGCCTCGCTGAAGATAGCCCTCGGTGTAGACGATGCCACCTACATCCTCGTCTCCGCCTACAGCACCCTGATGAGCGCCCTCTACCTCTTCTTCGTCATCATCATCGGCAAGCGCACGCTGCGCCTCTTCATGACCGACTTCAAAGATGACAAGACTGTGGAGGACACCACCGTGGAGATAGAGAACCACGACCGCGAGCTCTTCCTCGGACTCTTCCGACGCGACAACCTCCCTCACCTCGGGCTCAGCCTTCTCCTCTCCGTCGCCATCATCATCCTCGGAGCCGGCATCGCCTACCTCTTTCCCAAAGACGCCTTCCAGTCAGTCTTCATCCTCAGCATCAGCCTGCTCGCCATTCTCGCCTCGCTCCACCCACGAGTCAGGAGCCTGAAGCGTACCTTCGAGGCTGGCACCTACTTCATCCTCATCTTCAGCGTGGCTGTAGCTTCGCAAGTGAGCCTCAAGACCCTCACCGACATTGACCCCACCATCTTCCTCTTCACCACGGTGGCTACCTTTGGCACCCTCTTCTTTCACGTGCTGCTCAGCGCCCTCTTCCGTCTCGACACCGACACAACCCTCACCACCAGCATCTCCCTGATTTGCTCCCCACCCTTCGCACCCGTCATGGGCAGCGCTCTTCACAACAAGGCCGTCATCGGTCCCGGCATTGCCGTTGGTCTTTTCGGTTATGCCATTGGCACCTATCTGGGCTTCGGCATTGCCCACTTCCTCCTGACCCTTGCATAAGGCTCATTTTGTGCCACAAAATCGGTGTGACTCAGACCGAGGGTGGCGGTGTGACTCACACCGACCATGCCGGTCTGAGTCACACCGTTTTTATAGTGCTGGGCATCCCCCCTTGGGAATGCACCAACATCCCTTGTTCCCCAACACCCATCATTCCCATTCTCAAACACCTATTTCACTCATCCAACCTCCCCCCCCCTTCTCCTCTTCCTTCAAGGGGAGGTTGGAAGGAAGCTTTGAGGTTGGAAGGAGACTTTTTAGTTAATTTAAGCGAAACAATGACGCAACGTTGCCGCCTGAGAGCCTCGCGAAGTAGCTCTCGGGCGGCTTTTTCGTGTCTCAATGCCACTGCTGTTTCGCTTTAACCATGGATAATTCCTGCGTATCCATGGCGGTAATCGCCTCGTTATAGGTGCGGAACAGGAAAATGACCGTTGTTCTGCCTGCCGTTTAGGAAAAAGTTGTATCTTTGTGCCGTAATCATTAAAGAACAGATATGAAAAGACTATGCATTGCTTTGTTGCTGACGGCTATCCCCTTCATGGGCGGCGTGGCACAGACTTATACAAACTCGTATTCGAAAGAGGTAACCCGACTGGCTGAGAAATGGGCGAAGAAGGGCGAATGGCGCAACGGATTCACGAAGGCTTCCCCTGCACCTACGGTGAATCTGGCGGAATTCTACCTCCAGTATCAGAAGAACCCCGAACAGTGGAAAGCGCTGTTCAAGTGGCTGCAAGAGACGGACTTGCTGGCTATTCCTGCAGGACGCACGCCCATTCCTGGCACCACACTGACGGTGAGCGTGGAGGATGGCGACAACTGGTGTTCGCAGGATGACCTCAAGGCCGGGAAAGGCAGCGAGAGCCACTATGAGAAGATTGACTTCATGTATGTGGTGCGCGGCACGGAGGGCTTCTGCCGACTGGACCACGAAACGTCTAAGCCTCGTGCGGCCTACAAGTCCGACCGCTTGGAATATACCTTCGAGTATGACCGTCTGCAGCAGTTCACGTCTATTCCAGGCACGTTCAACATCATGTTCCCCTGCGACTGGCATGTAGCCAAAGTGAAGACCAACACAGGAAGCCAGAATCTCCGTGTGCTGGTCATTAAGGTGGACAACAAGATGTAAGGCTTGCTGCCTGTCCGAACAGGGAATCCCCCAAAAGAAGAGGGTGCACAAGCACCTCGCATCGCCAAAACCGATGTGCCCCACACCGGCGAAGCGAAGTGCCCCACATCGGCGAACCGGTGTGGGGCACTTCGTTTTTGAGACTATTGGAACTTGTCTATGGCCCAACCCTCATGGCTTATTCTTTATAGAAACTTCTGGAAGCGAAAGGCAAGGCGATACGGATGGCCTGATGCCAATACTCCCAGTTATGCTGTCCGTTGCGGATGCGCAGCTCACTCTTGATGCGTTTCTGGCACATGGCCTGATGAAGCTGCACATTGAGGTCGAAGAGGAAATCGTCATCGCCACAGTCGATGAACCACTTCACACTCTGCAACTGCTTGACGGTCTCAGGGCTGGCGTTGCGGACATAGTCGAGTGCGGAATGCTGATGCACGGCCTGAGTGACCAGAAAGACCTTATCGTCCACTCCTTCGTGACGGCGGCGTCCTCCGTCGCTGTCGAGCCATGCACTCATCGCATAGACGGAAGAGAACAAATCCGTGTGACGCTGACCATACACCGTACTGCCTCCGCCACCCATCGACAGGCCCATCACCGCACGCTGCCCTTTCGAGCCGCCCGCACGATACTTCTGCTCTACCTGTGGAACAAGTTCATGGAAGAAGAAATCTTCATAATGCCAACCGGGCATATTGAAGTAGCCATTCCATGTTTCATACGTATTGGGGCCACCTGCATTAGGCATCACGATGACCATCGGAAGAGCCTCGCCCGTCTCGATGAGCTCGTCAGCCACCGTCTGCATCTGGCCCTTGTCGCGCCAAGCCTTATAGTCGTCGGTGAAGCCATGCAGGAGATACACCACGGGATAGTGCGCTTGGGTATTCCTATCGAACCCGTCGGGCACATAAACATTATACTTGACCCACTCGCCCAGCACCTGACTGCGGATGCTGTCGGTGAGCACACGCCCTGCCTGAGCAGCGGCACACACAGCCAGTGCTGCCGCCATTGCAAAGATTTTTCTCATTGTTCAGTAAATTGATTTAGTTAGTAATCCATCGAGCAGTAGCGGATGCTGTGCCGCTATCGCACGGGACGGGGTGTTTGTTGTTGCAGTTGCAAAGATATGGATTTATTTTGGAAGCATCCTACTGCATTGCATAAAAATAATAGAAGTTCAAAAAATGGGGAGTTGAAGAATAGAAACGAAGCACGAATGATTGGTTGTTTATCAGAATCTTTTCTTACCTTTTCCTTTGCAATAGACCCCAACCGCACATAACGCCGATAAATGCAAAACTCATAGCTAAAGCTACTGGCATTGTCAAACGGCTGAAGGCTACATCACGCAAGTAGGCACACTACACCGAAACACAAAAAAGGCTGAACTCACAACTGCAACGGTTGTAGTTCAGCCTTTATCTTTTAATTCAGCGAGAAGCGAGGAGTTCTACCTTTCACCTCTCACCTTTCACATTTCACATTAAATACTCTGCTCGCAAGCCCATACGAAGGCACGGAGACCGAGCATAGGATTGTCGTCATCAAGCTTCTTGAGACGAGTGAGCAAAGGTTGTACCTTTTCATCATCCACAATGGTGACGATGGCGCTATTCATGGATGGCCATGCATGGCTGCCAAGGTGCGGGTCGCCCCCTTTGGTGCCACGACCACCTACTTGTTCGAAGAAGGTGTAGCCGCGCACGTTGGAGTCGTTAAGAGCTTCCATCACATTGTCGTGATGAGCCTGATCGTATGCTATAAATACTGTTTTCATGTTGTCTAATAGGATGTGTGTGTTTAACCTCTGAAGTTATTGATGTCACGCTGTGCGTTCTTCTCCATCACGCTGACACGAGTGGTAGAGAGCATCTCCTCAGCCTTGTGCTCACGCCAATAAGCATCAAGTTCGCGCTTTTCCTTGATGATGCGGCGCTGACGCTTCACACCTACAGAACCGAAGATACAGAACATGGCGGGCACATAGATGAGGGTGAGGATGGTCGATACGGTAAGACCGCCAATCACAGCCACACCAAGAGGACGCCACATTTCAGCTCCGACACCATGACTGACTGCCATTGGCACCATACCAAGGATGGTAGTGAGCGTAGTCATGAGAATAGGACGCAGACGTGAGCGAGCCGCCATGACTGCCGCACGAATCAAACCAATGCCTCGTTCGCGCAGAAGCTGGGTGTAGTCGATGAGCACAATACCGTTCTTCACCACAATACCAATCAGCATAATGCCACCAAGCATAGACATGATGTTGAGGTTGGTGCCAGTAAGCACCAGCGCCAGAATGATGCCCGAGAAAGCAAATGGCACAGAGAGGATGATGATGAAGGGATATGTGAGTGACTCGAACTGTGCTGCCATCACGATGAACACCAAGAGGATGATGAGGATGCCCAGCGTGCCAAGGTCGCGGTTAGAGTCTTGCTGGTCTTCGTAGGAACCTGCCACCTGTACGGTAACGCCATTCGGCATACGGAGCTGGTCGCAGAAGGTCTCACCCAGTTCTACACCATCGGAGAGGGCATAGCCATCAGCAAGCACAGCGCTGACGGTGACGATACGCTGACGATCCTTACGCTCGATGGTTGGAGGAATGGCGCTCTCCGACACTTTGGCGATGTCGCGAATGCGCACGTTCTGACCCTGAGCATTAGGAATAACCATGTTCTCGATATCCTCGACAGAACGGCGTGCTGTAGGTTCATAACGCACCTTGATGTCGTACTCTTCACCGTCCTCACGATAGCGGCTCATAACTGAACCGTAGATGAGAGAACGCACAGCGTTAGCTGCAGTGGAAAGACCAATACCTTCCTTGGCAAGCTTGTCGCGGTCGAAGTTAACCACAATCTCAGGCTGATAGTCGGAACGAGAGATGTTGACCTGAGTAACCATCTCGCTGGAGCGGAACTTCTCTGCCAACTGCTCTGCCACATCACGCGTATCATCCATATTGTAGCCATAAATTTCAAATACCGCTGTAGATTGTCCACCCATGCCTCGCGCACCGTTGTTACCGCCAAGGTTCACTTGGAACTTGGCTAACTCTGGAATGACTTTAAGGTCAGCGCGCATCTCGTCACAAATCTGGGCAAGACCCTTCTCACGCTGATTTGAAGGCACCATCATGATGTTGAAGGAAACGATGTGTGTACCGTTATCGGAGAGAGAGGCCCAGGTGTTGTCGTCACCAGCCTGACCCACCGTGAAGTTACATGACTGCATGTCGTCGCCATAACGCTCCTGCCACTTCTGAACGAGCGACTTGGCAAGTGCTTCGGAAGTCTCCACACGGGTACCGATAGGCAACTGGAGGGTGACACCCACACGACCAGAGTCGTTGGCTGGGAAGAACTCACTCTTGATGCCTGCCACATTGGCCACAACGAGACTAAAGACAAAGAGCAACGCACTGCCTGCCACAACAGTCCAACGGTGACGCACAGCCCAGTTGATGCGATGCTCATACCAAGAGTCCAACTTGTCGAGCGTCTTGGCGATAGGACTGTAGAAGAGCTTAAAGGCCTTGCTTTGCTTCTTCTGCAAGCGGAGCATCTGCGAACAGAGCATTGGGGTGAACGAGAGGGCGCTGGTGGTGGAGATGGTCATGATGATACACATCATCCAACCCAACTGCTTGAAGAGCACACCTGACATACCTGTCACCATCGTGAGCGGGAAGAACACAGCAATCATGGTGAGGGTAGATGCAATCACGGAGATAGCCACCTCATTCGTTGCATGAATAGCTGCCTGCTTCGGGTCGGAGCCTCGCTCAATGTGCGTGGTCACGTTCTCGAGCACCACAATGGCGTCATCGACGACGTTACCAATAGCGATAGAAAGACACGAAAGCGATATCATGTTGAACGAACCGCCTGTGCCATACAGATAGATGAAAGAGGCAATCAACGACATCGGGATGGTGATGACGATGATGGTGGTTGCACGCCAACGACCCAGGAAGATGAACACGATGAGGGCCACAAATATCATGGCGTATGTGATTGTCTCCACCAGCGTGTCGATGGTGTTCAAAATGTTGTCAGACGTGTTGACGATAATGCCAAGCTTCATATCAGAAGGCAGGTTCTTCTGCAAGGTGGGAAGCATATCCATCACCTTCTTGGATATCTGCACAGAGTTCGCGCCGCTTTGCTTCTGCACAATGACCATTGCGCCTTGCTTACCATTGGTGAAAGTTTTCTGTGCACGTTCTTCCACATTATCGACAATGCGGGCAACATCGCGCAAATAGATATTCACACCATCACGTGAACCCACAATGACGTTGTTCATCTGGCGGGGATCGTCGAACTCACCCTCCACACGAACCGTGAAGGTCTGTGTACCGACATCGACCGTACCATTGGTCACATTAAGGTTCTCGGAAGAGATGGCGCTGGCCACCTGCATAGGGCTAAGGTTGTAAGCCTCCATCTTCTGAGGGTCCAGATAGATGTTGATTTCGCGCTGAGGGGCACCCGCAATGCTGACGGTGCCGACTCCATCGATACGAGCCAAAGGATTGGCTACATTATCGTCAAGAATCTTGTACAATGCCTGCTGCGACTCATCAGCCTGAACAGACAGCATCAAGATAGGAATCATGTCCGTTGAGAACTTGAATAGGATAGGTGTCTGCGCATCGTCAGGAAGAGAGTTGGACACCAAATCGAGTTTGTCTCGCACGTTGTTGGTCAAGGCATCAATGTCATAACCATATTCAAACTCCAACGTGATGACAGAAACGTTCTCACGGCTATTGCTGGTCACATGCTTGAGGTGCTCCACAGAGTTGAGCACGTTCTCCAAAGGACGTGTGACGTTATTCTCAATATCCTCGGCACTCGCACCCGTATAGTACGTCATCACCATGATGGTGTTCGTATCGATATCTGGGTAGAGGTCAATAGGCAACTTGATGGCCGAGAAGATACCAAATATTATCACTGCCAAAAAGCAGAGACTTGTCATAATCGGTCGTTTGACCGCACCTTCGTATAGACTCATAATAGAGACCCTCTCTGTCCTTAGGACATCTCCCCTCTATGGGGAGAACCATCCGGGCAGTTTCTACGAGGGGATGTTTATTGTTTTTATTATTCTTTTCCCAACACCCCGCATGGTCTCCCTCCCCATAGAGGGGAAGGGTTCGGGATGGGGTCTGTTTATTTCACTACTTCCACTTCCTTACCATTTGCCAATCGGCTCTGGCCTGCAACAACAACCTCGTCGCCTGGGTTGACGCCACTCAGAATCTCATATTTGTTTCCGATGTGCTTGCCAAGCTCCACCTTATTGTAAGAAACCTTGCCACCTTTGTGCACATAGACATAGCGGTCGCCTGCACCAATCTGCTTCACCAGAGCCTCATCAGGCACCAGCACGTGGTTCTTGACACCGAAGTTGACTGTAGCGCGGGCAAACATGCCAGGACGCACCTTCTGGTTGGCGTTGTTGATGGTCACCTCCACGGGGAATGTGTGAGTAGCTTCATCAATAGTAGGATAAACAATCGTCACCTTGCCACTGAAGGCCTCATTCTCATAGGCATCAAGCTGAATGTCAACAGGCATGCCGTTGCTGACCTTCTTGTAGTATACCTCAGAGATGTTGACCAACACCTTCACGGGGTTCAGTTGCTCAATCGTGAGCACTGGGTTGCCACCATACATGTCGCCGTCGTCATAGTTACGAGCAGTCACTACACCGTTGATAGGTGAAACGAGTTGAGTGTTCTCAGTAAGCTGTCTGAGCTGAGTAGAATACACATCGAGCTGCAGCTTAGCGTTGTCATATTCAGCCTTGCTGGCACCGCCCACCTGATAGAGCTGCTCTGTGCGCTTGAACTCCACCTTTTGGTTCTCCAACTGCAGCTTGAGCTGACGCAGGTTGCTGGCGTCAAGCTGTACAAGCACCTGTCCTTTGTGCACACGGTCGCCCACTTCCACATAGATTTTCTCAATACGATAAGGGGTGTTAGGAGCGATGTTATTCTTCACGTCACTCTCCACTGTTGCTGTATAAGTTTCAGTCTGTGCAACGTCTTCGCTGGTGACTTTAGCTATTTTCACCTGCACTTTGTCCTGCTGAGCAGCGCCTGCTGCCTTTTCGCTCTTGTTGTCACATGCAACGGCAAGAAGGGCAAGAGCACCCAATGATAATGTCTTAATGAATTTCATATCGTTCGTTTGTTTCGTTCTGTTCTTTGTGTCATTTCAGATAGGTCTCACGGCCTAAAGTATAATCGAGGTCGGCCTTGTTGGACAGATAGTCGTAGATGCTCTGCACATAAGTGAGCTCTGCCTGTGTCTGTGCTGTCTCGCTCTGGTTGAGCTCGAGAATAGTTCCACGTCCCACTTCATAGCGCTTGCCAGCAATGTCAACAGCCTTTACTGCCTGCTTCACAGCTTCCGCATTGCTCTCCACCTGCGCCATGCTGCTGGCCATATTCTTCTTGTAGCTCTCTGCAGCCAGACTCAACTTGCGCTCTGTGTCAAGTCGAGTATCCTCCAACTGAGAAATCTGCAATCTGTTACTTTTCAACTTAGTCCAATTGCTTGCGTGGAAAATAGGAATGTTCACCGCGATAGCCAACGTAGAGCTTGGCGTGTAATCATAACCAAACACATTCCAGTTCTTGTTGGCATAACTCTGATACTGCCCCGTCAGCTGCAAAGCGACCGTAGGCATAAAGTTCGTGTGCAGGATTCTGCGGCTCTGCTGCAAAAGTCCCATGTTGTAATCGAGCTGGCGAAGAGAAGAGTTATTTCCCAGTTCCTCAGCAGAATGTTCTGCGTCAGCCAGAGAGAGCTTGCCCTCGTAGGCTTTCAGCGAATCGTCAATAGCTACATCCACATTCGCTGTCACGCCCATGAGCACCTTCAGCTGCAAGAGCGCAAGCGTCTTGCCTGTCTGCGCGCTCACCATCGATGCGTTCATGTTGCGTGCCTGCACTTCGGCAGAAATCTTGTCATACTCACTCACGCGACCCACCTTGAACTTCTCGTTCACTACGTCAAAGTTCTGCTTGGCCACCTGATAGCTGCGCTTCATCACATCATAGCTGTCGTTGGAGAGAAGAGCGCCATAATATGCTTTGGTCACTTGATTGATGAGGTCAAGGCGGCTGCCACGAGATTTCTCTTGTGCCAGAAGAATGTCCTTCTTCGTCAGTTTCATGTTCTGATATACCGCAGGAGCGAACACTGGCAAGTTGAGCGATGCTGCACCCACAGCCGTAACGGTTCCGTCCACACCCATCTTGAACTTACCCATACCGGTCACCATCTCTGGCACCAAAATATTGTCCGTAAGACTCAGCGTTGCATCCACTGTTGGCAGCAACGCCTGCCAAGCTTCCTTATCTGCAATCTTTTTCAGTTCGATATCCTTATCGGCCACACGAATGGTTGGGTTCTCTGCCAACGCAATCTCGATAGCTTTCTCCAGCGTCAGATTCATCGTTCCGACAGAAGCATCAGTTTGTTCCTGAGCCACCAAACTCATGGCTCCCGCCATCAGCACGCTCAGGCTCATTAGCATTTTTTTACCGTTCATTTTACTTTTTATCCTAAATATTTAATCTACACAAAAATCTGTGCAAAGTTAGGATATATTCTCGGGTTCACCAACCTCCGTTCTTTCTTATTTAATAAAATATAACACAAAAGCACCTAATAGAATAACGGATTCGACTTTTAGAACGATTTCATACCACTATTTCAGTTGTTTTCCACTCTCTTTTCTCCTTATAGAACATTTCGTCTCTCACTTTTAATATTAGACATTTGACATCCCTAAGGGCAGGAAGGAGCTTCACATTAATACATCTGTCTGTCCGGGCTTGATGCCAGCAAGTCATACCGAATACCGTCTTCAAGCACAGAGACGCCGATCTTTCTCGGTTTAGAAGATGACGGAGCCGATGCTGTGATGGGGCGTGGGCGCACAGGACGGTGAGGGTTGGTAGTCTGATAGACAGTGTCAGACACCACCTCGCGGGCCAAGAACGTATCGGCAGCAACAGCAGAAGCCAAGTTTTCTGGCGAGTCTCCCAAGGTAGAGAGATGCATGCAGTAGCCGAGCACGAAACCGATGAAACAAGCAGCAGGAACAGCGACGTACCAAGCAATGCGATTGCGCGATTTCCAGGGGCGCACGTTCAGTCGGCGATTGTCCTCTTCGCGTATATTGCGTGCAACAGCAATGATGTCCTCATTGCTCATGTTTTCCGTATGTTGTGAAGTAGTTTTCATATACTTGCAAGTTTTTGACGTATGATTTTCATTGTTTTATAGATTCTTCCTCTCACCACCCCTTCTGAAAGATGTTCAATTTGGGCAATCTGAGGAATGGTCAGTCCTTCTTCATAATGCATCGAGAAGAGCAGATGAAGTGGTGGCGGCAACTCCGAGAGCACTTCCCGGACGGCATCCTGCTGTTGCGCTTTGGTGATTCTCACCTCCACATCTTCCTCGCTGACAGGTTCCGCATCAAGGGTGGCGAGAAAGTTCTGCACATGTTCATTGTGGCGATACGTGTTCTTGCACAAGTTGTAGGCAATAGAAAAAAGCCACGTTGCCACATTACTACCTTTTATATATTTGTCACGCGACTCATATACTCTGAGAAACACATCGTGTGTAAAGTCCGATGCCGCCTCATCATCCCCTCCGAGCTGACGGAAGAAGAAGCCCTGTAACCGTCGGGCATACCGACGGTACAGTTCTTCAAATGCCGAATCGCTATCGCGGGCCACCCGTTGCATCAGCTCTTCATCGGTCATTTGCCGATGAGATCTAAACAAGAGGATGCTCATAGCTCGTCCGCTTTTGTGGCTTCATAATAAGAGCGGATGTCTAGCTCCAAATCTCTGAGAAATTCTTTATCATGCGAGCCCTGTTTGTTCCTTTGTTCGATTGTCTTGAGCAACAGTCCGCTCAGCCAATGGCACCGCTCCGGATTGTACGTTTTATAATGAGGCAGAAGCCCTTGCAAGAGCACAACGGTGTTGCGCACACACATACTGCCATCAGAGTAGTAATGCCTATTCTCTTTGGGCGTTGGGGCAATCGGTCTGTAGAGATAGTCAAGCAGATAGCGCTCTTCCACATTACGGCATGCCACCGCCATGTTGTCGTAGGGTTTTGACGAGTAGCGCACAAGCAATCCCTCATTATATAAGTTTTTCAGTATTTCACGAGGCATATTTTTTCTGTGGAGTGATGGGGAATATGCCGCATAATAGACGGGGTGCTTACTATGCTTCCCTATCCAATCCAACACCATCAAATTCTTAATATACCAGTCTCTCGCAGGATCACTCTTGTCGTACTTTGGCAAGGCACTCACCCACTTATCATCTGGCAAAGGAACTTTACATTTGTCCCAAATAGTGCCCCAATCGCCATTTCTGTTGACCAGCACCTTGTCTTTGTGCAAGCCAAACACCACCTGGATCATCTTCTTGGGAATCAATTCGTCTTCATTGTCGCCCAAATAGATGCCTCCCTCTTCCATTCCCTGCATTTCGTTATAATGATAATAAAGAACTTCAGCCGAGAACAAGCCACTTTCATAATAGCGGGTCAGCATGTCGTCCAAACGCTTGCCTCCTTTCTCATACAAAAACCAGCACCACTTGTCATAGTCTTCTTTCAAAGGACGCTCGGGCAAACGCTTCAATGCCTCTTCACCGTATTTCCGGCACTTTGCCCAATCGTAGCTGGTCTCCATTGCCAGCAGATAATAAGTATAGGTGTCAGGAATCGCCTTTTTGACACGTGCCATGAATTCCTTTCCGTTCGCTTCTGAAGTATATTCAGGAACAAAGTGACTATAAAAAATACGCGCCTCATACAAGTTTCTCCACCCCATCTCGTCTTTGGGATGCTCTTCCACGTATGTCTCCCACTTCTGGAGCCTCTTCAAGAGGGTGATGGAATCCTCTAGTACATTCCATTTTTCCAATTCCACACCTTCCGTTTGGGGGCCACTCGTCCCTTGCGGCATGCGACTTATCCAATTCTCAAAATTCGAGCCTTGTTTGTCCTGTTCTTTCTGCTGAGACTGACCGCACGAGCACAGAAGCCCTGCAATCAAGACCATCAGTCCTATTGTTCTTTTCTTCATATTCTTTATGAGTTGATTGTTGCTCTATTTGGTTTTCACTCTCAAAAGCATCTTGACGTCATTGATCCCTTTCTGACACTGCATACACTTGAGAATCGGAACCGTCACAACAAATTCAATGGAAAGCAAAAAAAAGACTGCTATCTCTTTCATTTCTGCCAGCTTTTTCACATCCTATTCTACAACACTACACAAACGACAAAAAGCTCATTTTTATTGCCTTTAACCCACGCGGGAAGAACTTCACAACCCGGCCTGTATATATAGCACCTTGTTGTTTCAACATACCCTCAAAGGGCCTCCTCATCAAACCACAGAGGCCTGTATTCATTCACATAAAGACGAAAAAGAATATTGCCGCCCTCACACCCCAAAAATCGGTGTGACTCAGACCGACCATGCCGGTGTGACTCAGACCGAGGGTGCCGGTGTGACTCAGACCGCTGCCAACGTGCAAGAAGAGCGGTGCCGGACACGAAAACAATGCAGATGGGAAAGCGAACACGATATCCTCACAGACCACTTCCTGTACCCACAATGGACAGAAAAGCGGCAAAAGAGAGATGTGAAACATTCAAGAAAAGGCCCCATTTCGTAAAAAAAACAGAAAAATGGCATTGTGTTCGTGCACAGATGTTAAGAAACATGTTTTAAAATTTGTTTAAGAACACAAAAGTCCATACCTTTGCAACATCCTAAAAACAATCTTTTTACCTTAAAAAAAATTAATACTTATTGAGAACAGAAAAGCGTGAGTCGTGAGATTCGCGCTTTTTCGCTTTTACACCACTCCTCTCTTTGGCGCGTAAACAGATTATTTCGTATCTTTGCAGCACCAAAGAACCGGACAGTCCAAAACGCAAGCACCGTTTCGACAACAAACAAGATCATTTACACTCAAACAACAATAGCATTATGGAAGTCATACAAAGTTTCACCATCGACCACACCAAACTGAAGCCAGGCATCTACGTGTCGCGCGTAGATAAGGGTTTCACCACTTTCGACCTCCGCATCACGGAGCCCAACAAGGAGCCAGCCGTAGCGCCAGCAGCTATGCACAGCATCGAGCACCTGATGGCCACTTGGTTCCGCAACTCTGAAGCGAAAGAGGATGTGGTATATGTAGGTCCTATGGGATGCCTCACCGGCATGTACATCATCATGACAGGAACCTACACCCCAGAGGACATGCGCCGCTTGACCATCGAGTGCCTCGAGTGGATTCTCACGCAGACAGAAGTGCCAGCCACCACTCCCGACACTTGCGGCAACTATCTGCTGCACGACCTGCCCATGTGCAAATGGGAAAGCGCACGCTATCTCGACCGCCTGAAGAACGATTTCCACTGCGAGTACACCAAGCTTCAGGTCACACTCAGCGACGGAAAAGTCTTTGCCGACGCATAAACAGCAGAGGGACGAAGAAAGAAACAACAAAAGGCAAACGGCAGCGTTCACACACACACTTCCGTTTGCCTTTTTAGCGTCTTAGTAGTCAAAAAGACACTTTTTCTTTTACTTATACTTATATAATATAATAAAAAATGGTACCTTTGCACACAAATAGCAACTGAATGGGAAAGAAGCAACTGAATATCGTGTTCGTGATAGCAGGCAGTGAGCCTCTGGGCAGTGCCGGCATGCAAGCCGACATCAAGGCCATAACAGCTTGCGGAGGCTATGCTGCATGCGCGCTGACGGGCATCGTGGACGAGGACACCAGAAGAGTAAAAAGCGTGACACCCATGTCGGCTGAGCTGGTAGTGAGCCAAGCAGAATCCTTCTTGGACGATGTGGGCGCCCAATGCATCAAGACCGGCGTGCTGCCCACAGCAGAGATTATTCAGGGAGTAGCAGGCGTGCTGCAGCGCCACTCGAACGTGCAGAAAGTGATTGACCCCGTAATTGTAGACAGCAACGGTGTGCAGCTGGTGAGCGACGAGAGCATTGGAGCCTACAAGAAAATGCTTTTCCCTTTGGCTACGCTTATCACCCCCAACTTCCGCGAGGCAGAAGTGCTGCTGAAACGCAAAATAACAAACATCACCGAAGACATCAAGGAACTGGGGCAATGGGGCAACAGCGTCATCATCAAGAGCATGCAGAGCCAAACCTTTGCGGGGAAAGGCACATCGCCACAAGAAATGCTGTCCGATTTCCTCTACAACGCAGAGACTGGGGAGGTGAAAGAGTTCAGGAAGCACCGCATCCCCACCCATAACGTGAACGGAACGGGCGACTCGTTCTCCTCCGCCATCGCCACCTATCTGGCCAAAGGCTACAGCCTGTCTGAGGCTGTGGAAAAAGGCGAAGAGTTCATCAGCCGGGCCATCGCCCTAGGCGCTGAATACGAATTCGGACACGGATATGGCCCAGTGCATCCATGTTTCATGGAAGACAAAGTAGTGCACGAAAGAATCTATAACTAAAACAACATAAAGAAATGAAACTGAAAATCGCAGTTCTGGCCGGTGACGGAATCGGACCAGAGATTATGGAACAGGGCGTAGCAGTCTGCAACGCCATCGCAGAGAAGTTTGGACACGAAGTAAGCTACAAAGAGGCCCTTTGCGGCGCTCACGCCATCGATGAAGTGGGCGACCCATTCCCTGAGGAGACCTTCCAGACCTGCATGGAAGCTGACGCTGTGCTGTTTGCATCAGTAGGCGACCCCAAGTTCGACAACAACCCCAACGCAAAGGTGCGTCCCGAGCAGGGTCTGCTGGCCATGAGAAAGAAGCTGGGCCTGTATGCCAACATCCGTCCTGTCACCACCTTCGACTGTCTGGTGCACAAGTCTCCACTGAAGGACGAGCTCGTGCGCGGCGCCGACTTCATCTGCATCCGCGAGTTGACTGGCGGCATGTACTTCGGAGAGAAGAAAGAGGGCAACGACTACGCTTATGACACCAACGCCTACACTCGTGCAGAAGTGGAGCGCATCTTGAAGGTTGCCTACCAGTATGCACGTCAGCGCAGAAAGCACCTCACCGTTGTGGACAAGGCCAACGTGCTGGCATCAAGCCGTCTGTGGCGTGCTGTTGCTCAGGAAATGGCACCTCAGTATCCCGACGTGACTACCGACTTCATGTATGTGGACAACGCCTCTATGCGCATGATTCAGGAACCCAAGTTCTTCGACGTGATGGTGACAGAGAACACCTTTGGCGACATCCTCACCGACGAGGGCAGCTGCATCACCGGCTCTATGGGCCTGCTCCCATCCGCATCAACCGGCGAGCACACACCTGTGTTTGAGCCTATTCACGGCAGCTGGCCACAGGCTAAGGGTCTGAACATTGCAAATCCTCTGGCACAGATTCTCTCTGCAGCCATGCTTTTCGAGTACTTCGACTTGAAGGAAGAGGGCGCGCTGATTCGTGAGGCTGTAAACGCTTCGCTCGACCAGAACGTCCGCACTCCCGAAATCCAAGTAGAAGGCGGCGCAAAGTACGGCACGAAGGAAGTGGGCCAGTGGATTGTTGATTATATCAAGAACAAGTAATGCCTCTCATTCTACCAGATCAGCTTCCAGCCATCGATGAACTGAAGCATGAGAACATCTTCACGATGGGCTACAAACGGGCGGACAGTCAGCAGATTCGTCCGCTCCGCTTGGCCGTGCTCAACCTCATGCCGCTGAAAATCACAACAGAGACCGACTTCATCCGCATCCTCTCGAACTCAGCCCTTCAAATCAAGGTAGAGTTCATGAAAATCAAGTCGCACACGAGCAAGAACACGCCCGTGGAGCACATGATGGCGTTCTACCGCAACTTCGAGGACATGAAGAAGGAGAAGTATGACGGCCTGATTGTGACAGGAGCCCCGCTGGAGTTCATCAGCTATGAGGAGGTGACCTACTGGAAGGAGCTGCAAGAGGTGTTTGACTGGGCACACAACCACGTGACAAGCACCATCTATGTATGCTGGGCAGCCTTTGCAGGACTATACCACTTCTACAATGTGCCCAAGCACAACACGCCTCATAAGGTCTTCGGTGTGTTCAAGCATCATATGCAGGCCCCCGAGCTGCCTATCTTCAGAGGATTTGACGACGAATTCTACGCTCCTCACAGCCGGCACTGCACCGTGCTGCGCAAGGACATCGAGAAGGTGCCGGGACTGCACATCATCGCTGAGAGCCCTCAGGCAGGCGTGACCATCGTAGAAGCCCGCAACGGCAGAGAGTTCTTCATCACCTGCCACTTGGAATATTCGCCGCTGACACTCGACGGAGAATACAAGCGCGACCTGAAGAAGGGACTCCCCATCAACAAGCCTAAGAACTACTATCCAGGCGGCGACCCCAAGAAACACCCCATCGTGAAATGGCGGGCAGCAGCCAACTTGCTCTACACCAACTGGCTGAACTACTACGTATATCAAGAGACGCCGTTCAACATCAACGACATCAACTAAGAACAGACGACTGGCAATCGGGAATTGACAAGTATCCCATAAACGATAAAAACTCGGGAGCTAAAGATGAGCAAAATGAAAAAGATAGAACTCCTCGCTCCGGCAAAGACAGCAGACATTGGCATCGAGGCCATCAGGCACGGTGCTGATGCTGTCTATATAGGTGCCCGTGCATGGGGGGCGCGCGCCGCTGCCGGCAACAGCGTGGAGGACATCGAGCGGCTCATCCGCTACGCGCACCTCTACAAGGCAAAGGTGTACGTCACCGTCAACACGCTCCTCCTGGAGAAAGAGATGCAGGAAGTAGAGCGGCTCATCTGGCAGCTCTACGAGATTGGCACCGATGCGCTCATCATTCAAGACCTCCGCATCCTGTCGCTCCACCTTCCCCCTATCCCGCTACACGCCAGCACACAGATGGACAACCGCACGCCAGAAAAGGTGCGGATGTTGGCCAATTTAGGCTTCCCTCAAGTGGTGCTGGCCCGCGAGCTCACCTGCGAGGAAATCGCCGACATACATCAGCAATGCCCCGACACAAAACTCGAAGTCTTTGTGCACGGAGCATTATGCGTGTGCCTCAGCGGGCGATGCAACGCCAGCGAAGCTCTATTCAGGCGAAGCGCCAACCGAGGCGAATGCGCACAAGTGTGCCGAATGGCCTTTGACCTGCAGGTGGACGGAAAGACCGTCATGCGCAACAAGCACTTGCTCTCTCTCAGGGACAACTGCCAACTGGACCACTTGGAAGAGCTCCTGATGGCAGGAGCTGCATCGCTGAAGATAGAAGGCCGTCTGAAGGACGTTGACTATGTGAAGAACGTGACCGCAGCCTACTCACAGGCGCTTGATAAGGTCATTGCCAAGCACCCCGACCTCTTCTGTCGCGCTTCCTCAGGCCAAGTGCATCTGAAGTTTCAGCCCGATGTGCGGAAAAGCTTCAACAGAGGATTCGTTGGAGACGTCAGCCGGCCAGATGCTAACATCGACACTCCCAAGTCGATGGGCGAGCCTGTCACCTTGCACACTCAGCTGCACAACGGAGACGGACTGTGCTATATCGACAAGGGCAGCCTCGTCGGTTTCCGCGTGAACAACGCTGCCTCGTTCCGTCCGGCTAAAGGCATACAGTACTACCGCAACCAGGACCCCGAGTGGGACAAGATGCTGGCTAAACCTTCAGCCGAGCGCAAGATAGCCGTCAGCATCGACGTGCATGACGGCCACATCAGCATGACCGACGAAGATGGGCTCACAGCCTCCCTCTCCATCCAAGAAGACTTCGACCTCGCCCACACCCACCAGACAGCCAATATCCAGCGGCAGCTGAGCCGTCTGGGCGATACCATCTTCGAGGCGCAAGCTGTGAATGTGCACCTGAAGAAGAACTACTTCATTCCTGCCTCCCTGCTAGGTGCCTGGCGCAGGACACTGACCGAGCAACTGACTGCCGAGCGGCTGAAGTTCTACCCGCAGGAACGGCAGGAGCACATCCCTATCCAGCTGGAGACAGCCACTCCGTTCGAAGAGACACACGACACCAGCGAACCCGTCATGATCTGCAAGTACTGTATCCGGCGGCAAACGGGCATGTGCCTCAAAGAGCCCACCACACCGCATCACCTCAAGAACAAGCCCATAGCCATCCAGTTAGGCAACGGAACAACATTCTCTCTTGAGTTCGACTGCAAAAACTGCCTCATGAAACTCTATCTGCAATGAAAAAGCTCGTCTATCTATTCCTCTCAGTCCTTGTGGCCTCCTGTATTGGCGGCGTTGTTCCCAAACCCGACAGCGCAGCCCCCAAAGACAGCGACTCTGTCCCCACCATCGTGAACATCGTGGACACTACCACCGTAGAGGACACCACCAAGATGGCGCTCACTCCCCAGCAGGCAGACTCCCTGATGTTCCGTCTGACGCACCACTATTCCGAGAACTTCAACTTCCTCGTCAAGGCAGACTCGCTCACGCTCATTCCCCGCGAGGGCGACCTGATGATTGACACCTGCCGCGTGTACCGCGGGGATGTCGTAGCCGTTGCAGCTATCAAGATAGTGCCGGGCGACTCTATTGACTCCGTCTGGGTGAAAGTGGCGAGTAACCAATACAATATGGGGTGGATTTCTGAGCACGACCTCCTGCGCGGAGCAACCCCCGACGACATCATCTCCGAGATGCTGGACGCCTTGTCTGGCAGCCGCGCTATCTGGATGTCAGCCTTGCTGGTGCTGGGCATCCTGGCTGTAGTGGTGGGCAAGAAGCAAGTGCGCAAGCAGCAAATCCTGCATTTCTTCGACGAGATGAACAGCTGCTACCCATTCCTCTTCCTGCTGCTTACCGCCATCATGGCCACACTCTATGCCTCCGTCCAAAACTTCGTGCCCGAGTTTTGGCAAGAATACTATTATCACCCTACGCTCAACCCGCTGGTGCTTCCTCCCATCATGGCGGCATTGGTGGTGACCACATGGCTGGTCATCATCACCTTCATCGCCTTGACAGATGAAGTCTATCACCACTTCTACTTCATACCTGGCGTCACCTATCTGGCCAAGCTCGTCGGTGTGGCGATGTTCGTATATCTGTTGGTATCATGGAGCACCCTCTTCTATGTGGGGTACCCGCTTGTTGCGGTGCTTGCCTATCATCTGCTCAGGCAAGCGTGGCACGTCATCCGACAGGATGCGTAAAGATGAAGCGTGCGCCCTTCTGCTTATAAGTAGTGTCCAACTTGGCCTCACCGCCCAGCTGCGAGGCAATGGTGCGGCAGATGGCAAGACCCAGCCCCGTGCCGCCATTAAACGTGTTGAACTTCTCGAAGCGCTTGAAAATCAGTTCAGCCTTGTCGGCAGGAACACCCTCGCCCGTGTCGGCCACAGAGAACGTCACCATGCCGGGCTTCTCCTTCAGCGACACGTGCACATGAATTTCTCCCTCACTCGTATGCTTCACCGCATTGGTGAGATAGTTGATGATAACCTGCTCCACACGCTTCGAGTCACTCTTGATAGTGTAGCTGTCATCCACCTCCGAGGTCATATACATCTTTATATTATCTGGGCAGCGGAACTTCACTGTGCTGAGCGCGTTGCGGCACACGTCATTCACATTGCAGGTGCCGATGTTCAGGCGATACTTGCCGCTTTCCATATCCGAGATGTCCAGAATGTCATTCACCAGCGTGCTCAGCAGGTCGGTGTTGCTCTGAATGATGACGCCATACTCCGCAATCTCATCCTCCGACATCATGGAGCGTATCTGGCTGTTGCACAGCAGCTGCGAGAATCCGCAAATCGCGTTCATAGGCGTCCGGATGTCGTGGCTCATGTTCTGCAGGTAACTTTTCTGTACAGCAATTCCTTTCTTATACTGCGCACACTTCTGGCGTTCACGATTATATAAGAAAGTCATCACTACGAAACCAATAGCTAAAATAACAATAAGTACAACGGATAAAACAATAGACATGCTCTTTCTTTATCCTCAAATCCGCAACCTATAGGGTTTAGTGGGATTTTGCTTGCAAAGCGACAAAATTCATTTTATTGTACATATTTCTTGCACAACAGAAATGT
>ONLY01000026.1 GCA_900318775.1 uncultured Prevotellaceae bacterium | reverse complement strand
CTCACGTTCGATATAGCTTAAGCAAGCTTAGCTCTATTCTCACTTAATCGCGACCTTGACTGACTTTTGGCCAATCTTTACGATGGCGATGGAGCCAGGTTGTAGGTTCGTATTAATTGTAGCTGCACCACTCTGACTGATAGCCGAACCAGCCTGAGTGCCATTGATGCCATACACATTGACCTGCGTGCCTTCATCTACACCTTGCACCTTGATGCTACCTCCTTCACTCTGAATCAGCACGGCGTTAGCAGGGATGTTAGCTATGCCATTAGTGATACCTTCCGTCTTGGGCTGCTGATCTATCCAACAGAGCGTAGCTGTTGCCGTTTCAGAGTTTTCATAGCCCGCCTTAGCGGCATAGACGCTGATGTTATAGGTCACACCCAGCTGCACCTCATTTCCGCTTCCAGCCTTGATGTCCGTATCGGTTATGGAGTATTGGCAAACAGCTCCCCCCGTCTCACTGGTGAAAGTCAACTTTCCATTCTCATAGCTGATAGTAGGCTTCTCGCACTTCTGCGTAGTTGGCGTGTCACCACCGCCCGTTCCTTCATCAATAAACAGGAAGTCTTTCCAACCATCAGTTGCCTTATACTTATCTATAGTACCCTTCGGAACATATAGCGTTGCATTATTGAATGTGTTTTTGGAAAAAGTTCTAGAATCCGATGTCTTTCCTGTTATCGTAAACGGATTTTCTATCAGAGAAATGACAGTTGGAATATCGACTTCGTCGAACGCACCATTACCAATGCTCGTCACACCACTGCCTATGGTGACGGAGGTAAGGCCAGAGCAATGAGCGAACGCATAATTTCCAATGCTCGTCACGCTATTGGGGATGGTGACAGAGGTGAGGCCAGAGCAGCCATTGAACGCACCACCTCCAATGCTTGTCACGCTATTGGGGATGGTGACGGAGGTAAGGCCAGAGCAACCCTCGAACGCTTCTTTTCCAATGCTTGTCACGCTATTGGGAATGGTGACGGAGGTAAGGCCGGAGCAACCCTCGAACGCATAATTTTCAATGCTCGTCACACTGTTGGGGATAATTAGATTTGTGATTTCTGTATCCTCGTCACTATATAAATGCTTGGCATAAGATAAAGGATTAGAGCCATAATCACCGAACTTGATTCCGTACCATGCTGCAATATCTTTTACGATAACTTTTTTAAGGCCAGAGCAAAATCTGAACGCATCCTCTCCAATGCTCGTCACGCTATTGGGGATGGTGACGGAGGTAAGGCGATAGCACTCTCTGAACGCATAATTTCCAATGCTCGTCACGCTATTGGGAATGGTGATGGAGGTAAGGCTAAGGCAACCAGAGAACGCATCCTCTCCAATGCTCGTCACGCTGTTGGGGATGGTGATGGAGGTAAGGTCAGAGCAACCCTCGAACGCTTCTTTTCCAATGCTTGTCACCTTGCGCGTCCTGTTCATGTAGGTTACTTCCTCAGGGATAACAACATTGCCTTGGTATTTGTTTGAATAAGAAGAAGTCCTGTCACCACGGGAAGTAACCTCCAGTTCCGTACCATCATTAAAGTAGTTGTAATAAATAGTTTTACCATCGGCATTCTTAACTTCAATGTCGTGGGCACTTGCTACCAATGGTAGCAAAATCATAGCGAATAATAGTAGTTGTTTTTTCATATTAGTAGTTGTTTTAGTATTCAATAAAGGTCTCGCGTCCCACTCATCGTCGATGGTGAGAGAGGAAGAAGGGTGTTTCCGTGTATTTCCGTGCTTCATAAGCGTGGGTTTTATAGTAATGTGTGGCAAAGATATATAAATTTCTCGACATCTACAGGAAATCACCCTTTTTTCGAATCACAAGGGACAGGCACTTTGATTTCTCGGATGAGTGAAGCAATAGGAACATCACAGGGCTGTGGCGAGGCTCCAAATAAACTATAAAATTCGCGTCATTACCACTTTTGCACTTTTGACTTTAAGGTTTTTCGAAAAATAACACTATGACACCTGCTCAGGCGAAGCCCTATACCATGAAAACACTGCGGTGGTTTGCCAAGCGGCTGGAGGCGCAAAGCCCTTTCTATTTCACACGGAAAAGCAGACAAAAGAAGGTTGCTAAAAATTCATCCAAATAACAACATATTGTTAAAATAGAATGAATTGTTAACAACCTCCCTTTGTACAATTCGACTTGGGAACTCAAGGAGAATACACCTCCATTTTACGGTTCCTTAAACAAGCAGAACTATATCATCAATACACGCCAGGGAATCAACTGGCGCTAAACGTCTCGAAAGTGCCATCATCGAAGAAGATGCGCACCTCAACAACCTTGCGCTGAGGTTTCTGATACTGTTTCAAGGTCTCTGCCACGACATCCTGCACGTTTGCGACAGGAGCCTGGTTCGCCATTGACGAGTTGCGACGTGCACCAGAAGGAGAAGAGGCAGACAATGGGAGAGGGGAAGCCTGAGCCCCTTTGGCGGCACCCAGCGCTGAAGCAGCCGCGAGGAAAGGAGAAGAAAATGGAAGCTCCTCATCCTGCTCATCACCCATCATATTATTACCTACAGATTCCTCCTCAGAAGCCTCATTTTCCGATGCAGGCAAATTGGTACTTTTGTACATTGGCTCCTCGCCATAAAAAAGCCACGCAGGATTGATATCAGGAAAAGCCTGTGCAATACTACGCAAAATATTCAGAGAAGGTTCGGTGCGTCCACTTCGAATGTGGGAGAGGGTACCAGGAGCGATACACACTTCATTGCAAAATTGGGTACTGTTGAGATGCTTGTCTTGAATGATCAGCTCGATTTTTTCTTTATCAGTCATATTTTCAAAGTTTTTACAAAGATAGGCATTATTTTGCAAACGTCAAAACATTCTTATTTATTTTTATATAATGAAAGTGCATTTTCTTAAAGAGAGAATTTTTAATTTGTAAACAGCATTTACTTTCTTCTTGTAAATAGTTCTGCTCTGTAAATACACACCTGTAAATCATACTTTAATTTACACTTATACTATTGTCAATTAGACATTGGTTTTCTTTTACTTATAATTAGGAATATTAGCCTATATAGCGGTTTATGGGGTAAAATGGCGCAAAAAGCACCCCCTCTGAGGCATACTGTTTCTATACATTATTGCAAAAAACACCATAATTTGTGTTATTTCAGTTGGTTAATAATATCAAATTTGCCATGTATTATTTATGCAATGAGGTTTATAAACTTTACAAATACAAAAATAAAGTACATTGAATACTTTTACAAAATTGCACTTCCGCAAGTCGGGCAGTTGTTATCTGTAAAAGAATTAAGCCAAATGATGCATATTTCTATATGTAAAAGTCCGCTATCTAAATGCTAATGAATGTTAATGTAAAATTGCGGAGAGCGTTTTAGCCTCAAAAACAAGGCGATTTTGCGAGAATCGAACAGAGGATTTGAGATTGATTTTTGGCTAAAAAAAAGACTATTTTTTAGCCCCTTTTCAGTGGTTAAAGTGCTGATTCTCCGAAGAAATGCACCCGATTTTTTTGTTCGCTTTTTTGAGTGAAAGAGATTTTGTATGCGTTTTTAGCGCTAAAAAATGGGCGAGAAACAGGTCAAAAACAAGAGGAAAATATGGACAAAATGCAATGTACGGCAAAGTGATAAGCCTCCCCTATGGGGCCATCAACTTGCCGTACATTTTTTTAGGTGATTTTTCTCGAACAAAAATTGCGAGGAGGCAAAAGAAGGAGAGATGACTGATTAGTGCAGGATAAAATAAATGAGTTCGTGCATGATGTCCTCATCGGTGAGATTTCCGCGCTCGATACCCTTCAAACGAGCATCGGCTTCACGCAGTTTTCCTATAATCTGCATCGTCTTCAATGCCGAGTAGTTGCGCATAGCAGCAGTATAAGAGCGAAGCTGCCAATTCTTTTGAAGTTCCAGATGGCGCATGAGACCCTGTTCTGAGCGGTCAGGCGCATAATAGGCCAACATGACGGTAGAGAAGAAGTTAAAAAGCTGAGCCACAGTCATCACAGGTGGATTTGCCTTCGCATTCAGTTCCATGTAGTGCAGCACCTTATTCGCTTTCGCCACATTCTTGGCAATCAACGCATCGCGCAACTCCCACACATTGAACTCTTTAGACACACCGACATGCTGTTCGACAAGGTCGGTATTGATGCGCTGTTGCCCTGTTGGCAATGCCAGAACCAGCTTATCCAGTTCCCCTGCCAACCGGTTTAGATCAGCGCCCACGCTCTCTGCCATCATCTGACAGGCGCGCTCGTCGATGGAGACTTGTTTGCGCTGCAGATACTCTGTAATGAACTGAGGCAACATGCCCTCTTTCACCTTAGGGCTTTCGCAAACGACGCCCACTTTCTCCACAGCTGCCACCAGTTTCTTCCTCCCGTCCAGCTTACCATTCTTATAGCAAATGACCAAAATTGTTGTCTGCAACGGGTTTTGTGCGTAAACAGCAAGCTCTTCCAATTTTAACAAATTCTGTGCCTCTTTAACAATTACCACTTGATATTTTGCCATCATGGGATAACGCCTCGCACAATTAATCACATCAGCTACCGCTGTTTCGCGCGTACAATAGATGACAGTTTGGTTAAAATCCTGCTCATCTTTTGTCAGCACATTGTCAGCGATATATTCAGAGAGACGATCGATGTAATACGATTCCTCCCCCATCAGAAGAAAGATGGGTTTGTATTCTCCTCGTCGAATCATCTCAATGACTTCCCTGTGTGTGATGTTTACCTTTGCCATTTGCTTGTTCTTTTGTGCAAAAGTAGAGAAATAAATTGATAATTGAAAATGGATAATTGAAAATTGTCATATAAAATTCCTACTTTTGCAAAGTCATGATGCAGCCACTCCATTTGCCGCCCTTCGAGGCAAACATCAAGAAGCAGAACGGGATGGTGCAGATACTTGATGTGCTGCGCCGCAAGTTTGTTGCCCTCACTCCCGAAGAGTGGGTGCGACAGCACTTCGTGCATTTCCTGCTGGAGCACAAAGGCTACTCCCCCACGCTGATGGCTAACGAGGTTGCTGTAAAGTTGAATGGCATGAGCCGCCGATGCGACACGGTGGTATATGGCCAGACGGGACTGAAGCCGCTGATGATTGTGGAATACAAACGTCCTGATGTGGAAATCACCCAGAAAGTGTTCAATCAAATATCTCGTTACAACATCGTGCTGGAGGTCGAGTATCTGGTTGTGAGCAACGGCTTGAAGCACTACTGCTGCAAGGTGGACTTACAGAACGGCACATACACCTTCTTGAAAGACATCCCAGCATATGCAGAACTGTTTGATAGTTGACAGTTGATAGTTGATAGTTGACAGTTGATAGTTGACAGTTGACAGTTGAACTAATAACTCCTAACTCCTAATTCCTCACTCCTCACTCCTCACTCCTCAAACAACTAACTAATTCTTCACCCTAAAAACAACCTCAACAATGAACACAAAACACTTGTATATCGCAGTCCTTGGGCTGTTGACACTCTGCAGTCTTTCCCTTTCGGCACAGCCCAATCAAGCGTCCAAAGAATGGACACTCATCTGGAGCCAAGAGTTCGACACCGATGGTCCCTACGACCATGCTGTGTGGGAAGCTGAGCGCGGCTTTGTGCGCAACCACGAAGACCAATGGTATCAAGAAGACAATGCTTACCAGAAGGGCGGTTGCCTCGTGATTGAGGCACGGAAAGAACACCGAGCCAATCCGCTTTACACGCCTTCAGGCAACCGCGATTGGCGCCGTCAGCGCGAGTTTATCGACTACACAGCCTCATCCCTCACCACTCGCAACTCCTTTTCCTTCCTCTATGGCCGTCTCGAAGTGCGTGCCAAGATTCCCACCGCAGGAGGGGCCTGGCCCGCCATCTGGCTGTTGGGCAAAGGCACATCTGGCAATGCGCAGAAGGGCGCCTCACTCCCTTGGCCTTCCTGTGGTGAGATTGACGTGATGGAGTACTACCGCATCGATGGCATTCCCCACATCCTGGCCAATGCCGCTTGGGGCGACGACCAGCCCTATCATGCCGTATGGAACTCCGCCAAGACACCCTTCACCCACTTCACCAACAAAGACGCGAACTGGGCCGACCAGTTCCACCTCTGGCGCATGGACTGGACACCCCAATCCATCCGCATCTATCTTGACGACGAACTGCTCAACGACATTCCCATGAGCCAAACCGTCAACGGAGCCATCGGACAGCACATCAACCCCTTCACCCGTCCGCAATACCTGCTGCTCAACCTCGCCATCGGAGGCGACAACGGTGGTCCTATCGACGACTCTGCCCTGCCGATGAAGTACGAGATAGATTATGTGCGCGTGTATCAGCAGCTCACGCCTCGTGACCAGATTCGCCTCTCCGACCCTTGCATCATGGCTGATTCTGCCACACAGACCTACTACATGACCGGTACAGGAGGCCTGCTCTGGACCAGCAAAGACCTGAACCTTTGGGCTGGCCCATACCGCGTGGCACAGACTGACCCCAACTCATGGATGGGCGCACGTCCACAGATTTGGGCTGCTGAATTGCACCCCTACAAAGGCAAATACTACTACTTTGCCACCTTTACCAACGAAGCCATCAAGATAGACACCGTGCGTGGCAACGTCATTCCTCGTCGCGCCTCTCACGTGCTCGTCAGCGACACCCCTGATGGTCCCTACCGCCCTATGGCTGATGCCACCTATCTGCCCGAGCACCAGCCCACCCTCGACGGCACCTTCTGGGTAGACACCGACGGCAAGCCCTACATGGTCTATTGCGGCGAGTGGCTGCAAAACTGGAACGGCACCATCGAGAAGATAGAGCTGAAGCCCGACCTCAGCGGTTCCATCGGCAAGGGGAAAGTCCTCTTCCGCGCATCCGACTCCCCTTGGAGCCACGAGAAGGGGAAACGCAAGAACCACCCCAACAAAGTGACCGACGGCCCCTACCTCTTCCGCACCGCCACAGGCCGCCTCGGCATGCTCTGGACCAGTTGGAAAGACGACCTCTACACCCAAGGTGTAGCCTACTCCAAGAGCGGCACACTCGATGGTCCCTGGACACAAGAGCGCCAGCCCATCACGCCGCCCAACTTCGGTCACGGCATGCTTTTCCGCACCCTCGATGGCCGCTGGCTCATGTCTGTGCATAGCCACAAAAACGTCAAGGGCCACTACCTCCGCATTCCTTGCCTCTTCGAGGTTGACCTCTCAGGCGACAAACTCATCGTCGGCAAACAAATAGAGGGCGAGTTCAAATGACAGCTCCTGCCATCTGAACTCACCCCCTCCTTGCAAGTCGTCACAGGAGTCAACGGGTCATATATCCCTGTTCAAACACCCACGGATACAAAAACCTCGACTCCTTGTTGGCAAAGGCAACGATGATGAAACGCCCATCTATCGACTTCACAACCCCCTTGCCGAAAGACTTATGCATGACGCTGTCGCCCACTTGAATCTCCTTTTCCTCAGGAGGAATCGGATTCGCACGCCGCACTTCAGCAGCCTTTTCCCTCCTCGTCTCCGAGGTTCTCACGGCATCTTGCTTCCCTTCTGTTCGAGGCGCAGCGATATGCTCATCCACCACAGGTGTGTTCTTCTCCCCGAAGAGCACACCTTTTTCTATTGCCGTATCCCAGCCGCCTATCACAGTTCCCTTGTGCGTGTCGATGCCCGTATAGTCAAGACTGCTGTCCTCATAGCGTTTGAACTTATACACCGCATCGTTCATCAGTTCGCTGTTGAACACATTCAGGCTCACCAGCAGCTCAAAGTCGCTGATGCTCAAGCCCGTCACCTTGCGGAACAGCTCTGGCTCCAGGTTCACAATCACATCCTTCAGCGAATACTCACGGAAGTCCGTCAAGTACATGAACACGGGAATGCGTGTGGCAAACTTGATGAGCTTCTGCTGAATCTCCTTCCTCTTGCTCTTATATTCCTTCTCCGCCTCCGTCAGTTCCTTCTTCTGCTTCGGCGTGAGATGCTCGCCCTGCTCACGCTTGGTCTTCTTCACCTGCTCGCTCTTGTTGATGATGGTTTCGATATCCTGATTCAGCGAGCGGAAACCCTCGATGTTCATCAGCGCCTTCATCGCCTCGGGCGAGTTCATCAGTCGTCCTAAGGTGGCGTTGTCCACATTCACCAGCACCGCACTCTCCCATCGCCTTGCCAACAGCGTCGCCGTGGTGCCGCTCATCGCCATATCGAGAATGCCCGCTGCATCAATCTCCTTCATCGAACTGCCGTCATACGCCAGCACGGGCAGGAAGCGGATGAACTCCTCCACCTTCTTCTCGGGGTTGGGTTCATGCAGATTCAGTTGGCAACTGTACTCCTCCACCTGCCGAAGAGCGCGGTTGGGGGCAAAGTCGAACACATAGCAGTAAGGCTTCAAGACGACCTCCTGACCCCATTCGTCCCGTGTGGTCCAAGGCGACTGCACACGAAACGCAGCCTGAAAGTACGTCTCAGGCGAACGTGCATTGCGCAGCATCAGGATGCCCGTCCAAGGCCGCACCGTCACACCCGTCGAGAGTTTGCCACACGACAGCGTGATGGTCTTGCTCTGACGTGGGTCACCCTCCCGGTTCATCGCCTCATACACAGGCAGCACCGCTTCGGCACCCATGCCAGCCTCATTGCCGGCAGCCACCACCACCTCATAGTCGTGGTAGAAGTGGTTGACAGGTCTTGCCATCAGCCGCTCCATCGCCTTGCAAGCCGCCACCGAGGGCAGGAACCAATAGGTGTGTTGCAAGTAACTGAGCAGACGCACATCCGAGAACGGCATCGGTGGTCGTTCTGTGCCCTGCTTCAGTTGCGTGATGATGTTCTCCTTATACGAGCCTCGAATCAGGTCAAGCCATTTCTGCACATGCTCTTCATGCACAAAGCCCCGTTCGTCAGCACGGAAAAACTCATTCAGGTCGAACTCGTCAAACTCTCCTTGGTCAGCCACCTCCTTGATGCTGTCGGGCAGTTGGTAGGTCATCATCACCATCTTGGGCAAGGCCTTGTAGGGGTTCGGCATCCCCTTCGTCTCCGGGTTGCTGTCCCATGCCTCCTTTTCCCGTTGCTCGTCCGAATAAGTCCAGTTGTAGATTTGCTCCTCGATAAATTCTCCTGTGCTGATGGCACGGAACGGCGTGCCCGACAGATAGAGGTAGGCATGCGTGGTCAGCGGCATCAGTTCCTCGTCGTAGAGTTCGCGGCTGTCCAGTTCCTTGCGGTCAGCGGCATCCTCCGCCATCAGTTCGCCCACCTCGACGGCACGAGCCAACTGCTCCACATCCTGCTTGTTGTAGAAGTCCTTGGCATGCTTGCCCCAGGCTCCATAGTGATACTCGTCCAGCACGATGCAGTCCCACTCCACCTCCTGAATCCATTCGTTCGTTGCCTTGATGCCACCCACGGCATTGCGTCCCAGCACATCCTGAAAAGAGGCAAAGCACACGAAGGGGCGATGTTCGTTCACCCGATTGAACTGCGCATTCTCTTGTTTCTCGCAGAACTGCCAACCCTCAAAGTCCTGATGCGTCAGCAAGTCCTCCTTCCAAGCCGTCTTCACCGCAGGCTTGAACGTGAGCACCAGCAGCCGCTTCCACCCCATGCGGAGAGCCAGCTGATAAGTGGTGAAAGTCTTGCCAAAACGCATCTTGGCGTTCCAGAGAAAGTGAGGTATCAGTTGAGGCGAACCCGCCTTACCCGTTCGTCCTGCCGCCAGTTCCTCCTGATAGAATGTCTCGAAGTATTCAGCCGTCTTTTTCACCGCCTTCCGTTGTTCGGGACGCATGTCGAACGTCTCTGTGCGCTCCAGCATCGCCTCGTTTCCCGCCTTCACCGCCTTGATGGCTCGCTCCACATCTCTCACTGAGCAGCGGAACCACTCCCCTTCAGGATTGTAGAAGCCCGCTCCACGCAGCACACGATGTACCGCATGGTCGTCAAACGAGGTGCCGTCAGCCCTCATGGCCGAGCGCACCAGCACAATCTTATATTTCAGATGAGCCGTCTGGCATTGCTCTGCCACACGCGCCTCGGCGGTGCGCACCGTGTAGCCCACTTTCAGCAAACCCCGATGCGAAGGCACATCGGGCAGCTCATAAGCATAGATGGAGGGTTCTTTCTCCACCCTCGCTTGCAATAGTTCTGTTGTTGCCATAAACTGTTTGTTTTATGGCACGAACCCTAAAGAAAAGGAAAAACAATCAGAGCATGGCGGCGCAAACCTTGCGGATGCTCAGCAAACGAGAACGCAGCGTTGGTTTCTGTCTCGCAAATGCCATGTTGTAGCGGTTCTGCATATTGATGAGCAGTTCGGGCGAGATGCCCAATGCAGTTTCCACCATCAAAGCGAAATCAGTTGAAACAGGACGTTTCCCATTCAGAATCTCATTCAGTTGCGTGTAAGGAACACCCAACAACTCGGCAAATCTCTTCTGCGAGATGCCTCTGCTTTCAATCTCTTCTTTCAGCACATCACCCGGATGTGTCGGTAGTCTCTTGATGGTTTCCATTGTAGTGCTCCTTTCTATTGGATTGTTTTCTTGACTGATACAAAGGTACAAAACCTTTTCAACATTCACAAAAAAGTGAACTTTTTTATTGTTTTTCCCTTCTTTCAAAGAACGCGCCGAGCTTTCAGCTCTTTTTATCTTCTTTTCTCCGACACTCTCCTCTCTCATTGTCCCCATCCTTCCACTCCTTCATCCTCCTCCGTACAACATCCTCCTTAAGGTGTATGTAAGAACCTCTAAATCGACATCGTCGACATCGACTTGCCGACATCGTCGAGGTCGATTCACCAACGTCGACGATGTCAGTTTAGAGGCTGTGGAATAAACTCTTTACCGCTTACGTCTAAATTGCGTTTTCATCTACTCCATCGGTCTTATCATGCTCTCAATAAAGGCTATCTCTTCATCACTCAACCCATACTTCTTGTATAGCATCTCGTCTGTCCACGGATGAGAGAAGTCTTGGAGGGGGACGAAAGAATAAACTTTTTTCATCGCATTTTGAGTGTTTTTTATTAACAATGTTAGAAAATGGAAAAACTTCGTTTGCGTAAATGACAGCACATTCTCTGCAACACGAACTGATTCAAATGGTCCAATAACCAAATATGTCTCCGTACAACATGAAGGCTTATCTGCAATAAATGGTTTGATCCAATCTGTATCTCCTGAACCTGCTCCCCATGCTTTAGGGATATAAATCTTACACTTATCTATCCAACCTTCATTTCTATTAGCACTTGACCTTTCGATATAGCCGATGCCATCCTTTTTCCATCCATTATAATAAAATTCGACTAAACCAGAAGCTTTTTTAAGCGAATAAGTTGGCTTTATCCTCCTATATGAATTTGCTTCTCTTACATCAAATCCAAATGGGTCGTTTGCACTAATAAGTTCAGAAAACTTATGTTCTTTGAATTTTTCTATTTTTCGTAAAATTGATATGGCTTCATTATGCCTAATAAATATATCTGTGTCAGGTTCGAGCAATGGTCTGGTTGATTCAGAGATATCTTTCCCCTTATGTGTGACAATCTTACATAACCCAGCATTCTCACACTCCCATAGAAAATAGCAAACGCCCCCTTTTATCTCTACCCCAGGGAAACAATCATTGGCATCTAAGAAATCGTGAATCACGCGCAGGTGGTTGTCATGAAGCATTTCTGAACGAAAATCATCTAATCCTCTTCCACCACTAAACCACCTTGACGGAATAATCATCGACAAATATCGTGGTTTTAATTTCTTGGATTGCTGAATGAATTTGTGATAGATGGGCATTGCACTTGATCCAGTTCCTCCTCCATCGTTAAGTTGATACGGAGGATTCCCAATAATTACGTCAAACTTCATATTATGAGTAAATAATGTATGTGGTTTGTCTGTGTGAATAAACTGATAGGCATATTGTTCGGATTGGGCACCTCGGTCATACACCTCTTGGGAGGCTCCGCAGTAACGGCACTTGCCACCCACCCATGTGTGGCGAAGCGGACGATAGAGGATGTTGCCGCCTTCGGTGTCGAAACGAGTGACGCTATAATCGCTGTTGGCGTTCTTGGAACAATAGACGGAACGGCGGGAGAGATGGGCTGTCAGTTCCGTGATGGCGATGCCGAACACCTGCTTGCGCAGGATGTGGTCAATGCGCTGGCGACGGTCAGGCATCTGCGCCTCAAGTCCTCGGTCAAGCCGCTTGACTATCTCACGGAGAAACACACCCGACTTCGACACGGGGTCGAGAAACGTGGTAGTAGGCGACGAGAACAACTCCTGCGGCAATAAGTCCAGCACTTGGTTCGCCAGCGAGGGCGGTGTAAACACTTCGTCGTTGCTCAGGTTAGCAAGACAGTTGAGCACATCGGGATTGTATGTGTTAGTTTTCATAGGCTTGATGATTCAGGTTCAAGAAATACACAGGAGGGAAAGTCTCGCAAGGCGTGTCGCTGAAGAGGTCGCCACCCTGCCCCGTTGCCACCAGATAGGAAAAACTGTAGTCGCGGCGCACCACCTTGCCATCGCCTATGAACGACCACTCGCTCACCACAATCCATTCGTCGGGATGATCCACACGGCGATAGGTCAATGCATCGCCCATGATGATGTTGCGCTCCAACAGAAACTCCACCGCCTCACGGCAAGCAGGTTTGCAAGCCACATCAAACAGCCGCTCGTACTGCTCACAAAAGTAGTCATAGAGCCGCTGCCGACACGCTGCCGCATTGTCGGGCAGAAGTTCAATGCCGTAGATGCTGCTCACCGCCCACACGGCATGCTTCTCATACTGCAACTGGGTGAACTGCCGTGCCTTGACCCGTTCCTCACACACCGCCAACTTGCGGCGCAATATCTCAATGAGGAAATTGCCATCACCACACGCAGGTTCCAGAAAACGGCTCTCTATGCGTTCCGTTTCCTGCTTCACAAGGTCGAGCATCGCGTTCACCTCACGTTCGGCGGTGAACACTTCTCCATGCTTCGACACACGCTCCTTCGACTTGATTTGCCGTTTTCCCCGCGAGGGAGAAGGCGGCTGCAAGGCGGCATCCATCACGTTGGGTGCGCCCGCCTCATTCGCGACACGATCATCGGCGCAAGCGCGATGACCCTCGCTGTTCCATCGGTCCATGTGCACTCTATGGGTTGCACATCAGTCTAAATCGGAAGAAATACAGGTTACATCCAAAGAAAAATACCTCGGGTACTTGAAGGCACACAAAGAGCGCGGACTTTCCTTATCAAGTACCCTAGGTATTTGGCGTAACCTGTATCAAACGATAAGTTCCATCCACGCTCGAACGTGAACATGAACTAAATCCGTTTGATACCTTTTCAAATCGCCAAATTTTAGGGGTACTTCGAGATAGCTAATGCTTCAGTTAAATATAATATGTTAAATCAGTCTCTTTTTCCTATGTCTTGTAACACTTTTATGTTTCACAATGCAGCCCTCTCCCGCCCTGCAGGCTACGGAGCGCCGCGTTTCCTTTCGCAAATGTAGAGATAATATTTGAATGGGGCAACAATTCGAACCAAGTTTTTCCGCACGGCAAGGAATTAACACCGTTTATTCTTAAAGAGTGTTAAATTATAGTACTATGTATTGCAAGGTATTTAGGTTTTACATACATTTGCAGCACAATAACAAACTCAAGTACTAACTAAACGCATGAATGTATGAATGTAGACAACGCAAAATCGCAAATGCGAAAGGGGATGCTGGAGTACTGCATTATGCTGCTGCTCAGCGAGAAAGCGTACTACACGTCGGACATCATCAGCCGGCTGAAAGAGGCCAATCTGCTGGTGGTGGAAGGCACGCTTTACCCTCTGCTCACACGCCTGAAGAACGACGGGCTGTTGGGCTACGAATGGCAAGAGAGCACACAAGGCCCTCCTCGCAAGTATTATGTGCTGACCGATGAGGGACGAGAAACCCTGAAGCAACTGGACGCCGCCTGGAGCGAACTGGAAAGCACGGTGCACAACCTGAAGAACAGGAGACTACTCATCGAGAACTAACCCATTCTTTTATTATAAACGATACAAAATAACCTACAATGAAAAAGAATATCACCATCAACCTATGCAGCAGACTCTACCAGATAGACGAGGATGCTTACGAACTCCTGAACCACTACACGGAGACTTTGCGCAACTACTTCCTGAAGCAGGAGGGCGGCAAGGAAATAGCCGAGGACATCGAGGAGCGCATCGCTGAACTCTTTGACGACCTCAAGGCTCAAGGCATCGAAGCCATCACTATCGAACACGTTCAGACCATCATCCAGCAGATTGGACAGCTGGAAGAAATCACCGGAGAGAACACCGGCGATACGGCTCAAGCAGAGGACTCCACCAACGCTAACACCAAGACGGAGAGCACCAAGAAGCCACAGAACAGCAAGAAGTTCTACCGTGACTCGCAGAACAAAGTGCTGGCAGGCGTACTGGCCGGATGTGCGCAATACTTCGGCGGCAGCACCACTGGTTGGCGCTCGGGTTTTGTGCTGATTAGCCTGCTGTGGGGAGGCATCAACATCTGCTCATTCACCTTCCATTTTTTCCTGATACTCTTTGTCCCTGCCCTATTCATGCCTATCATTGCTTATCTGCTGGCAGCCATGTTCACCCCCGAGACAAGAACGCCAGAAGACCGACTGATGATGAAGGGCAAGGAGGTGAACCCACAAAACCTCTCTACCGAGGTGCAAAACATCAACCTCATGAAGGAAGAGAAGAAGGAGCCTTCGTTCTGGAGCATCTTCCTCGGCGTGCTTTGTATCGGTTTGAGTACAGCACTGGCCATCGGATTCCTCGTCGCATTGGGCTTCTTCGTAGCATTCCTGGCAGCCCCCGACTTTATGGCAGACAACTGGTGGAATATCTCTGAAAAGGAGGTTACAGCCAAGATTTCCATCCCTGTCATCTTCTGCGGCATCATGCTACTGACCTCCATCGGCATTATGCTGTATTGCTGCATCCACGCTGTTGTCAGCGCATTTGGAAAAACGGCCTCGTTGACCACGAAGCAGCGCGTCACATGGCTCGTCTTGTGGTTACTCTCGCTGGTTGGATTTATCGGCTCATGGGCAAATGCGGTACAAGTTTACAGCCAGACAAACACGCAGATGCGTGAAGAGGAATATCAAGAGTGGGTAAATACACATACCCACAATGGCTTTATCTTCCCCGACGAAGACTGGGCTTTCTTCCAGAAGAACGGCTGGGAACTGGCGGAAGCCAAGAACACCGACCGCTACACCTCCAAGGGCGAGTACATGACAGGCGACCCTGACGTGCGCTATCTCGATGCCTGCAACTGGGATGTACCCGTCATCTACGAGGCAACCAAGCACGAGAACGTGAAACCGGGCATCTACCGCCTCAGCGCCGCTGTGAGAGCAGAAGCCGCGGGAGAGAACGCCAACCTCTGCGAGAAATACATCTTTGTGTCGGGACAAGACTCTATCATGGGCGGCATGTACAAGGACAATCTCCTTTCCTGTCTGGCCAGGATTCCGCACCAAGGAGACATGACAGGCAACATCTGGGAGATTCTGGGGATGGAAGCTGGCATTTATAAAAGCAGCGACCCGAACTACCTGAATGACCCCGTGCTGCACGAACTCGTCAATCGCCTGTCTGCAAGCGATAAGGAGAAGATTTTGAAAGCAAACAAAGGAAGGGGCTACGGCTGGAGCTACGTGTACATTGACAGCATTGTGGTGTCGGCTCCCACAACTCTCACCTATGGCATTCAAGTGAAGGACGAAGAAACGATTCCTGCACCAGGCTGGTTCTCTGCCACCGACTTCAAGCTGGAGAAGATTGGCGACCTGCCCCAAAAGGAAACACCCAAGAAAAAATGAATGGGCAACCTCGCAAGAGACATTCCCACACGCTGAAAAAACAACATCAAAAAAAAGGCTGGAAACGCTCAATGCGTTTCCAGCCTTGCTGTATGAATGCTTTGTCTAACAAGAAAAGACTTATTCCTCGGCATTCTTGCGGCGTGAGCGGCGCTTTGGCTTCTCTTCAGCAGCAGGAGTATCCTGCTTCACACCTGCAAGTTCTGGGTCGATAAGGATACGGCCACAGTATTCGCAGACAATCACCTTCTTACGCATACGAACGTCGAGCTGGCGCTGTGGTGGAATCTTGGCGAAGCAACCACCGCAAGCATCACGCTGCACGTACACGATACCGAGACCGTTGCGGCAGTTCTTGCGGATGCGCTTGAAGCTCTGCAACAGGCGTGGCTCAATCTGCGTCTCAAGGTTCTTGGCCTTCTCGCGGAGCTTCTCCTCGTCAGCCTTAGTCTCAGCGATAATCTCGTCAAGCTCGTTCTTCTTCACCTCAAGGTCCTGCATGCGGCCTTCGAGCTCTTCCTTGTTCTTAGCAAGATACTCCTCGCGGCTCTTCTCCTGAGCCTGTGCCTCACGGATACGCTTGTTGGAGAGTTCGATGTCCAGCGTCTGGAACTCAATCTCCTTGTTCAGAAGGTCGTACTCACGGTTGTTGCGCACGTTGTCCATCTGCTCCTTGTAGGTAGCAAGCTGTGACTCAGCCAGCTCAATCTTGCCGCGGTAATCGGCAATCTTGCTGCGCAGGTCAGAAATCTCAGTCTCAGTCTTGCTGATACGAGTCTTCAAACCTTCGATGGTGTCCTCAAGGTCTTCCACTTCAAGAGGAAGCTCACCGCGCAAAGTGCGGATGCGGTCTATCTCAGACAGAATGGTCTGCAACTGATAGAGGTTTTGGAGACGCTCCTCAACGGGCATCTCTGCTGGGTTTTCTTTCTTCTTTGCCATTTTTATAAATAGTTAATCGGATTTGTTTGCAATTTTGTGCGGCACACCTGAAGCCCGGGTGCCTTACGGCTGATGACCTGATGAAGCAGTTCTATCGTGTACTGCTCACTCTCGTAATGCCCTATTTCCATGAGCAGCAACTGGTCGTCGTAGCCGAAGAAACGGTGGTAACCAATCTCGCCCGTGATGAAAGCATCTGCTCCCTGCTCTACCGCCTTCTGAATAAGGAAGGCACCAGAACCGCCACAAAGCGCTACGCGACTGATGGTTCCTTTAGCGGCGTTGTTGACCCGAAGCGACTTCAAGCGGAACACTTCCTTGACATGCCCCATGAAGTCTTTCTGTATCATAGGAGTGGGCAACGTGCCTATGATGCCTTCACCAGCTGTGCGCGTCATGCCTTCATAGTCGTAAGACGTCTTGGTCGACAGCCATTCGATGTGCTGCAGGCCCAGTTTCTCCGCCATCTTGAAGTTGACACCCTCATAGGCTGAGTCAAGATTGGTGTGGGCTGCATAGATGGCCACCTTCTGTTGAATGGCCTTCATAATGACACGTCCGATATAGTCGTCTCCTGTAATGGACTTGACAGGACGGAACAGGAGCGGATGATGGCTCACAATGAGGTTGCAGCCGCGCTGCACAGCCTCATCCACCACGTCTTCGGTGACGTCTAAACACAACAATGCCCCTGTAGCTTCTGCATCCTCTGCTAATCCAATCTGCAATCCCGCATTATCGTAGCCGTCTTGCAGGGCCAGAGGAGCGAACTCTTCAAGGGCACCTAAAATATCCTTTACTTTCATGTCGTTCGAAACGGACCATTACCACGTTTCGGGTGCGAAGGTACGACTTTTTTGTGGTTTTGAATGTTAAAAGTATGTTAAATCCTCGTTTTCCGTTTCCTTTTATTTGGAACATAGGCCCAAAACGGGCTACCTTTACACAACCGCAAGCGCCTAATTGGCTTGCAAAGCACATCATGATAAACATCAAACAAACCCTATGGGCTACGGCCCTTACTTTAACAACTATATTCATCACTTCCTGCAACTTCTCCAGCGAAGAACTGCACCGCATGGCACGCAAGGAAATAGGCAAAGACGACTTCCGCGACAGCGAGAAATGGGGCAAGGTAGTGACGGAAGCGCTCACGCTGGATGCCTTCACGCACATTGACCTGCAAGGTTCAGCTGACATCAAGTTCACGCAAGGCGATGTGTTCAAAGTGGAGGCGCAGGGCAACGAAAAGGCTATTGCCTACAATGACATCAGCGTGAAAGACGGCACACTCACAGTCAAGCCCACGCAAGGTGCCCCCAAGCAAGTGCCTACCATCAAACTGATCATCACAGCTCCGAACTTGGAAAGCATCAATGTGTCTGGCTCAGGAGACATCGACCTGAAGGAAAAATCGGAGTTTCCTGGCGACTTAAGCATCCACATCGGTGGTACTGGCGACGTGGACGTGGAGCGTGTGAAGTGCAAGAAACTTGACATTAGCATCACCGGCGATGGCGATATTTCCGCCAAGAAAATCAAGTGCAAGAAAGCCCACATTGCCATTGCAGGCGAAGGAGACATGAAAGCCGAGTTGAAGGCTAACGACATCCATGTGGAAATCAGCAGCTCGGGCGACGCCGATCTTGAGGTGAAATGCCAAAATCTCACCGTAACCGCCGGAGGCACTGGCGAGATAGAACTGAAGGGCGAATGCGCCCACTTCACGAAGCAGGCTGGCGGCATGGCCGACATCGACTCGCGTCTGCTCGAAATCCATGAAGGCCTTGTGATACAATGATGACTTATCACACCTTGTTTCATCATTGACAGTTTATGACCCATCTTTGTAGATGGGTCTTTCTTTTCTTTGCTATCTTTGCCGCGTTTTTTCAACTAACAAGTACATGAAGACTACATTATTAACTTTTGCCATGCAGCTGCTGCCCCAAACCCAACGATTGACATCAGTGGGAACAATTCTTCCAACGACTACTAATCATACGACAATGACATCAACACATCCTCCAGCAAGACCGTGGAGGTGAAGATGGAAGCCCCAATAACCTCAGGAACGAAGTGCCCCATATCGGTTGACCGATGTGGGGCATACCGTTTTTTCGCAGCCTTTAGTGGCGTGCATAAGCTTGTTGGCTACATACAAACGAATGACCGAGCAAGCCACAAGTTCACCTTGCCCGCCTGCTCAAGAGGGAGTCTTATGCAACATAAGGAATGCTTTCAAAGGCTTACATTGCGACGGACAATCGTCAAAAGGAAAGAAATATTTTGTTGTTTCAGGAGATTGATGTACCTTTGTGAAGCTATTTTACAAGAACCTAATAAGCAACCTATAAGAACAATCACTTTTCGTATGACGACCAACACAAAATTGTACACATTCAACTACAGCGAGGCTCAGACCTACCTGTGGTCACTTACGTTCATTGTGGCCAACACGTTGCTGCCACAGTTGTTTCACCTCATTCCTCAAGGTGGCATCATCTTTGCCCCACTCTCATTCGTAATTCTTGCCGGCTCATACAAGTTCGGATGGAAGACAGGGCTCTTGGCCGCATTGGCATCGCCTATCGTGAACAACCTCATTTGGAGCGCCCCCATGTGGAGCGTCATTCCCGTGATGGCACTCAAGCTGGCCTTCCTCGCTTTAGCTGCAGGACTGACCGCACAATATTTCAAGAAAGTGAATATTCTGCTGCTGGTCAGCGTGGTTCTTGTAGCCGAGCTCTTAGGCGGGCTTGCTGAGCTGGCACTCACAGGTGGCATTGCAGCCACCCTTACAGACTTCACAATCGGCTGGCCCGGCCTGCTGTTGCAGGTGGCGGGCACATGGGCCGTACTGAAGTGGCTGAACCGATAAGACGACTTCCTTTTGAGTACGAATCCGACGATTCAACAACTTTTTTACACATAAAGCGCATTTTTTCTTGAAATATGTTGGCTGTTCCGAAGAAAGTGCGTACTTTTGCAACGTTTTAAGTCAATTGGGCATGAAATCATTGTTTAACACATATTACTATTTTTACTTTTACTTTAGCAAGAGGTAAGAGCGGGTAGTTATGTGTTCATCAATCATGTGACAGATACATAGAGAATAACAATATAGCCCCGCTCAAACGAGCGGGGCTTATACATTATATATAATATATGAGAAAGATTGCAATACAAGGTTTGATCGGGTCGTTCCACGACATCGCTGCCCATCTCTACTTCGAAGGTGACCAAGTGCAACTGGTGTGCTGCTCGACGTTTGAGGAGGTGTTTGCCGCCATCAAACAAGATCCCACCACCATTGGCATGCTGGCCATCGAGAACACGATAGCAGGCTCGTTGCTCCACAACTACGAACTGCTAAGGGACTCTGGCACAACTATCGTGGGCGAACACAAGCTGCATATTACACACTGCGTCTGCTGTCTGCCCGAAGACGACTGGGATAGCATCACGGAAATCCACTCACACCCTGTGGCATTGATGCAATGCCGACACTTCCTCGAGAAGCATCCACAAATCAAGCATGTGGAAGCAGAGGACACGGCTGGTAGCGCGAAGATGATCAGCGAGGGGAAAAAGCGCGGATGGGCTGCCATCTGTCATGCCGAAGCGGCACGGCTGTATGGGCTGAAGGTGCTGGAAGACCACATCGAAGACAACAAGCACAACTTCACACGTTTCCTCGTGGTGTCAAACCCCAACAAGGCAGATTTGCTCCGCCCACTGATGGAGGCCAACAAGGCAAGCATCGTTTTCTCGCTGCCTCACGAAGAAGGCTCACTGAGCCATGTACTTGCAATCCTTTCTTTCTACCACATCAACCTGACCAAAATTCAATCGCTGCCCATCATCGGAAAGGAATGGGAATACCTGTTCTACGTAGATGTGCTATACGATGACCTGACACGCTATCGCCAATCGATAGACGCTATTATACCACTGACCAAAGACTTTAAGATTTTAGGAGAATATAAAGATGGAAGACAAACAATGTAAGATACAACCTGCAGAACGCCTGTCGCTCGTGAGTGAGTACTACTTCAGCCGCAAACTCAAGGAAGTGGCAAAGCTGAACACAGAAGGCAAAGACATCATCTCGCTGGCCATTGGCTCACCCGATATGCCACCCAGCGCAGAAACCATTGACGTACTTTGCGAACACGCACACCGCCCAGATACACACGGATACCAACCAACTGTAGGCATCCCCGAACTGCGCAAAGCGATGGCGAATTTCTACCAGCGCTGGTATGGTGTCACACTTGACCCCGCTTCCGAAATTCAGCCACTCATCGGCAGCAAGGAAGGCATCCTGCATGTGACACTCGCCCTTTGCAACCCTGGCGACAAAGTGCTGGTGCCCAATCCCGGCTACCCAACCTACACTTCACTAAGCAAGATTCTTGGTCAGGAGATTGTGAACTATGACCTGCTGGAGAGCAATGGATGGCAGCCCGACTTCGAACAGTTGGAAGCGATGGACTTGAGCGGCGTGAAGTTAATGTGGACAAACTATCCTAACATGCCAACTGGCGGTCGCGCCACACGCGAACTCTACGAAAAGATTGTTGCATTTGCCCAAAAGCATAACATCGTGGTAGTGAATGACAACCCCTACTCTTTCATCCTCAACCGCGATGAGCACCTGAGCATCCTGCAAGTGCCTGGAGCAAAGGAGTGCTGCATTGAATTCAACTCTATGTCGAAGAGCCACAACATGCCCGGTTGGCGCGTAGGCATGCTGGCCACAAACAGCACATTCGTTCAATGGATTCTGAAAATTAAGAGCAATATCGACTCTGGCACGTTCCGTCCTCTGCAACTGGCTGCTGCACAAGCCTACGAGAACACGGAAGCTTGGCACACACAGGCCAACATTGAGACGTATGCCACTCGCCGCAAGATTGCAGAAGACATCATGAACACCCTCGGCTGCACTTTCGACCCGACGCAGCAAGGCATGTTCCTGTGGGGACGCATCCCTGACAGCATCGCTGACGTGGAAGACTTGACGGAAAAGGTTCTGCATGAGGCTCGTGTCTTCATCACCCCAGGCTTCATCTTCGGGAGCAACGGCAAGCGATATATCCGCATCTCACTCTGCGCTAAGGACGAGAAGATGAAACTTGCATTAGAGAGAATCAAAGAAGTATTTAAGAACTAAACAACACACAACAATATGGAACTCGAACTGACAAATTTAGGTCTGCCAAGCGATAACGAACGCCCATTCGTAATTGCTGGCCCATGCTCCGCTGAAACCGAAGAGCAAGTGATGGAAACTGCACGTGAACTGGCCATGAAAGGCTGCCATAACTTCCGTGCTGGAATCTGGAAACCCCGCACAAAGCCAGGTGGTTTCGAAGGCCACGGCGAGAAGGCACTGCCTTGGATGAAGCAAGTGAAGGATGAGACTCACATGCTCATCTCCACCGAGGTGGCAACACCTGAACACGTGGAACTGGCTCTGAAGTATGACATGGACATCCTCTGGATTGGCGCCAGAACAACTGCCAACCCATTTGCTGTACAAGCTTTGGCCGACGCTCTGAAGGGAGTGGACATTCCCGTGTTTGTGAAGAATCCCGTCAATCCTGACATCGAGTTGTGGATTGGAGCCCTCGAGCGCATCAATCAGGCAGGTGTGAAACGTATGGGTGCTATCCACCGAGGCTTCTCTAGCTATGAGCAGAAGATTTACCGTAACTCACCCATGTGGCAAATTCCTATTGAACTGCACCGCCGCATACCCAACCTGCCTATCATCTGCGACCCTTCACACATCGGAGGCCGACGCGAACTGATTGCACCACTCTGCCAACAGGCGATGGACTTAGGTTTCGACGGACTGATTGTAGAGGCACACTATGACCCTGACAAGGCATGGAGCGACGCCAAGCAGCAAGTAACACCAGAAGTGCTTGACTACATCCTCTCTCTCCTCGTTATCCGCGACGAGCACACCACAACCGAGGGCTTGACAAGCCTGCGCAAGCAGATTGACGAACTGGACAACCAAATCATGGACATCTTGGCTAAGCGTATGCGTGTATGCCGTGAAATTGGTCACTACAAGAAAGAGCACAATATGACCGTGCTACAGGCTACCCGTTACAATGAGATTCTCTCAAAGCGCGGTGTACAAGGCTCACTCTGCGGCATGGGACCGGAGTTCGTAGCCAAAGTCTTTGAAAGCATTCATGAGGAAAGTGTAAGACAACAGATTGAAATCATCAACAAATGAAGATACTGATATTAGGTGCAGGCAAGATGGGGTCGTTCTTTACCGACCTGCTTTCGTTCGACCACGAAGTGGCCGTGTATGACATTGACCCCAAGAAACTTCGTTTCATGTACAACACCCAACGATTCACCTCGCTGGAAGAAATCAAACAATTCGAACCAGAACTGGTCATCAACGCAGTCAGCCTGAAATACACGCTGACCGTGTTCGATATGGTTATTCCATATCTGCCTAAGTCATGCATTCTTTCCGACATCTCGTCTGTAAAGACTGGATTCAAAGACTACTATGAGCAAAGCGGCTTCCACTATGTGAGCACGCACCCAATGTTCGGCCCCACATTTGCCAACCTCGGCAAACTGAACGACGAAAATGCCATCATCATCAATGAGGGCGATTACATGGGACGCTGCTTCTTCAAGGACCTCTACTCCCGTCTTGGTCTCAACATCTTCGAATACACGTTCGAAGAGCATGACCAAACTGTTGCCTACTCATTGTCTATTCCTTTCATCTCCACTTTTGCTTTTGCAGCTGTGATGAAACATCAAGATGCCCCTGGCACTACTTTCAAGCGTCACATGCAAATCGCAAAAGGTGTACTCAGCGAGGATGATACACTGCTGCGCGAAATCCTCTTCAACCCCTACACGAAGGGGCAAGTGGAGCAGATTCGCACAGAGATGAAGGAAATCATCGAAATCATCGACACACGTGACGAGGAGCACATGCAGAAGTATTTAACGAAGATTCGCAAGAACATCAAGTAAAACACAGAAGCAGAATATTTATACCCCCAATCACAATGAAAAAACTTCTTATCATTGCCACAGTTTTGATGGCAGCAGTCACTACTCATGCACAAAACGGAGTAGGAGAAATCACCGTTGCTCCGACATTTGGTCTGAACTGGGCGAGCATCACAAAACTCGACCACACCAAGAACAAAATCGGCATCGCTATTGGCGCTAATGCGGAGTATGGCTTCACAGACAACATAGGCTTGTCTGTAGGCATGCTTTTCTCGCAGCAAGGCACCAAGTTCAAAAGAAGTGGGAAAATGCGGTTGGATTACCTGACGTTCCCCATTCTTGCCAATTACTATGTGATGGATGGCCTGGCCATCAAGGCTGGCATTCAGCCCTCCATCTTGGTTGATGCTTCAGACCACGATAATCACAATTGCATGGGGGACTGCAACAAGTTCGACCTTGCCATCCCCGTAGGCGCTTCTTACGAATACAAAAACGTTGTGTTCGACATTCGCTACAACATTGGGCTCCTTAAGGTGTACAAGAAAGAAATCACCAACAAGAACTGCCACAACTCAATATTCCAAATCACAGCTGGTTATAAGTTCAAGCTTTAATCGGCTGCCAAAGAATGCTCATGAATCAACAAAAAGGGCAGGCACACAAACGTGTGCCTGCCTTTACTTTTTTGTTTGAAACTGTCCCGAAAGTTGCTGAAGCAACTCTGGGTTAAAATCTAATGCCTTGCGCATATCGTCAAGCGCACCGTTCTTATCACCTCGCTGCATACGAAGAGTTCCTCGCAATTGATACACTTCCGCATCGTCTGTATGGAGAGTATCAATAAGTGTATTGAGGTCATTCATTGCCTCGTCTAACTGCTGCATTTGGCACAACACAACAGCACGTTGTTTATAGGCAGCCATATCAGAAGAATTCATGGCTATGGCTTGAGTTGCCTGAGCAATAAGTTCAAATGGAGTCATATCTATTGTTCTATTAAATTAACAACAATTGCAAAAAGAGATCAATCTTCACTATTCAGCCAAATCTTCATGCCCTCCACCACTAACATTTCCTCTCCCATCATGTATTGGAGAGCTTCATCGAAAACAGGTGTTTGAATAGGAAGTGATTTCAAATCCATAAGCCTGTGTTCTTGGCCATCACCAAGGAATGCCGTAATGGTTTGAATGGCAGTCTGCACATCGCTGGCACGAGACGTTTCTGTCTTTTTGCGAGCCAAACACACATCACACTGTCCACAGTCATGGTCTGCATGCTCACCAAAATAACTGAGAAGCATACGGCTGCGACAGGTGTCTGTGGAAGTGACATAATGAGCTATCTGGTCTATACGCTGCAGGAAATCCTCCCTACGATCTTCATAAACAATAGGAGGCAGACTTATGAGATTCGTATCAACACGAGCAACCGTATAGCAGACTGTAGGCGTCTGTCTATGAGGAATGAAGTCAATAATGCGATTGTGGTGTAAATCTTTCAGTATCTGATAAACGCGTTCGGCCGATATACCCGTAAGGTGTGAGAGGTTTGTTTCCTCTATATAAACAAAATTGGCAAATACACCCGAGTAAGTGCGCAAGATTGTCTGAATGAGCAGATCTGTTTCTTCATCCGTTTCATAAATGCGATACAGTTCCTCCTTTCGAAGAATGAAATGAAGAGCAGATTTGAACTCTTGTTCCTCATGATATTCAATATATCCGGCGTTGTTCAACAACTGCAAAGCTGCTTGAGTCTGCACTGGAAATTGATGGAACGTACGACAGAATGTCTCCATTGGGAAGTAGAATGTACGGCCCAAAGCCTCACCTATCCCAACCTGCAGGAAGTAAGATACATTTTCGTAGGTCTGCTTCACGTAATTCAAGTCTGGATAAGTCTCTGCCACTCGTCTATTAAGCGTCTTGAGGTCATGATAGTTATAGAGAAGCACAGCATAGGATGTCTTGCCATCCCGCCCTGCACGTCCTGCCTCCTGGAAGTAAGCCTCAAGCGAATCGGGCATATGATAATGAATGACTAATCGCACATCGGGCTTATCAATACCCATACCGAAGGCATTAGTCGCCACCATCACGCGTACACGCCCTTTTGTCCAGTTGATTTGCCTATAATCCTTCTCCGCATCAGTCAGACCTGCATGATAATTACTGGCGGTAATATTGTTTTCCTCCAAATATCGAGCAATATCTATTGTCTGCTGACGGGTTCGTGTATATACGATGGCACTTCCTTCCGGCACTCCCTGCAAGATATGCAGCATTTCACCGGCCCTGTCTTCTGTCTCGCGCACCACATAGATAAGGTTCTTGCGCTCGAAACTCATCGAAAAAACATTTTTCTTGCGAAAACCGAGCCGTTCCTGAATGTCATCCACAACCTTGGGAGTTGCCGTTGCCGTCAATGCCAAGACGGGCACATTCTCAACGGGCAAAAGTCTCCGGATTGTTGCTATCTGCAAATAGGATGGACGGAAGTCGTAGCCCCACTGCGAAATGCAATGGGCCTCATCAACCACAATCATGCTCACTTGGCGCATACGTGCCAACTTCGCTAAAAAAAGCTCTGACGAGAGTCGCTCTGGAGAAATGTAAAGAAGCTTGTAGCCTCCCAACACTGCATTGTCCAGCACGCGTATGATGTCGTCACGCATCATGCCCGAATAGACGGCTTCGGCCCTGATGCCACGACGTTTCAGCTGCAACACCTGGTCTTTCATCAGCGAGATGAGTGGCGTGACCACGATGCACAAGCCTTCCGACATCAGCGCCGGGACTTGAAAGCAAATACTCTTACCACCACCCGTAGGCATCAGACCCAATGTGTCACGCCCATCGAGAATGCTCTCAATGATGTCATGCTGGATGCCCCGAAAAGAGTCGTAGCCCCAGTATTCCTTTAGTATGTCAAGTGGTTTCAATTTGTCGATCCTTCAGGCATTCAATCCTTCAATTCTTCCTCATGCGTTCTGATATCCTCAATCTGCAGCTGCACTTCGCCATGTTTGCGCGTGTTTTCCTCCACGGTATAAACAATATCAAATGCCTGTTTGGTCTTGATATAACGAGCTTCTGAACTTTGCCCAAAGGCTATGCCATTCATCACGTTATTTGACTTGCTGTCAACCAATTCCAGCTTAATATGTTCCTGCTGACGTCCCACAACCTTACTTGTGCCGTAGTCAAATACATTCATCGTACAGAACACAGGCTTAGGATTGTCCGGGCCGAAGGGACGCATGCGCTTAAGGTCATTGAAGAATCGAGGTGTGATGTCTTTGAAGTTGATGACGGCATGGATGTCAAGGTTAGGGCGAGTCTGCTCTGGTGCAATATTCTCATGGACATATTTCTCAAAACGCTGACTGAACTCCGCTACCTTCTCCACCTTCATCGACAAGCCTGCTGCATAAGTGTGCCCGCCAAAGTTATCGAGCAGATCCTCACAGCTTTGAATAGCTTTATACACATCAAAGCCGCTCACACTTCTTGCGCTCCCTGTCACAATATTGCCATCAAGCGTTAGAACGACAGCCGGACGGAAAAACTCCTCTGTCAGCCTGGAAGCGACAATGCCGATGACACCCTTGTGCCAATCTGCATTATAAATGACAATGGCGCTCTTATCTTCCATCTGGGGCAAATGCGCAACCACATGACTCGCTTCCTCCGTCATGCGTTTATCCAGCTCTTTGCGCTCTTCATTATACCGGTTGATAGTTTCAGCCATTTTGTGTGCCTTGTCTTCATCACGCTCCACCAACAAATCGACAGAGTCCTTGCCGTTCTGCACACGCCCACTAGCATTGATACGAGGCCCAATCTTGAAGATGATATCACTCATCGTCAATTCCTTGCCCGTCAATCCACACACATCAATCATGGCTTTCACACCGACACTCGGATTGTTGTTCAACTGCCTCAACCCGTGATAAGCCAAAATGCGGTTTTCGCCCATAATGGGCACAATGTCACTTGCTATGCTGATAGCACAAAGATCCAGCAGCGGAATCAGCGTACTAAAGGGAATGCCATTGTTGATGGCAAAGGCTTGCATAAACTTGAAGCCCACGCCACAACCTGACAAATCCAGATAAGGATACGTGTTGTCCACCCGTTTAGCATTCAATATCGCCACAGCTGGAGGCAACACTTCATCTGGCACATGATGGTCGCAGATGATAAAATCAATGCCCAAATCCTTGGCATATTGAATCTCATCTGTCGCCTTTATTCCACAATCCAGAACTATCACTAGTTTCACACCCTGGTTCGCCGCATAGTCAACTCCTTTACGGGAAACGCCATAACCTTCCTCATTACGATCGGGGATATAGCACTCCACATTGGAATAAAACTGCGTTATGAACCTGTACACCAAAGCCACGGCTGTACATCCATCCACATCGTAATCGCCATACACCATGATGCGCTCACGCTGTCCCATCGCCTCATTCAAGCGCTCAACAGCCCTGTCCATATCCTTCATCAAATACGGGTTATGAAGGTCTAGCAATTGCGGACGGAAATACTTTCGTACCTCATCTGGCGTGCGAATGCCACGCGCCACCAAGAGCTGCGCAATGGCAGGACTGACTCGAACTTCTTCAGCCAGTCCTTCGGCACATGCCTGATCCTCGGTTGTAGGTGCTTCGTAATTCCATTTGTAATTCATTATTTAGTTTTCATTTCTTATTTACGATGTAAAATTAAGGATAATAAATGACATACGCACCATTTTCACCTTATGATTTTATTTTTTAGGCCCTTTTTACGCCCTTTTATTGATTATTGTCAAGAAAAAACAACTTTCTTCGCTATTTTTTTATTTTTTTCTTGACAATATCCACAAAACCATATATCTTTGCAACGTGTTTTTCATAGTATTAGATTTAAGGTTAACAAAGGTTCGGGTTGCAGCGGCAACCCATTTTTTTTGCCCTTAAGTCTCCAGCTATAGTGCTGCAGCTATCCAGCCAGTGTTGAAAACATGGACAAGAAGATATTTTAGGAGTCTCCAAGAGGGCATGAAGCAGAAAGATACAAAGGCGTGTCAAAAGAGATGCCTCATTAATCCCAGAAACAAAGTGCCCCACATCGGTGAATCGATGTGGGGCACTTTGTTTAACCGATGTGGGACACATCGGTTTTTTAAGATGTTAGGATCAAGCTATTCTGACATGTCCATATCCCTTACGGGAATCACCCAGCTTTCGAGTGTAAAACCTATGCTTTCTACTGCTTCACGCACAGCAGAGTCATCTATGGCATCGCCAACAACTGTAGCAATCCCGCTTTGAAGGTCCACGGAGACCGACTCCACGCCTGGAACTGAACGGACGACCTTCTCTGCGTTGGCACGACAATGATTACAGGTCATGCCTTTAATCCGATAGGTGCGCGTTTCACATAATTCTTCTGCCGAAGCCGAGCATGCCTCCTCTTCATGACAATGGCACTCTGCCTCATCGGCATGACAGCAACAAGCGGCATGATGCTCATGACAATGACAATGTCCACTATGCTCAAGTCCACAACTGCAAGCCGATTGGTGCATCAGTTTCATACGAAGCACATTGAGCAGAAGCAAAGCGAGGACACCGGTACAAAGCCACTCAAACCAGCCTGCCACATCATGACAGCAAGCAAGAGTGCTATTCAGATGGTCGGTAAACCACTCGCGCGGCAGAAGATAGTCTATTCCGAAGCCAAAGAGAATGGAACCTCCCACAATGGCCACAAGATAGAGCAGAAGAGTCTTCTTACCCAGCACCTTGTTAACCACAAGGATGCTTGCCACGTTGCAGGCAGGACCAGCCATGAGCATGACGAGGGCTGCCCCAGGCGTAAGTCCTTTCATCATAAGTGCCACAGCTATGGGAATACTTCCTGTAGCACAAATGTACATGGGCACGCTGACACAGAGCACAAGGAGCATGCTAAGCAATGTATTGTCCTTAAAAACAGAGAAGAACGAATCGGGAACCAGCACAGTGATGAGACCTGCCACAATAAGACCGACGACAAGCCATTTGCCAATATCCTCCATCATCTCCACAAAACCGAATTTAAGGGCTTCCACACAACGATTTGCGAAGGACAGATGCAGCTGTCCCGAACAGGAGCGAGATGCATCTTCCAACGCTGAGGGTTTCTCGCTTTGGCCACTCCAATTAACGAATGTTCCGCCAATAATAGCCGTAAACAATGCTGCAACCGGTCTCACCACAGCAAAAGGCAATCCCATCAACGAATAGGTAGCAAAGATGCTGTCAACACCCGTTTGAGGCGTAGCAATCAAAAAAGAGACCACCGCACCTTTGCTAGCACCTTCACGACGGAGGGACATGGCTGTTGGTATTACGCCACAAGAGCACAAGGGCAGCGGCACCCCGAAGATCGCAGCATTAACGACAGAACGGAATGTGTTGCCACTAAGATATTTCGTGTACCATCCATCGGGGATAAAGGCATGCATGATGCCTGCCAGCAGGAAGCCTAACAGCAAGTATGGAGACATTTCATTGACAATCCCCAACACGGCCTGCAATACATTCAAAACATATTCCATATTAAGTCTTTTTTCAAATTTCGCCACAAAGGTACACAGAATGTTTTGCAATCCGGTTGCAAAGTTTGGATATACGGAGAAAAGGCCCTACCTTTGAGCCCAACTTAGAGTGATGAAATACTTAATCTGTACATTTTTTATTTTTATCTACGCCTTCACTTATGCTTCTGGCCAAACAAGCCAAGAAGTCCATCGGATGACGTGGGATGAGTTTGTGGCAGTAATACTGGAAGATGCCGGCGAGGAATCTATAGACGAAGAGACAATGGAACGGCTCTATGAGCAGCACTTAAATCCTCTGAATCTCAATATTGCCACGAAAGAAGACATGGAAGAGATGCCTTTTCTTGCCGAAGAACAAATCACTGACATATTGCAATATGTGGACCGCTATGGACCGATGATAAGTTTAGGAGAATTGATGATGATAAAAAGCCTAAGCAAGAAAGAGCGTGAAATGTTACGGCTGTTTGTGAAGGCAGAAAAAATAGAGCAGCCCCAATACATACCAACACTCCAGCAACTTCTAAAGCACAGTTCTCACGAGACCATTTGGCGCACAGACATACCCTTCTACACCAAGGAAGGATACAAAGACGTGTCTCCTGACGTATTAAAGAAATCACCCAACAAAGTATATCGTGGAGATAATTTTCACCATGCCTTTCGATATGCCTATTCTGCCAGCAATCGTCTGCTGGCAGGCATACAGATAGAGAAGGATGCTTGAGAGCGAGGTGTGGACTATTTGGCAGGCTATATGATGCTGAGAAACATCGGTTGCGTGGAGCGAGCCATCATCGGCAACTATCGCCTAAGTTTCGGCAAGGGATTAGCCATCAACAGCGGCATGAAGTTCAGCAAGGCCATGATGCTCAACACAGCCAACCGCATGAACGCAGGCATTACTAAACATTCTTCCACAAATGAATCCGGCTATTTTTCAGGTGCGGCAGCCACTATTCTGTTAAAGCATTGGAAGTTCTCCGCATTCGGCTCCTACCAGCTTGCAGATGGCACATATAATAACGATTCCACTGGCATCTCATCACTCAAAACTGACGGCTTGCATCGCACACGCTTAGAGCGGAGCAAGAAAGACAACCTCCATATCACCAACATAGGCGGAAACATATATTGGGAGCACAACGCTCTCCGCCTATCAGCCACAGGCATAGCTACCCATTTCGACTTACCACTCCTGCCACGCCATAACACCCTCGCCAGCACATACCGACAATATGAGGCAAGCGGACAAGACTTTGTTGTCGGAAGCCTTTCCTATGCCTACAGTTTCCATACCATTTCCTTCAGTGGCGAAACCGCATTCAGTCACACCGAGCGACAGAACGGAACCGCCAGCCTTAACACCATTCGCCTAAAAGTGGCCCCATCCAATTATCTCATCCTCATTGGACGCTACTATGGTGCCAAATTTGTCAGCATAAACGGCAAAGCATTTGGCGAGAACTCTAAAGTCCAAAATGAGCAAGGAATCCTCTTAGGATGGACATCCAAGTCTATCCGCTATACAGACCTTGAAGCCTATGTGGACGCCATGTATTTCCCATGGTTAAAGCAGAATGCATCGGCAAGCACATATGGCTATGAAGGCATGATACAAGCGCTCTATTCTCCACGCCTGCGATGGAGTCTCTTAGCACGTTATCGCATCAAGGCAAAGCAAAAAGACTTCGTCTACGAAACTAAGACGAAGTCCACAAAAGTGCTCAACTATGACACGCACCAAAACCTCAAACTACAATTGAGTTATAGCCTTTCCCCATCAGTAACCATTCGTACTTCAATCACGGGAAACCTCATCACCTTCGGAAACAATCCCAATGAAACAGGTTTTGCCATCGGAGAAAACATCCGTTGGCAAAGCCTAAATACAAAATGCAGATTGGACTTCGGACTTACCTATTTCAACACAGATACCTACAATGCACGTATCTCTCACTACGAGCCATCTCTCCTATACGCTTTCGGCTCTACATTATATTATTATAGAGGAATACGCTCTTCCCTGCTCGCTTCCATCCCTCTCTTCAAGCAATCCCTCTTCATCAACACAAAAATCGGCATAACGAAATATTTCAACCGAAACAACATCAGCAGCGGGTTGGAACGAATCAACGCCAACCACCGAGAAGATTTGCAAGTACAAATAAGATGGAAGTTCTAAAGAGAAACTATATTCCCTCTGGTATTACCTTTCATAAAAGGCGCACCATTCAAACACAAAGAATCGGCAAGGCAAAAGGAAATCCCCGACTTGCTTAAGCGCTATAACAATGGTGCTGTTTGATATAGGCTAACACTTTTTCGTCCAACCAATGGCGCATGATGCACCCTTGCTTGACAGATTCGCGAATTTGGGTGGAACTGACATCATACAAAGGCGTCTCCACCACATGCACAGATGGTGGGAGCATCACTTCGTCCAACTCGCAACCAGGACGGCGATAGATGAGGATAGAATATGTATCCACGATTTCTTGCGCATGATACCAACACGGGAAACGACGCCAATTATCTGCGCCAATGACGAGAACGAACTCATACTCTGGATATGCTTTACGAAGTTCGTTCAGCGTTGTAATAGTGTAAGAAGGAAGAGGAAGGTGCCGTTCAAAATCCGACACCTTCACACCTTCAATATTTTCAGTAGCCAAACGCGCCATGTCAAGCCGGTGCTCATACTCCTCGATATCACTAGTCGCACCTTGCTTCAAGGGGTTCAGCGGCGACACCAACAGCCATAGTTCATCCACTAAGCCTTGCCGCACAATAGATGCGGCCAACTCAGTGTGTCCCTTATGGATAGGGTTAAAACTACCACCATAGATGCCAATTCTCATTGGGTTATGCGTATTTTCTAGGCGGCTTGTTAGGCAGCACAAGGTTAAGGATGACAGCCAGCAAGAACACCACTGCCACGCAGTTCTCCGCAAAGACAGTTTGGACAATCTGAGGGAAAATAGAGAACATTCCCGTAGCCTGCGTAAAGCCCAAGCCGATACTGAGCGAGAGGGACACAATAATCATGTTGCGATCAGTAAAGCCGCACTTTGACAACATTCCAAAACCAGCAAACATAATTGAGCCAAACATCATGATGGTGCAGCCGCCAAGAACGGCTTGAGGAATCGTGGTGAGCATTGCTCCCACAGGAGGGAAGATACCACCTAAAATCATGATACAAGCACCCGTAGCAATGGCAAAACGGTTTACCACACCCGACATGGCAGCAAGACCTACATTCTGACTGAAAGAAGTAATAGGAGTACAGCCAAAGAGACCCGCTAAGCTGCTGACAAATCCATCACAAGAGATGCTGGCACCCAATTCCACTTTGTGTGGAGAACGGTTCAGCGCACTCACACAAAGGGCATTTGTATCGCCAATCGTTTCAGTAGCAGAAACCATATAAATCGCAATAATAGAGAGAATGGCCCCCCAATTAAATTCGAGGTCAAACGGCATGAAACGAGGCAATTCAAGAAGCGGAGCATGCTGAAGGCCAGAGAAATCGACCATGCCCATGCACACAGCAAGGATGTAGCCAGCAAGCAAGCCAATGAGCACAGAAAGGGAACGTAAAAAGCCTTTAGCAAAAATTTGGAAGCCTAAACAGGTAAGAAGTGTAAAGGTTCCGACAATCCAGTTTTGTGTTGAGCCGAAGTCGGCTGCGCCCTGACCGCCTGCAAAAGAATTAGCGCCAATAGGCAACAACGAGAATCCTATAGCGGTCACCACGGTGGCAGCTACCACACGCGAAATGATAAACAACCAGTACTTGGCAAAAAGTCCCAGCAGACCCTCCATGATACCGCCAATGACAACGGCACCCATCAAGGCACCCATTCCCTGGGTGGTTCCAATGAATATGGCCAACGACAGGAAAGTGAAGCTGATACCCATGACGATAGGCAGGCGTGAACCGATGCGCCAAATAGGATAAAGCTGAATCAGCGTTCCGATACCCGCAATAATCATGCAGTTCTGAATCAAGGCACCACTGAGAGTTTGCTCAATGCCCACCACATTTGCTAAGATGATAATAGGGGTGATGTTGGCCACAAACATCGCCAGCACATGCTGAAGACCAAATGGAACAGCTTGCACCAAAGGCACACGGCCATCCAACTGATAAATACGTTTTTTGTTATCCACCATGAATAATTGATTATGAAGTTAAATTGTATCGCACAAATTATAATGCTTTCAGCTGAGCATTTTCCAATTTTCGTTCTGGTTGCTGACGGAATCGAATGGTCTGTGTCTGCCAATCCATTGAATCAATGATGGCGATAGACTCCACCCGATAACCTTCCCCACGGAGAATCCGTCCACCTTGCTGCTGACCTTTTTCCACAGCAATGCCGACACCAGCCACTTCACCACCGGCCTGATGAACCAAGTCTATCAATGCATGCATAGCCTGACCGTCGGCCAAAAAGTCATCCACAATCAGCACCTTGTCGGTAGCATGCATATAGGGCTTTGAAATGAATACGTTATTCATCTTCTTGTGGGTGAACGAGTAGGCATGCGACACATACTTGTCATCTGTGCTGTTGGCTGTCTCGCTTTTCTTGGCAAACACCACAGGCACATCATAAAGATTGCCCAACAGCGTGGCGATGGCAATACCGCTGGCTTCAATCGTCAGTATCTTACTAATCTTTATGCCCCTGAAACGACGTTGAAACTCATACGCGATTTGACGCATGATGTCTATGTCAATCTGATGGTTCAGGAAACTATCCACCTTCAAGATGTTTCCTTCTTTAATAACTCCGTCAAGGAGAATCTTCTCTTCTAAGAAATTCATGCTATGATCAAAGATAAATTGTTTTTTCGTTCGAAGTTGCAAAGGTAGCTAAAATTCATGACTGGTAAACTCGCTGTACATAAAAAACTTACATAAGCAGAACAAATGAGCTTGAATTATTGACATATCTTGCTTTTTCAGTACCTTTGTTTCCGAATCACAACAACAATTCCATGAGGGCGCTTTTGAAAGAATACCTTTTGATATTCAGCCAACAGAAGCGTATAAATACAAATAACTGTTGATAGAAGATATGACTACAGCCTTAATTCCGCAACACTATAGTTTAACATTATTTATAAGTGCCTGAGCAACAAAAAGTTGCCCAGGATTTTGCCATGTCAGAATTTTCACTTACCT
>ONLY01000030.1 GCA_900318775.1 uncultured Prevotellaceae bacterium | reverse complement strand
AAGAACAGAAACAGGCGTATGAAGAACTGGTAATTGCCCGACTTAATAGATTAAAAACGGAACAAGTTGACAAAAACCCGGAAAAATAGACGGAATAAGTGTTTTCACATTTTTTGTTGTACAACAAAATAGATAAGAGGTCAACTGATACAACTCCTTAACGTGAATCAAAGTTCCTGTCCCCCTAATTGTCTTTATTTCATACTCAGCCATTTGCCACAAGCCTATTGGGGAGCACAAAGGTACAAAAAAAATAGTGGACCGGCCTAATTTTCGTTCCACTATTCTTTGCAAAAATCGTTAATCCCTTTAGTTGTCCGCACACAGCCTGTCTTACCTCATCCATCCGCTCGACCCTCAGGTCGCTTTGCTGACAAGGGACATCCCTGTCACAGCTATAAGACGGTTAAGGATACTCGCCGTCCCAGCCCTGCAAAGATACGGAAGAGTGTAGATAGTTGCACGTCAGCATGACCATTCTCGATCTTTGAGATATAGCTTTTCTTAGTGCCAATCTTGGTAGCCAACTGTTCCTGCGTCAATCCTGCCAGACGACGCTGTTCTTTCAAGCATTCAGCCAAGCAGAAAGCATCGGCCTCAGCCTCATACCTCTCGCGAGTTTCAGTTCCCCTCTCTCCATACTCAGCATTGAGCAGTTCATCAAAACTCGTGCATCCCATGATTGCTTCTTTCTTCTTCGTGTCCATTATCTTGCCTCCTTACTTTTAAAATATTCCTTTTTTATAGCTTCTGCTTTCTTAATCTCCTTCAATGGCGTCTTCTGTGATTTCTTTTGGAATCCGTGAAACAGCACGACTACTGCCCCTTCGTCTAAACAACAGAATATTCGATAGATGTTGCTCTCTATTTCTACTTTTATCTCATAGATTCCGTCTGAGCCTTCAATGATTCTGAAAAACTTCTTAGGAATCATTCGCTGTGTCTCAACCATCTGCAACACGAAGTTTATCTTGTCACGCACCACCTTGGTCTGCGCCACATAAAACTCCTTGTAGTAGTTCTTGAAAAGCTTGATGAATCGAACTTTCTCCATCCTTTATAGCGTTTTACTGCTACAAAGTTAATCATTTAATGAACATCCACCAAATATTTTGCGAATTATTTCAAGAAAAAAAAGCAAACCACAAGATAGTGGCCTGCTTCTTTAGTGGATCAGCGGAACCGTCCCCGTGGTCTTTCAACCCACTATTCTTTGCAAAAATCGTTAATCCCTTTAGTTGTCCGCACACAGCCTGTCTTACCTCATCCATCCGCCCTCAGCCATCAGCCATCTTCAGTGAATCAAAGTTCCTGTCCCCCTAATTGTCAGATTCCACTCTCCCACAGATTTTTTGAGCCGTAATCTCATGGGGCATGAAACGCAGTACCTACATACGCCTTTGAGGTGTATCGCGCGAACTTAGAAGGACGCTGAAGGGCCTTGTAGGGGAAGGCTAAGAGTAAACAGGTCGTGCGTTCCAGTTCCAGTTGTTCCAATTAAAAAACGAGGGGTCGAGAACCCTTCTATATTAACTATAACTAACTAATATATATATAGTTATGTATAGAAATAGGGAACAGTGGAATAGCCAGAAAAATAATTGGAACAACTGGAACTGGAACAAGCGTCCAATGCATTATTCACCTAAAAAGCAAAATATCAATAAGATACAATATTAGCAAAACGGCTGCACATAAGATGCAGGGGCTCGCAAAGGCTCAAAATGCACAACTTGCACCCCTGAAAATTGGGGTTATTCATGGTTTTTCTAAACTACTAACACAGATTTAAGCAGGCGCCCTCCCCCAATATGAGGTTTTTAAAACATTCAACGTTCAGTGGTCAAAGCACAATATAAGCACTATGCATCGCTTAAAATCACACAATCACTATTGAATCTATGACCTACAACATATCGAAGCTTGCACAATACTTGTAAGAGTTTTTTGCTGACTAACTGGGTAGCAAATGCTGACTAACTGGGTAGCAAATGCCGACTAACTGGGTAGCAAATGCTGACTAACTGGGTAGCAAATACTGACTAACTGGGCAGCAAGCATTCAGCAAGGGAGTAGCAAGAAAGATGCAAGGGAGTAGCCTCAATTCTTGTCCAGTACTTGTTCAGTACTTGTTCAGTACTTGTCCGGTATATGTCCGGTGCATTACCGAACATATACCGGTCATATAGCGTAGATATAGCGGACAAGGATAGGAGGTACTATAAGGCAAGACTATGGCTAAGGTATGGGAAGAGTGAAGATAAAGATGAGAGGTTCATACGAAAGCTGTGAGAAATGCTTTTGCAATTTTGCACTTGGGTATTTTCACACTTTGGCTTTTTTTTGTACCTTTGTGGCCAACTTTCGACATCTAAACAACAGAAAGAGCGATCATAGCATAACCAATGGAGCAATTACTGAAACTTACTGAATATATCAGCGGCATCGTGTGGGGATGGCCCATGATTGTCATGCTGCTGGGCACGCACATCTTTCTTACGCTGAGACTGAAGTTTCCACAACGGAAAATCTGGACGGCTATCCGTCTGTCGGTCAGAAAGGACAAGGACGCCACAGGCGAAGTGAGCCAGTTTGGCGCTTTGGCCACGTCTCTGGCAGCAACGATTGGCACGGGCAACATCATCGGTGTGGCCACGGCTGTGAGCCTGGGCGGACCGGGGGCTGTCTTTTGGTGCTGGCTGACGGGCGTGTTTGGCATTGCCACGAAGTATGGCGAGGGACTGCTGGCCATCAAGTACAGGGTGAAGACAAAGAACGGGCGAATACTGGGCGGACCGATGTATGCGCTGGAGAACGGACTGGGGATGCGATGGCTGGGCGTGCTGTTCTGTGTGTTTGCGGCGGTGGCCTCGTTTGGCATCGGCAACACGGTGCAGGCGAATGCCATCAGCGAGAACCTGGCACTGGTGATGGATGGATGGATGGCTGCGGAGCACACCAAGATGATAACGGGCTTTGTGCTGGCCACGCTGGTGGGGTTTGTGGTGATTGGCGGCTTGAAGAACATTGCCCGCTGGTGCACGACGCTGGTACCGATGATGGCGCTGCTGTATGTGCTGGGGTGCATCTACATACTGTGCGTGAACCACGCTTATCTGGGCGAGGCTGTGGCGCTCATCTTTGAGAAGGCTTTCTCGCTGGAGGCAGTGGGAGGCGGCACCGCAGGAACGGTGGTGATGGTGGCGGCACGGTATGGCATTGCGCGCGGCCTGTTCTCGAACGAGTCAGGCATGGGCTCGGCTCCGATTGTGGCTGCTGCGGCACAGACGAAGAATCCTGTGCGGCAAGCGCTGGTGTCGTCGACGGGCACGTTCTGGGACACGGTGGTGATTTGCGCCATTACGGGACTGGTGATTGTGTCGAGCATCATCGCTTATCCTGAAATCAGCCAAGAGGACGGCGGCATGCTGACGAAGGAGGCGTTTGGCATGATTCCGTATGTGGGTACTCCCATCCTGACGTTTGGCATCATCACATTCTCGTTCTCCACCATCTTGGGCTGGAGCTACTACGGCGAGCGGGCCATGGAGTATCTGGCGGGCAGACGAAGCATCGTGTTCTACCGCATCATGTACATCATGCTGGTGTATACAGGCGCCACAATGAGCCTGGCGCTGGTGTGGAACGTGGCCGACATCATGAACGCCCTGATGGCCGTGCCGAACTTGATTGCGCTGCTGCTGCTCTCGGGTGTGATAGCGAAAGATACACAGCATTATCTGTGGGAGAATCATCTGGACGAGGAGGAGAAGGGGAATGAGGAATGAGGAGTGAGGAGTGAGGAGTGAGGAATGAGGAATGAGGAGTGAGGAGTGAGGAGTGAGGAATGAGGAATGAGGAATGAGGAATGAGGAGTGAGGAATGAGGAGTGAGGAGTTAGGAGTGAGGAATGAGGAGTGAGGAGTTAGGAATTAGGAATGAGGAATGAGGAGTGAGGAATGAGGAGTGAGGAGTGAGGAATGAGGAGTGAGAAATGAGGAGTGAGGAATGAGGAGTGAGGAGTTAGGAGTTAGGAGTGAGGAATTAAGAATATATAAGAAATGATAGAAGACCTTTGTATCATCATGCTGACGGCAGGCATCACGAGCCTGTTGTTCAAGCTGTTTAAGCAGCCTGTTGTCTTAGGATATATTGTTGCGGGCATGCTGGTGGGCCCTTATGTGATGGGGGAATCGTGGATTAACAACGCTGAGAATGCTGCCACATGGGGAGAGATTGGCGTACTGTTCCTGCTGTTCAGCCTGGGACTGGAGTTCTCCTTCAAGAAGCTGTTGAAGGTGGGCAGCACTGCCATTATCGGTGCAGGCGTCATCGTGGTGGGCATGATGACGGCTGGCATGCTGACGGCTTACGCGCTGGGATGGGACGGCATGAACGCGCTGTTCCTGGGCGGCATGCTGTGCATGTCGTCAACCACGATTGTATTTAAGGCTATTGAAGAGGCAGGACTGCGGAGCCATCGCTTTGCGGGGGTGTGCTTTGGCATTCTGATTGTGGAGGACCTCTTCGCGGTGGTGCTGATGGTGCTGCTGAGCTCCATCGCTGTGAAGAACACGTTCGAGGGTGAGGAACTGCTATGGCAGGTGGCCAAGCTGGTACTGTACATCGCCCTCTGGTTTGTGCTGGGCATCACGCTGATTCCTACGTTCCTGAAGAAGTTCAAGAAGTATCTGAACGACGAGACGCTGACAATCTTCTCCATCGGACTGTGTCTGGGCATGGTGCTGCTGGCGGTGCAGTCGGGCTTCAGCAGCGCTCTGGGCGCATTCGTGATGGGCTCTGTGCTTGCCGAGACCATCGACGCTGAGCGCATTGAGCACTTGGTACAGCCCATGAAGAATATCTTTGGCGCCATCTTCTTTGTGTCTGTGGGCATGATGATTAACCCTGCCCTGCTCTTGCAGTATTGGCTGCCTATCACTATCATCACGCTGGTGGTGATTGTGGGACAGATTCTGTTTGGCTCTATCGGCACGCTCCTGTCGGGACAACCGCTGAGAGTGGCGCTGCAGACGGGCTTTTCACTGGTGCAGATTGGTGAGTTCGCTTTCATCATCGCCAACCTGGGACAAAATCTGAAGGTGACGGACTCAAGCCTCTACCCTATTGTGGTGGCTGTGAGTGTGATTACCACCTTCCTCACCCCGTACATCATGAAACTCGCCTACCCCACTCTGGCCTTCCTGGAGAGCCACATGAGCGAAGAGACGCGCAAGATGCTGGACAGCTATACGGAAAAACGGAAAACCAACAGCAGCAAAAAGCGCGCCACATGGGCAAGGCCTGCCATCCGCCTCATGAAAATGCTGCTGCTGCACTTGGCTATGGCACCGGGCATCAACACGTTTCTGCGACTCTTCAACGATAACCTTTATGCCCGTGAACGGCTGGCGGAATCGAAGCGAGGACTGGAACGCGAAATTGAGAACTCGCTGCTGACACTGGACCTGCACATTGCCGAGGTTGAGGTTTCTGCCAATTCTGCCTTTGCGGGCAAGGCGCTCAAGGATTTAGGCATCCGGGGAAAGACTGGGGCTAATATCGTACGCATTATACGCGGAGGCATCAACATCAATATCCCTGGAGGAAATCATCGCCTGTACCCTGGTGACCGGGTGATTCTGGCGGGTTCGGACACCGATGTGGCAGCCTTCCAGAAGATGTTGGAAACAAGCCTTTCCAATACCGATACAGATAATAACAACACCAGCATCATCTTGGACAACTTCACCATCAAGGCGGACTCTCCTCTGTGCGGCAAGAGCATCATCAATTCGAGCATTCGGGAGAAGGGCAATTGCATCGTCATGGGACTCATCAGACCCCTGGATGACTTCTACACCAATCCTGACCCCAACATCATCATACAGGAGGATGACATCATCATTGTGGCGGGCGAGAAACAAAAGATGCAGGAGTTCTTCAGCTAAGAATTCCATCCGGTTCAATTGATCAAGAATTGTTCAAGGCTCCTGGGGTGTCTATATTGCTGCGCAAGAAATCATTCAAAAAATGAAAATCTGGGGGCAAAGCCCAGAAATAAGAGAGCCTTGAATGGCTCTAAAAATCTGTGTCATCCGCGCAATCTGTGTGCCTTTTTCTGTGCCGCAGGAGGCGGCGAATCTGCTCAATCTGTTTAATCATCGCGAAGCGGTATGTTGATTGGGACGAACACGAAAAATGGAACGCCCACGAATTGCACGAATGGGAGCCTCGGACGGCTCTTGGAGGGGGCTTATTGCTGCGCAAGAAATCAATCAAAAATCAAATTAAAAATCTTTGGGCAAAGCCCAGAAATAGGAGAGCCTTGAGAGGCTCTGGGCTCGCACGATGTTTTAAAGGTCACACAGATTGCACCGATAACACAGATTTTTTTAGAGCCTCGGATGGCTCTTGGAAGATTGCACAGATGATTTGACAGTTGACAGTTGAACAACAACTCCTCACTCCTAACTCCTCATTTCTCACTCCTAATTCCTAACTCCTCATTCCTCACTCCTCACTCCTCACTCCTAATTCCTAATTCCTATTTCATTTTTCGTGTTTAGAGGTACGAAGTTGGGGGACATTAATCATGAATTGGAGAACACCGAAAGTCTCGCGAACAAAACGGACCTTCGGCGTTCTCTATTTGTAGATTATTATAAGGCTATGCGGAGGGAGGGATGGTTACTTCTTCTTGATGAGGACAGACCAGTGGCCATCGGGTTGTTGGGTTTGGGAGAGTATCTGGTGTCCCTCTAAGCGTACGGAGCCTGGCACGTTTTCGATGGGTTTGCCATCGTCGAGAAGTATCTCCAGTAGGTCGCCTGATTGAAGGGTGGCGAGTTCTAATTTCGTGCGAACAAAATTCATGGGACATAGGACGCCTCGGAAATCTTTGGTTCGCTGAGGACGCTCTGCTCCTTCGCTCTTTTGGGAGAGTGCACTTGGTGCGTCACTACTGGTTTCTTCTTTGACCTTTTCTTTTTCAGGATTGTCGGCAGACTTCTTGAACTGAAGCGCATCGTCCATTCCCTCGTAGAGGGTGATGACGGCATCGGCAAGGGTGTTGGCTTGTTGGAGGTCGTAGGTGCCATCTGCACCGTCTACCTTTGCGTGCTGCAAGAGTGGTATGTATGTGGCATCTACATATCCTGAGCGGATGAAGTGTTCGATAAATTCGTCGAATACGCCAGCGGCATCTTGTGGGTCTAAGCCACGTGTGACGAGCAACATGCGTGATGCATGGAAGAGGATGTCGTACACGGAACGTGCATCGCCTTCCTCTACCCTCTTGCGGGCATCGGCAATGGATTGCTGGTCAACGGAAATCATGTCGAACAGGCCTGCTGAGCATTCGGGTTTGCCGCGCTTGGTGATTTGGAACACATCGTCGCTTCCCCAGTCGAAATAGTAGTTTTTGTCTTCGGCAAAGAGGGGCACATGGGCATATTTCTCCACGAGGATGACTGCAGCCTTGTGTCCTGCACGACTACGCAGCCACTGCCCGAAATGGAGTTCCTGCCCGAGCGATTCGGCTATTTCGGCTGTGTCAATGAAGCGTGTGACGAGGTCAACGACGAACTTGGGAATACTGTAGGCGGCTATGTTGCCGATGCTCTGGGCTAACTGCGGGGTGTCGATGTAGTTGGCACCAATGAACACTTGATAGGCAGGATAGGCGTGGTCGGTATGGAGCACTTTGCCCACAAATCCGAGGTCGGCCCATAGGGGCTGGCCACACAAGTTGGGACATCCTGCCACATTGATGCGGGCATCGAACAGGTAGTCGAGGTCTATGTCGTGGTCTTCTATCGCCTGGTAGATGGCTGTGGCCAGACCTTTGGAAAGGCAGATACCCAAGCGACAGGTGTCGGCGCCTGTGCATGAGACGATATTGTTGAGCACGACGGGTTTGTCATAGGCCTCGGAGTAGTCTTTGAGAAGGGCTTCAAACTCGGCGAATGCAGCAGCGGGTATGTTGCGAAAACGGATATTCTGCTTCGGTGTGAAACGAATGGTGTGGTCTCCTATTTTTGCCACATACTGGAGGATGGCTTTGAGGCGATTCACTTCGTCTGCTGACTTGAGCCACACATTGCCCCAGATGAATGGGAGGACGGTGGAAACGAGCTCCTGTTCTGTGGCAGAAGAGGCGTGCTCACCTTTGTCTGCGAGACGATTGGGGGCAGAGGAAAGATAGGCATTCTCGTTTACCTGCAATGTGATGCCTGTCTTTTTTGCAGCTTCGACGTATTGGTCTATCAAGCGGAAGGTTTCTTCTTTTCCCAATTTATAGAAGATGAAACGAATGCGGGCTTTGTATTTGTCTTTGCGGTTGCCATGGGCATTGAAGAAGTCTTTGACGCCTTTCACCAGTGCATAGAGTTCTTCTGCAGGAAGGAACTCTTTGTAAAGCCAGCCCACGCTGGGCTTGCTGCCTGCACCTCCGCCTAAATAGACTTTGAAGCCTCGTTTTCCATCTTTCAGTTGGGCAATGAATCCTATGTCGTTGATGCCTGCATAATCGATGTAATTGGCATCGGAAGAGAAGGCTATCTTCAGCTTGCGCGGCATGAGATAGGAGTCAGCCTCGGGCACGACAGCATTGGTCAGTGCCATAGCATAAGGTGTGGTGTCAAACACTTCGTCTCTTCCCATGCCTGAATATTCGCTGACGAGGATGTTCCTGACGGTGTTTCCTCCGCCTCCCTTGGTGGCTAAGCCGATGCTTTGAAGTTCTTTCAAGACAGGCTCCACGCTGGAGAGTTCGAGATTGAGTATCTGCACCTCGGCACGGGTGGTGATGTGGAGAAGGTCGGAGCCGTTGCGCTGGGCAATGTCTATGACACCCAGCAGCTGCTTGGGAGTGATGTAACCGCCTGTGGCACGCACACGAGCCATATAGATGCCGTTCTTGCGCTGCTCATAGACTCCCATGGGAACACGAAAGGCTTTGAACTCTGTGGTGGAAACGGAATTGTTCTGAAATCCTGTTGCCAAGGAGGCAAACTTGCTGATGTCTTTGGTTAGAGAATCGGGTAATTTGTAATTCATATCAGGTGTTCTATTTTGTTTTTGAAGGATTGGAGTGATGGTGCGGATATATTACGAGCTATTAAAAGCGGTTTGCCACATTGAGCACCTGTTCGAGATGGGTGTCGGTGTGAGCAATGGAGATGAAGTTGGATTCAAACTGAGAGGGAGACAGATAGATGCCGTTGGCAAACATGTGACGCCAGAATTGGGCAAATGCTGCGAGGTCGCTCTTGTTGACATCCTGGAAGTTGCGAGGGGACTGTTCTGTGAAGTAAGGAGTAAACATATTGCCTACGCTATTGATGACTACCCCCTTGTGGCGCAAGATACCTTGCAGTTCGGCTATGAAGGTGGCAGCCTTGGCATTCAGTCGCTCGTAGAGCCCCTCTTCGCTCAGAATGGACAGGGTGGCCAGACCTGCTGTCATGGCAATGGGATTGCCCGATAAGGTGCCAGCCTGATAGACAGGTCCCTCGGGAGCAAGCATAGACATGAGTTCCTTGCGCCCTCCGAAGGCTGCTGCGGGGAATCCGCCTCCCACGATTTTACCAACAGTCGTCAAGTCGGGAGTGACGGCATAGAACTTTTGTGCTCCTCCCAATGTCAGTCTGAAGCCTGTAATCACTTCGTCAAATATGAGCAGCGAGCCATACTGCTGCGTGAGGGTGCGCAGATGCTGCAGAAAGCCATCAGTTTCGGGCACTACACCCATATTGGCTGGAACTGGCTCGACGATGACGGCAGCAATTCTGTCGCCATACTCTTCAAAGATGTGGTTCACCGCCTCTTTGTCATTGAAGGGTGCCACTAATGTGTATTGCACAAAACTATCGGGCACACCTGCTGAGGAAGAGATGCCGCACGTGGCAACGCCTGAACCGGCTGCTACCAGCAAGTGGTCGGCATGGCCATGATAACAGCCTTCAAACTTCAGGATATAGTCGCGCTTGGTATAGCCACGTGCCACACGAATGGCAGACATGACTGCCTCTGTGCCCGAATTGACAAACCGAACACGTTCCATGGATGGGATGAGTTCTGTCACCTTCTTTGCCAAACTCGTCTCCACCAAGGTGGGAATACCGTAACTGGTGCCATTCAAGATGGCGCGCTGCACGGCAGCCTCAACGACTGGATTTGCATGTCCGGCAATGAACACTCCCCACGAGAGGCAGAAATCGATGTATTCGTTGCCGTCTATATCGGTGAGTTTTACACCTTTGGCGTGGTCAATAAACACGGGTGACTCCCCCACTGCACGGAGGGCTCTGACGGGCGAGTTCACTCCCCCTGGTATGTATCGCACAGCTTCCTCGAAAGCCTGCTGAGATAATGGTCTATTCATACGGCGTATTTTAGTCTGTTGGTTTGCCATCGGAGCAAGTCGCTGACTTCTTCTTCAATAATTGCCTCACAGCGTGCCACTTCTCTCTCTCTGGCATTTATATTCTGTTGGGCCAACTGCTCAATCTCTGACAGCTGGATGAGTTTCACTCCTGGCAAGTGCTGCACATCTTCATCGATATCATGCGGAATGGCAAGGTCGAAAAGCAATCGTTTCTTGCCCGTGGTTCTCATGCCCTGAAAATCGGAACGATGTATAATGGAATGTGGTGCAGACGTGGCGCTAATCACAATGTCTGACACACGAAGCAGATAGGGCTTTGCCTCTAACTGCACCGCCTCTGCTTGATATCTCTCTGCCATCAATCTGGCTTTATCATAATTTCGATTGGCAAGAATGATGTTGGTAGCTCCACGGGCGCTCAAGAAATTGAGTATGGATTCGGTCATCTCATTCACACCAATGATGCTGACCACACACCCTTTGAGGTCTTGTGTTTCATGACACAGCATATCAACGGTCACTTGGGGATAGGAAACGGCTCCTTTGGCAATGCCCGTCTCGGTACGAACTCGGTGTCCTGTATGGATGGCTGACTGGAACAAGCGATGAATGGAGGCAGAGAGTTTCCAGCGGTCCTTTGCCTCGTAGTAGCACCTTTTCAGCTGACCTTGTATGGCCATCTCGCCAAGCAATGGAGACTCTAAGCCTGAGGCCACACGAAACAGGTGACGAGCCGTCTGTGCCAGCAGTTCTCCTTCACCCCAATAGAGTTCTGTGCGACTGCAGGTCTCGAACAAGACTCCGCCTTCTGGAACATCTACATTCACGGGCTTGCTTTCTCGGTTATATAGTATTGTTTGTATCATTGATAAATGCTTTTTTCGGGTTGGGCAATTGACTCAAGATGAGAGAAATTGTCCTGTATCACATCGCGGATTCTCATGCTTCGACGCACATCCTTGGCATCACTTGAAACTGCTACCGTAAGGTCTCCCTGACGAAAGATGGCGGGAGAGGTGAAGTCGCAGAGCGATGGGTTGTCACACACACTGGCGAGCACATGGCGCTGCTCTGCATCTTGCTTGATACGACGATTCAGCTCGTCGTTCTCTGTACAGATGTACACAAGAAATGCTCCATCAAGGTCGGCCGGTTCGTAGGCCTTCTGCTGCAAACGGAACGGAAGCGATTGGAACCCCTCACGGAAAGTGGGCGAAATAATCGTAGCGCTATCCGTAAAGCGGCTCAAGATGGTGGCCTTGTGCAGCCCTACTCGTCCACCACCGATAATCAGGATGCGCTTACCGTCGATGTTGATGTTGACGGGCAAGAAATGGAGTCGGCTATCTGAAGTATCGCTTTGCATAATAGGAAATGATATACTGAGCGCCTGCCCTCCGAATGGCGGTAAGGCTCTCGTGGAAGATTCTTTTCTCATCGAAATACCCTTGTCGCGACGCATTCAGCAACATGGAGTATTCGCCAGACACTTGATAGGCTACGAGAGGATGATTGGGGAATGCCACAGATGCCCTGTAGAGAATGTCAAGATAGGCCAAAGCGGGCTTCACCATAATCCAATCGGTTCCTTCATCTATATCAGCTTGAATCTCTTCAAGACCTTGGTCATGGGTGCGATAATCCATCTGATAGCTTTTTCTGTCTCCAAAGCCGGGGGCACTTCCTGCAGCATCGCGGAATGGGCCATAATAGGCTGAAGCATACTTGGCCGAATAAGCAAGAATTCTTGTGCCCTTCGTGCGGTTATCGCTGTCCAGTTTTTGTCTCAGCGCTTCAATCTGTCCATCCATCATGGCAGAGGGCGCCACAAAGTCGGCACCTGCCAAAGCATGCTGATAGGCCATCTCGGCCAGCAATGGAAGTGTGGTGTCATTGTCAATCACCACATTTTCATGGGAAACACCACAAGCACATCCTGTACGTTTCAGCGCTTTCAGTTCTTCGTCGTATGCGATTGGTTTACCATCTTCATAGAGCAATCCACAATGTCCATGCGATGTGTATTCACAGAGACAGATGTCTGTAAAGACGATGACTTGGGGAAACTTGGCTTTAATGGCGCGTACAGCCTTGCAAATGATGCTGTCGGCCCGATATGCGGCACTGCCACGCTCATCCTTTTCCTCTTCTGGTATCACTCCGAAAAGCAGCACTTTATTGATGCCTAAAGAAAGTGCATCCTCTATATCTTCTAATAATGTATCAATGGAGAAACGGTACACATCTTCCATTGAGGGTATCTCTGTCTTGATTCCTTCTCCTTCTTCTACAAAATATGGATAAATGAAGTCTTGTGCCTGAATGGGGGGAACGTCGGCATACTGGTCGCGCACCTTTTGTGTTGTTCTATATTGTCTGAATCGCTTCATAGGTAGTTTTTCCTTTGGCTACTAATAATAAATGTTTTGAATCTTCTGCCTTGTAAATGGCTTTAAATGCCTCAACTGTAGAAGGTGAGGTGAACACAACCTTGTCGTAGTCCTGTAGGTTCTGAATGACTGGATAGGGTTCTGGAATATTGCGATACACAGGCAAGTCTGTCACGCTGTGTCCTGCCTCTACTAATGCATCGCTCAACACCTTCAGTCCTTTGTCTGAACGAGGAAGCAGTATGCGGGCTTGTGGTTGTGTGCGGAAGAAGTCAATCAATCCTTCTGCCGATTCCGTAGTGGATTCGAAATCGGGAAAGACTCCCCGTGTCTTCAGTTCATGACTGGTCACAGGACCCACACTTGCCACCTTTGCCTCATGGAGGGGCTTATCATAATACCGCACCCCATAGCGCGAGGTAAAGATAACCCAATCAAAGTCTCTTGCCTCTGGCTGCTCTACTTCGTTCTTCTCTATTCTGATGAGCGGAGTGGCGCTCTGTGTTCCGGTGTAATATACACTTGGGCAATGTGAATGCTTTTCGAGATTAACCACCTCGCCCACAAGGACTAAAACGGGCGTGGTGCGATAGCGTGCATAACGCAATTCTCCCAATGTGGAGAATATTTCACGCTGTGTGGGCAACGATACATTACTCACCAATGCCACAGGTGTATCAGCACTTTTACCAGCGTCAATCAATTTGCTTGCTATCAGACTGATATTATCACCACCCATGTAATACACCAAGGTGTCTACTTGAGGTGTTTGTGGTTCAGAAGAGTGTCCCAGCACAAAAGCCACACTGCGTGCAAGACTTCGATGCGTCAATGGTATCTGCGTAAGTGAGGCAAGAGCAATTCCACTGCTGACACCCGGTATCACTTCTACCTCTACCATCTTCGATTTGAGATAATCCACTTCCTCTCTGCCGTGGGCAAAAATCATCGGGTCTCCACCTTTTAGACGCACTACAGTCTTACCCTCAATCGCTGCTGCATAAATCAAGGAATGAATGTCCTGCTGACAATGTGAATGCTTGCCCGAGCGTTTCCCTACATAGACTTTTTCAGCCTTGAATCGCTGAACAAATGCCTCGTTTGTCAAATCATCGTAGAAGATGATATCGGCACGTTCCAATGCCTTGACACCTTTCACCGTTAACAATTCTGGGTCGCCAGGGCCAAAACCGACTAATGTCACTTTGCCATAACGAGTGCGAACATCTATCTTCGAGAATAATTCCCGGATATCCTTGCCGACATGGGAAGATGCGGTGATGGCAAGGTTGCCCTGCAAGGGATGGGTCTTGAACGGAAGGCGTTCCGAAGCCCTATGGGCAAGTGCCAGTCTATCCAACGCACAAGTAGCCACAATCAAGGCATCTACCGTATAATTATCTACTTGTGCAATTCGCTCTTCAATCGTTCCGCGAATAGCCACTACCTCCACATCCGGTCGCAAGGCCAACAGTTCAGCTTTTCGTTGTTCTGAACTAGTCCCTATTTTACTCTGTGAAGGCAATTGATCGAGTGTTTTACCATCTCGAGTAACCAAAGAGTCGCTCTTATCAGCGCTTTCGGTCAATGCAATGACTTCTATACCTGCAGGAAGAGGATAAGGAAGGTCCTTTGCTGAATGGATAGCAATATCAGCACGTCCCTCCAAGAGGGCCGCATCCAGTTCGCGAGTGAAGAAGTCAGCGCTTACAGACTTGTCCATCAGTGACACTTCCTTATGCTTGTCACCATACGAATCAGTCTTTATCAACTCGTATTGCACATCGGGGAATTGGCTCATCACCTCATCCACCTGCAAAAGCGCCAATTTACTCTGTCGTGATATAATTCTCATTTTCAAAATTCCGTTTATGGAGTGCTTTGGAAATAAAACCCGAAAATTTCCAAGTCTCCTTACATTCCGTTGTCTACTACCCTATCTTCTGCCAAAGCTTCATCATGAGCCAGCCCCATATAAAGAAGATGGCCACAAGAACGAACATGGAGACAGAAGACTCGTAGTGAGTGCCCTGAAAGTAATGCTGCCAATTCGGTATGTCTGTATAATAATACTGCCCACACCCAAAGTCAAGCCCTTCAATCAGTCCTTTATGCTTCACCATGATGAAGATATCCCCAACGATGGTGACAGCAAGAATGATGAGCAATATTTTCTTCATACCTCAATTGTAGGAATTGGGAATATCTGTCCGCTAAGCAAGAGCCACACCACAAAGAACGTAAGAACGATGTTGAACAGCTGTCCCACCACATACAGGACGACAGGTTTTCCACCTTGCACTTGAGCCCCTAACTCCTTAAAGTTAGTTTCAAGTCCAATGCTGGTGAATGCCAATGCAAAAGCCCAGTTCTTGAATTGACCTAAATGCTTGATAATGTCGCCTGTTGTGTCGACGCCAAGTGTTGGTTGAAGCACAAATGAGAAGACGAGAGACGCAACGATGAAACCAATAATAAATTTCGGGAAGCGCTGCCAGATTTCTCCTGCACCAACATGTTGCTGACCAGGTGTTCTGTCTACCTTGGTAGTAAAGAAGATTGCGACACCAAATGCAATAAATCCAATCAAAATGTTCTGAATCATCTTCACTAGGGCTGCAACGGTGCCACCGAGATCGCCCAATGCCTGACCTGCAAGCACCACTGCGCCTGTGCTGTCAACAGTGCCGCCAATCCATGCACCTCCAATCAGAGGATCCAGACCTATTGCTTGAATAAACAAAGGCATGCCCACCATCATAATGACAGTAAAGATGAGCGAGGTGCCCACAGCAAATGCCAAGTCTGCCTTATGTGCCTTGCTGGCTGCGGCAGTAGCAATAGCAGCAGAGGTACCACACACACTGGTAGCTGCAGCTATCGTGATGACAAGTGGATTATTCTTGATTTTCAACACTTTTGTTCCCAAAACCCACATGAAGATGATGACAATAGGAGTAACTCCCCATGCGATGCCGAGACCATAGAGTCCAAACTTCTGAATATTGGAAAAAAGCACTTCTGCTCCCATCAGGACAAGTCCCGTCTTTATGTAGAACTCTGTCTGCAAAGCAGGACGGAGCCATTGTGGAGTTTTAACGGTGTTGGCAATCAGCAAGCCTAAGATGAGTGCCCAAAATGCATACTCAAGGTATTTATTAAATGTGTCTTGCGCTGAGATGACTCTGACGACTGACGTCAAGAAGAACAATCCTACAAACGCAAGAATAAATTTGCCTGCAGACTTATGCTGCAGTTTGTTCCCAATCGTGAAAAGCAGAAGAAATGCAATGAACGTGACAATCAGCTGAATGTTGATGTCACCACTGAATGCACCTAATACCGACGGATTCTCGTCTGTGCCCCAGGTATTAAACTTGGCACCCTGAAAATCAAAGAGGCCACTGACCACTCCTGTGGCAGCTACGAGAATAAGCAGGAATGCTCCCCAAATGGCGAGCCAGTCTTCCTTGCGAATCAAATCCGAGAACTGAAATTTCTCTGCAATGACGATATCCTTCGATACCTCATTTTCCTGTTTGTTAACAATCTTTGTCATGTTTACCTTGTATTTAAAGAGTTATTATTCGATTTTGAGTGCAAAGGTACGCTGTCCTTGGCGATTGGGAAATACCATATTTATGGGATAGGCCTCACTTATTTATGGTTGATTTCTATACACTCATTAAGTGATATAAATAGCGTTTTCGAGGTATTCTCCAGCATGGTAAATCACCGTACCTTTGCACTCAAATTCAGAATGAAGTCATTGAACCTCAATCGCTGAACATTTACATTATTAATAATCATAAAAACAAGACACGACGTATGAAAAAGTTCAACTTAGCAATCATTGCTGCATTGTCACTATTTGCGAATTATGTATCAGCACAGTCTTCTAACGAAATTGAATCTTTCGTTAAGTCACAAACCATTACCATTGAAGAGTATGGTCATCAGTTGTTGTCGGCTCCAAATGCACAAGTGCTTGATGTACGCAGTGCATCAGAATATGCCATCAATCACATCAAAAATGCAATTAACGTGGATTTGACGGACTCTGTAGCAGCAGCAAAAATCATTGCCAAACTTGACAAGAATGCGCCTACATTCACCTATTCTATTCGAGAAGGAAGAAGTGTGATTCTGGCAAAGAAATTAAAGGAATTAGGTTTCAAGAATGCTTACTTCATGCCTGGAGGCATTGGCACATGGGTGGGTGCAGGTTTCCCATTGGAATCAACTGTTGACCCTGCGAAAGCAACATCGCTTGAAGAATATAATAAGCTGGTGGCCGCACAGCCTCTCACTTTCGTGGATATCTCCAGCATTCATTGTGGTGGCTGCAAGAAGTTGCACCCTATTCTTGACGAACTGGAGAAGAAATACCCCAACATCAAGATTCTTCGCTACGAAATGGATGAGAACCTGCAATTGGTGAAGGACTTGAGCGTGCAGGCACTTCCTACTTTGTATCTTTACAAAGATGGTAAAATTATCTGGGAGCATCTGGGCACACAGACAAAAGAGGAACTGGAGGAATTGTTCAACGGACTTTAATATACAAAGGTTTCCATGATTTCAAGAAACAAGCAGAACATGAGAATTAACAAACAGACATTAATAGCATTGTTGTCAATGTTGCTTTTCACATTGACGACACGGGCAGCCACCATCAGGGGCACTGTGATTGATGCACGAACACAAGAACCACTGTACAGTGTCACAGTAGGCCTGAAGACAGAGAAAGGATTAATTGGCGGTGTTGTCACCGACATCGATGGTAATTTCACCATTCAAACGCAAGAGCCTCTCCCTGTCACGATTGAAGTACGATATGTGGGATACCAAACCACTAGTATTGACGTGTATGACGCATCGGACCCGGTCACCATTGAACTGCTGGAGAATCAGAACCGCTTGACCAGCGTGGTTGTGGTAGGTTATGGTACTCAGAAACGCGAGAACCTGACCTCTTCCATATCATCAGTAGGTGGCCGAGTAGTGAACGAACTGAACAATGCATCAGTTGAGAATGCATTGGCCGGACAAGCTTCAGGCATCAGCCTCACGGTGCCAAACGGAACGCTCGGACAAGCACCTATTGTGCGTGTAAGAGGTGTGGCGAGCATCACTTCTGGTACCCAGCCGCTTTATGTGGTGGACGGTGTGGTCATTGCCAATGACGCTTATTCTAACATGGGCATCAGCAATCCGCTGGCAACCATCAATGCCAACGACATCGAGTCCATCGATGTGCTGAAAGATGCATCGGCAGCAGCGCTCTATGGTTCACGCGCAGCCAATGGCGTAGTACTCATCACGACAAAATCGGGCAAGAAGGGAAAGCCACAGATAAACTATCAAGGATCTGTTAGTGTGAGCTACCCTAAGGACTATCTGGATTTATGCAATGCCCAAGAGTATGTGAATCTGGAAAACGAGGCTGTTTACAACCGGTACGGAAATTATAGTATTGGTACTTACGATGTGCTGAAAGGTGATTTGGGCGGTTATCATATCAAGGGTGAACCCAAGGCCTTTAACGTTCTATATGATGACGATGGAAATGTGGTGGAGACGAATTGGCAGAAATATGTAACAAGAACAGCCTGGTCGCACAACCACACTTTTTCCGTAGGGGGAGCCACCAATAATGTTGACTATTATTTTTCTGGAAACTGGCAAGACTTGGAGGGTACCATCATTGGCAACAAACAAACACGCCTTCAATTCAATGCTAATGTGACAGCAAAGGTGAATAGCTGGTTGAAGATAGGTGGCCGAACCACGCTAACGGAAACGAATCTGAGGGACTATGACCCTATCAGCAATAAATATTATGAAGGGAATGGCCAAGGTTTTTATTGGAGGTCTATAAACATTCCTGCAAACATTCCTGCATACAATGCAGATGGAACAGCATGGGTACAAGGAGGTCGTGTGGGATATGGCCCCAATCAAGCAAGTGTCGCAATGGATACACCTTCCATTGGGTATGAGACGGACAGCAAAGCCACACGCAGAAATTCCCATCGTTTCTATAACTTCTTTGCAGAAATCACGCCTCTAAAGGGTCTGACTTACCGCAGCCAATATGGTCGTGACATCACCGACGTGGAAGACCGTGCTTATTACGCACGAGAAACAGCCATGTTCAAATATAATGGATATGCTGCCAACATCTCGACAAACATTGATCAATACACTTGGACAAACACCCTCACTTATTCTAAGGATTTTGAATCAGGTCACCATTTCGATGCATTGGTCGGTGTCGAGGCTTTCGAAAAACAGCACGTGGCATGGGGTTCCAAACGCTATAATCAGGCAGAAGGAGAACCTGCTGTATATGAAGCTGCATTTAATGACATAGCCTCATTGGTTGCCACACGCAGAGAAATTGGCATGCTTTCATATCTGTGGCGTGTCAACTACGACTGGAAGTCTCGCTATATTCTCTCTATCAATTTTCGCCGTGACGGGCTATCTTCTCTCTCAAAGAATAACCGCTGGGGTAACTTTGGTGGCGCCAGTGCCGCTTGGAAAATCAGTGACGAGAAATTCTATGAGCCACTGAAAAAGGTGTTCGACGATGTCAAGCTACGTGCCAGCTGGGGTGTGGTGGGTAACACATCTATTGGCGCCTATGCATCCAGTTCCACTTATTCCAGTGGCTATAACGGTAACACAGCTACTTATAATCGTTCGCAAGTGGCTGATAAAGATTTGAAATGGGAACAAAGCGCCAAATTTGATGTTGGTTTCAGCGGCCGTCTTCTCAATCGTGTAGATGTGGACTTCGGATTCTATAACATTAAGGGAACAGACTTGATTCTCTCTGTACCGACAGCTCCGTCAAGAGGAGTGACAAACAACAGCATCACCAGCAACGTAGGCTCCATGTATAACCGAGGTTTTGAAATTAGCATTGGAGCAGATGTGGTACGCGGCAAGAAATTCAGCTGGAACACGAATTTCAACATCAGCTTCAACAAGAACAAGGTGACGAGTCTCGGAGGTGGTGAATCAATCATCAGCACTTACAACATCACCCAAGTGGGCAAATCCATTGGTCAGCTCTACCTCTATCGTTCATCAGGCATTGACAGAGAAACAGGTCGCCGCATTGTTTACGACAAGTCCGGCAAGGAGGTACTCATCGTCTTCCAAAATGGAGAAACGACCTATCAGCACAGAGACGGATCAATGGTGAACACATCTGACCTTGACCGTCATGCAGCAGGCAACACCATCCCCACCTACTACGGTGGTTGGTCCAACCAATTCCGCTATAAGTATTGGGACCTGGCAATCAATTTCCAATTCTCTGGCGGCAATAAAATATGGAATGGCAACAAGGGATTGCTCGCACAATATGGTTTCCGCAACGACACGAAAGACGTATACTACAACCATTGGAGCCCAACCAACAAAGACGCGGAATATGCAATTCCCATGTATGGTGACAACATCTCCAACGGCAATGGAGGACTTCCTCTTGATTTCCTAGTGGAAAAGGGTGATTACATCCGTCTGAAAACACTCACTCTGGGTTACAACATTGAGCGCAAAGCATGGCTCAAAGCTGTCAAAATCTCTGCCATCCGAGTCTATCTGCAGGCCACCAACCTCTTGACCATCACGGACTATAGCGGTCTTGACCCAGAGGTGTCATACACCACATCAGCAGCCTCAAATGCCTATAACCTGCAGGCAGGCATTGACAACTTCTCGCTGCCTCAAACGCAGACTTTCACACTGGGTGTAAACGTCAAATTCTAAAACAAATACAATTATGGACAAGACTATAAAACATTTTTCCATCCGTTCAAAAAGATTCCTACCCCCACTTGGCATTGGTTGTGTATTATTGATGATAGCTATAGCTACGGTCTCTACAGCATGCACTGATATCATTGAAAAGGAACCGATTTTGGACACTTCCGTGTCATCTATTTTCTCATCGAAATCGGCCATAGAAACCTATCTGGAAGGTGTATACAAACGATTGGGGGAGGTAATGCCCAATTATGTGTACCAATCAGATATGAGAGGTGATGATTTTGATGACCCGGTACAGAATGGAGGTCTGTCTGCGAATGACATGAACCTTTCTGTCTCCGACACATCGGCTCCTTGGAATGGGTTCTATCAGGCCATTGGCGAAGCGAACGATTTCATAGGTAACCTCGATGCCGTTAAAGAAATCGCAGGAAAGGATTATGACAGATACAAATCGGAAGCAAAGTTTGTCAGGGCACTAAGCTACTACTATTTGGTGGTTCTCTATGCAAGAACATATCATCTTAACCCAAAGGCAAATGCTATACCACTACGCACAGAAACACCAGAAAACTCGACAAACAATTTAGCTCCGAGCTCTATCGAGAAAATTCATGACCAGATTCTTTCAGACTTGAGTGACGAGAACATCGCAAACCTCTCGACTGAACGCAACTCTGTAAAAGGTGTAACTCATGCTACTCAGGCAGCTGCACATGCGCTACGCCAACGTATTTATATGGAAGAGTGGAATTGGGACAAAGCCATAGAAGAGGGACTGGCTATCAAGGGGTATGCACTTGGAAGTCTTACGGCCATTTTCGCTGCGCCTTACTATACGGAGGAATCCATCTTCTCGTTCCCGTATAGCGTAAACAATCCCAATGGTATTGCGAAAAACGAGTATCAAGGTAGTTGGGCTGTTCTGGAAGATTTTTATAGTGGCATCTATTCCATCCCTGAATATGCCGTTGAGACAGATATTCGAAAGGCACAACTCACCCATCACCCTACAGCCCGTCTGGCAACCAGGAAATATTCAGACCTTTCTGGTGGAGGCGATTGGATTCCAGTCTTCCGATATGCAGAAACACTTCTCAACCTTTCTGAGGCATATTTCAACAGAGGGAATGAGGGGGACGAGGAGATAGCGAAAGAATATCTGAGACAAGTGCGCAGCCGTTCTATCACAGCCGAGGATGACCCTATCAATATAGATGAACTAAGTGGAGACAATCTCAAAGCGGCAATCTACAACGAACGACGCACGGAATTTGCAGGAGAAGGACTTCGCTCCATTGATATCCACAGACGTGGGGATGCGTTCATCAAGAAAGTGGGGTCTAACAAAGAGCTAAACGTGAAGCCTGCTGACTATGGCTACATCTGGCCTATCCCTCTCTCTGAGACATCGCAGAATAAGCTCATCAAAGCAGACAACTAATCTTTCTTTTTATAAATAATGTGGAAAATCCCGACAACAAAAGCAGTATAGCTCATTGTTGCGGGATTTTTCTTTAAAAAAAGATGAATACCACGTTTATGTTATTGAATATACCAAATGAGAAGTATTCTGCAGAGCATAAATAGTCCGTAACTTTGCACCATCAAAACAGAGCGAGAACATCTCGCAAAAATGCATGAGACAATTCAGTGAATCAAAGACCGTATTAATTTTAAAAAGAGACACAAAATGAAGACATTCACATCTATCCAGAAACTCATCTTGAGTGGCATCGTTGCTTTGGCCGCACAGTATACAAACGCACAGCAAGTAAAGAGTCTTATTGGGAACCATTTCCTTCTTCCTATTGCCAACGAACAAAGTTCCATCTGGCAAGAGAAGGCGCTGCGCAAAGGTCTCACCTCTAAAAGCATCAAGGCTATCTATTTCGAGAAAGACCTTCTTGAAGATGATGAAGAAGAGGTTGGAGAATTTACCGATTACATAGAAGAGGAAAAGGAAGTAGCCGTTAACTATGTCATTTTCAGTGGAACCGGTTCAAAAGCATTGGCAACCCAGCTCTTTGCTGATATATTCGGGAAAGATGCCAAGACCATCAAGGGAAAGCGCGTCTTAGGTGAGGACAAATTCGTGGTCAAAGCTGTTCAGGCTCAACCCGAGGCCGTATCCTTTACATTCCCTGAACTCGTATTCAGCGGTGAGAACGGAACGGTGGCCAAGGGAATCAAAGTGATTCCTTTCGACATTGACGGCGATGGCAAGGTGAGCGATGCAGAGCGTCAAGCCATCACTTCTTTGGCGGCATTCAATCAGTATGTCAATCGTACCAAGCACACGCTTTTGGCTTCGAGAGACCGCTGATTACTAAAAAATGGCTGACAATTTTTTTTATTCAATGAAAAGTTGTACCTTTGCCGCCACTTATCACTATCGGGGATGACTGGATTTGACAGCAAGCCGAGGTGATGCGTAAGCATGCAGAGAGTCGATGCCCCTCTCTTAAATCTCAGACATCAAAGAATTAATTGGCGAAACTCGTTACGCTCTCGCTGCTTGATCGAAGTTTAGTAAATCGAGCCTAATTCCCTCGCAAGGTCGAGGGAACGAGACATCGCCCAGAAAGCCACTCGTCCTGAGGCGTTCTGACCAGCGGTGCTATAAATTCAGGAATAGTTGACAGCCGCCTCGTGCTGCCAATGAAGTTTTAGAGGATAAGGATGCAGTTGGTGGTCTTGGTCTTGCTGCATCACGAAAACCAAAGGCAAGAATAAGCATGTAGAAAGCGTATGGCTTCCTTGTTTGGACGAGGGTTCAATCCCCTCCATCTCCACAAAATGACGGTGCCCTTCCATGGAGCACCGTTTTTTTTGTATCGGTGTGTTCTCTGAAGGCGGTGAAAAGGTGAATTCGTGATAAATAAAAATACTCAACTTGCAATAGATGTAAAAAGATAATTCTTCAATTCTATCCATTCTTGATATATTAAGGTCAAGAATTTGAGAATGAGAGAATTTGACTTAAAATCATCTAAAACATCCGTGTCAGCAAAAGAGAATTCTATAATTCTATCCATTCTTGATATATTAAAGTCAAGAATTAGAGAATTAGAGAATTTGTCTTAAAATCATCCGTGTTCACAAAAGAAAATTCTCCAATTCTATCCATTCTTGATATATTAAGGTCAAGAATTAGAGAATGAGAGAATTTGTCTTAAAAACATCCGTGTTCGTATAGAGTAAATTCTCCAATTCTCAAATTCTTGATAAATTAAAGATTAAAGAGGAAAATTCACTAGTGTCTCTTAATATATGTTAATCAAATTTGAAGTCAATATGAAGCTGTCTGTCATCTGTCTCCTCTGCCTTTTGTCTGAGAGGCTTGAGCAA
>ONLY01000028.1 GCA_900318775.1 uncultured Prevotellaceae bacterium | reverse complement strand
TGGTCAAAAATAAGCAAGTATTCGATAAAAATTATATGATTTCAGCATAAATTAAAAATAACGGTCAAAATATTTGGATTTTAACATAGAAAGCAGATGACACGGATTTTTGGGAGCCAAGAGTGGCTCACTAATTTCTGGGCTCTGCCCATAGATTTTCATTTTTTTGAGTGATTTGACTTCGTCGAGCTAAAGGTTCTTGCGAAGCAATCCCCCCAAGAGCCGCTGCCTGCGGCTATCTCCTTTATATCCTTCGGATAGAAATCTATCAAAATCTATTAAAAATCTTGGGGGCAATAACGCAATTTATACAAAACAAATTTCAAAAAACACAAGATTTTGTCTTTTATAAAAGATAAAATGAATGAGAGGTAGCGGGTAAGCGCAGAACAAAAAACGGGGATTTGTTTTGTGCTGTGTACGGTTTTCGCTACCTTTGCAAATCGTTAAATCATTTTGACTCGATGCGCAAACTTTTCTATATTTTATTATGCATGATGGTTGCAGGACTCTGTGGCTCGTGCCATTCAACAGAGGAAAAATTTTCCACCAGTGATTCCACCACACTCCGTTTGGGAGTGCTTCCCACGATGGAATGCCTGCCTTTCTATTATGCTGATTCGACAGGCTTGTTTCAATCACTAGGCGTGAAGGTGCAACTGGTCACTTTCGACGCGGCAATGGATGCTGACACCGCTTTTGCGAACGGTTCCATTGATGGCATCGTGAGCGACCTTGTGAAAGCTTGCATCTTAATAGAGAATGGTGATTCTGTCCACGTGGGCTTTGTTGGTGATTTACGTATGTGGCTTGTTACTTCAGCCAAAGCCCGTCTGCTAAAGACGGAGAGCGTCAAGGAGAAAATTATCGGTATCACCAGAAATTCTGCAACAGATTATTTTGCTGACAAATTGCTGGCTTCAGTAAAACTACAAAGTATAGACCTAAACAAGCCACAAATCAACAACATCAGATTGCGCACATTGATGGTGGATCAAGACCAGTATGATGGAGCTATTCTTCCAGAGCCCTATGCCAGCGAGGCTGTAGCGCGAGGTGCGAAACGCCTGAACGGGACATCTGACATGAATCTGAATGGCTTGCTATGTGTTCTGTGGAATGATTCTGTCAGCAAAGTTCATGGAGAGGACCTCAAAAAGATTCGGGGAATATATGACCTTGCCATTTCTCGCCTTAACGCAGACTCTTTGGTGAAAGTGTTGGATTATTTCCCCGCTCAGCACCGCATGTATTTGCCTGACACATTGTTTCATTATGCACCACTCTCCCCCAGCCTACAATTCAACGATTCTATGATGAACGATGTGAGAGAATGGGCAAAAGAACGTGGACTGATTCAATTAAGTAAATCTTCAAATCGCAAGTAGAAGGTGAACTACACAGACATACAGACAAAATTGAAACAGCATAATTTGGCTGTGACATTTCCTCTGCTCCGCAAGAAAGCTTCGGAAATTGGGAACTGGGCACTTTCTGAGCAAATAGAGGGTCTTTGGGCCACCTATCAACAGATGCTGCAGTTCACGCTTCAAGGTATCAATGATGCACAAAGCAAGCATATCCGTATTGACATCTGTGAGAAATTGCAACTCGCTGCCAACCGGCTGGAACGTCTGGAACGCATCATGCAACACCCCGAAGAGAAGTATGCAGCTGTCGCCAAAGAAATGGAGCGACTAGATTCATTCGAGACGATTGTGGCCCAGTTGGAAGCACAGGCTCGCGAGATAGACGAAGTGCAGCATGATGAGCTGCTGCGCGAGACTGTACGCCAACACCGCATAGCAGAATTAACGGAGCAACATGACCTCCTGCTGATGCAGCTGTTCAATTGGACCTGGACGAGTGAGGTGTGGCAAAATGTTGATTCAGACCTAGCCAATCGACTACTCTTCTCCGATGTCATTCCCGTGCACGACAAAGCAGTATTTGTCAGTGCAGTCACATTGTCATTGCTGGAATATGCAGATGTGGCAAAGCTTCTGTTCCTGCTTGATGGTTATTTGGTAGAAGATGACCAAATCTCACAGCGCTCCATCGTAGGATTCTTGCTTGCCTTTCATGTGCACTACAGCCTTTTTGATGACAATAAAGAACTAATAGACCGGCTTGCCATCTATCATGATGATACTTCTTTCATCCACGATTTGTACGCTGTGATGCTACAGCTTCAAATGAGCTGTGTAACTGAAAGCGTCACATCAAAAATGCGCAATGACATCATGCCAGCCCTGATGCGTGGGGTGATGTCCAAGAAAAGAAAAGATTCTGACACCGCCTCTAGCAACCTTGATCCAGAGTCCTTTATTGAGCATGGAGAAAATCCAGAGTGGATGGGCGATGAGCGAATGAACAAAAAGATGCATGAAATGGCAGAAATGCAGCTGGAAGGAGCAGATGTCTATTATGCAACTTTTTCCATGATGAAAGGTTTCCCGTTCTTTAGCCAGATGCCCCATTGGTTCTATCCTTTTTCACTGTCTGGACATTATGTGCCTGAATTGAACAAATTCACCAATGGTAATGTGAACAAGTTCATTCGGATGATTTTGAGCGGAAGCCCTTTCTGCAACAGCGATAAATACTCCCTCTGCTTTTCATTTGCCAACTTTGGCAATATGGCTGAGAGTGCCATTGAGGCACAAATCAGCAGTCAAATCCCAGAGGGTATGAACCTAGATGAAATGGCAGAAAGTGAGGAAATGCAGAAACCCAAGCGAGCTGATATCAGGAGACATTATGTATTTGACCTGTATCGCTTCTACCATAATTATCCTTATAAGCATCAATTCGAGAATCCATTCAACTTGCTCAAAAAGGAGCCTGTCACTCCATTCAGCCATCCGCTATTGCAGAAGTTGCTTTCCGGTACACTTGATGAAATGGAGCAATACGCAGATTTTCTAATGCGCAAGGAGTTTTATCCTGCAGCTCTCAACATTTTCCAAACTTTGGCCACCAATGAGTTTGACGCATCACTAGCAAGTGTGTGGCAAAAGATAGGATTCTGTCACCAAAAGCTTCAACACGCAGAAGAGACCATCCATGCCTATAGGGTGGCAAATAGCCTCAAGCCAAATTCCAAATGGACACTCCGTCATCTTGCCACACTCTGTTCCTCAACAGGGCACGTGGAAGAATCCGTTTCGTATTACCAGCAACTTCTGACCATTCAACCAGAGAACTTGAAATTTCTTGTTGGAACAGCACAATCACTCATGCAATGTAAGCGCTATGATGAGGCCTTACCCTTGCTGCATAAGGCAAACTATCTGGATGAGCAATCTCAGCTAGTGAAAGAGATGTTAGCTTGGTGCCTCATTATAAACGGACAAGATGCAGATGCCTCCAAATTCATTTTAGACTTGCTGCAAGCAAATCCCATGAATGAGGAAGCAAATCTCTTGCTCGGCATTGTCATGATGATGGATGGGAAAATCAAAGAAGCCTATACTCAAATACTTCCATATCGAAGCGAAGAGAATTATACAAATCTTCGCAAGAAACTTGATACATTGTGCCGTCATCGCCATTTGGATTCCACGACAGCAACGCTTCTGATGGATGCGTTAATGCTACAAATCAACTAACAGAACTTCCACATGCAAAACAGCACTCTCTACTTACAGCGCCTCCGACAACTTCTACAACTAGAATACGATACAGAGAAAGAAGATTTTCGAATCCAGTCGGAAAAGATGGGCATCAAGAGAAAGATTCATCGCGGAATCTGTTGGTATCCAGTAGAAGCAGGGCGCAGCTATTACAATTCATTGAATCAATTCGTCGTTGAAATCGTCAAAAAGGATTCAGATGAGTCGGATGAAGATATTGAACACCTGTTCGAATATGGAAGGCCCGTACAATTCTTTTCTTTCACATCCAAGCCCATCAACGATGACTCGAAAGGGAAGAATGATATTCACTATTTTCCCTTTTCATCGACGGTTTCCTATGTTGATGGAGAACGCATGGTCGTGACTCTCCCCTCTTCACAGGAACTCATCGACCTTGAAAACGCGCCCCTATTAGGAGTACAACTATACTTTGATGAAACGTCCTACAAAACAATGTTCCGTGCACTCGATGATGCCATCAACGCTAAAGACAATCGTTTGGCAGAGCTGAAAGACATCTTTGCAGGACAGCTAAAACCGAGGAAATACACATTCACTCCCATGCAGTTCCCTTGGCTTAACAAGACACAGGAGCAAGCGGTGAATGAAGTGTTGTGGGCAAAGGACGTAGAGGTAGTTCATGGCCCTCCTGGAACCGGAAAGACCACTACTCTTGTAGAAGCCATCTATGAGACACTGCACAGAGAGACGCAAGTACTAGTATGCGCCCAAAGCAATATGGCTGTCGATTGGATAAGCGAGAAACTTGTTGATCATGGGGTACCAGTGTTGCGCATCGGCAATCCATCACGCGTAAATGACAAGATGCTCTCATTTACTTATGAACGAAAATTTGAAAGTCACCCTGACTACCCAGAACTGTGGAGCATCCGTAAAACAATCCGGCAAATCAAGGAGAACCGCAAGCGAGGAGACAATGTGCATCAAAAGATTGCTCGTTTGCGCGAGCGTGCCACCGAGATAGAAATGGCTATCAATGCACAGCTTTTTGACGAAGCTCGTGTGGTGGCGTGCACACTTGTTGGCTCCGCAAACAAATTGTTAGTGCGCCACAAGTTCTCAACTTTATTCATCGATGAAGCTGCCCAAGCGCTTGAACCAGCCTGTTGGATTGCCATACGAAGAGCATCACGCGTTGTGCTTGCAGGCGACCATCAGCAATTGCCGCCTACCATCAAATGCTATGAAGCGCTGAAACAAGGGCTTGGCAAGACACTGATGGAACGCATCGTGGAGAACCAGCCAGAAGCGGTTACACTGCTCAAAATACAATACCGCATGAATGACGCTATCATGAAATTCTCCTCAGATTGGTTCTATCATGGTGAGGTGGAATCACACGAAAGTGTAAGACACCGTTCCATCCTTGACTGGGATCATCCTATCCAATGGGTGGACGGCAACGAGATTCAGAAAGAAGTGAATGCTGCACTGGAACAACAAGGAGCGACAGAAGATAAGCTGGACATTGATTTTGCAGAACAATTCATTGGAGAGAATCATGGACGCATTAACAAGGCTGAGGCAGAATTGGTGCTCACCACCTTGCGCAACTATATAGACAAGATTGGGCGAGAGCGTTTCCTGTCCGAACGGCTAGATGTAGGCATTATTTCCCCCTATAAAGTACAGACGCAATATCTTCGCCAGCAAATTCGCAAAAGAGAAGAGTTCCGTCCCTTCCGTCAGGTGATTAGTGTCAACACCGTTGATGGTTTCCAGGGACAAGAACGCGATTTGATTTTCATCAGCCTTGTACGCAGCAACGACAATGGGCAAATAGGATTTCTCTCTGATTTGCGTCGAATGAATGTCGCGATGACGCGTGCCCGCATGAAGCTCATCATCTTTGGCGACAAGCACACGCTATGTCATCATCCCTTCTATCGGCAACTCATCAAATACGTGGAAGAACTTGAATAATCCCCTCAATAGCCTGCAAGATACAAGCAAGACAATATAAGAGGAATTCTCGATGCATGAACAATAAAAATGGCAAATAGAAAAGAAAGCGGAACCGCGTCTGAGAAGTGACAGAGTTCCGCTTTCTTTATCCCTATTCTGTGAGTGGCCTTATCCTTGCTTATGGTTGATGCAGATTCCCTGCAAGTACCATTCGTAGAGACGATGAATACCCTCTTCGATTTCGATGGTGTGATGCCAGCCAAGTCTATGCAGCTTAGAAACATCCGTCAGTTTCTTCAACGTGCCATCGGGTTTTGTGGAATCCCAACGGAGTTCACCCTTGAAACCAATCTCTTTCATGATACGTTCTGCAACTTCCTTGATAGAGATTTCCTTGCCGGTTCCCACATTAATGTGGCAATTGCGAATTTCCTTGATGCCATCGCGGTTGACGGTAAAGTCGCTTTTCTCCACCACATCCTTGAAATCAACATTGAGAAGGCAATGCACAGATGCGTCAGCCATCTCTTCACTCCAGAGGAATTCGCGCATAGGTGCACCTGTGCCCCACAGCGTGACGGCTTCTGGCGTGATTCCATAATGACGCAGAACCTGCAGAATAGTAATCTCGTCGCTCATAGCAGTTGCCATGATGGTTTGTGTCGCTTTTGATGCAGCTTCTTCTTGAGCACCTTGCCCGTCCACCATTTTGGGCACCTTCATGGACACAGGCCGCAACCCCAAGTCTTTACGGACAGCGGCCCAATCGCCTTCATTCAAGCACTTCGCCAAATGAATCTTGCGAATCATAGCAGGGAGCACATGAGAGTTTTCAAGATGGAAATTGTCGTTAGGACCATAAAGGTTCGTTGGCATTACAGCAATATAGTTGGTGCCATATTGCAAATTGAACGACTCACACATCTTCAAGCCTGCAATCTTGGCGATTGCGTATGGCTCATTAGTATATTCGAGCGGAGAAGTGAGCAAACAATCTTCAGGCATAGGTTGTGGAGCTTCCCCTGGATAGATGCAGGTGGAGCCCAAAAACAGCAGCTTCTTCACGCCGTGCTTCCATGCTTCACCTATCACATTTTGCTGAATCTGCAAATTCTGATAGATGAAGTCTGCACGATACTGCAAGTTAGCCATAATGCCTCCAACATGAGCAGCAGCCAACACAACAGCATCGGGCTGCTCTGTATCGAAAAAGGCCTTTACAGCAAGAGGATCCAGCAAATCCAACTCTGCATGCGACTTCCCTACGAGGTTTTCGTAACCACGTGCTTTGAGATTGTTCCAAATAGCAGATCCCACCAAACCGTGATGACCCGCCACGAAAATCTTTGAGTTCTTGTCTAAAGCCATGTTCTATTACTTTACCAATCCTTTCTCCAAATACTCTGCCAGATTTGTTCTCATCACAGATGCCACATGGTCTGCAGCAACTTTCTCCATATCATGCTTCACCATGATAGCCACCAATTGTTCGAACGAAGTCTTCTGTGGGTTCCATCCAAGTGTCTCCTTTGCTTTAGTTGGATCACCCCACAAATTCACCACATCTGTAGGACGGTAAAAGTCTGCGCTAACCTCAACAAGAGTCTTGCCCACCAGGTTTTCTGGACCTGAAACACAAATACCCTTTTCGTCCATACCTTCTCCCTCGAATTTCAGTTCAATGCCTGCTGCCTTGAATGCATAGTAAGCAAATTCGCGTACAGAATGCTGTACACCTGTAGCAATCACAAAGTCCTCTGGTTTCTCCTGCTGAAGAATCAGCCACATGCACTCTACATAGTCCTTTGCATATCCCCAGTCACGAAGTGAAGACAAGTTGCCAAGATAGAGTTTGTCCTGCTTGCCTTGTGCAATACGTGCTGCAGCAAGAGTAATCTTGCGTGTCACGAATGTCTCACCGCGACGTTCCGATTCATGATTAAACAAAATGCCTGAGCAACAATACATATTGTATGCCTCACGGTATTCTTTCACAATCCAGAAGCCATAAAGCTTAGCCACAGCATAAGGAGAATATGGATGGAAAGGCGTGTTTTCATTCTGCGGAACTTCTTCTACCTTGCCATACAATTCAGAGGTCGATGCCTGATAAATGCGGCATGTATCAGTCAATCCGCAAAGGCGAACAGCTTCCAATACACGGAGGACACCCACAGCATCAACATCTGCTGTAAATTCAGGAGAGTCGAAGCTCACCTGCACATGTGACTGAGCAGCAAGGTTGTATATCTCTGTTGGTCGAACCTTGCTCACCACTTGCAGCATAGACATGGAGTCGCCCAAATCAGCATAATGCAAATGGAAGTTGGGCATACCTTCCAAATGAGCGATACGTTCACGATAATCTACAGAGGAACGGCGTATTGTTCCATGTACTTCGTATCCTTTCGCTAAAAGGAACTCCGACAGATAGGAACCGTCTTGCCCTGTAATACCAGTTATGAGAGCAACTTTTCTTTCCATAATTTAAATATGTTATTAGTTAAATTAATCTTTCCTAAATATTCACTTCATCGAGAGTCACCAGCTTGTTTACGATAGCATAAATAGTAATGCCTGCAGGTGAGTGAATATTCAACTTTCGTGCAATATTGCGACGATGCGTTGTCACCGTATTGATAGAGATGCACAGATGATCTGCAATCTCCTTATTTGATAATCCTTTTGCCACGCAGACAACGATTTCATTCTCGCGCTCCGACAATTGTTCGTCATTGTTGAAATCCGTTACGGGTTGTATCTCTTGAACCTTAGGCTGACGCGATTTGTTTTGATGCTCTAATCGACGTACTGCAGGCACAAAGATGTTGTCCTCTACCAGACAATGAATGCTGAGGTCTTCTTCCGCTTGATAAATAGAGATAATGACAGAATTCAGTTTCTCATTGATTTCTGTTTGCGGATAGTACTGCATAAACAGATTCTTCAATTCTTTCAGCTTGCTTTCTATAGCCTCATGATGGCGTGAAAGCAGATGAGCGTTCTCCATTGATACAAACTCGCCATCCACCAGTTTTTGCACATAGGGATATACTGTCGATTCTTCATACTCCATGTGCTTGCGGACTTCTTCCACATACTCATCAAAGAACTTCAACATCAGGAAAGCTATCTCATTCTGCACAGAGCAATCAATGGCATTTAAGAGATGGAATCGGATGTTGGGGAACAGGAAATTAATGAAGTACGTATGCGTACGCTTCAAATACCCCAGCACCGATGTTACGCTGATGCGTTCCACTCGCTGAGGGTGGTTTTCTGCCCCATCCTTTACGTAATTGATAACAGCAAGGAATGTTGCAGCATCCACTCCACACTGACCACACACTTCCATAATGGTCTTTTCTCCAAATCCTAATGACATGCCAAAGCGACTCATCACCTGCAGCAGGCGGTAGTCATTGGCAATCACATAGCTCAATTTGTCAGTCGGTTTATATTGACCAGCCATATCAATTCTCCTTATTGATATCATAATCCTGCCTGTTTTATGTGTCAACACCAACAGAATTACGTAACTTACCTCATAAAATGCGCACAAAGATAAGCGAAAAAAACGAAATAAACGGCCATAAAAGTGACTTTTGTGATTCAAAATGTGATTATTAATAAGAAATGAGTATTGCTTTGTGTCATAAAAGCCCGTAACTTTGCACACGAAAACAAAAGCATAAACATGTTTTTGTGCTCAATAAAAGAAATGAAAGATGAAATTATCAGAATTGAAAACAGGTGAGACGGGAGTCATTGTTCGTGTGATGGGACATGGAGGCTTCCGTAAGCGTATCGTGGAAATGGGGTTCATTAAAGGGAAAAGCGTGGAAGTGGTACTTAACGCCCCATTGCATGACCCTGTTAAATATAAAATCATGGATTATGAAGTCAGCCTTCGCCGTGCCGAGGCGGAGCTGGTAGAAGTAGTCAGCGAGCAGGAAGCCAAACAGTGGGCAGAGCAGCACCCTGAGCAGCGAGGCATTCCCGCCAGCAATTGCGAAGACATCGTGCAGCACGTGGCCCGCGTGAAAGAGCACGAGCTCAACGTCGTATTTGTGGGTAATCCCAACTGCGGCAAGACATCCCTGTTTAATATTGCCAGCGGAGCGCATGAACGTGTTGGCAACTATTCCGGTGTCACCGTTGACGCCAAAGTGGGCCATTTCAATTTCGAAGGCTATCATTTCAATCTCGTAGACCTCCCTGGAACTTATTCACTTTCAGCCTATACGCCTGAGGAGCTTTATGTGCGCAAATATATCATCGAGCGCCACCCTGACATCATCATCAATGTCATTGACGCAAGCAATCTGGAGCGCAACCTATACCTCACCACTCAGCTCATCGACATGGACGTGCCCATGATTATAGCCCTCAATATGTATGACGAGCTGCGCAATAGCGGCAATCTGCTGGACATTCAGCAATTGGGCACATTGCTTGGTGCACCTATCATCCCAACAGTCGGAAAGACGGGTGAAGGCGTAAAGGAACTCTTTCATCAGATTATTCAAATCGCAGAAGGTAAACAGAAGACAGCCAGGCACATACATGTAAATCATGGAGTATTGCTCGAAGACAAAATCTCACGCGTTGAGGCTCTTGTACGCAAGAATCCAGAACCACATCACAACTATTCGGCACGCTTTCTCTCCATCAAACTGCTGGAAAATGACAAACAGGTGGAAGGCATTGTCCGCAAGCTCGAAAATGCCAATGAAATCTTTGCCGAGCGTGACATCTGCCAAAAAGATGTGCTCAACGAGATTGGCGAAGACAGCGAGTCCGCTATCACAGACGCCAAGTATGGCTATGTGCAGGGAGCCATGAAAGAAACCTTCCAGAAGATGCATCGCTACAAGCGACTTATGACAAAGCGCATCGATGCCGTTGTCACCCACCAGGTATGGGGGTACCCCATCTTCCTTTTGCTCATGTACCTCATGTTTTTCTGCACGTTCAATATCGGGCAATATCCGATGGATTGGATAGATATGGGTGTAGAATGGCTTGGAGGAATGATAGGCGAATGGATGCCCGAAGGTCCTTTGAAAGACCTTGTTGTTGACGGAGTCATCAGCGGTGTAGGAGGCGTCATCGTGTTCCTGCCCAACATCATGATTCTGTACGCATTCATCTCTTGGATGGAAGACTCTGGCTACATGGCCCGCGCAGCATTCATCATGGATAAAATCATGCACAGGATGGGCTTGCACGGAAAATCCTTCATCCCGATGATTATGGGATTTGGCTGCAACATTCCAGCCATCATGGCCACACGCACCATCGAAGACCGCAAGTCAAGACTCATTACGATGCTTATCATTCCGCTTATGTCTTGCTCTGCCCGACTGCCCGTCTACATCATCATCATCACCGCCTTCTTCCCCAAGAATGCCGCTATGATTCTCTTCAGCATGTATCTCATTGGCATCATGTTCAGCATCCTTATGGCCAAGCTCTTCAGCCGCTTTGTGGTGAAAGGCGAAAGCAGCCCCTTTGTGATGGAACTGCCACCATACCGCATGCCATCTATGAAGAGTGTAAGCCGCCACACATGGGAAAAGGGAAAGCAATACCTGAAGAAGATGGGAACCACCATCTTGGTGGCCAGCATCGCGGTTTGGGCTCTCAGTTATTTCCCTCACCATGCAGAAGCCACAGAAGAGCAGCAGATGGAGCTCAGCTATATAGGCCAAATTGGCAAGTTTGTGGAGCCTGTCATCAAACCATGCGGAATGCAGTGGAAAGAAGGCGTCGCGTTGATTACTGGAGTTGGAGCCAAAGAAATTGTAGCCAGCACAATGGCTGTGCTCTATCACGGCGACATCACCGCCAGCGGCATGACACCATTGGTAGCCTTTGCTTTTATGGTTTTTGTGTTGCTCTACTTCCCGTGCATCCCCACCTGCATCGGCATCAAGAATGAATCGGGACAATGGAAATGGGCTGGATTCACCGCCCTCTACACCACATTGATGGCATGGATTTGCTCGATGCTGGTTTATCAAATAGGCAGCCTGTTTTTGTAATATACAACTCCTGATAATTTATGGACATTCAATCCATTGCAGTATTCTTCATCTTGATATGCGTCGTAGGCATCATAGCACGTCATGCATATCGGCAAGCTACAGGAAAGAACCGAGGATGCAACTGTGGTTCCTGTCCGCGTGATGGCGGCGAATGCCATTGCCACGATACTCATAAATAAGTATATACCCTCTTTCGCAGAATCCAGTAGGATTTAAGTGCTTTAAGCATGCACCCTGCGCATGTGTTTTCACGCACCCTGCACGAAATAAATAATGCGCCCTGCTCCATTTATCTCGTGCAGGGTGCTGTACTTTGATGTTTATTCCCCTGATGACACGCAGCTAGCACAATGTGTATTTCGGAAAGGCGCTAAAAACAGAAAAAGGTCACAAAATGTGGCAAGAAACGGCTTTTATATATAAATATGGTGCACGTGTCGGCAAAAAGTGTTACATTTGCACACGAATAGTTGTTTTATAAGAAAGGGACTGTTAGATGAATGTAGCGATTATAAAATATAACGCAGGTAATATCGGTTCGGTGGAGAATGCAGTGAAGCGGTTGGGCATCGAACCTATAGTGACGGATAACGTGGAGTTGATTCAGTCGGCCGACCGTGTAATCTTTCCCGGACAAGGCGAGGCTCGCAGCACGATGAATTACCTGAAGGCACATCGCCTAGATGAGGTCATCGTAAACTTGAAGCAGCCCGTGCTGGGCATCTGCATCGGCATGCAGCTGTTGTGCCGTCATAGCGAAGAGCAGGACACTGATTGCCTTGGTGTATTTGATGTGGATGTGAAGCGGTTCATTCCGCAATGCCACGAGGAGAAAGTGCCTCAAATGGGCTGGAACACCATCGAAGACGTGAAATCAGGCTTGTTCTCAGGGTTTGAGCGCCCAGAGTTTGTCTATTTCATCCACAGCTTTTATGTTCCGACGTGTGACTGGACAATTGCCACAACAAACTACATACAGCCCTACTCTTCCGCCCTGCACAAGGACAATTTCTATGCCACACAATTCCATCCGGAGAAGAGCGGACGTGTTGGCGAAAGGATTTTGAAGAACTTTATTGAGATAAAATGATAGATATAATTCCTGCCATTGACATTATCGATGGCAAATGCGTACGTCTGACACAAGGCGACTATGGTACCAAGAAGGTATACAACGAAGACCCTGTTGAGGTGGCTAAAATGTTCGAAGCCCATGGAATCAGACGCTTGCACACAGTAGATTTGGATGGCGCCCGTTCTGCGCACATCGTAAACTACAAGACCATTGAGCGCATAGCCGACCACACAAGCCTTGTGATTGACTTCGGAGGCGGCATCAAGTCAGACGAAGACATCGACATCGCCTTTGCCAGCGGCGCCACAATGGTGACCATTGGCAGCGTGGCGGTGAAGAACCCCACCCTGTTCGAAACTTGGCTTGAGAAGTACAACGACAACAAGATTATTTTGGGCGCTGACGTAAAGAATGGACGCATCAGCATCAACGGCTGGAAAGAAGAAGGAGAAGATGAACTGCTGCCGTTCCTGCAGAAGTATGTGGCTAAAGGCGTGGACAATGTGCTGTGCACAGACATCAGCAAAGATGGCATGCTCGAAGGACCAGCCATTCAGCTGTACGAGGACGTGCTGAAAGAATTTCCCAACCTCTATCTCATCGCCAGCGGAGGCGTGAGCTGCATTGAGGATATAGACAAGCTCAACACAGCAGGCATTCCTGCCGTAGTATTTGGCAAAGCGATATATGAGGGGAAGATAAAGATGGAGGAATTGGAGAAGTATGTTGGCTAAAAGAATCATACCCTGCCTTGACATCAAGGATGGACAGACGGTGAAAGGAACAAACTTCGTGAATCTGCGTCAAGCAGGCGATCCTATTGAATTAGGAAAGCTGTACAGCGAACAAGGCGCCGACGAATTGGTGTATCTTGACATCACAGCATCGCACGAGGGACGGAAGACATTCACCGAGCTGGTAAAAAGAATTGCGCAGGAAATTAATATTCCCTTCACAGTGGGAGGTGGCATCAACGAGCTTTCCGATGTGGACAGACTTCTGAATGCCGGAGCCGACAAGGTGAGCATCAATTCCGCAGCATTACGCCGCCCGGAGCTGATTGATGAGATAGCCAAGAACTTTGGCAGTCAAGTATGCGTGGTAGCTATCGACGCGAAATGCGAAGACGACACCATCCATGAGAATGGAGACCCGCAGATTGACGGCAACTGGGTTTGCTACGTGAATGGAGGACGTGTGCCCACACAATACAAACTCTTTGACTGGGCAAAAGAAGTGAACGAAAGAGGAGCAGGTGAGATTCTGTTCACATCCATGAACCACGACGGAGTAAAACGCGGCTTTGCCGATATGGCGCTTCGCCGTCTCGCCGACTCGCTGACCATTCCCGTGATTGCTTCGGGTGGTGCGGGTGCCAAAGAGCACTTCCGCGACACATTCCTCAACGGGCACAGCGATGCAGCTTTGGCGGCCAGCGTGTTCCACTTCGGAGAGATACCCATTCCAGAACTCAAGCAGTATCTGAGAGCAGAGGGAGTAAATGTGAGAATCTAACAAATCAAGAAGAGAGCCGGTGAGGCTCATATAAAAGAACAAACAACAAAGAAACATAAGATGGAAATCGATTTCAAGAAAATGGATGGTCTTGTTCCCGCTATCGTGCAGGATGCCAAGACAATGAAGGTGCTGATGCTCGGATTCATGAACGAGGAAGCATACAAAAAGACAGTTGAAACAGGCAAAGTAACATTCTATAGCCGCACACGCCAGACACTTTGGACAAAAGGCGAGACAAGCGGCAACTTCCTCAATGTAGTAGAGATTCTGAACGACTGCGATCAGGACACGCTGCTCATCAAGGCCAATCCTGTAGGTCCCGTGTGCCACACTGGCGCCGACACATGCTGGAACGAGAAGAACGACAACCCCATCATGTTCCTCGTGGAGCTGCAGCGATTCATCGAGAAACGCCACCAGGAGATGCCCGAAGGAAGCTACACCACTTCCCTCTTCAAGGATGGCTGCCACCGCATGGCACAGAAAGTGGGCGAAGAAGCTCTGGAAGCAGTCATCGAGGCTGTAGCCAACAACAATGAGCGACTCGTATATGAAGCATCCGATATGCTCTACCACCTCATCGTGCTGCTCACCTCAAAGGGTCTGACCATCGAAGACCTGGCAGCAGAATTGGCTGAGCGCCACAACCCCAATTGGCATAAACATTAATGTCATGTGCCATTAGACAATTTACAGGGTAATAATTCTTCATATTGTAAATATCAAGGTGAATCTGATTGATTATAAAGACGTCAATGTCTATCAAGAGTCTCAGCTCGTGCTGCAGAACGTCAACGTGCAGATAGGTGAAGGAGAATTCGTCTATCTCACAGGCAAGGTAGGTACAGGCAAAAGCTCGTTCCTGAAGACGCTCTATGGCGAGCTCCCCGTGCAGGAAGGAGAAGCGCAAGTGATGGGCTACGACATGACATCGTTAAGACGCCGCCACCTGCCCGACCTGCGCAAGAAGTTAGGCATCATCTTTCAGGACTTTCAGCTGCTGACTGACCGCACCGTGGACGCAAACCTGCGTTTCGTGCTGAAAGCCACAGGATGGAAGAACAAGGTAGAAATCAACCAGCGCATCAGCGACGTGCTGGAACTGGTGGGTATGGCCACTAAAGGCTACAAGATGCCTTCTGAGCTCTCAGGCGGCGAACAGCAGCGCATCGTCATTGCACGCGCCATCTTGAACCGTCCCCAGCTCATCCTTGCCGATGAGCCGACAGGAAACCTCGATGCAGAGACAAGCCGCCAGATTGTGGAACTCCTGCGGCAAATCTGCAAAGCAGGAAGCACCGTCTTGATGATTACCCACAATCTGAACTTGATTGAAGAGTTCCCCGGACGCCAGTTGCTCTGTGAAAATCACCAGCTGACAGACGTGACGCTCAAGGAGCCCGAGGGAGCAGATACAACAGAAGAAATTGATTAAACATACACATATTATATATTATGAAAGTACTTAAGTTTGGCGGAACATCCGTAGGCACTCCTCAGCGAATGAAGGATGTCGTAAAACTCATTACCGACGGTGAACAGAAAATTGTCGTGCTCTCAGCGATGTCGGGCACAACCAATTCACTCGTGGAAATCTCCGATTATCTCTACAAGAAGAATCCCGAGGGCGCAAACGAAACCATCAACACCCTCGAACGCAAATACAAGAAGCATGTAGATGAGCTCTACACCACCGATGCGATGAAGCAGCAGACAAATGCATTCCTCAAAGAGGAGTTTGACTATCTGCGCTCCTTCACCAAAGGCATCTTCACAATGTTTGAAGAGAAAATCATTGTGGCGCAAGGTGAAATCATCTCCACCAACATGGTGACAAACTATCTGGTGGAACAAGGCTACAACGCCACATTGATTCCAGCATTGGAGTTCATGCGCACCGACAAGAATGCAGAGCCTGACCTTGAGTACATCCGCGAGAAAATCAAGGTGCAGCTCGATGAGAACCCAGGCAAGGAAATCTACATCACACAGGGTTTCATCTGCCGCAATGCCTATGGCGAGGTGGACAACCTCCAGCGTGGTGGCTCCGACTACACAGCGTCACTCATCGGTGCGGCAGTTGGTGCATCAGAGATTCAAATCTGGACAGACATCGACGGCATGCACAACAACGACCCACGCTTTGTGGAGCACACCTCACCCGTCAATCATCTGCACTTCGAGGAGGCAGCAGAGCTGGCTTATTTCGGTGCAAAGATTCTGCACCCCACCTGTGTGCAGCCAGCCAAGTATGCAGGCATTCCTGTCAAGCTGCTGAACACGATGGACCCCACCGCTCCAGGCACCGTCATCAGCAACGAGACAGAGCGCGGAAAGATTAAGGCAGTAGCTGCAAAGGACAACATCACAGCCATCAAGATTACCTCTTCACGCATGCTGCTGGCTTACGGATTCCTCCGCAAGGTGTTTGAGATTTTTGAGTCCTACAAGACTTCTATCGATATGATTGCCACATCAGAAGTAGGTGTTAGCGTATCTATCGACAACATTACTCATCTCGACGCCATCGTGAACGAGCTCAAGAAGTTCGGACACGTGCACGTTGACAAAGACATGTGCATCATCTGCGTGGTGGGTGATCTCGAAGCAGAAAACGTAGGTTTTGAGAGCAAGGCTACCGAGGCCCTGAAGGAAATCCCTGTCCGCATGATTTCCTACGGAGGCTCAAATCACAACATCTCTTTCCTCATCTCTGCCGAGGACAAGAAGAAGGCCCTTCAGTCTCTCTCTGACCATCTGTTCAACTAAAGAGAATACATCAAAGTTAAAGTCATTGCGAAACACAGCGCAATGACTTTAACTTCTATCATACAGAACGAAGCGATAACTACCTCAAAAACAAAAAAATGGCTATACAACTCAATGTAGAAAGATTTGCGAATCTCCGCACCCCCTTCTACTATTATGATACAAACATCCTGCGTCAGACACTCGACGCCATCAACACAGAAACAAAGAAACACGACAACTATTTCGTACACTACGCTGTCAAAGCAAATGCCAACCTCAAAGTGCTCAAGGTCATCAACGAGGCAGGTCTTGGCATCGACTGCGTATCAGGTGGCGAGATAGAACAGGTACTCAAGGCCGGATTCCCTGCCGACAAGATTGTTTTTGCCGGAGTGGGCAAAAGCGATTGGGAAATAGAGCTCGGACTTGACAAAGGCATCTTCTGCTTCAATGTAGAGAGCATCCCCGAGCTGGAGGTCATCAACGAGATTGCTGCCAGCAAGGGAAAAGTGGCCACCGTATGCTTCCGCATCAACCCCAACGTGGGAGCACACACACACGCCAACATCACCACAGGCCTGGCTGAAAACAAGTTTGGCATCGACATGCAAGATATGGAAAAAGTCATCCGCCTGGCTCAAGGCATGAAGAACGTGCAGTTCAAGGGACTCCACTTCCACATCGGCTCACAGATTTTGGAGATGGATGACTTCATCGCCCTTGCCAATCGCATCAACGAGCTGCAAGACAAGCTCGAAGCTGCAGGCGTCCACATCGAAATTATCAATGTAGGCGGAGGTCTTGGCGTGGATTACGATAATCCGCAAGGCAACCCCATCCCCAACTTCAAGGACTACTTTGCGGTCTATGACAAATATCTGAAATTGCGCCCAGGACAAACCGTGCACTTCGAATTGGGCCGCGCCGTTGTAGCCCAGTGTGGTGCCCTCATCACCAAGGTCAACTATGTGAAAGAGAACGCCATCAAGAAGTTCGCCATAGTCGATGCAGGCTTCACCGACCTCATTCGTCCAGCCCTTTATGATGCCCATCACCGCATCATCAATCTCAGCAGCAGCGAAGCTGAAGAAACCTACGATGTGGTAGGACCCATCTGCGAGTCAAGCGACACCTTCGACAAAGGCATACGCTTGCCCAAGACCCATCGTGGCGACCTCATCGCCCTTCTCTCTGCAGGTGCATACGGCGAAATCATGGCATCCAGCTACAACTGCCGCCGTTTGCCCGAAGGGTACACAAGCGACGAACTTCTGTAAAGAAGCGAAAAAACATATCAACTCTGTAAGGAAACATCTCCGTTTCCTTACAGAGTTTTCTAAAACCTTCCAGAAAAACATCGAAAAACCATGAAACCGCTACGGATATACAAAGCGTCTGCAGGTTCCGGCAAGACGTTCACGCTGGCAGTCGAGTACATCGCATTGTTAGCCATCAATCCGTTGGAATACCAAAACATACTGGCTGTCACCTTCACCAACAAGGCCACAGCTGAGATGAAGCAGCGCATCCTCAGCACTCTGTATGCCATTGCCAACAATCTGCCCAGCGGCGAAAGCTACGTGGAAAGCATTCTGGCCAACCTGAAGGAGCGGCAGCACACCCCCCCCTATACCGAAGAGCCCTACCGCACCCTGCTGGCAGGCATGAACCGCGAAATGCTGCAGGCACGCGCCAAAGAAGCGCTGGAAAACATCATTCACGACTACAGCCGTTTCCACATCGAGACGATAGACTCCTTCTTTCAGGGCATCGTGCGCGAGATAGCCAACGAGCTCGAACTCTCCGTGAAGATGAAAGTGGAGCTCGACGACTCCGAAGTGCTGAGCGACGCCGTTGACCACATCATCACGAACCTGAAAGAAGGGTCAAGCGAGTTCCGCACCATCATTGAATTCATCGAGGAAAAGATACGCGAGAACCGCTCCTGGCAAGTGGAAGACACCGTGAAGGAGTTCGGACGCAACATCTTCAAGGAGAACTACCTCATTCACGGTGAAGATGTCAGGAAGAAAATTACAGATTCAAAGGTCATCTTCCAGTACCGTACCCTCATCAGCTCCCTTGCGACACAGAAGAAAGATGCAGTCATCGCGCAAGGGAAAGCCCTCAGAGACCAAATAGCAGACAGCGGCATCACAGACAAAGACATCACAAAGACCATCCTCACGTTCCTCGATAAAGTATGTGACTACAAGATAACAGAACCCAACAATCAGAGCCGGGGCACATTCTCCGACTCCGTGGAGGAATACACCGAGAACGTTGACAAATGGTTCAAGAAAACCTCCAAGAGCCGCGACACCTTTGAGCCCGTAGTGAACAACCAGCTCATGCCTATGCTGCGCCAGCTCTTCAACCTCCACGACGACTATGTTGCCCACCTCCACAACGTCACAGCCATCGGGCAGCACCTCTACTCACTCATGCTGCTCAACCAGATCAGCAGCACAGTCAAGACACTCAACGAGAACAGCAGCCGTTTTCTCCTCTCCGAGACAGCCAATTTCCTGCGCAATATCATCAACAACCAGGACATCCCCTTCATCTACGAGAAAACTGGAACCGTCATCAAGCATATCATGATAGACGAGTTTCAAGATACATCTGTACTTCAATGGGGTAATTTCAAACCACTCATACTCAATAGCCTATCAACAGACGGTTCGTGTCTGATAGTAGGTGACGTAAAGCAAAGCATATACCGTTTCCGCAACTCCGATTGGCAGATTCTGAACAACATCGAGCAAGACACAGAACTGCGGAACCACATGGAAACGATACCCGCCCAGTACAACTACCGCTCCTCCAAGCGAGTGGTAGAATTCAACAACGAACTCTTCACCCGTGCCGTCAGCATCCTGCAGGGACAATGCCCCGCCCTGCTCACCGCCTACAACGACGTGGTGCAGATAGCGAAGAAAGACTCTGACGCTGGCTATGTGCGCGTGGAGAACATTGACTACCACGCCATCGACCCAGACAACATGCCCGAGGAATGGGACAAAGACATATCTGAGTTATACGAAGAAGCAACCCTCCAACGCATTCAGGCAGCCGTCAAAGACCTGCTCGAACAAGGCGTGCAACCCAATGACATCACCGTGCTGGTGAGAACCAACCGTGAAGTGCCCCTCATCAGCGACTACTTCGAGGACCACCAAGAAGAGCTTGCAGTCAAAGTCGTGTCAGACGAAGCTTTCAGAATCGGGGCATCATCCGCTGTCAACATCATCATCAGCGCCCTGCGAGTGCTCGCCGACCCCACCAGCAAGCTGCATATGGCCACTCTGGAGCATCATGCCCAAGCCATCCCCGACAGCTTCAGCAAGCAAGCCTGCGATGAGATGCGCTACAAGCCCCTCACCGAGCAAGTGGAAGACATCAGCCAGATATTCCATCTCGAAGAAATGCCTGGGCAAGACGCCTACCTCCTCTTCTTCGCCGACGTTGTGGCACAATATGCAGAAGACCACCCCGCTGACCTCAGCACCTTCCTCCAGGTGTGGGACGAGAAACTCTGCGACAAAACCATCCCCAACGGTGCCTCCGACGGAGTGCACATCATGACCATGCACAAGTCTAAAGGCCTCGAATTCCACACCGTCATCATCCCCTCATGCTCATGGCCCATCAAGCCCAAAGACAAGGAAGTGATGTGGTGTATCCCCAGCCAGGCACCCTACAACCAAGTGCCGCTGCTGCCCATCAGCGTCAGCAAAGCCAAAGACGACAGCATCTTCGCCGCAGACAGGCGAGAGGAAGAACTGCGCACCCTCGTGGACAACATCAACGTGCTCTACGTAGCCTTCACACGCGCCAAGCACAACCTCATCATCCTCACCGGCAACAAAGCAGAGGCCCCGATGCACACCCCCGCACCCGAAGAGACGCCACAGATAGACAGTGCCCAGTCTTTCCTCATCAACGCTATGCCCCCCAGCATGCAGCAGCAAGACCTGGAAGGCATCATCACCCTCTATCAGAGCGGCGCCATCGTCCCCTCCGTCAGCAAGAAAGAAGAAAGAGAAGACAACCCCATGCAGGGACACTATACCCCCCTGCCCGTCTCCTACATCTCTCGCCCGTCCACAGCAGAATTCCGCCAGAGCTACGAGTCAGACCTCTTCCTGACAGAAGACACGCCCGGCATGCAGCAGCACGCCCAGCGCATCCGGCTCATCAGCCTCGGAAACCTCTACCACAGCATCTTCGAGCACATCCACACCCTCGAAGACGTGCCGCGCGCCATCCAGCTGCTCGAGTCAAAAGGCTGCTTCACCACCCTGCTCGACGCTCAGGAAGCCGAGGCCACCGTCACCAGGCTCATCAAAACCATCACCCCAGAACATCCACAATGGTTCTCCCCCAACTGGCAAGTGCTCAACGAGCGAGCCATCCTCTTCCTCGAGCACCAGTCACCCGCCACTCGCCGTCCCGACCGAGTTGTGGTCAACGGGCAGCAAGCCATCATCATCGACTACAAAACCGCCCGAGACGTACTGCGTAAAGCTCCCGACGGTACCTATATCCCTCCCACCAAAAACCTGCAACAGGTAGAAGAATACAAGCAGCTTCTCACCCAAATCGGCTACACAGACATCAAAGCCTACCTTTGGTACATCCTCGACGAAATTGTCGTAGAAGCCTGACAAGCCCCACCTTTCACCCACTTTCGGTTCATGGTTCAAGGTTCACGGTTAATGATTGTCTTCACCTCTCACATTTCATCATAAGTATTGACTCAGGCACAACTTTTAGTTATTATGGTGAATCAATGAACTGTCCCTATTTGATTCAGGGGAGGAATCATACAAATGGTTCCTCCCCTTCTCTTTTTGCCCCCTCAATCCCCGCGTAACTAGAATGGCTACACATGGGGATGATTCCAAATCATAAAACTATTTTCTCAAACAAATAACTTCACTATTTCTTTTTCATCAGCAGCGGCATGACAAGCACCAATGTCACAAGAGAGAATACGAGTCCGCTGATGGAGCCAATGGAGAAGGAGAACCAGAAGCGTTCTTTTGCTCCATCTATAAGGAAAGGGATGAGCCCTACTATCGTAGAGACTACGGTCAGCAAGATGGGGATAATCTTATGATTGTATGCCTTGATGAATCTTTTTCCGTTATGATTATACTCATTCATCAGATAGATGCCAGCATTGACAGTAAGTCCACACAGCAACACCATCGAAGCGAAGCCTCCCGTTCCAAATTCAGTTCCACTGAAGTGATAGGTCAAGAATACGCCAACCATTGAGACGGGTATGAGCAGAATGATGACCAAAGCTTGATAGAGGCTTTCGAACAGGATGGCACAGATGAAGAAAATGATGACCGCCACAAGTCCAATGAGCCAATATTGTGTCCCGTCATCCTCATACCATCCATATGTCCGATTCAGGCAACGGAAGCCAACAGGAAACTTCGCATTGAATTCTTCTGTCACCTGTTTGATATACTTGCTGGTGTAGGTGTAGGAACCCAGCACGTTGAAAGCCACACTAAGGATGTATTCCTGATTCTCACGAGGGATACAATTCTTGGCTTCTCTCCGTCCTATGGTCATAAGATCCGAGACCTTCACTTCCCTATTCGCCACCTTGATGTAGGAATTCTTCAGCTGCCACAGGTCGAAATCATCATACTGTTTGGGTGAAAGCACGATGTCCATTTTCTGCCCGGCATGATCTTGGCTTCCCAGTTGATGTTCTGACAACAAGCTGGACAATGTACCATAGATGTCCTCCACTCTCACACTGTCAATCGATAGCCGCTGTCGATCATATTCCATATAAAGTTCATCTTCTTGATGCTCATGTCCAAGAGTTTCAATAGCAATGTCTGTCACCCTGTTATTGGTTTTCAGTTTACGGCAAATGTCTTCTGCAAAGCGATAAAGCCGGTCATAATCATAACCTGCTATCTCTATGCTGTTGGCACGGTATTGCAGGTTGAGAGAGTTACTGAATCCACGCTCACTCACTCCATGAGTGCTCCAATCCGCACCTCCGATAGTGATGAGTTTCCCAATAGCCTTATTCTCCAGCAGATAAGGGAATCCAGTATGCAACGCATCGGGTTTAAATTCCACGGTGACGGAGGCGCCCCAGTTGTCAACATGGGTCTCGTAGCGTTTGATTTCCTTGAACTGGGAGAGAAACGCCTCCACCACCTCCACCTTCTCGTTCAGCTGCTGTGCCGTGCCACCAAGAGGCATCTTTCCTCGAATGTGCAGTTTCATTTCCTCGGGTTCTGGGCGATAGGTATTGCTGTCCAACGTATCTATGAACAGGTAGAGTGACCCGGCAAAAAGACCTGCCACCATCAGCAGGAGCGGCCATCTCCAGATGCGGTGCTGGCTGAATCGCACGTATTTTGTGTAAATAGATGTCCACCCCATCACGAACTGAAGATTCCGGGGCTTTCCTTCCTGCCTGCTTGTATAGTCCAGCCTGCTCACCAAGGCTGGAGCGAACAATGCTGCCACCAACAGGGCAACCGCCAGATTGATGATGACCATCCATGAGAAATCATACAGGTCGTCCTTCAAGAATTCGGGCAGCCAAATGATGATGACGAGCGAGCCTATTGTGGTGAGCATCGCACCGAGAATGCCATGAAAGGCTCCATAATTTCGACTATAACTATAGTGGTCCACCATCACTATAGTGGAATCTATAATCAATCCAAGTGAAACCGTGATGCCTGCCATCGAGAACGGATGCAGCCGCAAATCGAAAAGCCAGTACAAAATCACAGCCATCAGGATGTTGGCAAATAAGGTGGTGGCAATGATGCACAGATATTTCCAGTCCCTTCTGCTCAGATAGACAAACAGCAGCAGAAGCAGCAGAGACAAACCGCTTCTGACGACCAGTGTGTGAAATTCAGACATCTGTTCCTCTGCCCTGTCATAAGTCAGGGTCAGTTGAGGATTAGTGCCCCCTCTAACTCCCGTGTTTAGGGAAGAGCTGTTAGCGTTTCGGGACACGTTCACGTTATCGTTAGCGTCAACAACCTCCTTCACCCTGCTTGCCACGCTGCTGACATTCACATCTTCTTCTGCATACACATTCATATAGACGGTGTTCATCCCGTTCACACGGTAATAACTGTCAGGCTTCCGTTCCTTCTGTTCACAGGTGGCGAGATTGTTCAGATAGATGATTTTCCCGTCAACAGCCTTGATAGGGATGGCCTCCAAATGAAGGTCTTCTGCATTCACACCGAGAAAAAGGGATGTGCGTGTCTGCAGTCCTTTCGAGTCCATGCGCATGACCTCACCAACAATGTCCTGACGACCTAACTGATTCCGTATGGCATCCTCAATGTCTGATGCCGTAATGCCATAGAGAGACAGCTGTGCAGCATCATAAGAAATCTGTAAGTAAAAGTCCGTTCCGCCTGTCACCTCCACTCTGCTTACCCCCTCTTCTTTTTCCAACCGTGGCTTCAGTTCCCTCTCCACCAGTTTCCGAATGTCTCTTCCAGTCATGTCTGCCTGAATCAGGTAAGTCAGCAACGGCTTGTTTTTCTCATCATCCGATTTGCCGGTAATGACTTCACCGCCAGAAAGGACGGGATAGGAAACGCCCTTGGGGAACTTGTCGCGCACCTGCCTCAACAAAGATGCTATCTCGAACTTCACACTGGACACCGATGCTTCTTTCTTCAGTTGTATGGAGATATACCCTGAACCGAAATAGGACTCGGACGACACCGATTCCACTCCCTTCACAGAACTAACCAACCCTTCTATGCGTGAGGTGACATTTTGCTCAATGACCTTTGCTGAAGCGCCCCTCCAACTGTAAGACACAGTAAGCGTCTTCCCTTGTCGGGGACGGGGCTTGTCGGCAATGTCCAATCGAGGAATCATTGCTACACCTATGAGCATTAGAATGCCCATCGTCAACAATATGGAAAATGAATGTTTCATCACTCTAAACTCTAAACTTTAACCTTCCATATACCACCCAATAGACCAGTGGCACAAAGAGCAGGCTGACCAGTGTTCCCACAGCCATGCCGATGATGAGGGTCAATGAAAGCGGAAACTGCATGGCAGATCCCATGTCCCCCTTATGGAGGAAGGGCAACAGCGCTAATATGGTGGTGAGCGAAGTCATGACAATGGGCTTCAGTCGACGATGTCCAGCTGTCCAGACCGCTTTCAGCAATGGAACACCCGAACGGTACAACTTGTTGATAGTATCAACTTTTAAGATGGAATCATTGATGATGATGCCACTCATGACCACCAATCCAATCATGGACATGATATTTAGAGACTCACCCGTCATCCACAGCACCATCATCACCACGCTGACATCTATGATAATTTCCGTCAAGATGATGGCAGGTTGGAGCAGGTTCTCGAATTGTGCCGCCAAAATGAAATAGAGCAATAGCACAGCTACAATGAGCACCATTACCAATTCGCGAATCATCTCCATCGAATCGAAGTAGTTGCCATGGAACGAGCATCGTACCTTATTATTGCGAGTCGACAACTGACGGCAATATGCCACCATTTCCTTGACCTCATCATCCGATGCCTTCTCTATCGTGATGGGATAATATTCGCCCTCTTCTCCTGCACAGAGCCGTTTGAAGTTCTCCACCCTATGCATTTCCATCAGATAAGAAAGCGGAATCTCCACTCCTTCATTGTTCACGATAACCTGTTGCATCACGTCCTCTGTCGATATTTGACAATTGAGATTATCGTTGGCATTATCGTTGAGGTTACGTCCTCCAATGATAACTGGCACATTTTGGGCACCATTGGCTATCTCATATACCTTGTTGCTGCCCACCAGTTCTTTCAACCGCCCGTACACCTGCTGATAGGTCACATGATAATATGCCAGCCTCTCAGGGTCAGCCGTATATTGCAAATTTTCTTCTGTCGCCACAGGCGGTATCTCCACCAACGGGAAACGGCATCTGAGGCTGTCCACCCACTTCCTCGCTTCTGCTACTGAAGGTCGACCACCTTCTGTCCTCTGCAAATGAATCTCCAAGTCTGGCTTGTCCGTCTGGAAGATGATGTCGTAGAGGTTGCCCGAAATGTCAAATTCCACCTTCGCCTTTGGTTCATGCTTCTCCACATAGCGATAGAGTGCATTCTTCACGGAATCCAGCCCTTCTTGCGTATGTGCCTTCAGATACACCACAGCCTCACTGCCTGTAATGTCTTTGGTGTGCGAGAGAATGAACTCCTGTGCACCCACCATAGTTGTGTTGGTTTCAAGGCTTGGTTTCACCACATTCATCAGTTCTTGAATCCTCCGGTTATTCTCTTCTGCTGAAATGCCCGCATTCCAATCCACTGTCATCATGGCATCCTCTTGTTCCATCTGAGGCATCCGTTCCTTCTGAATGAATGGAAACAGTATGATAATTGTCACCAAGGCAAGCCCTGCGCCCCCAAAACACCATTTGGCATGCCGCAATGTCCACCGCATGGCTGGTTCATAGACCTTCAATAAAAGTTGAGAGTTGACAGTTGAGAGTTGACAGTTTTGGTTATGGTTAGGGTTATCGTTAACGTGATGGTTAAGGTTATAGTAATACACCGGCACCACTATCACCGCCACTATCAACGAAGCAAATAAGGCAATGGTCACGCCCATAGCTTGGTCATAAAACAAAGCCCCTGCTGTTCCGCTGAGGAAAATGAGCGGAATAAACACCGAACAGGTGGTCAGCACTGAACTGAGCATGGGCATGAACACCTCCTTCGTCCCTCGGATGACATCACCCCGTTGCCGGATGTTGTCAATCACGATGATGGCATTATCGACAATCATGCCCACACCCAGAATCAGTCCCGACAAGGAAATGACATTGATGGAGATGCCCATCACATAGAAGCAGAGCAACGTGAGAATCAGCGAAAGCGGAATGGAAATGATGATGAGCAGCGGTGTGCGCCACCCTCCGTTAAAGACAAAGAGAATCACGCATGCCAGCAAAGCGCCAAGAATAAGATTCCACTCCAGATTGTTGATGGAGTAAGTCAGCAACTGCGTCTGGTCACGTGTGATGTAAAACTCCACATCGGGATAATCCTTGTGCAGATCCTCTATCAGTGCTTCCATGCTTTCCTGCAAGTCTGCCATCTGTGCGTCATTCTGCTTGATGACCGCCAGCGTGATGGCATCCTTCCCGTCGTGTCTCACGATGCCGTTCCTCAAGGCTGGCTTTTCCTCCACCTCACAGATGTCTTTCAGCTGCAACATTCGTCCCTCGTGTTGGAGATAGATGTTTTCAATGTCATCCTTGCCCAATATCTGCGAATCGAAATGGATGCTGTAACGGTAGATGCCGTCACGCACACTGAGTGCTTCGAGCACGATGTTATTGTCGTTGATGGCTGCTTCTATCGTGCGGGTGCTCAGTCCCAGCGACTCCAGTTTGTTCAAGTCAGGGATGCACAGAAGTTCCGTACCCACCGTACCGCTATAATCCACCATCGCCGTCTGCGGCAACTGCTCAATGCGCTTGGCAATGACATTGCGCACCAGTTTGGACAATGAGGCAATGTTTCCCTCTTGCTCCACCACATCGACATAAAATGCGGGAATATCCATCGCGCTCGCTTTCACCACTTTCGGACGTTCCATGTCTTTCGGCATCGAATTCATGGCACGGTCAATCTTCTCGTTCACGTCAATGAAAAGCAGCACCTGCGAGAGCTGGTAACGCATGGGCGTGACCATCTGCTGCTCCACCTCGCTCACCGAAGCACCTGGGTTTGACATCTGCACAGTGATTCTCGGTATATCAATCTCTGGCATCAACGACACAGGTATGTACGTCAATGCCAAGATGCCGACAGCCACAAGGGCTATCAGCACCATGGTCACGGCAATGGGACGATGAATCAAAGTTCGTAGCATCTCTTATTTAATTCAACTTTCTGAAGTTATTTTATGGAATATCAATAGTGTCTTTGCCTTTCATTTGGTTTCCACTGAATAAGCAGAGCATTATTATCGTTCTGAAATTGCTTGCACAAATCATATATTTTATTTTCCTTATCTCTTGGCAATTGTTTCTCTATGTTTTTTGCATAAGAATTGACAAATGATGGAATAATTCTGAAAGAAAGGCAATTATCAGCTCTTTGTTGAGGAATTAACATCTGAGAAGCAAAGGGTATGGAGTCATGTACTATTACGTTATAACACTGGCATGTGGCATTTTTCGTATCAAGGCAATACAGTTCTTCTGTATTAGTATTGAACCATAACAATGAGTCCGATCTCTGCATGTTCTGGATAATCCATACTTTATCCATGTTCTCTGCCAGAAAATCATTCGTTTTCAGTTTTTTTCCAGAATACCACTTCTCTCCAAAATCGATTCTGAAAGTTTCTGCAATCTTTCCATCTTCAATCTTGTATAGACAATTGTCAAAAGGCAATGCCGCCCAACATTCACCATGTGTCGTATGGAGGAGTCTGCCCAGACCCATAATTTTGTCTGCCACGACTTTCGATGTCTGCAGAAGTTGTGGCTGTTTATCTAAATGATGTTTATCAAACGTATGTATTTCAAACATCTCGTCTTTATGATTGACGCTCATCGTCAATATATGACTAGAGCTGACGCACATCTCTAATGGCATCAGTGGAATAGGATGCAGGGAGACAATATTAAGTTTAGCATCCAAAACCATAATTGCTGAAGGTGTATCACAAAGCACATATAAAAGACTGTCTGATTCGTCAAAGGACATGTCGGATATGTGAACATATTCATTTCTTCCATGCCCAATGTATTTGTGTGTGGACGTGATTAGACGACCTTGCAAATCATAGCATATAATGACATCGTTAGTGTCATCGAAAACATAGACCCTATCCTTCAAATAGACAAGTTTGTCAGCTTCTCTTATTATGGATTGTGGACCACAATCCTTCAGCTGTATATATTCAAAAGGTTGGGCTAAAGTTGATAATGGAACATAGTCCTGAGTAACATACATCGTAACATCCCTTATATTTCCAATATTTGCAACGGAACAAGAATGACACAATAATACCCCAAGAACCAATAAATAAAATATAGAAGTTTTCATTTTGACTCTTTTAATGTTATTAATAATGTGGGCTGTTGCCCTTTCCTATTTTTCTTCACCCACCCTTACCTCGGTGTCATCCGCCAAGTTCAAATTGCCTGACGTGATGACAATCTCTCCTTCGTGCAGTTCGGTTTCCTTCTTTTTGCATCCGGTGATGGCAAAACTTGTCAAATTGCTGTAAGCAATATCCACGTAAGTCCACACGGCACGCTGGGTCTTGGGGTCATAGAGGAAGATAACATGGTAGCCGTCACGCTCCACCACCGCCTCCTTGGGCACCACAAACTGCTGCCCCACCGCGTTCTCCACCACCACGCGCACATTCATGCCATCCATCAAGGTGTCAGAAGTGTTCTTCACCCTTGCCTTCACAGCCACCAGCCCCCGTTCGTCAATCGTCGGGTTGATTTCCGTCACAGTTCCCTCAAAGGTCTCTTCTTCATGTACGAAAGGCGACACCTTGACTGTTTGCCCTTTCTGGATGAATGCCAATTCTGCCTCTAAAATCTTAAATTCAACTTCAAAGAAAGAGTCATCAATCAGTGTACAGAACTTCGTGCCTGCCTGATGCGGACGTGCCTCCAGATTAGCTATCCTTCCACTGAAAGGAGCATATAATCTGCAATCGTTCAGGGATTTACGTGCTGCCGCTAATTGATATTTCGTGGAGTAATATCCCGAAGTGATTTCTGCTCGATGCAACACGTCTGCAGGCACATGAGCAAAGTCACCATCATAGCCCAGACCAATAAGTTTATCTTGCAGTTCCACCTTTGCCCGTTCCAGGTCATGCTGTGTCTTTTCTAGTTCAGCCGTCTTGTCATGTGTATCAGAAACTGCGAGCAACGCTCCTTGGCTGACACGCTGACCGTTCTGCACCAGCACCCGCTGCAACACCTCCCCTTGTTTAGGACATTGCAGATCAGCCTTGCGGATGGCCACCAAACGACCATTGCACAGTAATTGTTTCTGGAAGACCTGAAGATGAAGTGACATCGTATCTACCTCTGCAATGGTCTGCTCCTGCTCAGCAAAGACACTTTCTTCTTCCTTCTGTTCATTCCCATTTTTGCATCCCATCAGCAACAACAGGGAGCATATCGAATAAAGTCCAATTTTATTCATTTCATTAATCTTTCTTTACTTTTTATTGATTAGCTTATCAAAGTTTACTTCTACGTCCGTCCCCTTTATCCAGTCGTGCAAGGTTGATTTCTGCAACGTGTAGTAGTCTGTCCAGAAGGTCTGCAACTGACTGATGTATTGTGATTTGGCTGATTCCATCTCCTGCTGTGCCGTATTCAGGTCTGTCACCGATACTGCACCCGTTTCGAACCGCCGTCGGGTGATGCCGTAGCGTTCTTCTGCTATCTCCTGTGCCCGCAAGGCATCCCTGCACTGCATCGGTTGGGCGTTGAACTGCAGCACTTTTTTCCGCAAGTCCTGTACATAATCTAAGTGTGCCTGTTCCAGCCTTGTACGGGTCACCTCCATCCGTGCCTCTGCCATTTTTACCCTGCCTCGACTCACCCCCCAGTCAAAGATGGGCAGGGAGAGGGTCAGTCCCACAATCTCGTTGTCACGCAACCGATGGTAAGCGTCATTGAATGTGCTGCCCGTCTGGCTGAAACCCACCTCGCCGCTCAACGTCAGTTGTAGGCCCTTGCTCGACTTTGCCTGCGCCAGAGCCTTCTCCACCTCCAACATCTGTTGCCGTTGTTCCAGCGTGTGCGACGAGTTGGCGATGGCTTTCTGCAACACATCATCAGCATTCAGCAGCACCTCTGGCACCACATATGGAGGTATTAACTCCGACCTTTCATAGTCCGTCACTCGCAGGTAGGAAAAGAACTGATACATGCGGTCATCCAGTTCCAGTTTTTCCCTGTTCACAGCCACCCGTGCATTAAGCAATGACAATTCCAGTTGCAGCACCTCACTCTTGGTCGTTGTACCTAATTCGAGCCGTTTCTTTGCCATGTCAAACAATGCCTCACGGTCTTGCAGGGTGGCAAGGCTCTGCTTGTAGTCCGATTGAGCCGAGAGCACACTGAAGAATAGTCCAGCCACCCGAAGGGTCACATCTTGCATGGCAGCTAGATAATCTTTTTGTGCAATCTTGTATTCCACGGGGGCCGTCTTCTTCTCCCACTTCAGCGCATTGAACGAGCGCAGGGGTTGCGTGTAGCTTACTCTCAGCGGCTGCGAGTTGTAGGTTTTCTCGTCATAACTGAACTGATCCAGACGGTACAGGTACGACTGCAACGACACCCTACCTCCCGTTGCCGCAATCTGCTGGTCAAGCGACAGAGTGAGGTGGTTGGTCATTGAATTGTTGTTCACGTATGCCACCTGTCCGTCCTCATAGTTACGCACAGCCACCAGCGAGTGATCAAAATTGGCGAGTCCGCCGTTCAAGTTCACCGAGGGCAGCAGTTCTGCCTTGAAAGACCGGTAAGTCCAGTAACTTGCCAAGAACGAAAACCTTGCCAGCTGCGCATCATACGAATTCTCCTGCGCAATGCGGATGGCGTCAGGCAAAGTCAGTTGCTGGGCTGACGCTGACACACTCCATATGGTAATAAGGATTCCACCTGTCAATAGTCTTTTGAATGATCTCATCTGATGTTATGTCTTATTTTTCCAATTCAATTACTTTCCTTCTTGCGCTGTCTGCCATTGCTTCCGTTGCCGGCGACTTGATCTTGGGTTGCAACGCCATGATTTCTCTTGCCGTTCGTCTCAAGGCCTCCACGTTCCCCGTCTCCTCTATCTTTACATGAAGAAAAAATAAGTGTGACCATAAAGAGGAAGGGGAAAACATTACATCTCATACACCCAAATTGGTTTATCACTATCTGGCACCAAAACATATATTTTCTTTGTAGATTCATCTACATAAAAAGAAGAAGCCTCAATATCTTTCTCCAATAAAAGTTCTTTGATGGGATTCCCTTGATAATCAAAAACTCTTATGCTATTCCGTTCCTTACCATTAGGATATTTTGATAAATCTTCACACATAAATAAAGTATAGATTTGTTTAGATAGCACTGCATCTATATATGTTTGATATTGTAACATATAGGATGTATAACCTTTAAAAGAGTTTTCTTTCACACAAGGTTCTCCTATCGGACCTTCAATTCGCATTATTGGTTCAAGATTATTATTTGCAATATCAATAATATCACCAAATAGGGTTGGTACGACTACAACATCATCTTTTCTTCTTATACGACTTTGCCAGATATAATTAGAGGTCATCCGCGGATAGTCTTTTTTGAGTGATTCAGCTTTTAAACCCTCAGAAATAACCTTCCCACATGTATCTATTCTAAGTATTCTCTTATCTCCATTATTAGAATAGAGATAAAAAGTATTATCACATCCATTACATATCGCGGTATAATCATTCTTCTTTTGTGGTTTAATTACTTTAGGAGATTGAGGGGGGTTAATGTTAAATAACTTAATAGTATAATCCGCTCCACACAACGCTGTAACCACACCATCATGAAAATCGAAATCTGTCAACATTACAAGTTCATTTGAACCATTTCCAATAGCTCCAAATGATTTCACATATTTAAACGAAGGATACGAATATAAATGAAAGAAATACTCTCTTGTCGCCAAATCTGCTATACAACAATAATTACCATCAATTTTCAAAATAGGATAAGACATATAAACAGAATCAATAGATATCTTATTTTGACATCTTATAGATGTTGTGACAGGAAAGGAATTTATCTGTTTTACATTCTCATTACTATCACAACAAATAAATAACGTCATTAAAATAGTTGAAATAAAAATATTTCTCATACATATAAATATATTAAATTATCCTACTCTATAAGCTCATGGCATATTTGAGTTCTTTACTGCGCGAGCAAGAGCTCATCAGAAATACAAACATCAACGAAATCAAAAGCAGTTTTGTCATATTACAGAGAAACATTGTATTCATTGAATATCGTAAATAAATAAGACAGGATTATCACCACCTGAATATCGCTCTGCTAGCTCCACAAAAGCCTTACTGCTCCGGCTCTTGCTTTCAGGGGTTCTGGCAAATAACTCTTTTGTCTGGAGAATACGTTCGGCCTCCAGATAAAAACAGATCTTAGATGAACCCTCTATGGGGGTAAATGAAAGAAGATTGATTCCATAAGCAGGAATGCTTATGCGTGAAAAACCATCGCAAACACCATCATCGAGATTACATATATTTATATTCCATAAATTGGTCGAGAAAAGCAAATAATGGTTTGAAGATGCGATACTGGAGAAAACATATACCATTTTATTCTGCCAACAATACTCCGTCAATTCAATTGATGAAAGTTGTTCTTCCTCAGAATGATGAAATTCATGCTGCCCAAGATTAATCTCATATGACTGGACAATTTTACCGTTTTTCATTTTGTAGATGTGAGAATCGAATTTTCTCACAAACAAAATGTCATCTTGCCCTGTAAACATTCTATATCCTAAGGACGCATATGGAGAAAAGTCTGTTCCTTCATCCAGCAATTGGATGTTTTTCTCTTTCATATTCTTATTTTGGCATTCAATTGTGTAACTCATTTCTCGGTTTTGAGTATATGTGGGATTATAAAGATACACATACGATGAGTCAACAGCGATTTCTGAATAAAGATGGTTAAGATCGCTCTTGCCCCTAAATGCCCCATCCCTTGAATATCGATATATCGCTGAAGGGGCCACCAAAAACAAAAATTCATCAGTGTGCTTATCATATGCAACATCTACCAATTGTAGATATTCCCCATGTCCACGTCCCAATTTACATATACTGCGCAAGTAATCCCCTTGAGAATTATATACAAAGACGGCATCTTGGCTCTTATCCATGATATAATACTCACCATTGATCAAGAACATTCTGTCAATATGCCTAAGAAAACTTTCTTCAGCCCTTCTCAGCTCTATTATCTTCATGTTAGAAAGAAATGTGCTATCTATGAAGCTCCGGTCATTATAAGTGTAGTCAAAATTCATAATTTCCCCAATTCCGTTGTTCGTACTAGAACAGGAATAGAGAGATATTATACTTAATAATAACCATTGATTAACTAGTTTCTTCATATTCAACTATAGTTTAAAAATACACTTTTTAGGATTAGCCATAAAATGTATGTCCTGGGCTAGGGAGTTAGGGCATTCTTTTCATATATTTCTCAAAAATATGTTTCAGATAAATTGATTAAGACTTATTCCAAAAATATGGGAAGATTTTTCATTTTGGTCTTTGGCCGTTTGGTCCATCTTATTCCCAACGAAGTAAAGTATGTTATTGTTTGATAGAAATTGAGGATTCCCATATTCTTCGAATGCCTCATCTGGAATGTTCAAAACTATATCCTTTTTGTTTGACTTATTTATACACCAAAAATAATTGTATGGCACTTCCCTTTCCTCGTTATACTCTTGGACTAACATGAAAATATATTTTTGGTTCTCCAAAAAAGTGTGAATCACCGCATAAGAATTGGAAGACATCTTTTTATAAACATCCATTGCATCACCTTCAAATAACCCATTGGGGATTTCTAAACCTTTAAATTCAAAAGTATATTTCTTTTCTGGATTTCCGTTTTCAATGACATAGATGTCATGAGTATAACTTTCCTTGAATGTCAGGAATGTGCCTCTACCGAAATTGTTTTCCTTGATTGGTATTACATCCGAATTGCTATCCAAAAAAGCCACAACATTGTTAAATTTATGATCGGTTCTAAATAATTTGCTATTTTTGTATCCATTTCTGCCTGTGGCAAACCAATAGTATTCATTATGCTTAATAAATGAAGTGGCGGGGATGTCTAAATTGTCTTTTTTTAAGTAAGCACCATTATAATCATAATGATATATTCTGTTCGGTGCAAGAACAAGAACTGTTTTTTTGTGGCTATCAACATAGTAATCCTCGAATTCAATGTATTCATTTGCCGCATGCCCAAGCTCCCCAATCTTATTTATAATATTTCCGCAACTGTCTAATCGCATAACATCATAAAAAGATGAAATAAAGTACTCATTTCCCTCAACGAACATTTTTGATTGTAACACGTTCAGCATGTCTCCTGTAGATTCCAGTGATACATCAAATTCATTCTTTAAAGATAATTTCGACAGTTCAACACTTTGGGCTTTGTCGAAAACATAGTCTGCTTTTTGTTGTTGAGTGTTTTCACAGCCGCATAATAAGAAAATTGAAATTAGGGAAAAAATTACATGTTTCATATTTTTATTATTTTCAAGCACATTTATTCTGATTATTCAGAACAATGATACATAAGTGTTCTTTCTATTTACAGGAGATAATTAAAACGAACTATGATTTTTTAACAATTCAGATTAAATTCCGAAACATCAGTCTGAGATTTGTCTCCCGCAGTGAAAGTGGCAATGATCATTATTATTATTTTTCAACTTGCTACAGTACATTTTCATTTCCCACCCATCGCAAGGATGAGCGTATGCAAGATATTGATATCATGATGTGTCAGGATTCTCACTATCCTGTGTTAAAGCTTCCACATTCTCTGCAAGAAGGGAGTTGTCATTTTAATCGTAAGCATCATACGCTTTCCAAGCACCGAGGCAAGATGCTGTCACGGCGACCACTGCAAGAGTGGACTTGAGAATGTTCTTTGTTTTCATTGTTTGTGTTAGTTTTTGATTGTTAATATAATTCCTTCTGCACGAGGGGTAAGTTGAGTAAGCAACAAATTCCCCCAGCTTGGGTTCTTTTTCTGTTCACACCTTACACGTGGCAATATCATGCCAAACAACACGCCACAGATCCCTTTTCCACTATCGAATCGCAAAGGTACAGTCTTTCCACATCATCCGAAATACCGTCAATATGGTATTCTTGCGCCACATATGCAGTACAGAAACAAGCTTTGTTCACACTGATTCCAAGAATGATGTATCCCCGACTCCTCTCACCTTTCGTTTCCACGCTTTTTCATTTGTCAGTCTTGTGTGATAGAAGTCCTTGATATACTTTCTGAATA
>ONLY01000037.1 GCA_900318775.1 uncultured Prevotellaceae bacterium | reverse complement strand
GTTCACGACGGACAACCTGACGAAGAGCCAGTTCACCTATCAGCTGCAACCACAGGCAGACCGCTACACCTTCAACCTCGACTACTCCACCACGGGTGTGGGCTGCACCTGCATCTATGTGCTGGACGAGTATCGAGTGAAGCCCGTCGCTTTCGACCGAGACGTGGTGATTAAACCGGTCAATGCGCTTCGATAACGTCCGAAGAAGTTGAGCACAGGCATACTTCAAGCTCAACGAAAGCAAACTTCAATTACAAATCAACAAGTAAAAGTTACCTTGCTATTCGGGGTGTTGGCATCCTGTCTGAAAGGTAACTTTTACTTTCGTTTTTAGCCTTCAACCTCTAACGCTTCTGTTTTTCCATACCTCGGCCAGCACGTGGGAAAGCCCTTAATAAGAGCAATAGATTTTTCCGAAGAGAATGGCGCAGACAAGCTATCGAGACAACTTCTATCTGAAAGGCAATGTGCTTGATGTTTTTCCAATGACTGAAAGAAAATACAGACCAAGCATGCAGTTTTTCTGAAAATATTTATTCTCTTCATCATTTGTGTATATATTTGTACTTCATAAGATACAACCACGGGGAAGAACATCTGTTCGTGTGCAGGCTTTGACATCCAACCCCTCCCCGAAGAAACAGGATTGTTGGGCCACGAACATGCACGCGGCAAAGTTCCCATCCCCAAAAGGAGCTGGAGAGCACCTCTCGCATCGACAAAGGCTGGACACTCTTTCCTGCATACCCCACCCACTCGGGAACAAAAGCGCTTCAACGCTTGCTCATCGACACAAATTAATTTATACATACATGAAACCACTATCCACCCGCACATCTGGATTCACAGATTCCGTTATCCGCAGAATGACCCGCATCTCCAACCAGTACGGAGCCATCAATCTCTCACAGGGATTTCCTGATTTCAATCCTCCCGAGGAGATTACGCATCGCCTGGCAGAAATCGCTCCACAGGGCCCACATCAGTATGCCATCACTTGGGGAGCACAGAACTTCCGCGAGGCGTTGGCGAAGAAGCAGAGTCATTTCACGGGACTGGACATCGATGCCAACAAGAACGTAGTGGTGACCTGTGGCTCTACGGAGGCAATGATGGCAGCCATGATGACCATCGTCAATCCAGGTGACAAGGTGGCCATCTTCTCGCCCTTCTACGAGAACTACACGGCAGACACGATTCTCACGGGTGCAGAGCCGATATATATCCCCCTCGTGCCACCCACATTTGAGTTTGATGCCAATCTGCTCGAAGACGCTTTCAGAAAGGGTGCAAAGGCCTTGGTGCTCTGCAATCCGTCGAACCCATGTGGCAAGGTGTTTACACGCGAAGAACTCCAGACAATAGCAGATATCATCATCAAGTATGACGCCTATGTAATCACAGACGAAGTGTATGAGCACATCATCTATGCCCCTCACCAGCATGTCTATCTCTCCACCCTTCCGGGCATGTGGGAGCGAACGGTTTCATGCAGTTCGCTGTCCAAGACTTATAGCATCACAGGCTGGCGACTGGGGTATGTCATTGCGCCAGAACCCATTATAGAGCGAGTGAAGAAAGTGCACGACTTCCTGACCGTAGGCGCAGCTGCACCTTTGATGGAAGCAGCGACTGTAGGTCTCTCATTCCAAGATAGTTATTACACAAAACTTCAAGCGCACTACACACACATGAAGCAACTCTTCTGCGACGGACTGAGACAATTTGGGCTTGACTTCACCGACCCGCAGGGCGCTTATTATGTACTGCTCGATGTATCGAAATATGGTGTAAAGAACGACCTGCATTTCTGCGAGTGGCTGGCTGAGCATGTCGGTGTGGGTGCTGTTCCAGGCAGCTGCTTCTTCCGAGAAGATGTTCATCATCTCATCCGCTTCCATTTTGCCAAGCGCGATGACACCCTGAAAGCGGCTCTTGACCGCTTGTCAGAACTGGAGCAAAAGGCTAAAACTTACAAAGGATAGACGATTCGACGTTCTGAAGTTAAGTAAATTTAAAGACAATAACCTATAGCAAGCAAACCATCATCACCATCCTACTCGCTCTCGTCGCAATGGCGAGATAGGTACAAACAAGTTCGAAGACACAAAACAACAAAATAGCATGAATTTAGAAGAAGCAATCAAGGCCCGCCATAGCGTAAGGGCATACAAAGCGCAGCCCTTGGCAGAAGACATGGTCATGGTGCTGGAGAAAGGGATTGAGGAGATGAACAGCCAGGGAAACCTGCACATCCAGCTCATCAAGAATGAGCCCAAGGCCTTTCAGGGCAAGTTGGCCAAGTACGGGAAGTTCTCCAACGTCACCAATTATCTAGTGATGGCTGGTCGCAAGAGTGACGACCTCGACGAGCGAATCGGCTATTACGGAGAGCAGCTGGTTCTGCTGGCTCAAAGACTCGGCTTAAACACTTGTTGGGTAGGACTCTCCTACTCAAAGGTGCCAGGCACGTACGTGCTGGGCGAAGACGAGAAAATCGCTTGCTACATCGCCCTTGGCTATGGCGAGACACAAGGCATCAGCCACAAGACGAAGACCGTCGAGCAAGTGAGCAATGCCAGCGACACCACTCCTTCCTGGTTCAAGAAGGGAGTTGAAGCCGCCCTGCTCGCTCCCACAGCCGTCAACCAGCAGAAGTTCTTCTTTGAATACATCCCCGCAAAAGACGGGCAGCCAGCCCTGGTCATCGCCAAGAGGAGTTTCTCCCTGATTGGCTACACCCGCATGGATCTCGGCATCGCCAAGTATCATTTCGAGGTGGGTGCAGGAAAGAACAACTTTGAATGGGCATAACGAAAGCAATTCATTCATCAAATTACAGATTATGATTTACGGACTCACAAAAGGAACCGATTTTGAGAAGTTATGCGACGGAGCCGCCAAGGCAGAAGCCGCAGGAGTAATGGTGTACTATGCGCTCGCACGCATGGCCAAGGAGCAGGGCTACCCCGAGGAGGTTTCGCAGACCTTTATCGAGATGGCCAATCAAGAGGCCGTCCATGCAGGATTCTACGCTACCCTCAACGGCAAGTACAATGCCGACATCTGGAAACTGGCAGAGAGCTTTGCCGCAGGAGAAGAAAAGGGTGAAGAGCAAGTCAACCAGTTTGCCCAGGCATTCAGAGCAGCAGGCATGAATGAGGCTGCCGACGAGATGGAAATCTTTGCCAAGCAGGAAGGCCATCACGGCGCAACCCTGCGGGCCATGATTGAAAAATACAAGAAATAACCAAGGGAAAGGACCGTTGTTCTGAAGCATCCCATAAAGGTGTCAACCAAGCAAAAACACCTCTCGGCTGTGAGAGCGCTTTCAAAACCATAGATTCAGGAAATAGCACTCAAAAACATGAGGTTCAATCATATAAAAAACACTCTATTCAACCAACTGACTCAACAAAACAAACAGAACACACCCTCTTCAACCCAACAACACGGAGCAGCATCCATCAGGGTGCTGCTCCTCTATCTAAGCTCTCAGAACTCAGCCATCATCCCTCAGCCATCAGCCTTCATACATCAAACATCCGCCCTCTTACCTCTTACCTCTTACCTCATCCCTCAGCCATCAGCCATCAGCCCTCTTACCTCAGCCATCTTCAGCGGATCAAAGCACCGTCCCGTGATTCTGGCAAAAAGCCACACTACTCTTCTTCGATGTCGTCAGGCCACCAGAACTGTTGCAGTTCGTGGATGATGTCATCCCAATCCTTCATGGTGAACGTTCCTTCACCCCTCATCATTATTGTCATGGTGATGTCGTTGTAGGTGCGATAGACATTTGTGTCCCTAAAGCCGTTGCGAAGATAGAAATTCTGACGGCGTTTGCGTTGGTCTATGTTCTCACTGACCTGCGTCGGACTTTCCATGTCCAGAACGAAGGATTGTCCCTTATAGTGTTCTATCATCTGAGTCAGTATCTTCTGACCATAGCCTTTGCCTCGCAACTCTTCGCACACGGCAAAGTACCAGAACCAGTTGATAGACTTACGTGGATAGACGATGGTGAAGCCAATGAAGTCTTCGCCATCGTAATATGCAGTGAAATCCAACGGCATTTCCTCAACCAGGCGCATCAAGTCCTTCCAAGGGATTTGTTCGTCTTCAGGGAATGCCGTTTCATATAGCTGTTTTATCTTTTCATCAGCATTGGATGCTGTTATCTGAACGGTTCTCATTGAGTTCACAGTCTATAGAATCAGTTCCATAATTATGTCACATCTGTCGTAGGCATTACCCTCCAGTGGAATTTCCTTAAAGCCTAATTTCCGATACAAATGTATGGAGGCTTCCAGTTTTGTATTCCCTTCAAGATAGATTCTTTTTACTCCCAGCTTTTGGGCGTACTCTATCAATGCAGATCCAAGCTGGTAACCTATATGTTGTCCCTGAATATGAGGTGATACAGCCATCTTTGCCAATTCATACGAGTCCTTTTCAGGATGACTTATCAAAGCGCAGCAGCCTACCACCTCGCTTGTACTGTCATCAATGGCCAGGAATATCTGACCACCGTTACCGATAATATATGTGTCAATATGGGCAAAAGTGTTTAGGTCAGACTCCTCCAGTCTAAAATAGGTCTCTATCCATTGCTTGTTAAGACGAATGAAGTCTGCCTTGTATCGCTCGCTATATGTTATTATCTGTATCATTTATTGTTTGTATTTTTTTGCCTTCAGTTCCAGTTCTGATAAGCGGTTAAGAGCAGCCTTCAGGGTGTCATCACGCTTGGCAAAATGGAAACGGATAAGATGATTAACATCTTCTCTGAAGAAGCAACTACCAGGAACAGCACCCACGCCGACATGTTCAGCTAACCACTCGCAGAAATGAAGGTCGTCCTTTACGCCGTACTTCGACACATCGAGCAGTACGTAATAGGCACCTTGTGGGTCTGTAAAATCAAGCCCAAACTGACGTAGCCCGTCACAGAAGAGTTGCTTCATGTGCATATAGTGGTCTTGTAGTTCCTTGTAATAACTGTCTTGGAATGACAGACCAACTGTAGCAGCTTCCATCAATGGTGCAGCAGCTCCCACTGTCAGGAAGTCATGCACTTTCTTCACTCTGTCAATGATGCGTTCTGGTGAAATGACATAACCGAGTCGCCAGCCTGTGATGCTGTAGGTCTTTGACAGTGAACTGCATGAAACAGTTCGCTCCCACATTCCCGGCAGCGTGGAGATATAGACATGCTCGTAAGGGGTTATCACATAACCGTCATACTTGATGATAATATCTGCTATCGTCTGGAGTTCTTCATGAGTGAACACCTTGCCACAAGGATTCGACGGATTACAGAGCACCAAAGCCTTTGCGCCGTTTCTGAAAGCATCTTCAAGCAGATTGGCATCAAACTCAAATGTGGGTGGTACAAGAGGGATATATATCGGCTCTGCACCTGTAAGAATCGTGTCAGCCGTATAGTTTTCGTAGAATGGCGAGAAGATGGCCACCTTGTCACCTGGATTTACGATAGTCATCATTGCTGCCATCATAGCCTCAGTAGAGCCACAAGTCACAACGATGTTCTTGTTGGCATCGATGTCCAATCCTGTAAAATGACTTTGTTTCTTAGCCAAAGCCTCACGGAAATTCTGTGCTCCCCAAGTTATAGCATACTGATGTGGGCCATGTGGTGCTATTTCTGCCAGACGATTTGTTATCTCCTTTGGAGGGTCGAAGTCAGGAAACCCTTGTGAGAGATTGATGGCTCCGTACTGATTTGAGATACGAGTCATTCTACGGATGATGGAATCCGTGAAGCCTGCCGTGCGTGTTGAAAGTGCTTTCATATATCAATCAAGTAATCCAGATACAATATCACCATGACGTTTCTCGTCGTTCTTAACACTTTCCACATCTGGAAAATCAGCAATCAGATGTTCGTAACCTGTAGCAGCATCATACTCACCCTTGGCTATCAGCTTATACAATCGCTTTTTCCCTAAAATACGATAAAGTAATGGCATGATGACAGCCATTGTCTTCTTAGGTTTCAAAGCCTCTTTGGTGTAGGCATGGAAAACACTGGCATGTCGGCCTTCCTCTTTTGCAAGTTGGAGAAATGCCTCACGCTCTTTGTCTGTCTTGACAACTTTGGCAAGCCTTTGGTACATCAGCACGGCATTCAACTCGCCTTGTTGACTGCGTAATAACTCTTTGAATTGTTCCTGTGTCATATTTTACTTTCTTTTCTTTCCCTTATTTTAACCGAATAATATCACTCCAACGAGTCGTTGGATTTTTACTCTTGAAATCATGCTTGATGGCATTAGCAAAGACATTTGCTTTTCCCTTGCCATCTTTTTGAGTGTATTGC
>ONLY01000038.1 GCA_900318775.1 uncultured Prevotellaceae bacterium | reverse complement strand
AGAAGTGGGACGCAGACGCAACCAGCCCTCCCGCTCAGTAAGAGAGTAGCGGGAATAATCGGGATTACCGATACTCATCCATCCCCAAGGCAATCCAATGTTGCTGTAGCTGTTGGCTGGTACATCGCGCTTGACGAAATTGAACTCTTCGCGAACAGGGTCAAGGGGCATTGGAACTTGAGGTAAGGTCTGACATTTCATATTGATGGCCAAAGTGCCGTCACCATTGACCACTGGCCATTCATTCTTGTTCCAACGTACAGGTGCAAGCATTGTCTCGCGTCCCATCACATGCAGGAGGTAACCGCTGGTGCGATAACCCAGACAAATCATCCACCATGAGGAGTCGGGTGCTTGTATGAGGTCTGCATGTCCGAGTCCTTGAATATTGCTGTTCTGCATCTTCATGCTGAAATGCGTGAGAATGGGGTTGGCAGGGTTCGGTTCGTAGGGCCCGAACAGGGATTTACTTCGCAAGATGTTGACGTGGTGGCCATGCTCCGTGCCGCCTTCAGCAAGCATCATGTAATAATAGCCGTCTTTCTTGTATATGTGTGGACCTTCAGGATAACGTCCGCCGAGTCCCGTTCCCAAGTGATGAACATCGCCTGTACGCTGACCTGTATTAACGTCAATCTCGCAGATGTTGATTTCACCCGGCTTGATTCCTGGGCGTGTTTCGTCTGCTGCTGCTTTCCATAAGAAATAGCACTTCCCTTCGTCCCAAAAGAGGGTAGGGTCACAACTGCCGAGGGCAAAGTCAATGAATATGGGGTCGGACCATTCTTTAGAGGGGTCATCTGTCCATACGTAGAAATGGCGACGTGATGGGAAAATGGTGGTCACCATGTAATAGCGCCCCTCATGATAGCGGATGGTTGGAGCATAGATGCCCGCATTAGTCCAACCCAATTCCGGCTGGTTTTGTGTGTAAAGCCCTGAGAGGTCAAACTGCGACTTGCGCGAGAGGCAATTACCCACCTGCTCCCAGTGTATCAAGTCTTTGCTGTGGAAAACAGGTACGCCTGGGAAATACTGGAACGTACTGTTCACCAAGTAGAAGTCCTTGCCGTTTGTACACACACTTGGGTCGGCATGAAAGCCAGGAAGCACAGGGTTGCGATAGCCTTGAGCCTGAATGTTCAAAGACGCTATAACAGCGATAGAGATTGTGAATAAAAGTCGCTTCATCTTGCTTTCTTTTCACTTAAGCCCTCTTGGGTAAGAGGAACGAACTTAATCTTTCCATCCTTATCGAAATAAAGATATTCCGCACAAACACTTCGACGACATTGTCCACCAGGTTCCCCGTTCTGCATGTATGAACCATCATGATAGATGTAGTACCACTGGTTTTTGAACTGAATGACAGAAGGATGAATGGTGAATCCATAATTGGCCGATGTACTTACAAAACCGCCGTAGGTCCAAGGACCTTCGATGCTTGTGGCATACGAATATGCCATCTGCTCTGTCTGTACGCCTGGTGCATCACTTGCATATACATTATAATAAAGATTGCCACGTTTGAAGAGCCAAGGTCCTTCGGAATAGTTGCGTAATGGAACCTTCTTGATTTCTCCATCCAGTTCAATCATGTTCTTTTTCAGGCGAACCATGTAGCAGTCACCATTGCCCCAGGCCATCCAGGGAGTTCCGTCATCATCAATAAGAACAGTCGGGTCAATATCTGCATTGCCACGATGTGAGTCGGGCGTCATATCATCGGTGATAAGAGGTGTGCCATCCGCACGTGCCGGTTTGAAAGGGCCTGTTGGCGAATCGCTGACTGCTACGTCAATTGTGTGCTGACGATTATCCTTGCGGTCAAGTGTCACATAATAATAGAACTTGCCATTTGCCTCTACCACCTGACCAGCCCACGAGCCACCAGGCTGGGCATAGGGGAAATCAGCAGCAGAGAGGACGGGACCGTGTGACTTCCAGTGAATCATGTCTGTGCTTGAATAGCAGAACCAACGAGGCATATAGAACCATCCTCCAACTCCTGTGGCATCTTCACCTACGTAGGCATAGACCGTGTTGCCTACTACGGTAAAAGCAGGATCGGCGGTGAATCTGTCTGTAAACAGGGGATTCTGTCCCTCCACACGCTCAAGTGGAGAACCTGAGATTTCAAGGTTGCGGATAGCGCCTTCGCGTACCTGTAGCGCATTGGGGAAACCACCGGGGAATCCGTGGCCCACAACCCAATTTGAGGCATTATGCCGCAATGCCTTCCCTGGATAAGTGAGTGTTTCTGTTTGTCCGTCAACGTTCAGCGAAAGTACCGATTGCTTTTTCTTCGTATCGTATGTAGCCTTTGCCTCCAGCTCGTACCAGCGGTCCTTGACCACCTTACTACCAGCCCAGAGACGATGGCCTTGCTCATTCTTGTCAATAACTTCCACGAAGAAACGTTGAGCCGTATTGTCAAAACCGAGGGAAATATCACCCGTTAGCGAATTTTTGCCTATCAGAAAACTGCCTTTCCCTTCTTTGCAGACAAAGACCTGTTCCGTGCCCAAAGTTCCGCATTTCACCTCCGCTTTCAATCGCCACTCTTTCTGCATATCTTGATAGAAGAGTGGATTCTTGTCGTCAATCTTGTATTCGCTGACATTCAGACGTAACTCCTTGCCTGGTTCATAATCCTTTATGTTCCAATCTTGGAGGGTATATACTTTTTGTGCATAAGCGCAAGTTAGTGCAAGCGCGAATTGTAATGTGATAAATAGTTTTTTCATAATTGTTTATTCTTTGCCGTGATAGGATGGATGTTCATTATCTGGATTAATGACTAACTTCTCAACGACGATTTCCGGGTCTATCATCACAACTTTAACGGTATGATTGCCTTCTGTAAGTATGTCGAGGTCGATGCTGAGCCATCGAAGGTTGTCAAACACCTCGCTGCGCATACGTTGACGGGTACCAGACAGATAGATGTCGCTTGCAGGTCGAGGAAGTGGTTTCAGCACCTTCGAACGTGCTATATTCTCTTTTGTATATTCGTTGAAGGTGTCCACATATCCTTGTCGGGCATCAATAGTCTGCATCTCGCCATCATCGACACGAACACCGATACGGAGTCCGCGTGCAGGGTTGACATCGTTGGTGGGCAAGATTCCCAGTGCCAGCTTCTGTTTGCCAGATCGTGAGAAGTTGATGTCATATTCCAATGTTGGACCATCTCCCAGAGGACGGCTTTTTGCCGTAACGGGTTCAATGCCCATATTGCCCTTGCCACGTCCTAGTCCTGGCAAAAACACCCAACGGGCATCATCTGTGGCTGTTCGGCGTGTGTAGTCATGAGCCATGATGGCTGTCTCACTGGCGGTTATGCCAGTTTTGTCCGATGGTTTGGCCACCTGAGGCAAGGTGTTCTCGTTTGGCATCGACCACATGCGGTAGCCAATGTGCTTGTCAAGCATCATGCCATCCCACTTGCCTCCAGCAATGACCTTGTTATATTTGTCGGTCATCTGCTTGTCACGCTCAAAAAGCGTCTGCATTGTAATCGAGTCACCCAAAGTTGCCGCCACACTAGTGTCTCTTAAAATTATTTAAATTCAGAATTAAAGTTCTCATGCATAACGTTTTAGCCCAGCGATACCCTGTCCGGGTTTTGAAATGCTTACCT
>ONLY01000029.1 GCA_900318775.1 uncultured Prevotellaceae bacterium | reverse complement strand
GACATTTCTGTTGTGCAAGAAATATGTACAATAAAATGAATTTTGTCGCTTTGCAAGCAAAATCCCACTAAACCCTATAGGTTGCGGATTTGAGGTTTCTAAAAAGTGGCGGAGGATGTCTGGATGTGCTCCGTTGTTGTAGTCACTTTCGAAGGATGTCATAGTGATGTTGTTCATTGGGGGCTTGTTCGTGTGTTTGTGCTGATTTTGTCCTTTCTTGCCTAAAGGAGAAGAGATGTGATTGCCACGATGGTGCGTGCAGTCAAATTCTGTCCAGCACTTTGGTGATGAGATTATCTATTGTGTTTTTATACTCGGTGTTCATCTCGGTGGTGTAGCGGTTGGCGATGACCATGCAGCATGTCATTGCGCGATGGCCCAGCAAGGCGGATAGCCCAGCAAGGGCAGAACTTTCCATCTCGAAGTTGCAGATGTGGAGGCCGTCATATTCAAAGGCTTCAACCTTCTCGTTTTGGTCGGGGTCTTGAATCTTCAGTCGAATTTGTCTGCCTTGTGGTCCATAGAAGCCGCCGCAGGCGATGGTATAGCCTCGCATCATGTCGTCTTGTGCTATTTGGCTGATAAGTTCGGGGTCGGCAACAGCCACATAGGGCGAACCTTTGAGGGGGCTCCAGTTCATGTGCTGCTTGAAAGCTTCTTCCATCTGTAGGTCGCACACAGAGTTACGTCCGTCGTAGTAGTTGAGCAACCCATCGAAGCCGATGCTTTTCACCGATGCGATAAACGAGCCCGTGGGTGTGAAGGGTTGCAGGCCTCCACATGTGCCTATGCGCACGATGGTCAGCGTGCGATGCTCGGGCTTCTCTGTGCGTGTATTGAAATCGATATTGGCAAGAGCATCGAGTTCTGTCATGACGATGTCGATGTTGTCGCATCCGATGCCCGTAGAGAGCACCGTGATGCGTTTGCCTTTGTATGTACCAGTAATGCTGTGGAACTCACGGCTGCTCACTTCACATTCCTTGTCAGAAAAGTGCTCAGCTACGGTGCTTACTCTTCCTGGGTCGCCCACAAGAATGACGCGGTCGGCCAATTGCTCTGGGCGCATGTGGAGGTGAAATGCGGAGCCATCTGCATTGATAGGTAGTTCTGAAGGTGGAAATGTTTTCATATGTGTAGTAGTTGTTGAATGATGTGATTGGGCAAAACATAACGTTCCCATCAGCAGCATTGCTGTTGTAATCATTAGACTTTTCACGTTTTCGTTTTTTTCATGTATTTGTAACTATGTTTTTGTTCTCTGCTTTGATAGCATTATATCTGTATGCAAAGATAAGCACATTTATGTACAAATCGCAATATCTCTTTGAATAAATATTGTGATGGGGTGAATAAGCGCCATCCCATGTTCGAGATTTGCGGGGCACGAATGTTTGCGCTATTTCATTATTCATAACTTATGAAAAATATTTCCAAACTTACAAAAAATTATTCGTAGCTTATGAATAATTGTTCGCAACTGATGAACGACTCTGGTACAGGGCAAGCCTGTACTTTATTATTGGGCAAGCTCAAGGTTGCGGATGCGCTTTTCAAGCTGGTGCGTTTCTTTCTTCAGCTCCATCACGCGTCCCTCAAGGTTGAGAATCTGTTGGCGTGCTTCTGGCGATGTGTCACGTGTCTGCTGCAGCTGTTCGCTGAGAGCATTGAGATTCTTGGTCTTTTGAATCCATTCCTTGCAAATCTTTTTGGCCTCGGCAGAAGTGAAGTCATCAAGCGTGTAGCAAGTCTTGGCATCGTTGAGGACAAAAACAAAGTCGTGATGATGTGTGGCAGATGTGGTGGCGGCAAGCTGCTTGATGCGTTGCAGAGCTTCAGCCTTAGCCTGTTTTTCTTCGTCTGTCAGCGTGATGGCCATGATGGACTGTAGCGAGGCGGCGGCACGAAGCTGGTCGATATCGGCTGTCTCGTAGTCAATGGTCTGGCGCGATTCGTTGGGGATGAATGTGTAGATGCACACCTTGCCTTGAGGCTGGTAGCGGTCGCTGGCGAACCATCCGAGGCGGGCGGTTTCGTCAATGACCAGCATGTAGTCGTTGGCGTAAGAGTTATAGGGGAATCCCATATTCTCGGCCTGATAGAACCGCTTGGAATCGCTATCGTAGCGGGTGGCATAGAGGTCGTAGTTACCAAAACCGTCATCTGTCCGTGCCGCAAAGTAGAATGTCTGTCCGTCGGGCATGAGGAAGGGATAGTTGATGTCGCCTTCGATACCTAAACCTTCGATAGATTCTCCTTCGGTAAGTCGATGGTTCTCAATGTAGTGACGCACTATTTGAAGAGTGGTACTATCAGTCCCTTCTGGGCAGAGCACCATGCCATTCAGTTGGGTCTGGTACTGCACAACGTCGCCTTGCTCAGAGAGAGTCAGCGTGCCGAGGTCGGCAGAAAGAGGGTAGGCCTTGAGAAAGTCTTGCTTGCTCACCACCACACTATCGACAATGACAACGCGGTCCACGCCACGAAGTCCGCTTTCCCCTTTGCGGCAGATGGACAAAATCTCATCATACCCTGCTGTGGATTGGCGTTTGCGCTTGTTGGCTTGCACGAGTTTCTTGACGGCAGCATCTACCTTGCCATACTGGAGCTGCATCAAATCCTTGTTGAGCTCTTCATGAGATGAAACAGGAAAGAGGAGGGGGTAGGTGGAAACTGCCTGCTGGATGCCGGCAGTTGTGCTGTCAGTCTGTGCATGAGCAGCAAAGGCGGCACATGCCATGATGAATGTTATGAGCTTCTTCATAATCAAATTCAGTTTTCAATATATCGTTTCAGCGTTTTCTTCGGACCCGAGATTCGGAGTTAGGCGGCAAAAAAGCCATCCTCTTCTTGGGTGCAGACGCATCAGACGAGTTCTACGATAGTGATGCCAGCACCTCCAAAGCGAATGTCTTCGTCATAGAAGTCTGCTACTGGAGGCATGGTGTTGAGGTATTGACGTATGACGGTCTTGAGGGCTCCTGTGCCTGTTCCGTGCAGTATCTTCACGCGTGAGGCACGTGCCACCAGAGCGTCGTCGATGAAGTAAGTGACAGCTTGGACTGCTTCGTCGCCACGCATGCCGCGCACGTCAAGCTGCTCCTTGAAGTTGAGTGTGGCCTGGCGAATGTCGTCGCGTGTCTGTACGCTGACAAAGGTGGCAGCCACGTTCTTCTCTTTCTTGGGCGCTTCGCAAGATTCGAGGCGCTTGAGTTTCACGTTGGTGGTAATCTGTCCGAAGATGACCATCGCCTCGTTGCCGCTTATCTTCTGAATCTGTCCCACAGAGGTCTGGCCTTTGAGTCGTACATAAGAACCGACTTCCAACACTTCTTCCTTCGCTTTTTGTGGAGTGCTGATAGCCTGACCGCCCATTCCCTTTGGAGCAGGTGTTTGCGATGAAGCCTTTTCTTTCTTCTTCTCCCTCCTTCTCATCAGCTTCTCCATCTGCTTGCGAATCTTCTCGTCGGCGATGTTGGGGTCAATCTCGCGGATGTCCTTCTTGAAGTCGGCTAAGTCTTGGCGGATTATGCGGGTACGCTCTTTCTCCGCCTGAGCTTCCTTGATGTCCTTGATGGTCTGCTCAATCTTTGCGTTAGACTCTTTCAACATCTGTTCAGCCTCTTCTTTGGCATGAGCAATGATGACCTTGCGTTCATCATGCAGGCGCTGTATGTCCTCTTCATATCGCTGTATGGTCTGCTCCATCTGCTTCTCATGCTGATGGATGCTCTGTCGCTTCTGCTCCCAATAGCGTTTGTCGCGAACGATGTCTTGCAGATATTTGTCGGAGTTGATGTAGTCCTTGCCCACAATCTCGCTGGCATCTTTAATTACCTCATCAGGGATGCCGGTCTTGCGGGCTATCTCAATGGCGAACGAACTGCCTGGGTTACCGATAGAGAGCTGGAAAAGCGGCTGCATTAGCTGACGGTCGTAGAGCATCGCTCCATTTACAATACCTTCAGTCTCTTGGGCATAGTGCTTCAAGTTCTGATAGTGAGTGGTGATGACACCAAAGGCACGTTTCTTGTTGAATACCTTCAGCATTGCCTCTGCCATTGCACCGCCAATTTGTGGTTCTGTGCCACCGCCAAACTCATCAATGAGGATGAGGCTTGCTCCGTCACAATGCTTCATCATGTTCTTCATGTTGAGCAAGTGTGAAGAGTAGGTGGAAAGGTCGTTCTCCAAGCTCTGCTCATCACCAATGTCAATGAAGATGCTGCGGAAAATGCCGAATATGCTGCTTTTTGCCACAGGTACAGGCATGCCGCATTGGAACATATATTGCAAGAGCCCAGTGGTCTTCAGACAGACAGACTTACCGCCTGCATTCGGACCAGAGATGAGCAGAATGCGTTGCTTCTGTGTGAGTGTGATGTCAAGCGGAACCACCTTGCGAGGCGTCTCCTCTGGATGCTGCGTGTTGTAGGAACCAAACTTCAGTTCCAATAATGGATGAACAGCAATGGACCAGTCAAGCACCTGCTTGTTCTCCATACGTGGCTCTGTGCTGCTGGTGATGATGGCAAACTTTGCCTTGGCGCGGATGAAGTCGATTTGTGCCAGAAATGCATAGCTGAACAGCATGTCCTCCACCTCGGGGCGAACTGTCTGCGTGAACTCCATCAGAATGTGGTTAATCTCCTTTCGCTCTTCACTCTCCAACTCACGAATTTTATTGTTTGCCTCAACCACCTCGGCAGGCTCTATGAACACGGTACGTCCAGTGTCCGACTCGTCATGCACAATGCCTCGTATTTTCCGCTTCATGGCAGGAGCCACAGGTATGACCAGACGGCCATCGCGCAGAGTGGGGGACACGTCTTTATCAATGAGTCCTTCGCCTTTGGCAGATTTGAGGATGTTTTGCAAAGCACGCGACACGCTACCGGCTGTGGAAGCCAACTCGCGACGAATCATCAGCAGTGTGGGGGATGCAGTATCCTTCACATGACCATATTTGTCGAGTATCTGGTCTATGCGTTTCACCACCATCGGGTATGTCTTCACATCAGCAGTCAAGGCATAGAGGTAAGGAAACATCGGTATGGTATTCTCATCGTCAGAACAACGGTGAAGGAACATCACAATGTTGTGGATGGTTGATAGCGAGCGTTGCAGATTGAATAATTCTTCCACCTCCAGGCACGCGTTTTGGATACGGATGCGCTTCAGCGATGGGCGTACGTCGAAAAAGTTCTGGTCAGGAAAGTCTTCCTCCTGCATGATGCGCACAAACTCCATCGTCTGCTTCACTTGCCGACGAATGTCATCAAAATGTACAGAGAATGCCATCTCGCGCACTAATCCTTCGCCCAATGTGCAAAGGCATAGTGTTGCGAGCCGCTCTCGAATCTGGTCGAACCCTATTTTTTGTTCGTATGTATTTGGATAAATCAAAGTCTTGTCAATGTCATGGTTGTGTGCAAAGGTACGACTTTTTTACTTGAAAATGGAAATTGACAATTGATAATTGTTACCATTAGGTTTGTTTTCCAGTGGTATACACTATGCAAGCCTAATAAAAAGATTAATTGTCAATAGCTTCCAGCATTCCTTCGCAAGCGTCCTCCAGAATCTCTATTACATTCTCAAAACCTTGTGCACCGCCATAGTAAGGGTCGGGCACATGGTCGATGACGTGTGTGTGGCAGTAGTCGGTCATCCGTACAATCTTTTCTTCAGCCTCCAGCGTCGGAGCCAAGCGGTGCAACCGGTCCCAGTTGCTATCGTCCATGCTGACGATATAATCGAACTCGTCGAAGTCTGTCTCCCTGACAGGACGTGAAATATGCGTAAGCTTATACCCGTGCCGTTGCGCATGAGCTTTCATTCGTGGATCAGCCCCTTCGCCTTCATGGTAGCTGATGAGGCCAGCCGAGTCAATCTCATATTCCTTTTCCAATCCTCTCTCCTTCACTAACTTCCGCATTACCGCCTCAGCCATGGGGGAACGGCAAATGTTGCCCAAACATACAAACAGTATCTTTTTCATTGTTATATTATGAGTTATATCAGTAAGCATAATTGAGTCCGTACTTCTCATGGAGTTGACGAAGGGAGCCATCGGCTTTCATCTGATGGATGGCTTGGTTTACCACTTCCAGCAGGTCTTCTTGGCCCTTCTTCATGAGCACTCCTATTTCTCCATGCGTGAAGGGAGTGTTGAGAAGTGGGGCTGCTAGACGGGTGTCGTTCTGTACGTAGTAAGGAGCTTCAGTGATTTCTGTAATCATTACATCTGCCTTCCCCTCAGCAATAAGGGATGGTATTTCCTCATTTCTCTCGTGAATGAGGATTTGTGCATGAGAAAGGTTAGCATTGGCAAACTTCTCGTTCAGTCCACCGGGATTCACCATCACAATCACATCGGGCTTATCAATATCGGCTAATGATTGAAAGCGTTCGGATTCCGATGAGCGGCATAGAATCGTTTTGCCGTTTGCAAGATACCCCTCGCTCATTAACATCGTTGCACAGCGGACATCAGTGATGGTGATGCCGCCAATGGCGAGGTCGAATATCTGTGGCTCTGCCTGCACGTCTGCTGTAAGTGTGGGCCATGAGGTCTTGACAAACTCTGCTTTTACACCTATTCTGGCCGCAATCTTTTTTGCCATGTCGATACCGAATCCCCAATACTCGTTTGTGTCTTCCTCATAGAAAGACAAAGGCCTGTAGTCGCCAGTCGTTCCAATGAGTATTATCCCGCGCTGTTTAATCCGTTCTATTGTAGAAGACTGGGTGTTGTCTGCGTCCTTGTCTGCACATGAAGCGAATAGAACAGTATTACAAATACAGAGGATTGATATTAGTAATAAGGTCTTTAGCCTTAACACGTTGTTTTCCATAGTTTTTAGTAGTATCTGTTAGAGTAATGATAATAAAAAATCCTGTGAGGTGTCTCACAGGATTTTGTTTGTGTTTTGGTCTGGGAAGACAACTTTAGGAGTGAAATTTTTTGCTTCCTCATAGTCCATAAGTGCATAGGACATAATGATGACTATGTCGCCTACTTGCACCTTGCGGGCTGCAGCACCATTGAGGCAGATGCACCCACTGCCGCGCTGACCGCGGATGACGTAGGTATCGAAGCGCTCTCCGTTATTGTTGTTGACAATATAGACACGCTCTCCGGCAATGAGGCCGACAGCATCCATCAGGTCTTCATCTATGGTGATGCTGCCCATGTAATTGAGGTTGGCTTCGGTCACCTTGACGCAGTGCAACTTCGATTTCAGTACTTCAATCTGCATGTCCCTCTTTATTTATAGTTGATGTTGTCGATGAGTCGGATTGGAGTGGCACCGCAGAAAACTGTAATGCAGCCCTGGATATGGTCAGCATCCTCCCACGAAGAGACGCTTTCGAGAGTGAGAGCATTGACGATGTCGTAATATTGTACTTCAAGTCCTTCTGTTGCGTTGATGTCAGCAATAGTCTGCTGCTTTGTCTCCTCCACGGTGTGACTTTTGCTATAAGCAACACTTGCTTTGAGCGCCTTGTAGATGTTGGGAGCAATTGCACGTTCATTGGCAGCAAGGAGAGTGTTACGGCTGGATAGTGCCAGTCCGTCTGCCTCACGAACGATGGGGCAGGGATGGATTTCAAGGCGCTTGGCCCATTCGGTCCCTTTTGACACATAATCAGCCACCATGGCTTTGATAACAGCAATTTGCTGGAAGTCCTTTTCTCCAAAATAGGCACGGTCTGGCTCTACGAACATGAAGAGTTTGCTTACAATCTGGCACACGCCGTTGAAGTGGCCTGGGCGAAATGCTCCTTCCATTACTGTATCCGTGGGAGGATAGGAAAAGGTGCGTGTGTCGGGTTCTGGATAAACCTCCTCAACAGAGGGGGCAAACACATAATCGGCACCGATGCTTTCAAGGAGTGCGCAGTCGGCATCAAGGGTACGTGGATAAGCCACGAGGTCATTTTTGTCGTTAAATTGGGTGGGGTTGACGAATACGCTCACAACGGTGGCATCGTTCTCTCTCACACTTCTGCTCACTAATGATGCGTGTCCAGCATGGAGCGCGCCCATAGTTGGCACGAGGCCAACAGTTTTGTTTTCACGTCTCAGGGCAGAAACTTTGTCCTTGAGTTCCTTGACAGAATTGATAATTACCATTTGATTTTTCTCAAAAACTTAAAATCGCTTGCAAACAAAAAGGCTGAGCTATGCTTGCATAGGCTATGCTGAAGTGCTGCTCCGATTCTGTAATCGGCAGAGCCGAAAATAGAACCATACTGGCTAGAGCGGTGATGAAGCACAGTCTTGATTCTGTAAATCGTCTGCAAAGGTACGACTTCGTATGTTAAAAGCCAAATTATTTAAGCTTTTTCGAGTATCGGACTCATGATGAGGGCGGGGATGTGCCTCGAATCAGAACTCGACAGTACAAAATCTGGTGAAAGAATTATAGGTGCGGATAAAAAAACGATGTTTTGTGTTTGTGTTCTCAAAATTTTCGTAACTTTGCAGCCGAATTTGCAAGGTCACGGTATTGTGAGCTTGTATCATAAGAGAGTAGTAATTAATATAGAACACTATGGACGATTATCCGGCGAATAGTATGAAGTGCCTGGGATAAGACTCACCTCTTACGCAGAGTTGTATGAGCCTTTGCCCCACCTTTTTATTGTTCACAATCAAACAAAGCAAAGGTTCAATAGACAACTATGCGGACATTTTGGAATTTTAATGGCGGCATCAAACATATTGATGCATGGGAGCCAAACTGCTGGGTGCAGGTTACTTGCCCCGTGGGTGATGATAGAGAGTTTTTGGAGCAAGAACTCGGTATGCCCGATTATTTCATGGAAGACGTGTCGGATGCGGATGAAAGAGCTCGTTACGACATGGATGAGGGGTGGCTGATGATTATTTTGCGTATTCCTCACCTGAAGAGCGTCTCGTCGAGAAGCCCATATACAACCATCCCGTTGGGAATTGTGCTGAAGGGTGACAAGATTATTACTATCTGTAACCAAGAAACAAGGATGATGCTTGATTTTGTGAATCATCAGATGCGTCGCGCAGAGGGCTTTACCGATGCTGCTGACTTGGTTTTCCGTTTGTTCTTGAGTGCTTCCGTATGGTATCTGAAGTATCTGAAGCAGGTGAATGGCATCATTGAAAAGGCAAAACGGGATCTGGATAAGCATATTGACAACAAAGATCTGGTCAATCTTTCTCGTCTGCAAGACTCTCTCACATATTTTGGAACGTCCATCCGTGGCAACGAGTCGCTGTTGAGCAAGCTGAAGTTCCGCTTGCCAGTCGATGAACTCGATGCTGAACTCATCGAGGATGTTAATATTGAGATGAATCAGGCGCGCGAGACCACAGCCATCTACATCAATATCCTTGACTCGACGATGGATACTTACGCAAACATTATTAATAATAATATGAATACAGTGATGCGCCTGCTGACATCACTGAACATGATTATCCTCTTCCCAACGTTCATTACATCTATGTTTGGCATGAACCTGAAAAATGGAATGGAAACATGGACAATGGGCTTCCCAATCGCTATCATCGCATGTGTGGTTTGTACCGCTATTTCGCTGTGGTGGTTCCGCCGGAAGAAGTGGCTTTAAGAAAATGATAGGCTAAATTGTAATATGGACGTACCAATTTATATTGGCTTACGTCCTTTTTTATGTTTTTGGGCATAAAAAGGCGACAACATGAAACAAGTTTTGCGAATATTTAGTAATTTTGCAAAGAAATTTTGGTAAAAAGAAGATTTGAGGCAAAAGCTTTTAGGTTTTCTCGATTTACAAAGTAAACAGGATATATCATTTATCTAACAATAAAAACAAGATGAAAAAGTACAATTTCAATGCAGGACCTTCAATCCTTCCTCGCGAAGTGATTGAGCAGACTGCACAGGCTTGTCTTGATTTCAATGGTTCAGGACTTTCTCTTATGGAGATTAGCCACCGTGCAAAGGATTTTCAGCCAGTAGTTGACGAGGCAGTAGCGCTCTTCAAGGAACTTCTCAACATTCCTGAGGGTTACTCCGTGCTCTTCCTTGGTGGTGGTGCAAGTCTGGAATTCTGCATGGTCCCTTACAACTTCCTTGAGAAGAAGGCTGCTTACTTGAACACTGGTGTGTGGGCTACAAAGGCAGAGAAAGAGGCCAAGGCATTTGGTGAAGTTGTTGAAGTCGCTTCTTCTGCAGATAAGAACTTCACTTACATCCCTCGTAACTTCGAAATTCCTGCTGATGCAGACTATCTCCACATTACCACTAACAACACCATCTACGGTACAGAGCTTCGTGAAGATATCGACTCTCCAATTCCAGTGATTGCAGATATGTCTTCTGACATCTTCAGCCGTCCTATTGATGTGAGCAAGTATACGATGATTTATGGTGGTGCACAGAAAAACCTTGCAATGGCAGGCCTTACTTTTGTGATTGTGAAGGATGATGCACTTGGCAAGGTTTCACGTCACATCCCAACAATGCTTGACTACCGTACTCATGTGAAGAAGGGCTCTATGTTCAATACTCCTCCAGTCGTTCCTATCTACTCTGCTTTGATGAACCTCCGTTACATGAAGGCACATGGCGGTGTGGAAGCTATGCAGAAGTTGGCTGAGCAGCGTGCAGAAATTCTCTATGCAGAGATCGACCGTAACAAGCTTTTCGTTGGTACTGCTGAGAAAGACAGCCGTTCACTCATGAATATCACCTTCGTCTTGAAGCCAGAGTATCAGGATTTGCAGGATGAGTTCCTCAAGTTCGCTACCTCTCAGGGCATGGTCGGCGTGAAGGGACACCGCGATGTTGGTGGATTCCGTGCATCTTGCTACAACGCAATGTCTGTCGAAGGTGTTCAGGCACTTGTGAAGTGCATGCAAGAATTTGAAGCGAATCATTAAAGTTAGGAATTAGGAGTTAGGAGTTAGGAGTTGCCATTCGGCATGTTTGCGCAATCTTAACTCCTAAGTCTTTTGTTTCCTACACTATTTCCTGGAGATGAAAGAGAGTCGTTCCATTGTGGCTTCCAAAAGTAAAGCGTTTGCTTTACGAATCATCAAACTTTATAAGTATTTGAGTTGTGAGAAGAAAGAAATGGTGCTTTCTCGGCAGATTCTTAGGAGTGGAACCAGTATTGGAGCCAATATTACGGAGGCTCTTTCGGGGATTAGTACGAATGATTTTTACGCCAAAATATATGTCTCTTTCAAAGAAAGTTCGGAAACCAAATATTGGTTGGAACTGTTACATGAGAGTGATTACATCAATGATGAACAATTCGCATCCATCTATGCGGATTGTATAGAGTTAAATAAACTACTAAGTTCGATAACGAAATCGACACGAGAAAAGATTATTAATAATAAGTTAAGAAAGGTGCAAGGAATCGGTGACACACAATCTGTAAAGCCCACTCCTAACTCCTAACTCCTAACTCCTAACTTAAAAATTATGGCTAAAGTTTTAATTGCGACTGAGAAGCCTTTCGCAGCTCCTGCAGTTGCTGGAATCAAAGAGATTATTGAAGGTGCTGGCTTCGAGTTGGCTCTTTTGGAAAAATATACAGAGAAGGCACAGCTGCTTGATGCTGTGGCAGACGTGGATGCTATCATCATCCGTTCTGACAAAATCGATGCAGAAGTGCTTGATGCGGCAAAGAACCTGAAGATTGTGGTTCGTGCAGGTGCCGGTTATGATAATGTGGACCTTGAAGCAGCTACAGCTCACAAAGTTGTAGTGATGAACACTCCAGGCCAGAACGCAAATGCTGTAGCCGAGCTTGTGCTTGGTCTTCTTGTATTCACTGTTCGTAACTTCTATAATGGTAAAGCTGGTTCTGAACTTATGGGCAAGAAACTTGGTATCTTGGCATTTGGTAATGTAGGTCGCAACGTGGCTCGCATCGCTAAGGGCTTCGGCATGGAAGTGTCTGCATACGATGCTTACTGCCCAGCAGAGGTTATTGAGGCTGCAGGTGTACACGCTGTTGCATCACAGGAAGAACTCTTCAAGACTTGTGACATTGTGTCTCTTCATATTCCTGCTACAGCAGAGACGAAGCAGAGTATCAACAAGGCTCTTGTGGGTAGCATGAAGAAGGGAGCAATCCTTATCAATACGGCTCGTAAGGAGGTCATCAACGAGCCAGAACTCATTGAACTTCTTGCAGAGCGCACAGATCTTAAGTATATCACTGACATCAAACCTGACGCTGATGCAGAATTTGCAAAGTTTGAGGGCCGTTACTTCTCAACTCCAAAGAAGATGGGTGCACAGACAGCAGAGGCGAATACCAATGCAGGTCTTGCTGCAGCCAACCAGATTGTTGGTTACATCAAGAATGGTATCACAAAGTTCCAGGTGAACAAGTAATACCTTCTTTCAGCATATTAGTGCAAAATAACGCATCGGGCAAAATAAATGCAGATTTATTTTGCCCGATGTTTCCTTTTTTCTACCTTTGTCATATTAACTATAAAAACATAGAATTATGATAGTATATCCTAATGCGAAGATTAATATTGGTCTGAACGTCGTGGAGAAGCGCCCGGACGGCTACCATAATTTAGAGACAGTTTTTTATCCTATTGGTCTGCAAGACATATTGGAGATTCAGGAGTTGGAAGCAGATGTGCCCGATTGTGGTTATCGTCTCAAGTTGACAGGTTCTCTGTTGGATGGCTCACCTGAGGATAACCTTGTTGTTCGCGCTTTTAAGTTATTAAAACATGACTATGATTTGCCGCCTGTAAGCATTGGGCTTTACAAGCACATTCCTACTGGCGCAGGATTAGGGGGTGGTTCTGCAGACGCTGCGTTTACGTTGAAGACATTGAATGATCGTTTTAAGTTGGGTTTAACGACGCAGCAGATGGAAGAGTATTGTGCTCAGCTGGGAGCCGATTGTCCTTTCTTCATTCAGAATAAACCAGTATTTGCAACTGGTATTGGTAATGAGTTTCACCCCATTGAACTTACCTTAAAATATAAGCAATTGGTTTTAGTGAAGCCCGATATTTTTGTCTCCACTAAAGATGCCTATGCGAAAGTAAATGTACGGCAGCCAGAGAAGCACTTGCCAGAACTTCTGTCCCAGCCTATTGAGATGTGGAAAGATACTGTCGTAAATGATTTCGAGGCAAGTGTTTTCTTCAAATATCCAGAGATTGCAGCTATTAAGGACAAGCTGTATGATATGGGTGCTGTGTATGCTAGCATGTCTGGCAGTGGCTCTAGCGTTTTTGGCATTTTTGAAGATCCTGTCGAGAATATTGACGAGGTATTCACTGGCATGTTCTGTCGTCAGCGCGAACTCCAATAGAACGCTGTAATCGTCATCGTGCATGGCTCATTAAGCCATGGGAATTCTTTGTTGTAAAAGCCTAATCAAAGAAGTTCCAGCTTAGACCGAAGCGGATGCTGGATGGATTCATCGGATATCCAGGTGCCCAGAAATAGCGACCATCTGACTGGTTGGCATGATGATACATCACATAGAATCTTGTACGTTTAAGATCAAAATTGGCATAGACCGAAATTAATGGATAATTGCCAATTTTGGTCTTTTTTAGTTTATTCTGATTCATGAACATGCCGATGACAGGAGAATAGTCTGGAGCATAATATTCTGTGAAATACTTCATGTCAGCACCTACTTCGGTTTTTAATACTTGCGCGATTCTAAAGCGCAGGAACAAGTTTGTGTAGAGCGACAAAGTAGGCAGGGGAAGTACGTCTTCATGCGTGCTGGTTTGGTAGGTGATGTCATTCTCCCAGTGAAGTATGCCCAGCTTGAGGTTTTGACGCAGATTGGCACTGAACACCTGAATGTTTTCTCCGCACTGCATGGAAGACACATTATTGCTGATAACAGGATTCTCCGTATCGGCATTTAGAACGATACCCGTATTTTGGAAGTAGCTAAAATTCTTGATGTTCTCCATACCCACGGTGATTTTTGTTTGAGTATGTGGAATATCGATGATGCCTTCTATGCGTTGTCTAAATTCCTTATCCGTAGACTTGTCCCACCATGCGTGTTTGCCATGATAATTGCCAAAATAGAAGCTGGGAGCCAGATTTTGTAGTGAGGCGTTAATTGCCACTTGAGCAGTGTCGCCCAAGAAAGGGATATTCACCTCAGCGTGTCCATTGATGTCAAACTGTCCGATGTCTGTGCCTGCTACAATAAACTCAGAATTGAGATTATAGTGAACGAAATGGCCTTGCTCACGTATAATCTGTCCTCCCACCATTACATTGTGCTCATGGTAATACTGCTTGGCTATATTCCCATATACGTTTGTGTAGTAGCCGCCTCGCTTTGTTGAGTCGGGCAGTGTAAAGCGTTTGTATTCATAGCCTACATATGCGTTCAGCCCAAAGAGCGCCCATTTATTAAATCCTTCGCACAATGAAAGGCCTAACAAGTTGCGTACTGCCAGTGCCTTCGTGTAATCTTGTGTTGAGTCTCCTGGGAGATAAGTGTAAGAATGGTAGTTTTCCGTTTCCTTGTAAGCGCGGTTGTTGCGCATCATTTTCTCCAGCTTAAAGGTATGAAACACCTTGCTCACAGGGACAAACACTTGCCGTGTATGGGTCGAGTCAATATCTTCTTCGCGATAAAAGCCTATGTTATAGTGATGATTAAAGAATATAAGGTCATGCTCCTGTCTGTTCCATGTCTGTGAGAGTAGGGTGGGGATATCATTTGACGTGTATGAACGTGCCATAGCCTCCGGATTGGTAATGTAGCTCTCATCTTCAATGCCGCCATTCTCTGTCGTTTTCATGAAGTTGTGCTGATAGTAGAAGTGGCAGTTGTATTGGTCGTTGATGTATGAGGCCCATGCCGAGGCATTCATGTATGAGGTTGACATTGCGTCATAATAGCCGCGTCCGTATATGTAGTCAAAGATACCGCCAAAGTTGAATCGCTTACCTACATTGTTGGTGTAGGTCACTTTCACATGGTCTGAACCGTTGTTCTTCGAACCATTCCAGTTATAGGTAACATTCATGAATGGTGACTTTGTGTTGTAGAAGCGGAAGCGTTCTGTAGGTACTACAAACATGTCAAAGGGGTAAGCGAACATGAAGTCTGGAATGAAAGGGCGTTCCATAAATATGCGCGACATACGAGGAGAACCCACATTACCCAGCGTATTGTAGTGCCCTTCCACACCTTCAGGCAAGTCTGTGTTCATGAACATATGGTGGAGTGTGTCCACATCAGTACTTACGATGTTTCCGTACTGTTCATCTACAGTCCAAGCTCTGATGTCGTTGGGGACAATCTTTTTAGTCTTTTTTGTTGAAGCGGAGTCTGGACGCGAGTCCATCGCCAAGTCAGAGTTTGTCTCTAATTCGGAGATGATGCGTTGTGCGTGACTAGGCAGCGTCAGAAACGCCACAAAAAAGAGGATGGATATGGATAAGTATCTTGATTTCAAAATCTTTTGGTTTCTTACTTGGGAATGAAACCCTAAAACATGAAGCGTAGGTAGAATTCCACGAGTTTGAGCACCACTGCACCAAAGCCTACACCGAAGAAAAGCATTCGCTGTTCAGGCCATGCAAAATAGATGATGACTGCTACAACAAAGCCAATCATAAATGCCCAATTCAGCACAGAACGTGCCGTATTGACGCCATTGGTAGAAGATTTGCCCTTGTGCCACTTTTTGTGGCTTTCCTTCTTGCTCTCTTCTACGGCTTCTGCAATGATTCTATCTACGTCCTCTTGGTTCATCTTCTTACTGGTTGATAGCTACAGAAATTTCTTTTTTCAGTTCGTTCACCAAGTCAATCGTCTTGATACGGAACTTGCCAGGGATGCGTCTCAGCGTTCCCTTTTTGCTGAGGCATTCCTTGTCGGAAATCCAGTCTTCTGCTGTTTCACGAACGAATTGACCTTCGCCTTGATCAACATTAAATGAGAGAGTGTGGAGCTTAAAGCCTACCTGACCGTCCTGCACGTCAAGATCTAATAGATAGAAAGCCTGTGTATAGTTTTTAGCCAAAGGTTTGATAGAGAAAATAAGTTCCTCTGCTCCTTGGCACTGAATCTTGCCGTTCTCTTTGTTTGCTTCTTTCACTCTTGAGAACTCAAGATTCTTAAAGAAGTTCGGATCTGTATAGAATCCCATGACGCTATTGGGCTCATAGCGCAAGCTGGCCCATTGAGCCACCTTAGCATATATGTCTTCTTTTGATTTTCCAGGAGCGGCAATCACATCTTTGAACACCACGGCTCCATCCACTTCGGGCACAGCTCCCTTTGCCGTATAAGTTTTCATGTCAGCGCTTGCTGCAGTGACTGCTTTACGAGCTAATAGACCTTCACTTTGGGCTTGCATCATTAGGGGAAGCGTTGCCACACAGAGTGCCATTACGAGCTTTTTCATCTGTCTTCTGGTTTAATGGGGTTAATGTGGTTTGAATATTGACACGGTGGGACATTGATGCCCCACCGGTGTCAATCTGTTTGCAAAGTTAGTGCTTTTGCCTCTTATGTTCAAAAAATAAGCTCTAAATAATCTAAAAATGTGTGTATATAGCTTATTTCTTATTGTTGTTCCATTTACCGTCGTTGCCACGATTCATCCTTCCTGGTTGGAAATGACTGAGAGCTTCCATCTGGAATCGCTGTAGCGACTGGCGAACAGCATACACCTTTTTCCACGATAATACGGTGTGGAACTTCTTATAGTATGTCTGTTCTACTTTTCTGCTTTCCAAATCGAGGGCTATGGTTCTGGTCACCATTTTCTCGTAGTCAGCCTCTGTCATGTTTTTGTTCTGCCAGCTCTGCATGAGAAGTTCACGTTGCTGTTTTGACAATTCGTGCTGCTTGCCGAGCATCTCTGCGAGCATGGGTAGGAACTTTGTCTGTTCCGCCTCGGTGAGACATGCACCGCGTGATACAAATTCATTGAGGCGTTTCATGTAAAGCTCAGGGCTGAATTGGCGTTGCTGCGGACGTTGATATCCCGTGTTGGGGACTTGTGCATTGATGCTTATGCAAAGCATCCATATCAGCACCCATATTGTTATCCTTTTGTTCATAGTCTTTGTCTTTGTTTGTGTTGAATAAATTACTTTACGTTATTCATCAGCGTCCTCTGCTGAGAGATAATAGTACACGTCCATGTTGTCCACCATAGCATAAGTCATCAGGTCCTCATTGTAGTCGTCGTTGGTGTATTCAGCTTTCAAGGCCTCTTTAGGGTCTGTTGAGCCAGAGGGCGATGGAATGACATTCAATGCAATGGTTACAATCAGTGCGAGCGAAGCTGCGATAGAGAGGGTAGTCAGCCACATGTTTCTACGCATCGGCACCACGCGTGAAGGAGCTTGCTTCTGAGGCTGCTCTTCTGGGATTTGCTCCATGATACGAGCAGTCAGATCATCGAAGTATTTGTCCGATACCTTGAATGGGTATCGTCCGCCATCGAGGTTGAACTTTCGGATCTCTTTTGTACTCATATTCTTGGTTTTTAGTTGTTTGTTATTGTTATGACTCGCTTAGTACCCGAAGGTTTAATGCAATCAGCGTTTTTCTCGTTAGGGTGCCTCGCGGATGTTATATATGTGTGTTTATTCTTTGCTTTTGATGAACGAGGTAATTTTCTCTACGGCGATGTGGTATGATGCTTTGAGCGCTCCCACACTGGTGCCTACAAGTTCAGAGATGTCTTCATACTTTTGTTCTTCGAAGTATTTCATACAAAATACTTGTCTTTGCTTGGGTGGCAGGGTAGAAACGGCTTGCATCAGCAGCGATTCAGTTTCGTCGCCATCAAAATGCTCATCTGCCACAAGATTGGCTGGTTCTACAAAGTCTTCATCGTCTATCGATGTCATATGCCGTTGTTGTTTCAGGAAGGTGATAGACTCGTTATAGGCGATGCGGTAGAGCCAGGTGAACAAAGCTGATTCGCCTTTGAAGTTGTCAATGCCCTTCCATGCTTTGATGAAAGTATTCTGCAGCACGTCATCGGTGTCCTCGTGGTTTTGCAAGAGGTAGTGAATCTGCCAATAGAGCTTGCGCGAATAGACGTTCACCATTTGCTCGAAGGCCTTGCGCTTGGTGGCAGGGTCTTGCAAACGTTGCAATATTTCATGTTCGTCTATATGGGCCATGGTTTTTGCTCTGTTCGTATATTTTTGACGTTGTGTATATTGAATGGTTTAACTTTGTGAATGAAAAAAGTGAAAGTCGCTTCTGCCTGTTTGGGAAGTCAAACTTTCACTTTATATGTGTTGTTTCCTTTGCCCACTCAGTGGGTAGGGAACTGGAATTGGCTATTTGGGCAGGTAAACCTTGCGGGTGAATTTCCCAATCTTCACAATGTAATAGCCCGGCTGCAATTGAGAGAGATTAATTGCTTTGGAGGCACTTTCTATGTGTTGGGTATATTCTTTTCCACCAGTCAGGTTATAGATTTCCAATGTCAAGCCTTCCGCGTTCTTCACTCGGAGCGTATTTCCTACAACAGAGATTGTAATCTGGTTCTGTTCCATCTCCACTTGGCTCTGCTGCATATCCTGTGCCATCATGGCAGTTGGACATGCCATGCATGCCATTGTCAGAAGTACTATCAGGGTTTTATGTAAAGATTTCACCATATACAATTAGATTTTATAGTGCAAAAATAAGGTATTTCTCTTGTACATCCAAATTTTTTTGAAAAAAAAGTGCCTTCTTGTACAATAAAAGTGAAAAAAGACGGTTAGCCAGTGGCCAACCGTCTTTATATATAATAATATGTGTATCTTTTAGCGGTTTAGAAGAACTTATAGCGCTTGTCCTTCACGTTGGCTTTCAGATAGAGCGTGTTGATAATTGTGTTCGATACAGCACGGAAATCGTTCATTGCAGCAGCAGTCTCTTCGCTCTTGGCGTCAAACTTCTCTGCTGTCTTAGTCTTGTTGATAACCTGGAACATGTACACACCATTGTTGCCTTTCACAGGACCAGCAAATGCTCCCTTAGCAGTCTTTGCAGCCACAGCGCCAACCATTGGCTCTGATGCACCTGTAGAAGCGATGTATGTTGGTGATGCGAATGATACATGCTTGATAGTGTCCACTACCACATCCTTCAGCTTCTGTGCTTCAGCGATGCTCTTCACGTTCTTAGCGCTCTCGTAAAGCTTAGCCACTTTCTTTTCCAGCTTGATTTCCTCAGTCAGCATATCCTTCAGCTTGGCTTCAGAACGGTAGCCCTCTTCATTGATGCCAGTCAGAGCGACAATCATCAAGTGGTCATTGCTGCCACATTCGTAGAGCTGTGAAACGTCACCAACCTTTGCCTCGTCGAACACCCACTTCAGAGCTTCGCGAGTGGCGCGGATATTGGCGATGCCGTGTGCGCTGCTGGTCACGTCGTTGATAGGACGAACAGTGTAGCCGCTCTTAGCTGCATTGGCTTCAATCTGTTCCAAAGTCTTGTTCTCAGCTACGAATGAAGAGAACTTATTGTATTCCTTGCTGTATGTGTCATCAGAGAACTTCAGTTCTTTCACTACAGCTGCTACATTGTACTTCGTTACAGGGTTGGCCGTCTTCATCACCTGAAGGATGACAGTGGCGCCGTTCTCCATCTTCAGTTTCTTTACTTCGCCTGTATTCATGCCGTAAAGAGTGTTGATGAAGAGAGCGTTGTCGCCGTCCACCTGTGAAGTCTGGAACTGTGCGGTGTTGAGCCATGTAGAGTCACCCGTCTGGTTGTACTTCTTGGCCAAGTCCTTGAAGTTAGCGCCGCTGTTCAATGCTGTCATGATGCTGTCTGCCTTCTTGGCAATGTCAGCTTCGTCCTTGCCAATCACACCTACCTGACGGAAGAGGACTGAGTCTGCCTCTGTCTTCTTGCCCAATACCTTGTAAGTGTAGTAAGTGTTCGTCATGGCGTCGTATGCAGGAGCCTTCACGCTGCCTACAGCGGCAGAGTCAAGATTTGAAGAAATCATTGCTGGGAAAGCGTCCTTCGTCTTGAACACGTCAGAGTAGGCGAGGAGAGAGGTAGCTTGGCGAACCACGTTGCCAGCAGTTGTGTTGTTGGTTGCGCTTGCCAACTTGCTTGCTGCATCTGCCATCTCTGCTTCAGCGGCCTTCTTGTCTGCGTTGCTGGCAGTCACCTGAACATCAATCACCTTGACATCGCGAGTCTCGATGTACTGTCTGTACTGCTCCTTGTCCTCGTTGTACTTGTTCTTCAGTTCTTCGTCAGTTACTTTCACTGCGTCATCGTTTACAGATGCTGCAGGAAGAGCAGCCAAGAGCAGGTCAGACTCTTCTGTGCGGCCAGCGAATGAAAGCTTAGCCTCTTCAGGGTTAGAAAGGAATACCTGAGAGAGCAGCACCTGATACTTCTGAGTAAGCAACTGGTCACGAATCTGGCGCTGTGCGAACAGATAGTACTTGTAGATTTTCTCGTAAGTTTCAGGAACCTGTGTGCCTGAATCCTTCAGTTTCTTGTATTCAGCAAGGAAGGCGTTCACGTTAGCGTAGTCATAGCGACCAGTCTGCTGGTTCATGAATACAGGCACCTGGAGCATCTGGCTCATGCCGCTCTTCACGATGTCTGAAATCTCATCGTCTGTAACGGCGATGCCGAGTTCGTCACACTGGTTCTTGATCAGCTCAGACTGTACGAAAGTCTGCCAAGCCTCGTCCTTGATGCGGTTCAGCTCCTCCTCGTTGAAAGAGCTCTTCTGCTGAACAATCTCATAGTAGGTTTGCAGGTCATCTACCATTTTCTGGTACTCCTGAATAGAAACGGCCTTGCCGTTTACTTCACCTACCTGCTGGCTTGAGCTTTGGAACAAGCTCTCCAGCCCCCTGAACAAGTCGCCTGCAACAAAGAGGAACAACGCCAGGGCAATGATTGAAACAAGGAGCACGCCCTTGCTTCTGATTTTTTGTAATGCTGCCATTTTTTTATTATTTTGATTTGTTAATATACGATAATGTGCATATGCTTGCCGTGCATGCCCAAGACTGAACCTCTGTCACGGCTAACGCAAAATCATGCAAAAGTACAAAAAAAAACTTACCCACACCGCTTGTCTCCTAAGTTTTTTTCATTTTCTTATCACAAAATAGCCGAAAGTGGAGAATTGGGAAAAGGAAACATGGCGCTGAAACACCCTCTTACTCTGTGAAAACTGTATCGAATCTGGCAAATTGCTGCTTTCAAGCTTGTGAGGCCTCGTTTCTTGTGTGATATTTGAACTCTGTTATTATAGGCTCTTTTTTCCCGTCAATAAAGTTGTTTTTTTATGTGGGAATAATTGTTTAGTGTGAAAAAAGTTGTATGTTTGCGTCAAAACTCTTCATCATCATGTTAGAACACATTGCAGATTTTACCGCCTGGCCCATCCTTACAGGCATTTTCATTGGTTACATCGCCAATCGCATCATGAGTGGCGAGGGCAAAGGCTGTTGCATGAACCTTGTTGTAGGCATCGTGGGCAGCTATGCAGGTGCACTCATTAGCCACTTGCTCAACATCTCTCTCTTCGGCAAGGGATACATCACCAACTTCATCTTTTGTGTGGCCGGTGCTGTCCTGGTCCTCTGGATTTGGGGAATCATTTTTGGAAGAAAGTAACTCACATAAATATCAAATGGATGCATCAACTTTCCTGTAGCAATATTGAAACATCACTCTGAATAATAGAAGAAAGGGCAGGGACCTCGTGTGGTCCTCGCCCTTTTTTTATTCGCTTCTATACAACTCATCCAATGATTGTCCTGCATCCCTTGCCTCGTGCCATATACTTTATTTATTTCCTTTCATTCTATTATGCGTCTTACAGAGCATCTGGCAGTTGTCGATGCTTGTAGAGCCACCTTTGCTCCATGCTGATACGTGGTCGGCATCCATTTCGTTAAACTTGTAAATCTTGTTGCGCACGTTGTCGTGACCTTTAGCGCACTCAGGACAATTGGAAATGCCTTGTGCTTGTGCTTCATTTGTCTGTCGTGTATAGACCGTTTTCTTTACGCTATCTTCAAAGATACGGATATTGAGCAGACTCTTTTCTATCTCACCACCGAGTACATATTCAAAGATTCCACGTTTGTTAGTGACAAACTCATCGGCATACAGTTCGTTAACTCGTTGTTGTAATTGTGAGGGGTTATAAGAATTGGCATGATATTTCTCATAGAAAGCACCCCATTCCAAACCTCTCATTTCACTTTTGGGCTCACCGAATAGAGTCTTTGCCCATTCTATTACGGTATCGAAATACGTCTTCAGCTCCTCAATGTTGTCTTCGTTGCGATGCTGACTCATATAGCCTCCGACATTATCTTCACCCTTTGACACCCATACAAGAGCTTCATGAAGAATCTCTTGGCGGTTGGCATTACCTTTTATATAACTGCTCCATTTTTGCAGTTGTGGATGGCGAGAGTTACTGAATGTCTCCTTTGCTTTTGTAACGAATGGGCCTGAATAGGTGGCATTTAGCAGTTCCTGCTTGTTTAATGGAACACCAGCAATATTGATGGTCTCAAACCATTCCTTTATTTCCTTCTCTGTACCCTCGCAAATGTATATAAGAAGTTTGTAGTTGAGAATCTTCTCTTGTTCCTCAGGGTTAAGTCCCGTAAAGTATTGCTCCATGCCAAACTTATCCTTGATGGCAAACTTTCCTGTAACGAAGCGGCCAATACTCGTTATGCGCTGTTGTCCGTCAAGAATCTCATAGCGACCAGACTCTGGTTCATTGAAATATATCAGTCCTATCGGATAGTCCTTCAATATGCTTTCAATCACAGCAACCTCTTTCTTTCCGTCATTCTCAGCATAGAGATAATTGCGCTGATACTCTGGCTGGATAGTTAGTTTACCAGCCCATCCAAACAGACCTTTGCCTTCCAATTGATTGTAAACAAAGCCCTCACATATTTCTTTGACCGTAAGGTCGGTCATCAATTTCGTTTGCATAGCTATTGTTTTTTACGGATTATAATTCTTCCAAAAGGTTTTTGAGGGACACCGTTTTCATCAAAATAATAAGGTTGTCCATCTCTAAGACTTTTGTTCTGTTTTCTCAATTCACGTGGATATGGTTTAAAGCCGAGTTCTTTACCTGAATCTCCCTCTGCATTACCTATAATCTCAAATTGATCTGGACAGTATTTATCAAGGAATGTTCGTGGAACTCCCATTAGCCCATCATAGTCAGATGGAATTGCATCAGTGTAAGGAACATCTATTGCATCATAATTTTCATAATGAACATAACCTTTACCTTTGATTTCTTTGTGCTTTGAGTAAAGAATGTTATCTTCCATTGTCATTAAGGGAAGAGGTTCATGACGACGACCATGGTCAATATTGGTATACCAAACAACTCCTGATACTCTTATCATGCCTTCAATGTGATTTCCAGCTGTTGCAATATCCTGATAGTTGCTTATAAAATGTGTTGCTCCACCTTTAAATCCAACTCCTAACCATATTTTATTTTCTTTTATCAAAGGAAAGATTTCTTTATATGACACAGCATTTTGATTTCCTATAACAACGAACTGTTTATTTGCTTCTATTATCCACATCATAAACTCCCTAAACAACGAGAAAGGCGGATTTGTTATGATAATATCTGCTTCATCTCTTAGGGCTTTTACTTCATCACTGCGGAAATCCCCATCACCTTCAAGGTAATTCCAATGAAGGTCATTGATATTAAAGCGACCATCGCTATTGATGTCTTCATCTAGGATAAATATCTTGCCATTGGTACGACTCTTATCTGCATCGTAATAGGGGCTTTCAGTTTCAAAGAGGGTAGGCTTCCAATCTTTTATCTTCTTCGACTCAACTGCGTAACTGGTGCTAATCAGTTTTTTCAGTCCAAACAACTCGAAATTCTGAGCAAAGAACTTCGTAAAGTTGCTCCATTCAGGGTCATCACAGGGAAGAAGAACTGTCTTACCACGAAATACATTGGGGTCATATTCCAGGTAAGCATTGATTTCCTTCTGAATATCCGCATATTGTGTGTAGAACTCGTCGTTCTTTGCCGTTTTAGCGTTAGCGAGGTTAGTGTTAGCCATACTCGATTGATAGTTTTAAATTAGCATCAACTATCAATCACGCCAAGACGCAAAAAAGGCGTGATGCACCTTATTGCGTTCAGCTCCGAGGTAGCGTAGGAAGGGAACCCCGACAGTCTTACAAGTATGCACCACACCTAAGTGTTAGTGCATTCCTATATATAAGACTGTACAAGATGCCCATACGACACCTCGTCACGTATTATCTCGTTGCGTTTTTTATTCCCAATAAGTTTCCTACGCTTTTGGCTGAACGCGAAATAATAGCGAATGCTTTCATTAGTTCGGATTTCTCCCCGAACCAATGGCAAAGGTACAAATAATATTTGTGAATAAGGTCATGAGAATAAAAAAAAGGCAAGTTATTTTTCAAACTTGCCTTTTTATTTCCCTCTTAATTACGTTCCTGAGAATCGTGCTTCCTCAAGTGAACTAATTGCGTATTGGGATGCCAGATTAAACGAGCGTTTGGGAATCACAAGGGACAGGCACTTTGATTTCTCGGATGAGTGATGTCGTTCACCTGCTGCCTTGCCGACTTGCAGAGCAATAGGAACATCACAGGGCTGTG
>ONLY01000031.1 GCA_900318775.1 uncultured Prevotellaceae bacterium | reverse complement strand
TTGCTCAAGCCTCTCAGACAAAAGGCAGAGGAGACAGATGACAGACAGCTTCATATTGACTTCAAATTTGATTAACATATATTAAGAGACACTAGTGTTAGTATATATATAATTTAATAGATAACACCGTGTTTCTTATTTGGCGTTTGGCGCTTTTTGTTGATAAGTCATGCTGTTGCATTCATCAAGTTTGGGAATTGTTCTTCGTGAATTCGTTGCTGTGTGTGGCGTAATTACGTTGCGGGGTATAAGGTAATAACCTTAAAAGTTGTGGCGTAATCACGGTATAGAGTGTAGGGCGGTTCTGTTGCAACGTGTCGTGTAAAGTTTGTTGCTTTCATGACTTTGGGGGCTTGTGGCGGAATCTGTGCATGTCTTTCTTGCCACTTCCTAAGAAAAGTGCTGTGAAAAATGTCTTGTCAAGAAAAATAATTGGGATTTTGTTTGGTGAAGGCGTGAAAAAGCACTACCTTTGCAGTCGCAAATTGCGTAGGCGTATGTCTGTGCATGATGTTTTGTGTGGCTGAGCCATGCGTAAAAAACTCCGAGTGGATGAGACCTGAGAGAAGGACGGAAGTCCATGAGAGGATGGTCCGGTAGCTCAGCTGGATAGAGCAACAGCCTTCTAAGCTGTGGGTCTTGGGTTCGAATCCCAACCGGATCACGAAGACTTTTCTCAACGAGCGAACGAAAGTTTGCTTTCAGTTCGAGAGGCGGGAAAAGGATTCGGTTGATAGATAGCCCGAAGCAGGGCGAGGGATGGTAATCCCAATCAGGAAATAGCCCGAGATAGGGCGGGAGATATGAGTCCCGATAGTAAATAAAGAAACACCCCTAATTTTCAAAAACAAAAAGGGTTGAGCGTTCCAAATTTCGCGAGGTGGGCATTGCGGGCCTGCCGGAACTGTGAAGACCTGTACTTCTCCAAGTAAAATTAGATTTGAAAATTAAAAAACGATAACAAGAAAATGTCAAAAATTTGTCAGATTACAGGTAAGAAGTCAGTAGTGGGCAACAATGTGTCTCACTCACTTCGCAGAACAAAGAGACGTTTTGATGTCAACCTGTTCACTAAGAAGTTCTACTATGTAGAGGAAGATTGCTGGATTGTGCTCAAGGTGAGCGCTGCTGGTTTGCGTATCATCAACCGCATTGGTCTTGACGCCGCTCTGAAGCAGGCTGTTGCTAAGGGCCACTGCGAATGGAAAGACATCCAGGTTATTGGCTAATCATTAAAGTAAGGAGAAAAGAAAATGGCAAAGAAAGCTAAAGGCAATCGTGTGCAGGTCATTCTCGAGTGCACAGAAATGAAGGATAGCGGTCTTCCAGGTACATCAAGATACATCACTACAAAGAACCGCAAGAACACTCCAGACCGTTTGGAGCTGAAGAAGTATAACCCCATCCTGAAGCGCATGACTGTGCACAAGGAAATCAAATAAGTTTAGACTATGGCAAAGAAAACCGTCGCAACCCTCCAGAACAAGGATGGCCGTTCTTTCACGAAGGTTATCAAGATGTTTAAGTCACCTAAGACTGGTGCTTACGCATTTGACGAGAAGATGATTCCAGCTGAACTGGTGAAGGATTATCTGAAGAAGTAATGTGACAGACTTTCGAACGCCTCCAAGGCGCTCAATGACATAAAAATAAGGACCTCTCCAATTTTTGGAGGGGTTTTTTTGTGTTTTCACGAAAACTCCGTATCTTTGTCAATTAAAACATTTTGAGTATGGGATTTTTTGATTTTTTCTCAAAGCAGAAAAAGGAAACGTTGGACAACGGATTGGCCAAGACAAAGGAGAGTGTGTTTGGCAAGATTGCTCGCGCCGTGGCTGGAAAGTCGAAGGTGGACGATGATGTGCTGGACAATCTGGAGGAGGTGCTGATTACGAGTGATGTGGGCGTGGACACGACGTTGGAAATCATCCGTCGAATTGAGGAACGTGTGGCGCGTGATAAATATGTGAGCACGGATGAGCTGAACAATATATTGCGTGAGGAGATTGCGGGTCTGCTGACAGAGAACAATACGGAGGATACAGAGGGCTTCCAGATACCAGAGGGAGCGCACAAGCCTTATATCATCCTGGTGGTGGGTGTGAACGGAGTGGGCAAGACTACGACCATCGGCAAACTGGCCTACCAATTCAAGCAGGCTGGGCTGAATGTATATCTTGGCGCTGCCGACACGTTCCGCGCTGCTGCGGTGGAGCAGATTTGCATCTGGGGCGAACGGGTTGGCGTTCCTGTGGTCAAGCAGCAGATGGGCAGCGACCCTGCAGCTGTGGCATTCGATGCTGTCAGCTCGGCTAAAGCAAATGGTGCCGATGTGGTGCTCATTGACACAGCAGGCCGTCTGCACAACAAGGTGGGTCTGATGAACGAGTTGACGAAGATAAAGAATGCCGTGAAGAAGGCTGCTGGATATGATGCTGATGATGTGATGCTGGTGCTGGATGGCTCTACAGGACAAAACGCGTTTGAGCAGACGAAGCAGTTCACAAAGGCAACGGAGGTAACTTCTTTGGCTATCACGAAGCTGGATGGAACAGCGAAGGGTGGTGTGGTCATCGGCATCAGCGACCAGTTTAAGGTTCCTGTGCGCTACATCGGCCTTGGCGAGGGCATGGAAGACTTGCAGCCCTTTAACCGCAAGGCGTTTGTGGACAGCCTGTTTGGAAGTTGATAGTTAAAGCCTTTCCTCTGACCTCCCCTGAAAGGAAAGATGAGCGGGGAATGGAAGGTTTTGTTAGATGAAAGTTGAGAGTTGAACATTAGGCTTAAAACAATTGAAAAAGAATACGATTGATATTATTACGCTGGGGTGCTCGAAGAATCTGGTGGATTCGGAGCGTCTGATTCGTCAGCTGGAGCTGAATGGCTACAGGGTGACGCATGACAGCGAGAACCCACAGGGTGAGATTGTGGTGGTGAACACGTGCGGCTTTATTGCTGATGCCCAGGAAGAGAGTGTCAACATGATTCTCGAGTTGTGTCAGGCGAAGGAAGAGGGGCGCGTGAAGCAGGTGTATGTGATGGGATGTCTCTCGCAGCGCTTCATGAAGGAGCTGGGACATGAGATTCCTCAGGTGGACAAGTTCTACGGCAAGTTCAACTGGACAGAGCTGGTGAACGATTTGGGCAAGGTGTATATGAAGGAACGCCAGTATGAGCGTCGCCTGACAACACCCAAGCATTATGCCTACTTGAAGATTTCGGAGGGATGTGACCGGCATTGTGCTTATTGTGCCATCCCCATCATCACGGGCCGCCATCAGAGCCGTCCGATGGAGGATATCGTGGCTGAAGTGGAGCACTTGGTCAGCGAGGGCGTGAAAGAGTTTCAGGTGATTGCACAGGAGCTTACTTACTATGGATTAGATATTTATGGTGAGCAAAAAATAGCGGAGCTGGTGGAACGCATCAGCGATGTGAGGGGCGTGAAGTGGATTCGTCTCCATTATGCCTATCCGATGAATTTCCCTTGGGAATTGCTGAGGGTGATTCGCGAGCGGAAGAATGTCTGCAAGTATCTTGACATCGCCTTGCAGCATGTAAGCACGAAGGTGCTGACCAATATGCAGCGCCATGTGGACAAGGAGCAGACGTACGAGCTGATAGAGCGCATCCGCAAGGAAGTGCCAGGCATTGCACTCCGCACCACATTGATGGTGGGTTTCCCTGGTGAGGGTGAAGAAGAATTTGAGGAACTGAAAGAATTTGTGCGCTGGGCTCGATTCGACAGGATGGGCGCTTTCGCCTATTCTGAAGAGGAGGGAACGCCCGCACAGAAGAAGTTCAAGGATGAAGTGCCCGACGAGGTGAAACAGCGCCGATTGAGTGAGCTGATGGACTTGCAGCAGGGCATCTCTGCCGAGGTGCAGGCGAAGAAAGTGGGAAAGACGATGAAGGTGATTGTGGACCGGAGGGAAGGCGACTATTATGTGGGTCGCACGGAGTTCGATTCACCAGAGGTGGACCCCGAAGTGCTGATTCCCGTAGCGGATGGCACGTTGAGAAGGGGATGCTTCTATACTGCTCAAGTGACTGATTCGGATGACTTTGACCTATATGCAAAAGTGATAAAATGACGAACAAGGAATTTATCGAGATGCTTTCTCGGAAGACGAATTTTGAGACTTCCGATGTAAAGGAATTGTCGGCTGCGCTGATAAGCATCGTGTTGAGCGATGTGGCGGAAGGCGACAGTGTAACCATTCAGGGTTTTGGCTCGTTTGATGCTCGTGAGAAGGCTCGCCGGAAAATATATAACCCTACGTCAAAAACCTATATTGTGGTGCCTCCAAAGAAGACGCTTGGCTACAAGATGAGTGCGGCTTTGAAGGAACGCTTAAACATGGAATAACCTATGAACGAGAAATTGTCATTCCAGCATGTGTCTGATGCTTTGGCACAGAAGGCAGGTGTGTCAAAAAAAGTGGCGGACATCTTTACCAAAGCTTTCTTTGATACCGTTGTTGATGCGTTCTATATGGGCGAGGAATCTGTCAAAGTGAAGGGTTTGGGCACTTTCAAACTGGTAGAAGTAGAGAGCCGTGAAAGCGTGAACGTCTCGAACGGAGAACGCATCGTTATTCCTGGTTACAAGAAAGTGTCCTTCACGCCTGAAGATGGTGTGGTGGAGTTCTTGAGTCGGAATACGGCTGCATCAGAAGAACAAGCGTCCATTGAGGAAATGTCTTCAGCTGCGGAAGGAACTTCTGTTGTGGAAGAGGCTCCTGTTGTGGAAGGAACTTCTGTTGTGGAAGAGGCTCCTGTTGTGGAAGGAACTTCTGTTGTGGAAGATACACCTGTTGTGGAAGAGGCTCCTGTTGTGGAAGATACTCCTGTTGTGGAAGAGACGCCCTCTGTGGAGGATGAAGTGGAAACCCTTATACAAGTGCCAGAGCCTGTCAATGTGGAGGAACCGCAGGATGCCTTTAGTGGTATAGATATGCTGATCTCCACGCCTGAGAGTATGGATGAAGTGCGTCAGCAGTATGAAGAGGCCAAGGCCAAAATGGAGGCTGCCGTAGAGGAGGCGCGTAAGGCCAATGCGGAGAAGGTGCGTCTGGAAAAACTCCTGGCCCGTTTGGAAGCGAATGCCGTGCCGGAAAGGGTAGAGGATGTGAAAGAAGAACCGGAAGCAAGTGAGGAACAGAGTGGGGCTGCAGTTGATGCACAAGTCGAAATGGCGGATGAGCCTTCTGTGGAGGAGGAAACTGTAGCGGATGCTTCAATGCCGTCCGAGCAGCCACAAGAGTCTGCTGCAGAAGAAGATAAGCATCAAGAAGCCTTTAACCGCTTCATTAATGAAACACCACGATTGGAAGAGCAGCCTGCTGAATCCAAGCGTAGCCACACCTTGGCGTGGGGACTGGTTGCCGTGTTCGTGTTGCTTGTGGGCATTGGCTATTTCCTGTATCAGACCTTCCTTTCTATTGAGGCTGTGGAAACAGTTCCTGGGGTTGAGAAACGGGAAGTGAAAATGGATGTGCCACATGTGACCAAGCCTGTCAAGGCGGAGAAGCTGGAAGGGCCCAAAACTGTTGCTCCAAAAGCAGAAGCACCCCAGGTTGATTCTCCAAAGAAGAACGAACAAAAGGTGGCTCCAAAGAAGGACGTGCAGGCCAGGAAGGAGGAAACCAAGCCTGCAAAGCCCATGAGGCCTTCTACCCATGTGCTTCAGCGTGGCGAGTCGCTTACTCGTATCTCTCAGAAATATTATGGCACCAAAGATTCTGTTCGTGCCATTCTTCGGGTGAATAAATTTAATGATCCTGACAACTTGCCAGTAGGCGCAGTTGTAAAGTTGCCATAAATCTTCCACTATGTGGAAGGAGTGCAGTAAGGGGTTGTTTGCCATGCGGCAGACAGCCCTTTTTCGTGATTTCTGCAGCTAAACTTTTAATTACTCTTAAAAAGCGGACGATACAAGATTTTTTCACATTTGTTAAAACGTTGAAGTGGGCAGAAAGGCGTATATTTGCAAAATAAAGAATAATAAATCATAGAAACTATGGCAGAATCAATTGATATTCGCGAATTGAATGAGCGAATTGAACGTCAAAGTGCGTTCGTGACGAATCTGATGGCAGGAATGGACCAGGCTATCGTCGGTCAAAAGCATTTGGTGGAGTCCCTCTTGTTGGGCCTTCTTTCTGATGGACACGTCCTGCTGGAAGGTGTGCCCGGTTTGGCGAAGACTAAGGCTATCAAGACGTTGGCTTCTTTGATTGATGCGCAGTTCAGCCGTATCCAGTTCACACCCGACCTTCTTCCTGCCGACGTGATCGGTACGATGATTTACTCTCAGAAGGATGGCGAATTCAAGGCTAAAAAGGGTCCTGTCTTCGCTAATTTTGTGCTGGCAGATGAGATTAACCGTGCTCCTGCTAAGGTACAGAGTGCATTGCTTGAGGCCATGCAGGAACGTCAGGTGACCATCTCAACGAACACCTACGAGTTGCCTAAGCCATTCTTGGTGCTGGCCACACAGAACCCCATCGAGCAAGAAGGTACTTATCCTCTGCCTGAGGCACAGGTGGACCGTTTCATGCTGAAGGTGGTGATTGACTATCCAAAGCCTGAGGAAGAAAAGAAGATTATTCGTCAGAATATAGCGAAGGAGAAAGTCGATGTCCGTCCTATCATGGGCACGAAGGAAATAGAGGAGGCTCGCAAGGTGGTGAGCGAGGTGTATCTCGATGAGAAAATCGAGCAGTACATCACCGATATCGTGTTTGCTACTCGCTATCCGGAGAAGTACAATCTGAAGGATTTGAAGGGCTTGATTAGCTTCGGTGGTTCGCCTCGTGCCAGCATCAATCTTGCTTTGGCTTCACGCTCATACGCCTTCATCAAGCACCGTGGCTATGTCATTCCTGAAGATGTGCGTGCTGTGGCTCATGACGTGCTGCGTCACCGTATCGGACTCACCTATGAGGCTGAGGCAAATAATGTGACGAGTGAGGAGATTATCAGCAAGATTTTGAATAAGGTTGAAGTGCCCTGATTCACGATAACTCTATAAGAATGTGCATTTGCCATGCGGTGAATGTGAGAAATGCAAAACAATCAGATAGCAAGTGCCTTGCAAAAGGTGAAAAGTAAATAACTGAACGTGGAAACGGAAGAACTCTTACAGAAGGTCAGGAAGATTGAAATCAAGACCAAGGGCTTGTCAAACAATATCTTTGCCGGCGAGTACCACTCTGCATTCAAGGGTAGGGGCATGGCATTCAGCGAGGTGCGCGAATACCAGTATGGTGACGATGTTCGCGATATTGATTGGAATGTGACAGCTCGTTTTGGCAAGCCTTATGTGAAGGTCTTTGAAGAGGAACGCGAGCTGACTGTGATGCTGCTCGTGGATGTGTCTGGCTCGTTGGATTTTGGTACCCAAACACGCACCAAGCGGCAGCTGCTTACAGAAATAGCCGCTACATTAGCGTTCTCTGCCATTCAGAACAACGACAAGATTGGGGTGATTTTCTTCTCCGACAAGATAGAGAAGTTTATTCCTCCCAAGAAAGGTCGCAAGCACATCTTGTTCATTATTCGTGAACTTTTGAATTTCCAGCCTGAGAGCAACCGGACAGATGTGGGGCTTGCCGTGGAGTTTATGACGAATGCCATCAAGAAGCGTTGCACGGTATTCCTGCTGAGTGACTTCTTTGATGCCAAGGATTATACCAGCCAGTTGACGGTGGCAAACCGTCGTCATGATGTCGTGGCTCTTCAGATATATGACCGCAGAATGGTGGAATTGCCCGACGTGGGTATCGTCAAGATGCTGGATGCTGAGACTGGCAAAGATGTGTTTGTCGATACATCGTCTAGTGCGGTGCGACGGGTGCACCATGAATGGTGGGTGAGCCATCAGGCATGGTTGAAGACTGCTTTCACAAAATCCAATATCGACAACATTTCTGTGCGTACCGATGAAGACTATGTGAAAGCCTTGATGAACCTCTTTAAGAAGAGGGCATAGGTGGAGTTCGTGAGATTAAGGAACGAGTTGAGATTTAAATTACGATGCGTATAATTAGGAATAATATATTGTTGATAATCTGTTGCTTGGTGTGTTTTGTAAAATCAAACGCTCAAGTGACGGTTGAAGCTAAGTTGGACTCAGCAGGCATCTTCATAGGTCAGCGAATTGGCTTGACTTTGGAAGTGAGTGCTGATACCAAGAAGCAGGTGGAGTTGCCCGAATGGGACTCATTGCAGCAGGTGGTGCCAGGTCTTGAATTTGTCAAGGCAGAAAAGGCAGACACCAGTTATTTGAATGATGGCAAGCGCATGGTGCTGTCACGCCGTTATTACTTCACCTCATTCGATTCAGCGCTTTATTTGATTCCTGCTTTTGATGTGAAAGTGGATGGGAAAGAATATCATTCGAAGCGAGTAGCTTTGAAGGTGCTGACATTTGAAATCGACACGCTTCATGCAGACAGCATCTTTGGCATCAAGGAAGAGTTGGCCCCTCCATTCGATTGGGCTGAATGGCGTCAGGTCATTTGGTCTGCTGTGGCAGCCTTGCTGATAGCCGGACTCTTGGCCTATGTCATTTACCGTCTCAAGACCAACAAGCCTATCATTCGCCGCATACGCAACAAGAAACGTATGGCTCCTCATAAAGTGGCCATGCAGAAGATCGAGCAAATCAAGGAGGAGAAGATGTGGCAGAGCGAGGATTCAAAAGAGTATTACACACAGTTGACAGATACGCTGCGTAACTACATCAAGGAACGTTATGGCTTCAATGCCATGGAGATGACCTCCTATGAAATCATTCAAAAGCTGCAGGAGGTGAACGATGAAGAGGCTATAGCTGAATTGCGTGAACTCTTCCAGACGGCAGACTTGGTGAAGTTTGCGAAGTACAGTACCCTGATTAACGAGAATGACCGTAACTTGGTGAATGCCATTGAGTACATCAATCAGACGAAGCTGGAAGAGCCAGAACCTGCACAGCAGCCTGAAGTGATTGTAGTGGAGGAGAAGAGTTCGAAGATAGCTAAACGGGTGCTTGTAGGCAGCATTGTCTTGGCAAGTCTGGTGCTGCTGGGTGTACTGGCCTACATAGGTTATCGTATCTACATGCTGACACTTTAAGTCGTGCAAATGTGAATGTATAATGTCAAAAAGAAATAGTGCTGATGGAATTTAAGAATCCGTTGTTTTTCCTTTTGTTGTTGGCTGTGTTGCTGTATGTGGTGTGGTATGTGCTGCGCTACAGGCAGAGTTTGCCATCGCTGAAGGTTCCAGACACGACGAAATATGCTAAAGCCCCAAAGACCTTCCGTCTGTATCTGATGCATTTGCCTTTCTTGCTGCGTGTCGTGCTGATGGGTCTGGTGGTTTGTATTTTGGCGCGCCCACAGAGCAAGCACTCGTGGAGCAATACAGATACGGAGGGCATAGACATCATGCTGGCTGTTGACGTGTCCACTTCTATGTTGGCGCAAGATTTTAAGCCCAACCGTGTGGAAGCGCTGAAGGAGATTGCGCAGCGTTTCATCGAGCGTCGCCCCAACGACAATATGGGTCTGGTGATGTTTGCAGGAGAAGCCTATACGCAATGCCCGCTGACCACAGACCACGTCGTGCTGGTGAATCTCTATAATAGCGCTGATTGCAACATGGCAGCACGCGGCATCATTGATGACGGCACAGCCATTGGTGATGGTATTATGAATGCAATCCTCCGCCTTAAAGAGAGTCAGGCAAAGTCGAAAGTGATTATCCTTCTGACAGATGGCGTGAACAATGCCGGAAACATTTCTCCGCAGACTGCTGCTGAGATAGCCAAGAAGTATGGTATCCGCATCTATACGATAGGTATAGGCCGCAACGGCATGGCGCCTTATCCCATGCCCTCTGGTGGAACTGTCATGTTGCCTGTGGAGATAGACGAGCAAGCGATGTCGAAAATATCGAAAGAGACAGGAGGCCGCTATTTCCGTGCCCAGAAGAACGACGAGCTGGATGCCATCTATCAGGACATCGACAAGATGGAGCGCACCAAGTTCAGTGTGAAGCAATACAGTCGCCGCAGCGAGATGTTCATGCCTTTTGCATGGGCAGCCATAGTGGTGTTGCTGCTGGAGATTCTGTTGAGAACCGTCGTGCTGAAGAGATTGCCATAAAGTTGTAAATAGTCAAATAGATTGTAAAAGTGTTTAGATTCGCAAATCCCATATATTTATATCTCCTGCTGCTCATTCCTGTGCTGACAGCTATCTATATGCTGATGGTCTATAAGATGAGGCAGCAAGTGAAGAAATTTGGCGACCCAGTGCTGATGCGTGAGCTTATGCCCGATGTGTCTATGAAGCGTCGTCACACCAAGTTCATGCTGATGATGATAGCCTTAGGGCTTTTAGTGGTTGTCTTGGCTCGTCCTCAGTATGGCTCCCGCAATGAAGAAGTAAAGCGTTCTGGCATCGAGGTTGCCATTGCAGTGGATGTGTCCAATTCTATGTTGTGCAGGGATGTGAGCCCCAGTCGTTTGGATAAGTCCAAGATGATTGTGAGCCGACTGGTAGAGCAGTTCGACGAGGATAAGGTCGGGCTTGTAGCCTTTGCCGGCAATGCCATCACATTATTGCCCATGACCAGCGACTACGTGTCAGCCAAGATGTTTCTTGACCAGTTGACCCCTGCCACTATTTCTATTCAGGGCACCAATGTGGCAGATGCCATCACACGCGCTACAGCAGGATTTTCCAAAAAGACCAATGTGGGACGTGCCCTCATTCTCATCACCGATGCAGAGGACAATGAAGATGGGGCTATTGAGGCTGCGAAGCAAGCGCGCAAAGAAGGCATACAGATATTTGTCTTGTCCGTAGGCACCCAGCAAGGTGGACCTATTCCTATGCCTGACGGCACATTCAAGAAAGACCTCTCAGGCCATGTTGTCACCACCAAGCTGAACGAGCAGATAGGCAAGAGCATCGCTCAGGCTGGAGGAGGCCTTTATGTGCACGTTGACCAGACGGATATGGCGCAGGCCATTTTGGAGAAAGAGATAGAGAAGATGCAGAAAGAAGATATATCACAATCCATGTATTCAGCCTACGACGAGCAGTTTGTGGCAGTAGCCCTGCTTTTGTTCATCGTGTTGCTGATGGAGTGCTGCATGATGGAGAGAGAGAATCATGTGTTAAAGAAATTCAGACTATTTAGATAAATGAGGAGATTGATTGTTTGTCTGTTATGGGGCATGATGATGTCGCCTGTTATGGCGCAAAGTGCCCGTGACTTTGTGCGTCTCGGTAATCGTGCCTACCGTGCAGGGCAGTACGACAAGGCTGAGACCTGCTACTTGAAATCCATAGCCAAAGAACCTTCCTTCGAGGCATACTACAATCTGGGCAATGCCTATGTGATGCAGCAGAAAGATTCTACAGCTTTCGAGAACTACAAGCGTGCTGACTCCATAGGCACCAGCGATCCGCTTCGCAAAGCGCGCAACTTCCACAACATGGGCAATATCTGGTATGCTCAGGGCATGGGAGCCATGCGTCAGCAAGATGGCAATGCCGTAGGAGCCTTCCAGAATGCAGTCAACTTCTACAAGAGCTCTCTGCGCTGCAATCCTGCCGACAACGAGACGCGCTACAACCTGGCCATGGCGCAGCACCAGCTGAAGAAGAGCCAGGACCAGCAGAAGAATGGTGGAAATAACCAGCAGCAACAACAGCAGGACAAGCAGAAGCAGCAGCAACAACAGCAGCAGGACCAGCAGAAGAAAGACGAAGAGCAGAAGAAGGAACAGCAAAAGCCTGAGCCCAAGAAAGATGAGATGAGTGACCAAACAGCAGAGCAGTTGCTCAATTCTGCCCAGCAGGATGAGCGAGGCGTGCAGCGCAAGGTCAATAAGAAGCAGAACTTCCAGCGTCGCAACTTGGAGAAAGACTGGTAGGGTAGAGCATCGGATTGATGATTCGTTGTTAATGATTTAAATTTTTCGGTGTCAATGAAACGACTTATACATATTTTAATCCTCATTGCGCTCACCGTCAGCACCTATGCTGAAGATGTGTCGCTTCGGGTGTCAGCACCCTCCTCGGTGGTGGCAGGCGGCAAGTTCAGAGTGCAGTTTACCGTCAACACCCAGAACGTGTCCAACTTCACGGCTCCAGACTTCAAGGGCTTTGAAGTAATCTATGGTCCTGCTACCTCATCGCAGAGCAGTTTCCAGATGATTAATGGCCGCACCTCGCAAAGCAGCAGCATCATTTATTCCTTTGTCGTGTTCTGTGCCCATCCCGGCACCTACACTATCGGGAGTGCCAGTGTGCAGGTAGATGGCAAGACCGTGAAGTCGCGCCCTGTGCAAGTAAAGGTGTTGCCTGAAGGTTCCAATGCTTCGTCTCAACGGGGTGGTGGCCCTCAGGGCGGAGGCTATTCAGGGATGTCCTCCTCATCGAGCCAGTCTGCAGGACAAGGCATTTCTGCCAACGAACTCTTCATGACAGCAACCGCCTCTCGCACCTCAGTACATGAGCAGGAAGCCATCCTCCTGACCTACAAGATATACACCTTGCTGGACCTGCGCCAGCTGGACGGAAAATTGCCTACACTCGACGGATTCCAGATTCAGGAGATTCCGCTGCCCCGCACGAAAGAGTTTGAACTGGAGCAATACAAAGGGCGCAACTACCGTACCGTCGTGTGGAGTCAGTACCTGCTCTTCCCCCAGAAGTCAGGCAACCTGACTATACCAGCCATTAATTACGAAGGAGTGGTCGTGACCCGCAACCGTAACCTCGACCCCATAGAAGCTTTCTTCAATGGCCAGAGTGGATTTACGGAGGTGAGGCGCCGCATCACTACGCCATCCCTCACCATCCACGTCTCTCCGCTTCCCAAGAAGCCCGAAGGATTCTCAGGAGCTGTGGGTAAATTCTCGGTGTCCTCCAGCATTAGCACCCACGAGGTGGATGCCAACGAGGCAGTCACCCTGAAGCTTGCCGTGAAGGGCAGCGGAAACATGAAGCTGATTAGCACCCCCGAGATTGCCTTCCCCAAGGACTTTGAGACCTATGACGCCAAGGTGAACGACAAGTTCCAGCTGACCCGCACCGGTCTGTCTGGCACCAAAGAGTTTGAGTATCTGTTCGTTCCCCGTCATGCTGGCACGTATGAGATACCTGCTGCCAAGTTCGTGTACTTCGACACAGAATCCCGTTCCTACAAAACTCTGACCACCGAGGCCTACACGCTCAAGGTGCACAAGGGGAAAGGAGGCTCAGGACAGAACGTCTCCAACTACAGCGGGCAACAGCAAGATGTGCAGCAGCTGAACCAGGACATCCGTTACATCAAGAAAGGGGATGTGGAGCTGCATCAGCCTGGACACACAATCTTTGGCACTTGGCAGTACTGGGCCGCCTACATCATTCCATTCTGCTTGTTCCTCCTGCTGTTGTTCTTAGGTCGCAAGCGTATGAAATCCAACGCCAATGTGGCGCTTTCGCGTGGCAGAAAAGCCAACAAAGTAGCGCTCAAACGCATGAAGGTGGCGCAGAAACTCTTGCAGAAGCATGATGCAGCTCTGTTCTACGACGAGGTGCTGCGCGCCCTGTGGGGGTATGTGGGCGACAAATTCAATATGTCTCAAGAGTCCCTCAACAAAGAGAACATCGCACAGGCCCTTGCATCGCGTAACGTGCCCGAAGAGCAAGTGTTGCAATTCTTGCAGGTGCTCAACGATTGCGAATTTGCCCGTTATGCCCCAGGCGATGAGAACCAAAACATGGAGAATGTGTATAACAGCGCCATTGGTGCTATCAGCAAAATGGAGGACAGTCTATGAAGAAGATACTGATATTGTCATGCCTCATCATCATGCAGCTATCATGCAGCATGGCGCTTGCCGCCACCAAGGCAGAAGCCGACAACTTGTATGGGAAAGAGCATTACCGTGAGGCGGCAGAATGCTATCAAGCCATCTTGAAGCATCAAGGCGAGGCGGCAGAAATCTACTACAACTTAGGCAACTGCTACTACAAGCTCGACGAGATACCACAGGCTGTGCTCTACTATGAGCGTGCCTCCCTCCTTGACCCTGGAGATGCCGACATCCGTGCCAATCTGGCTTTGGCACGTGGCAAGACCATCGACAAGGTCGTACCTCCCTCCGAGATGTTTTTCGTCACCTGGTGGCGCGACCTGACCCGCTGTATGAGCATTGATGGGTGGATGACCCTTGGCATCGTAGCCTTTGTCCTCATGCTGGCAGGGCTGCTTATGTACATGTTCTTGACTCCTCTCACCCTGCGTAAGTGTGGATTTTATGGAGCTGTGGCCATGCTGGTGCTTACCCTTTTGGCCAATCTCTCAGCCCTCTCCCAGCATACCGACCAGATACACCGTTCCACAGCCATCATCATGGCGCCTTCCGTTGCTGTGAAGAGCTCGCCCAGCCAGACCAGCACCGACCTCTTCCTCATACACGAAGGCTCCAAAGTGGAAATCCTTGATGCCACCATGCGTGACTGGATGGAAGTCCAGTTTGAGGAAGGCAAACAGGGGTGGGTGCCCGTGAGTGCGCTGGAAGTTATTTAAGGGCCAAAGAATTTTTCAACTCTCAATTATCAATTCTCAACGTTTGTAGCAGCGAGCGCAGAGTTAAGCAAACTGTCAATTGTCAATTGGAAAAGGTCGCGCCCAAACCTCAGCGAAGCTAATTATCAATTACCAATTATCAATTACCTAAATGTTCTCACTCAACGAATTGGATCATCAATTGACGTTAGCCATCAACGGCAGCGATAGCCTCTTCTGGGATAATGTGATGTACACCGTCACAGACACCTTTTCGTGGACTCTCGTTATCATCGTGCTACTTGCCATCATCTTCAAAAACAATACTTGGAAAGAAGCCCTGATGGTATATGTCACCATGATACTGCTTATCGTTGTGGCCGACCGCATATGCTCCGGTATGGTCAAGCCCATGGTGGCCCGTTGGCGCCCCACGCAAGACCCGCAGCTGATGTACTTTGTTGATGTGGTGCGCAACTATCGGGGAGGACGCTTTGGATTCTTCTCTGGTCATGCCTGCAATACGATGTGCATGGCCATGTTCCTCTCCTGGCTCTTCCGCAGCACCAAGGTGACGCTGACCCTTATCTTTTGGTCCCTCTCCACCACCTTCACCCGTCTCTATCTCGGTGTGCACTATCTTGGTGATGTCTGTGTGGGCTTCACCGTTGGTGCCATCCTCGGCTTCTGCTTCTATTGGCTGATGGAGCGTTATGTTCACCCGCGTGTAGGCAAGACACGATTCATCTCCGACCAATTCACCTCGTCCGGCTATCTGAAAGACGACATGGACACCTTCATGACCGTCGTCTTCTTCAACTACATCTGCGTCATCATTTTCGCTATGACCTTAGGAATAGGGTAGAAGGTGTCCCAGAAACCAAGGCCAGAAGCCTTCTCCTCCTCCTTCCTGTTAAATGTTAATTAACAAATATTAACAGGTGTTGTTGTGCGGGAATCAAATAATTGCCGTAGTTTTACCACAAAAACAAACCTCAAACCAATCAACCAATTAACCATTTAGTTATTATGAAAACCAAAATTTTAGGGCTGCTCACCGCCATCATCGTGAGTGGAGCAACCATGTTAGGGCTGGCATCGTGCAGCGACAGCGACGACAACAAGAGTGACAATCCCAAGAAAGTGGCGGTATTGCTTCCCGACGATGCCAGCATAGACCGTTGGGCCATCGATAAAGCCAACCTTGAGGATGTCTTGGGCTCCTATAATTTCGCAACCGAATTTTACGAAGCCCCTGAGACACCTGAAGGCGCAGACCAACAGGTCGAGCAGTTGCGGACAGCCATCAATGGCGGCGCCAAATTCATTGTGCTGACCGCCATCGACTATCAGAAAATCAACGCTTCCGGACTGCTGGAACAGAATCCCGATGTCAAGGTCGTGTGCCATGACCGTATTATCCCCGACAACCCCCGCATCGCCTATGTCTCCACAACCGATACAAAGGAAATAGGACGTATGCAGGCCATGTTCCTCCTCAACCATTACCGCTCCTCTGGAGCCACAACCATTACCATCGAATTCCTTGAAGGTCCTGAAACCGATGTCAACGCAGAGGACTATTATGATGGGGCTATGGAACTCCTCAAGCCATATATGAATGACGGATTGCTGATTGTTCAGAGCGGCAAGAAAGAATACAGCCAGGTCAAGGCCGACAGCTGGAGCATAGCAGATGGCAGGAAAGCCATGCAAGACCGTCTGAACTACTATGGCGAAGGTGAGCGTCCTGATATGATTCTCGCGGCCAATGACAATCTGGCACAGGGAGCCATTGCAGCTCTGGTAGCGGCAGGCATTACAGATATCCCCGTCATTACAGGCCAGGACAATACCGCTTTTGCAGAGGAGAATATCAAGAGCGGCAAGCAGGCCATGACCATCGACAAGAACTTGAAGGAAATGGCATACAACACAGCAATGATTATCAACAGCCTGGTATCCAATTCTCCAGTCCAATCCAGCCGGAGCATCTCAGGCATTCCGGTATTCTACTCCAAGCCCATCCTTATGACCATCGACAGCTATTAGTCTCTTTCCTGTCATTCAACGATAAAAAGCAAGGCGGCAACTTTCTGTTTGCCGCCTTGTTTCTGCCCATTCTGCATAGGTCACACCGATTTCGCGGATTTAATTGATAATTGACAATTGACAATTGATAATTGATAATTAGCTTCGCAGAGGTTTGGGCGCGACCTTTTCCAATTGACAATTGACAATTGACAGTTTGCTTGATTCTGCTCTCGCTGCTACAAACGTTGATAATTATTGCCATGCGGGGTGTTTCTTTTGGTCACACAGATTTCGCTCTAAGTTTGCAGAAGATTATATGAGATAATAGAGAGATCTCTTAAAAAATTGATGATATCTGTACTTAGATGATGATATAACAAGACAGTTTCTT
>ONLY01000032.1 GCA_900318775.1 uncultured Prevotellaceae bacterium | reverse complement strand
AACACTAAAGGAGGACTAAAGGAACACTAAAGGAGGACTCTTACGAGTACTCTACTGCCAACGCAACTAAGTTCTATATTTGGGACCTGTCACCTTGGAACAGTCGTCAGACAGAAAACTGATAACCCCAATCAGCGCACTGCACTATGCTCCGTCTATGCTCCGTCTAGGCTCCTTCTAGGCTCCTCCTAGGCTCCTTCTAGGCTCCTTCTAGGCTTACTCATGAGTATGCTTAGAGTATGCCTGGAGTATGGCTAGAGTAAGGCTGATGTCTGAGGGAAGAGGGAAGAGGGAAGAAGGCTGATGTCTGAAGGCTGAGGGCTGAAGTCTAATGTCTGAGGTCTAATGTCTAATGTCTAATGTCTAAGGTCTAATGTCTAATGTCAAATGCCTGATGTCAATTCTCAATTCTCAATTATCAATTGTTAATTATCAATTAACTAAGATTCTCAATTAACTAAAGCATCGCGCCAGCCCGAGCCGCGCAAGGCTCTACCATTTCAGGGCTTTGCCCCAAGATTTTTTAATAGATTTTTGATAGATTTCTATCCGAAGGATATAAAAGAGATAGCCGCAGGAGGCGGCTCTTGGGGTGTCTTTATTGCTTCGCAAGAAATCACTCAAAAAAATGAAAATCTATGGACAGAGCCCAGAAATTAGAGAGCCACTCTTGGCTCCAAAATCTGTGTAATCCACGGAATCTGTGTGAGACTAAAATAACACCGCGCCAGCCCGAGTCACGCCCAAACTTCAGCGAAGCGAATTGTCAATTTATAGTTGTGGGTTCACTAAAAGTACCTGATGAAGATGGTGATTGCCGTACTCTTGTGTAAAAAATACTCAAATAATTTGGTGGATTGAATATTTATTCGGAACTTTGCGGTGTAAAATTTACTAAAGAAAGATTATGGAAGACAAAATGTACAGCTACAAGTATCCTCATCCGTCGGTGACAACGGATTGTGTGATTTTTGGTTTTGACGGAACGAAACTGCAGGTGCTGCTGGTGGAAAGGGGTATTGAACCTTATAAGGGGAAATGGGCTTTCCCTGGCGGCTTTACGAAGATGGATGAGTCTTGTGAAGAGGGGGCGTTGCGTGAATTGCAGGAGGAAACTGGACTTACGGGTGCCTACATTGAGCAGTTTCATACGTTCAGCGACCCGAACCGGGACCCGAGAGAGAGGGTCATCACTGTGGCTTATTATGCGCTTGTGCGGATTCAGGATGTGAAGGCGGGCGATGATGCTGCGAAGGCGGAATGGTTTGCGCTGGACGAGGTTCCCCAGCTGGCTTTTGACCACGACAGGATTCTCCGGGCTGCCCTGAAGCGCCTTCGTGAGCGCATTCATTTTGAACCGATCGGTTTTGAGCTGTTGCCGGAGAAGTTTACGCTGAAGCAGCTGCAGAATTTGTATGAGGCTATCCTGGATGTGCGGTTTGACAGGAGCAACTTCGCTAAGAAGATGCTGCATTTCAATATTCTTACGCAGCTGGATGAAACGGTGTGGCCTACACCGAAGCGCGAGGCTTTTCTGTACCGTTTCAATGAAGAGAGTTATAATGAATTAAAACAAAAGGGGTTCCGCCTGGAATTTTAAAGGAAAGGAGATGATATCATGAAAAATTTATTGCTTAGTGCTGCGATTGGCGATATTGCTGGTATGCCTTATGAGTTTGGTCACCGTACCAAGAACTATGATGATGTGGACTTGCTGCTGCCTCAGGGCACTTACACGGATGACACGGTGTGCACTTTTGCTTGTGCGGAAGCTTTGCTGAAGGGGCTGGATATGGCTGAGTGCCTGTGGTACAGGTGCCGCGCTGATATGAGCAGAGGGTTTGGTGGCAGGTTTGCCTTGTGGCTGATGGCAAAAGAAATCCAGCCTTCTTACCATTCTTATGGCAACGGAAGCGGCATTAGGGTTTCTGCAGCGGGCTTTATGGCCAAGTCGAAAGAGGAATGCATCGAGCTGGCTACTCGTACTGCGCTCCCTACGCATGACCACTCTGAGGGCATCAAGGGGGCTGTGGCTACGGCTCTTGCCATTCACTTTGGGATGCAGGGTAAGGATAAGGACTATATCAGGCATCATGTCTTGGATGAGTTTTACCCGAACTGGGCGGGGTTGACTTATGTGGGCATCAAGCCGGGGTATGGTTTTGATGAGACTTGTCAGCAAACGATACCTGCCGCGCTCATCTGTTTCTTGGAGAGCAAGGATTATGCGGATTGCCTGAAGCTTGCGATTGCACTGGGTGGCGACGCTGATACGCTGGCTGCCATTTCGGGGCCTATGGCTTACGCTTTTTACAAGTGTATGCCTGAGGAACTTGTTGCCAATGCTAAAGCAAAGCTTCCGGAATGGATGCTTCTGTTGAATGATGAGTTTGATGATTGCGTGAACAAGGGTGGGGAAATGAAGCTGAAGGATTTGCGCCGGTATCATGGTGTTGTTCGTCCTGAGTATACTCCAGATGCTATCTCCTCACTAAAGGCTGACGAGGTGTTTGTTTTTGGGAGCAACCTTCATGGCTATCATGGAGGTGGAGCTGCCAGAGCGGCCCTGAAAAAGTTTGGAGCTATATGGGGACAAGGTGTGGGACTGCAAGGGCAGAGCTATGCGATACCGACCATGCAGGGTGGTGTGGAAACGATTCAGCCGTATGTTGACCAGTTTATAGATTTTGCCAAAGCGCACGCTGAGCTGTTCTTCTATGTGACACGCATTGGCTGTGGCATTGCGGGGTTCAGGGATTGTGACATCGCTCCTTTGTTTAGGGATGCTGTGGGGATTGACAACATCTGTCTGCCCAAGTCTTTTGCTGGCGTGTTGAAAGATTCTGCAGGCGCAAAGTGACTTTTGTTTGCTGATGGGGCATGAGAGGCTGTATGGCCTGAACGGGTTGTGCACAAAAAAGGGGAAGGTGATGCCTTCCTCCTTTTTGTCTTTGTGCAAATATGTTGTGTTGCTATTCCTGCTCTTGGGGTTTGATGGGGAGGTCGCTGCCGAAGTAGAAGCCGGGTTCGGGGGGCTGGTTGTAGCCTACGTTCTCGGCGGCAACGCTGAGACGGTAGGGAATGTCGAGCATGAAGGTGGGGAAGCGGTAGGAGGTGGGGATGGTGGTTGAGTAAATGCGGAGCTGGGTGCTCTGTCTGTCTCGCACTATCACTTCCTCGCGCCAGTCACCGATGATATCCGCTGAAAGGCATGGGTTTTGCTTGCTGCCGTTGTTGAAGTTGCAGCCTTCTGAACGGAAATTCTTGAGGGTGTCGATGGCTTGTGTTTGCCAGTTCCACTTCAGCACGGCGTTGCGGTCCAGTAACTCTCGCAAGAGGTCTCCGTTCCACCATACTGCGCTGTTCTGCGGTAAGGCTTTTTTGGGGTAATGATGCTGGCCTTTCACGTCGAAGTAGCCGCGCTGTGAGGATGACCACATTTCGAGTCCCCAGTTGGTGGGGTCTATGTCTGCGGCCATACCACGCCCGACGTCTTTGTCGGATGGTATCTGGAAAATGATGCGTCCTGTGCGTGCGTCGCGGAGTTCTGAACCATCAACTTTATTTTCGTGCACGTCCCATATCTGGAGCTGTGTGCTGTCGGGATAGAAGGCAAACTGGTGTATCGCATCGCCGTGTCCCAATCGGGTGGTATAGAGTCCGCTTCCGTCGTTGTCTATGGCCATAGCGCCAAAGGTGATTTCGTCGCATCCGTCGCCGTCCACGTCGCCCACACGGAGGTTGTGGTTGCCTTGTCCTGAATAGCCGGGGTGCTCCAGTGAGTTGAAGAGCCAGCGGAGGGTGAGGTTGTGGCCATCCCAGTCGTAGGCAGCGAGGCAGGTCTTTCCGTAGTAGCCTCGGCACATGATGGCGCTGGGGTGCTTGCCGTCGAGGTAGGCTACGGCGGCGAGGAACCGGTCGCAGCGGTTGCCGTAGGTGTCGCCCCAATCGGCTACTTCGCCACGGGCAGGCTCGAAGGGCACGGTGGCGAGGGCTTTTCCTGTCTTTCCCTCGAATACGGTGAGGTATTCGGGGCCTTTGAGGATGCGTCCAAAGTTGTGGCTTGTCTGTGGCTTTGATTTGCCTGGGACATGTTTGATGATGTATTCGTCTGTCACCCAGTTGGCTTGCGGGTCGCCAATGACTTGCCCTGAGCCATCGCGGGTGCCGTCTGCTGTCTTGACGATGAGCTCGGAGCGCCCGTCGCCGTCAAAGTCGTAGACAAGGAACTGGGTGTAATGGGCTCCTGCACGGATATTGCGTCCAAGGTTGATGCGCCACAGGCGTTGGCCGGTCAGTTTGTAGCAGTCGATATAGACGGGGCCGGTGTAGCCTTCGTGGCTGTTGTCATGACTGTTGGAGGGGTCCCACTTGAGAATGACTTCATATGCTCCGTCGCCATCAACATCGCCCACGCTGGCATCGTTGGCGGAATAGATGTAGGCTTTTCCGTCAGGGGCAACACCGGGCATAGGTGGGGTGAGTGGGATGGTGAGGTAGTCGGTCTGTTGGGGCTGATAGAGGGTGAAGCAGGAACTGACTCTCTTGTTCTTGCGGGTGTCAATGGCTGTCAATCGTATCTTTGCCTCTTTTTCTGGTGCTAGAGCCTTGAAGAAGGTGGAGCTGCTGATTGGTTTGTCGTTCAGTTGCTTACCGTTTGCTGAAATATTGAATGCGAGGTGTTCCTCATTGTTCAGCAGCCGCCATGAGACGATGATGCTGTCGCCATCTTTCAGGCATACGAGCCCACGGTCTAATGATTCTTTTTGAATGTCGGGTGAATAGGCAGGCTGAGCCACAGCGGAAGTGGCAAAGAGCATGCTCAGCAGTATGAGAATGTACGATTTGTTCATGTAAGAATTGATGTTGTGAATGTGTTGTGTTGTGCTGTCTCCTCCCCTCATTATTTAATATGAGGTATGTGAGGAATATGGGATATGCCTCGCTGTACAACATCTGAAAATTCGTGGTCTTCGTCGATGCCTGCAGAGCGTCCTTTCCGGAAGTCGAGCGGAGAGGCATCCGTGAGGTTCTTGAACCATTTTCCGAAGTAGCTCTGATTGGGGAAACAGAGCAGGTCGGATATCTCCTTGATGGTCATGTTTGTGTTCTTGAGCAGGTTGCGTGCATCTACCAACAGGGCTGTAGCTATCCATTGACTGGGTGACTTGCCTGAGCGTTCTTTCACGATGGTGCTGAAATAGCGGGTGGTGAGGAACTGCTGCTCGGCATAGTAGTTCACTTCGTGCTCGGAGCGGTAGTTTCGATAGAGCATGGACACGAACTTCTGCAGTACTTCGTCTTTGCGTGAGAAAGGTACATTGTCTGTGAAGATGCTGGCATAGCATTGGAGCACTTCAAGCATCAGCGAGTAGCTGAGCAGTTCTGCCTGCTTATGTGCTATCTCTGTAATGGTCTGTTCGACAGGCTTGAGGGTGGTGTTGTCGGTGCAATTCTGTTCCTTGCGAGCGATGTCCTTGAGCAGGGATATGTATTGGCTAATAGCCTTGTTCTGCTCATCTGTGATAGCCTGGAGTGGAGTCTGCTTGATGACAAATAGGGCCTTGAAGTTGCTGATGTTGTAGAGCATCGGCTGGATGATTTCCAAATTTGCACCGATAAGTGTTCCGCGAAGGTTGGGGGTGTGGCTGATGATGTGCAGCGAACTGTATGAGAAATATACAATAATGGAACTTTTTTTTACATGGTATATTGTATCGTCTATGCTTAAAGTCACTTCTCCTTCCCTGCAAAGGAATAGACCAGTTTTTGTAAGTTTCACGGTAGAACGTTCGGCATTGAGAATGTCAACTTCGCCTCCTACTAACTCATAAATTGATACTCTATCTTCTTTCATTGTCTTCAAATTTGTTTACAAAATAACTACTTATTGAACAAATAAGCAACTTTTCTGCTGCTTATTTGTGTGTTTTTATTACGATAAAGACAAAAAAGGGCGCTTTTTAGCGATGTTCTTTCCAATAGAATGCTGTATCTTTGCCACCGAAAATCCATGAGTTGCATATATAAAGTATGTATGATTGGTGTTGAATGAAAACACAAAGAATGAGAATATATGAAAAATCAGTTTATGATGATTAGCATGAAAAATGTTGTGCTGGCAGCAATGGCTATCATGGCCATAGGTGCATGTGGCTCAAAGGAGACTTCGGAAGAGAAGTCGCCAATTGTAGATGTGGTGACGGTCAAGGATATCAATGAAGTGAGCACCACGACATTTACGGGAAAAACGAAGGCTGCGTCGGAGGTGACATTGGCTTTCCGTGTGGCAGGTCAGATTGAGCGTCTGCTGGTGAAAGAAGGTGACTATGTGAGGAAGGGACAGGTGGTGGCTGTGATGGACAGGCGCGACTATCAGGTGCAGTTGGCTGCCACGCAGGCGGAATATGAGCAGATTAAGGCTGACGCGGAGCGTGTGATGGCACTCTATGCAGAGGGCAACACGACGGCGAGCAATAATGACAAGGCGCGTTATGGCTTGCAGCAAATCACTCAGAAATTGGCTAACCACAGGAATCAGTTGGCTGACACGCAGCTGCGTAGCACGATTGATGGCTACGTGCAGACGAAGTACCATGAAGCAGGGGAAACCGTGAGTGCGGGAATGCCTGTTGTGAGTGTGTTTGGCCGCGGTGATACGGAGGTGGAGGTGAAGATTAGTGCTTCGGATTTTACGAATATTGAGAAGTTTACGGATTTTACCTGCAAGTTTGATGTGACGGGTGAAGAGACTTTTCCTCTGCGAATTGTGAGGATGAATCAGGAGGCTAACTCGTCGCAGTTGTATGTGGTGCGCTTGGCTTTCACCCAGGCTGTGCCTTCCCGGAAGATCACGCCGGGGATGACGACACTGGTGTATGCACAGCATGATGAGCGTGATGCGGCTGGTGTGGTGAGCGTTCCTTCGGGTGCTATTTTGAGGGTGGATGATAAAACGCAGGCTTTTGTGTATGATAAAGAACATGGAACCGTGAGTGTGCGCAATGTGAATGTGATGGCGATTAATCGGGATGGAACGATGCTGGTGGACGAGGGACTGAAAAGCGGCGAGCAGGTCGTGGCTGCCGGTGTTCATCATCTTGTGGACGGACAAAAGGTGAGGCTGCTTGAAAAGCCCCGCAAATCTAATGTGGGGGGCTTGTTGTGAAGATGTTTAATTCATGAAGTTAAGAGGAGGACTGTAAGATGAATCTTAGCAAATGGGCTTTGGAGAATAGCAAACTCATCTATCTGCTGGTGGCTCTTTTGGTTGTGGGCGGTTTCCTGGCCTATGGTTCTATGCCAAAGCTGGAGGATCCTGCCATCAAGGTGAAGCAGGCGATGGTGGTGACAACATATCCGGGCGCTTCGGCTCATCAAGTGGAGCTGGAGGTGACGGACCCGCTGGAGAAGAGTATCCGTGAGATGACTACTCTCAACAATATTCAATCTTCGAGTTATGCTGACTTGAGCCTTATCACGGTGGAACTGTTGACAACGGTTCCTGATGATGAAGTGGAGCAGCAATGGGACATTTTGCGCCGTAAGGTGGCGAATGCGCAAAGCAAGCTGCCTCAAGGTGCCTCTGCGTCGCAAGTGAGGGATGACTTTGGCGATGTGTATGGTATGTTCTATGCCTTGAAGGGGGATGGACAAAGCGATAAGGAGCTGAATGATTATGCGGAGCTGATTAAGCGGGCTGTCAGCGATATTGACGGTGTGGCCAGAGTGGAGATATATGGCAAGCGGAGTGAGTGCATCAATATTGAACTCCGTGAGGAAAAGATGGCGAATCTTGGCGTGATGCCAGTTGAGGTGATTCAGACGCTGAATAATCAGAACAAGACGAGTTATGCCGGTTACTATGACAATGGTGACCGCCGTATCCGCGTGACGGTGGATGACCGCTTCAGCAATGTGGATGACATTGCTAATATGCTCATTCAGGGACATGACGATGACCAGTTGCGTATCAAAGATATTGCTACGGTGGTGAAGACGTATGAGGCCACGACACGTAACCAAATGGAATGTGATGGCGTGAGGTCATTGGGCATTAGCATTGCGTGTTCTGCTGACTATGACATTCTGAAGGTGGGCGCTAAGGTGGAGGAGGCTATCGCTAAGATTGAGGAGCGTTTCCCTGCTGGCATTGAGTGCCAAAAGGTTTTCTTCCAGCCTGAGCGTGTGAGCAATGCGCTGAACACGTTCTTGGTGAACTTGCTGGAATCTGTGGCGATAGTGGTGTTGCTGCTGGTGTTCTTCATGGGGTGGAGAAGCGGCTATATCATTGGTACCAGTTTGGTGGTGATTGTTTTTGGCTCGTTCTTGGTGCTGAAGTTATTTGATGGCACTTTGCAGCGTGTGTCGCTGGCCAGCTTTATTCTTGCTATGGGCATGCTGGTGGATAATGCGATTGTGATTGTGGATGGAATCATGGTGGACATGAAGAAAGGCAAGCCCCGAATGGAGGCGCTTACATCTATCGGACAGAAGACGGCGATGCCATTGCTGGGCGCCACTTTGATTGCTATTCTTGCTTTCTTGCCCATCTTCGTGAGCCCTGATACGGCAGGCGTGTATGTGCGTGACCTTTTCATTGTGATTGCCGTCAGCCTGATGCTCAGTTGGGTGATGGCGCTGGTGCATGTGCCTTTGATGTGCGAGCGAATGTTCAAGAAGGTGGAGACATCGCAGGATGAGAGTGATGGAATGATTTATAAAGGCTGGTCGTATGATGTGCTGGAAAAGATTCTGGTGTTTGGCTTGCGACATCGGAAAACGTCGTTGGTGATGGCTCTTGTGCTGCTGGCATTGAGCGCTTTCTGCTATAAGTTTGTGGATCAGGCTTTCTTCCCAGATATGGAGTATGATCAGCTTTATATGGAGTATAAGTTGCCTGAGGGCTATAACTCGACGGAGACAGAACGCGACTTGACTGAAATTCGCAAGCTGCTTTTGAAGCATGACTACATTACGCATGTGACAACATCTGTGGGTGGAACTCCCTCGCGTTATAACTTGGTGCGCTCCATTGCTACGCCTTCGTTGGCTTATGGTGAGCTGATTATTGATTTTGAGTCTCCTAAAGCTTTGGTGAAGCATATTGATGAATTGCAAAAGGAAATCAGCGAATTGTATCCGGATGCTTATGTGAAGTTTAAACGTTATAATCTAATGTTTAAGAAGTATCCTATCGAGGCTTGTTTCAGCGGCCCGGACCCTGCCGTGTTGCATCAATTGGTGGATTCTGCCCGTGCTATCGTGAATGCGTCTGATAAGGTGTTTTTGCCTACTTCAGATTGGGAACCTTTGGTGCCAGTTCTGAACATAGATTATGACCAGGCTTCTGCACGCAATAGCGGATTGACTCGGAGCGATGTGGCGCTCTCTATGATGGCTTATACAGGAGGGCTTCCTATTGGCACTTTCTATGACGGCATTAATCCTGAGCATATTTATGTGAAGTGTACTGAGGACGATGGCCAAAATGTAGCTAATCTGGAAAATGCGCAGGTTTTTGGCGTGATGCCGAATGTGGGGCAGTTCCTGAATCGAACCACCATGCAGAAGCTTATGTCGGGAAATGTGACTCGCGAGGAGGTTGTAGAGAACTTGATTCAGACGATACCTCTGAAGCAAGTGTCTCACGGTTTAAATATTGAATGGGAGGAGCCTGTTGTGGTGCGTTATAATGGTGAGCGTGCTCAGCGATTGCAGTGTTCTCCTTGTCCAGGTGTCGGTACGGAGGCTGCACGCCAATCGATTGCTGAAAAGATTGAGAAGATTGAGCTGCCTGAGGGATATTCATTGACGTGGGAGGGCGAGAAACGTGCCAGTGACCAATCGATGAAATATCTGTTCAATGGTTTCCCCATCTGTATTGTCTTGATGATTATGGTGCTGGTGTTGCTTTTCAAGGACTATAAGAAGCCTGCCATTATCTTCTGCTGCATCCCTTTGGTGATTGTGGGTGTGATGCCTGTGGTTCTGCTTACAGGGAAACCTTTTGGCTTTGTCGCCATCGTGGGTGTGTTGGGCTTGATTGGCATGATGATCAAGAATGGTATAGTGTTGATGGATGAAATCGCGATGGAAATCTCGCAAGGCGTTCGCCCACGTGTGGCGCTGATTCAAAGTTCCAAATCGCGTTTGCGTCCTGTGATGATGGCTAGCCTTACGACCATTTTGGGCATGATACCTTTGGTGCCTGACTCGATGTTTGGCTCTTTGGCTGTGACAATTATGGGAGGTTTGTTTGTGGGCACTCTCATCACGCTGATTTTCATTCCGGTACTTTATTCAATGTTTTTCAAAGTAAAATGAATAGAAGATTATTTTTCTCCATCCTGATGTTGGGTGGCATAAGTATAGGGGCGATGGCGCAGACGCTGACGCTTCAGGAGTGTGTGGATAAAGCCTTGGTACATAATAAGTCTATCTCATCGGCTAAGCTGAGATGGGAACAGACGAGATTTGACATGAAGTCGTATAAGGCAAATTTCTTCCCTCAAGTTAATCTGATGGCTACTGATTTTTACAGCACAGCTCAAGGAAACATCATGCTGGATGGCGGGCATTTGCCTATCTACAGGTTCTCGGAGCAGGCGCAGGCTTTTGTTCCTAATGTGACAAAGAATGCTGATGGCAGCTACACGCTGAATGAATATGCTGATTTTCCTTCGCAGAAGATAGATTGGAAAATCAAGAATGTGTTTATGGCTGGTGTGTCATTGATGGAACCTCTTTATGCGGGCGGCAAGATTTCTGCTGCATACGAGATGTCAAAATTGGGCATGAGCTTGGCGAATGAGAATGTCCGTCTGACAGAATCTGAAGTGCTGGTCAAAACGCATGAGGCCTATTATCTGGCTGTGAAAGCGAAGGAGATGGGTGAAGTGGCAAGAGCGTATAAGGCATTGCTGGATGAATTGAAGAAAAATGTGGAAGCGGCATTCCGTCAAGGGTTGAGTACTCGCAATGATATCATGAAGGTGCAGGTGAAGCTGAACGAGGCAGAACTGAACATTCAAAAGACGGATAATGGATTCCGGCTTGCGTGTATGAACTTATGCCACATGACGGGGTTGCCTTTGGATAGCCCAATTGATGTGGAAGCGTCGGGGATTGATTCGATGCAAGAGGTGTCTGTTGAAGCGGAAGCTGTGAACAGCCGTCCGGAGGCTGCTATTTTGGGGTACAAGACAGAGCTGGCCCATAAGAAGGTGAAGTTGACAAAGAGTGATTGTCTGCCAAATGTGGCTATGGGCGCGACTTTGACCTATGCCAATGGCGGGGAATTGGCTGGAAAACGCCTGTTGGATGATGGCACGATGTCTGTGGGAGTGGCTGTGAAGATTCCTCTTGACTTCTTTGGCGGTGTGGGAAACAAGGTGCGTTCTGCTAAGGCTGCATATCAGATTGCCCAGATGGAAGAGCAGGACCATGTGGAGCAAATGCAATTGGAACTGTCGCAGTGCAGAAATATGTACGAAGAGGCTTTGACTGAACAGAATATCTGCAAGCTTGCATTGGAACAAGCTGCTGAAAACATGCGTTTGTCAAAACAGCAGTATGAGGTTGGGCTTGAGGCACTTTCTGATTATTTGGAAGCACAGGCTATTTGGCAACAATGCTATGCAAATGTGGTCAATTCACGTTGTCAGAAAATGTTGGCGTGTGTCAGACTTCTGAAGGCGTCTGGGATGTTGCGTTAGGATTGGGTGAAGAGCCAAAAAGGATTTTCCGCTCTCGCTCTGCAGCTTGTGTTGCCCATTCCTCTGGTACAAAGCGCCAATGGTGTTTGGGCTGTGGATTGATGGTGCCGAGCTCTTTAACATATTCCAATAGGTAATAGCGAATGTCGTGCTCGCTGATGTGGATGATGCGAGTGTCGATTTCTTCTTTGGAAAGGCCTGCCCCTTTTGTGAGCAACTCGCCACCGCCATTGGCTCTATAGGCTGTCATTGCAACTGTGTAGGTGTCTTCCATGCGGAATGGGCGACCATCTTCCATCTCGAAGATGCGTACTTTCTCACCTTCGGGTTTCGTGACATCTACTTCGTATCGGAGACCTGCTGCGGAGTCAAAATTGAAAATGAAATTTTTGAATCCCATACGTTCGGGATTGCTTTTCATGGGACTGATGAGCAGCATGGGGTCTGTGGGGGTGTGCATCTGTTGTGTCCATGCGGCATAGCTCATTTCCAAATAGCGCTTAATCTCTTCGCCTGTAAGATGGAGTGTGTACAGGTGGTCTTCGAATCGGTAAAGATCGAAAAGATTGCTCACTTTGATATCTCCAGCTTCAATCGATGCGTTGAAGAAGAGTGGGGCACTAAAGGAAATGTCGGCGCCGCTGACTTTGAGCTGCAAGGACTGAATCAAATCAATGTAGGCTGATGAACCGAAATAGGCATCGGTTACATCTACTCGATTGAGAAGAACGCCAATCTTTTGTGTGGCAAAGCGTTTTACTTCATGGAATGGGTATGCAAAGTGACGCTTGAACGATGCTGCGTGCTGGTTATGGAGCGTGCCGATGTAGTTAAGGGTGCATTGGGTTTCGTGGCTGGTTACTTTCCCTTGCTTGTCAATGCGAAAATCTACATCTGCAACTGCGACACTATATGCATAACATCCTGGATTGATGCAGGGTACGTTCTTTCCTCCTCGTGTGGTGATTTCTTCCATGTTGCTGGCGTGGTCGTGTCCGTAGAGAATGAGGTCAAAGCCCTCTACATTCTCAGCTGTCTCGCGAGTGGCATTTTCTTTGTATTCAGGGGTGATGATGCCTTCATCCATTCCAGAGTGCATCAAACCAATGACAAAATCAGGATTTTCTTCTTCACGCACGATTCTTACCCAATGCTCTGCGCTTTCGCGAATGTCTTCAAAATGAAGCCCCTTCCAAATGTCTTTGGGAATCCAATGAGGAATGGCAGGTGTGATAAAACCGATGACTGCAATCTTCAGTCCTTGCCGGTAGAAGATTTCATAGGGCTGAAAGTAGGGCTCTCCTGTTGATAGATTCCGTACATTGGCGCCTAAAACAGGAAAGTTGCATTCCTTGACATATTTGTCAAAGATGTGTTTCCCCATTTCAATATCGTGGTTGCCAATAACGGCGACATCATAGCCAATGTAGTTGCAGATATCGGCCACACGATGACGCGAGTTTTCACAATGGTTGTTGAAGTAATACGCTGTGGGCTCACCCTGCAGCATGTCGCCTCCATCAATCAAAAGCGTGTTGCCTGGACTTTCTTGGACCGCATGGGCAACAAATGCATGTACACGCTGGAGACTGCCTTTTCCCCAGTGTTCATGGCGGAAGTCGTATGGAAAGTAGTTCCCATGTACGTCTGTCGTGAAGATGATTTTCAAATGCTTTGTTGCCTCATTCATAGGTTTTGCAAAGATACAATAAAAAAGTGAAAAGTGAAATGTCCTGCATGAAAAATGCAAGTTTGTTCTGACAAACCTGCCTTTTGGCATCTTTTTTGTAGGAGGTTTTGAGTGAAAAGAAAAAAAGAAGATATGGCATTTATTGATTATTACAAGGTAATGGGAGTTCCTAAGGATATTCCCCAGAAGGACATAAGGGCAGCATATCGCAAACGCTCAAAGCAGTTTCATCCTGACCTTCATCCAGACGATCCAAAAGCGAAAGCAAAGTTTCAGATGTTGAATGAGGCATACGAAGTGCTGAATGATCCGGAAAAACGCGCTAAGTATGACCAATATGGAGAAAATTGGAAGCAAGCGGAACAGTTTGGTGGCTTTGGCGCCGGTAATGGAGGTGGAAACCCATTTGAAGGTTTCTCCTTTAATATGGGCGGTGAAGGTGGCATGAGTGACTTCTTCCAGCAAATCTTTGGTGGAATGGGTATGGGCGGCGCTCGACGTGCCCATACAACACGGCGTCCTGCTGAACCATCGGAGGTGGAGGCACATGTGTCGATTGATGTATGGACTGCTATGCTGGGAGGTGATTTGATTGTAAACACTCCTTATGGAAAGTTTAAATTGAAAATTGCCGCAGGTACTCAGCCCGGAAAAAAGGTGCGTCTGAAAGGAAAGGGTGGTATCAAAAGCGATGGTACGTTGAAAGACCTGATTATCGTGTTTGATGTGTCTATTCCTACGAAGCTGTCGGAACAGCAACGCAAATTATTGGAGCAAGCACGTTTTCAGTAAAAGTTAGCGGATAATGCATAACGCAAAGAGCCCTTCCTGGCATAGGTGTCAAGAAGGGCTCTTTGTGTTATGCATTATCACTAGTGTCTCTTAATATATGTTAATCAAATTTGAAGTCAATATGAAGCTGTCTGTCATCTGTCTCCTCTGCCTTTTGTCTGAGAGGCTTGAG
>ONLY01000036.1 GCA_900318775.1 uncultured Prevotellaceae bacterium | reverse complement strand
CAATACATTTCCCTTGAAGGAGAAATCCAGTCGGCCAACAAGTTCGTCACTATCATAGGCAAGCACCTTGCCGCCAGTATTCGTAGTCTCAATCTTCGTTTCCATATTGGGCACAAAAGTATTTTCCATATCCGACGCTATTTTCCTTTGCTGATAGAGCACATGGGTCTCGCATTGGTTCACAACAGGCATCACCTTTGCATCATTTACAATCTTGGGGAACGTATTGGGATAGAAGTTAGATACACCGATGGACTTGAACAGACCTTGCTCATAGAGTTCTTCGAGCGTATGCCACATGACGGTCGGGTTTCCGACAGGCCAGTGAATCAGCATCAAATCCACATAGTCAAGTCCCAACTGCTTCATGGAATGGCGGGCTGTGCGCAGTGTTTCCTCCCTCGTATAGCAGGAATCGCATATCTTGGTCGTGATGAACAGTTCTTCACGGGGAACTCCACATGCCCGAACTGCATCACCAACGCCCTTCTCGTTGTAGTACATAGCAACAGTGTCGATACTCCTATAGCCTACCGACACGGCATCTTCCACTACTCGCTGGGTTTCCCTCTAGGAGATATTATAGACACCCAGACCTATCATCGGCATTTTCAGCCCATTATTCAAAACCTTATATTCCATCATCTGTTTACGCCTCTATCTTTTTTATCACCTTGGCAGGTACACCGCCAACAATCGTATTCGGCTCAACGTCTTTAGTCACCACGGCACCTGCTGCCACTATGGCTCCATCGCCAATGGTCACGCCAGCAAGCACCGTTGCATTGGCTCCTATCCAGACATTCTTGCCGATGTGGATAGGCGCATAGCTCATACTCTGACGCTTGGCTGGGTCAAGGTCGTGGTTGATGGTGGCCAGCACGACATTGTGACCAATGAGTGCGCCCTCGTCAATGGTGATACCGCCTTGGTCTTGGAACTTACAACCCATGTTGATGAATACTCGTTCACCTATGACAGTATTCTTGCCGCAATCGGTGTGAAACGGTGGAAACATTCCTACCGTCTTGGGCACTTCACGTCCCCAAAGCAGCTCCAGCAAATCGTGCAACTGTTCTGGTGTATGATACTTGCCGTTGATTTCGGCTGTGATTTTCAGTGCCTCCTGCGACAACTGATGAAACATCATGTGAACATCGGAGCCGCCAATGACAGGCTTGCCCGATGCCATGTAGTCACGAAATTCTTGTATAGTCATAATCCTTATGATAGTGTTTTATTCTTTGTTCTTTTGCCGATAGTCCTGTGGGCTGCATCCAGCATTACGGCGGAAGTAGTCGCTGAAGAAGGATGGGCTGGAGAAATGGTACTTGTTGGCCAGTTCCGACAGGGTGACGTCCGACTGTAGCAGGTCGAGCCGAATCTGCATCACGGTGTAGATGTCGATGGCATTCTTTGGTGAACGCCCGTAATGCTGTTGCACGATATCAGTCAGATAGCGGGTGGTGATGCAGAGTTTGTCGGCATAGAAGGCTACGCTACGCGACTCTCGGTAATGCTCTGCCAGCAACTGGCGGAACCTGAAGAACAGTTCGTCGCCACGGCTTTTAAATGAATCGACTTCAATCTGATTCCGCCGGAGCATCACCTGATAGAGCATGTAGAACGCACGAAGCTGCATGACGCTGATGAAGCAGAGTTCACGCACACTGCACGTATCGATAGCAGGCTTCAGCACCCGTACCATGCCCGTGGCAGCAGAGGCCGTCTCAGATGTATCAAGAATCATGTTCTTTTTCAAGGCATTCACGCTGACGTTCTCCAGCTGATTAAGTGCCGCCAACTGTATAAAGCTGCTGAAGGCCAGAATTTCCACCTCGAAGTCCTGCGAACGCCGTTCCACCTTAATAGTATCGCCGGGGTTGAACAGCACCACGCTGTCAGCCTGTTCCTCTATCATCTCGAAGTTACAGCGGAGGCGAGCCGTGCCCTTCAGTACATGCAGCACCAAGGCACAGTCGATGGCCAGTCCTTCGCTGGTGTACTGCGGAGGAACGCCTGAATAGAGGGCTACGGGGTGCTCGTCGGACACGAATGGTATGAACATTGGTTCTTGTTTTTGACGCAAAATTACACATTATTCTCTAAAACAAAGCATTTTATTCCGACTTTCTAAAGTTTATTACACTTTTTCGTAATATTACGTTGAGAAAATCGCCGTACCTTTGCAGCGGAATTCAAAACATCAGTAAAATGAAGATAAGAAGATTAGGTAATTTGGAAGTGTCAGCCATCGGAATGGGCTGCATGGGATTCACTCATGCCTACGGCACCTGCCCAGACGAGAAGGAGGGCATCAGACTGGTTCACAAGGCATTTGAACTGGGCTGTAACTTCTTTGATACGGCTGAAATGTATAGCTATTTTGAGAATGAGGAGTTCGTAGGAAAGGCCTTGAAGGAACTGCCTCGCCAGCAGGTAATCATTTCGGATAAGTTCTGGCCTGAGAAATTACCAGGACATACATTTGAAGAGGATAAACTCAGCGAGACAGGCATCCGTAAGACGCTGGAAGGACAGCTGCGCCGATTGCAGACGGATTATATCGACCTCTATACGGAGCACCAGATGCGAGAGGGAAATGAAGAAGAGGTGGCATACGTGATGGGGAAACTCATCAAAGAGGGGAAAATACGTGCTTGGGGACAGTCGTCACCTAACGTAGAGCAAATCCGCAAGGCACATGCCGTCACACCTATCACAGCCATTCAGAGTGAGTACTCGATGATGGCCCGCCAGTGGGAGAAGGACGTGCTGCCGCTTTGCGAAGAACTGGGTATCGGTTTTGTGGCTTTCTCACCGATGGCCAATGGCTTCCTGAGTGGGAAATACACGGCTCAGACAGAATTCAAGGGCGATGACCTGCGTACCGTCATCAGCCGTTTTGACAAGGAGAACATGCAGCGCAACCAGCCGTTGCTTGACCTTATCAACCGTTATGCCAATGAGAAGCATTGCACACCTGCGCAAATTTCTCTGGCTTGGGATATGATGGCCTACGACGAACTGGTTCCCATACCAGGTATGCGCCGCGAGGAACGTGTCATAGAGAATCTGGGAGCAGCTGATGTGGAACTGACCACAAATGAGTATCGTGCCCTGACGGCAGAGCTGGACAAACTCACCGTTTATGGCGACCGCAGTGGACTGAGCAAGCTGGCATCCGTACCTGAGAGCACGAAGGATCAGGGAGAAGTATATAAGAAATAATCATTTCAAATAAAAGAATAAGACAATGAGTAAAAAGACGATTGTGGTGGTTGGTGCCGGTCAGGGACTGGGCAATCACGTAGCAGAGAGATTTGCAAAGGAGGATTTCCGTGTGGTGCTGGTGGCTCGCAGGAGTGAGGCTTTGGCTGAGTATCAGAAAGACTTCGAGGCCAAAGGCTACGAGACGAGTACTATAGCATGTGATGTGACGGATGCTGAGAGTGTGAAAAATGCATTCGGGAAGATTCATGAAGAGGTGGGCACCCCCGATGTGCTGGTGTATAATGTGGGCGTCACCACACCCGATGCACAACCCTTGGATGAGAGTGAGGTGCTGCGCCACTTCAAGGCTGACGTTTTAGGGGCATTCTCTTGTATCAAGGCCGTCGCTACAGATGAGTTTGCCGAGAAGAAGGGTACCATCCTGCTTACGGGCGGCGTTGCTGCTGTCAGTCCTTTCCCCGGCTACACCTGTCTTGCCATCGACAAGGCTGCACTTCGTGGACTAACACTTGCCATGCACAATGAGTTGGATCCAAAGGGAATATTTGTAGGTACGGTAATGGTTTGTGGCGTTATCGGTGGCAACGAGCACTTTGCGCCTGCTAACATTGCCGAGAAATATTGGCAGATGTATCAGGAGCGCAAGGATTGGGAAGTACGTTACGAATAAACCAAAGGCTATATGAAGACGTTATTCATCAATGGTAGTCCCCACAAAAACGGGGCTACCGTTCATCTGGCACAGATACTGTTAGACCGAAGGGTGTACGAGTCTATCCACTTGGTGGATTACAAGATCTACAGCTACGGTCAGAAATTTGATGACGATGAATTCCACAAGGTGCTTGAAGCCATGAAACAGGCAGACACAATCGTGATCGGCTCGCCCGTCTATTGGCACAATCTGAGTGGTGCCGTCCGAAATCTGCTCGACCGTCTCTATGGTGCCATCCACCGCCAGGATATGAAAGGCAAACGGCTGTTCTTTCTTTTCCAGGGTGGTGCGCCGGACAAATGGATGATTGAGGCAGGTGAATATTCCATCCGCATGTTCGCCCATCTGTATGGACTTGAATATATGGGAATGGCAACCACAACATGCCAGGCCAAAGAACTTGCAAGGAAATTGTAAACTATGGAGAAGTACATTAGACTGAACGACGGACACGTGATGCCGATGATAGGCTTCGGCACCTACCAAATGCCTTGCCGCATCACACAGCATTGTGTGGAGCAGGCCTTGGAGATTGGCTATCGGCATATCGATACGGCTCAGTGCTACGGCAACGAGCACGAAGTGGGCTTGGCAGTCAAGGCATCGGGACTAAAGCGAGAGGACGTTTTTGTGACTACCAAACTATGGGGCGCACACGGCTATGGCGACACGATGCGCTCCATAGAAAACTCCCTGCGAGAGATTGGGCTGGAGTATATAGACCTCTTCCTCATTCACGAGCCGTCAGGCGACTTTATCAGCCAGTATCAGGCGATGGAGGATGCACAAAAAATGGGACTGCTACGTTCTATCGGCATAGCAAACTTCTTGGATGACAACTATCTTCGGTTGGTCAATAAATGCACGGTGATTCCTGCCGTCAATCAGATAGAAACTCATGTCTATCGCCAGCAATCGACGATGCATAAACTGCTGCAGGAGTACGGCACATGGCATGAGTCATGGTCGCCTCTGGTCTGTGGACAGAACGGCTTCTTCCGTGACCCTGTGCTGAGAAAGATTGCCGACAGTCATGGTAAAAGTATTGCACAAATAGGTCTCCGCTGGCTGCTCCAATGTAACATCGATGCCATCCCCAAGACCACCCACAAGGAGCGGATGCAGGAGAATATTGACATCTTCGACTTCGAACTGAGCGGTGACGACATGCAGGCCATCAGCTGCCTCGATACAGGCCGAAGTCAGTTTGGCTGGTGGTAATCAGAAGACAGATGTTACCAATGAATACAGATAGCTACCAAAGCTGACGAGTGCCCATATCATCAGAGCTATAAGCAATAGAAGGACGACGAGGACGATGGCAGACTGTCAGGCACGTTGATTCACTTGCTTGATGACGGCTTCGTCGCCTTCAACAAAACCCAGTATCATTTGCATGTTCTGGATGTTGGCACGGTGGAAGAAATCAATGATATCGCCACGCAAAATCTACTTTCCTATGCAGAAATGGGAGAAAATATTGTTTAAAACCTCTTTTGGCGTTATTGCATCGCCGGTGATTTCGGAAAGATATTCAAGACATATTTTCAAGTCCTCGCTGAGGAGGTCTGCACTTAAGCCATTATGCAGTCCAGTGATGACATCTTCTATAGCTGACTGGGCATGAAGAAGAGCATCATAATGACGGGCATTCGTCACAATGACATCATTCTCAGTGATTTCGGGAATGGCTGCGGCATGATACAATCGTTCCTCCAATTCATCGACATTTGTACCATATTTAGCAGAGATGAAAATCTCATCAGACTTGGAAGAAGGCTTTTTCTGGACATCATTGATGAGATCAATTTTGTTATAAACTTTCAAACACTTTTTCCCTGCCGTACGCACGCTCATATCTTCGGCTTCTTCGGCTGAGGGTTCTTTGTCTATCAACCATATAACAATCGTGGCTTGGTTCAGCTTTTGATACGTGCGCTCAATGCCCATCTTTTCTATTTCGTCATTAGTCGAACGTAGACCGGCTGTGTCAATAAAACGGAAGGTGAGTCCGTGGATTTGTGTCGTGTCCTCGATAACATCTCGTGTTGTGCCACTAATTTCGCTTACAATAGCTCTGTCCTCCTTTAGTAAACGATTAAGCAAAGTTGACTTGCCAACATTGGGCTTTCCAACGATAGCTACGGCAATGCCGTTTTTTATAGCTTTGCCGGTTTCAAAAGAAGCAGCGAGATGCTGTATGTTGTTTCTAAGTTCTTCTGCCAATGAAAGAAGTTCATCGCGGTTGGCAAATTCCAATTCTTCATGGTCACTGAAATCGAGTTCGAGTTCGAGCAACGACTTAAGTTTAAGCAGCTTCTCTCTGAGACGTGACAGTGAATTGCTCACACTACCACGCAGTTGCCCTAAGGCCAAGCGGTGAGAAGCACGATTAGATGCACTCACGAGATCAGCGACAGCTTCTGCCTGGCTAAGATCCATACGTCCGTTTAGATATGCCCGTTTCGTATATTCTCCCGGTTCTGCTTGGCGACATCCACACTTAATCAATGCGGTTAGAACCTGCTGCAGAATATAGCTGGATCCATGACAAGATATTTCAACACAGTCCTCGCCAGTATAGGAGTGGGGCGATTTGAAGAAGTTTACAACGACATCGTCCAAAAGATTTCCGTCTGCTGAATATAGATCGCCATAAAACCGCTTCCTCTCTGGAGCATAATGGAATGTGGCACCTTTTCGCGACCTCAGCATATTCTCCATCACGCTGAATGCCTTGGGACCACTGATTCTAATTATTCCAATCGCACCACCTGCAGGGGTGGCTAAAGCACATATTGTAGAGGACATGATAAAATAGTTTTTTATATTAGTAAACTCTCACTCCCAACCATGGAAATTTATGGCCGGGAGTGGAAAACGGGAGTATAATTTTCAACCGTATTCAGATGAAGAACGCGAAAGCCTGAAGTGTCCGCTTCTCAGATTCTTTCCAGTACTTTTACGATGAGATCGTCGATATTTGCCGCTTTATGGTCAGCATCAGCCGTACCAGCCCTTCGGTTGGCCACAACCATGCAACAAGTGAGAGCTTTATGACCCATCATGCGGCTCAATCCTGCGACAGCTGAAGACTCCATCTCGAAGTTGTTAATTTTCATGCCTTCGTAGACGAAGCTTTCCACTTTGGTGTTCTGATCAGGATCAGCGAGGGGCAAACGCACAACTCGTCCTTGAGGTCCAAAGAAGCCACCGCAAGCTATTGTATAGCCTCTCTTCATATCGTCCTTTGCCACACGATTGAGCAAATCTTTGTCTGAAGCTGCAACGTAAGGGAGGCATACAGGTCGTTTCCATGCCATATGCTGAACAAAAGCACGCTCCATCTCCAAGTCGCAAACCTTATCACGAAGCCCATAGAAGTTAAGCAACCCATCGAAGCCAATGCTTTTCACTGAGGCTATGCAGGTTCCCAAGGGAGTGTCTGGTTGAAGTCCACCGCATGTACCAACTCTGACAATAGTCAGCTGGCGAAGTTGCTCTTTCACTGTACGGGAGTCAAAGTCAATATTAGCCAGGGCATCCAACTCATTCATAACGATATCGATATTATCGCAGCCAATACCCGTGCCTTGAACGGTGATTCGTTTTCCTTTATAGCGTCCGGTGATGGTATGGAATTCACGATTATGAACATTGCATTCAATATCGGTTAGATGGGATGCCACAAGGTTTACACGATCTGGATCGCCCACGAGAATCACGTTGTCGGCAAGATATTGTGGTTTCAGATGAAGATGATAGATACTGCCATCATCATTGATCAGCAGTTCTGATGGTGAGATATAATTGTTCATAGCATATTAGTTTTAGGTGAATAATTGTATATTCAGGTGAATTATCTATGAGTCCACTTTAAAAAGTGGCATTTTGGGTTCCAGAAGTAATTTTGCCGAATATTTCTTCATTCAGAATTATTCTTACCCCGTCTTACCGCAAATT
>ONLY01000039.1 GCA_900318775.1 uncultured Prevotellaceae bacterium | reverse complement strand
GGTTGTCTTTGTCGGTTCAAAGGTACTAATTTTTTAGCAAATCACAACTTGCTGTTGCTTTCATGATTTTTCTGTAGATTGTAACTGAAAAGTGTACCACCCCTAATAATCGAAAAGTGTACCACTAACCATTGTTTGCTGAGCATGTTTCGGTCTGTGCCTATGGCTCTCCTGGAGTGAGGCGTAGCCGAACGTAAGGAGAGCCATAGGCACAAGGCGGCCTTTCTCCGGGGTAATGTATAACTTTGCACCCAGTTTTAATTAACTGACAGTGCAATAAACAATGATTAGTATGATAGAAAGAAAAGACATCATCAGCGAATATGAACAGACCGGTTCTATTCGCGCAGTAGCCAGAAATCTTGGCATTCACCGCAAGACAGTGAAGAACTACGTCAATGAGTATCTTGCGGCCAAATCAGGAGGTGACGAGACGCTTACCGCCTACTTGAAGAGCGAGCCGTCATACAAGGTTCCCCAAAGGGACAGGACAGTGCTCACGGGTGAGGTCCGCGCGCTCATCGACATGTGCCTCCGCGACAATGAGGAGAAGCGCCAGCGGGGCGACAGGAAGCTCTGCATGAAGGCGAGCGACATCCATACAGCAGTGGGACGTGCGGGCTTCAAGGTAAGCTACTCGTCCGTCTGCAAGTACATCCGCACCACGCTGGGCCATGCGGAGGAGGCGGATGAGTGTTTCATCCGCCAGCGCTACAGCCCCGGGCGTGACTGTGAGTTTGATTGGGGGGAGATGTACCTCACCATAGACGGAAGGCGCACCAAGCTTTACATAGCGGTGTTCACCATGGCCTACAGCAACTACCGCTCGGCCTTCATCTTCCTGCACCAGGACACACAGGCCTTCCTGGAGTCACACAGGCTGTTCTTCAGAGAGCTGGGGCATGTGCCGCACCGCATGGTCTACGACAACATGAGGGTGGCAGTGAAGGACTTCGTCGGAGGGAAGCACCCTACCGACGCTCTTGTGAGGCTGGAGGCCGCATACGGCTTCACGCATCGTTTCTGCAATGCCCACAGGGGCAACGAGAAGGGGCATGTGGAGAGAAGCGTGGAAGTGGTGAGGCGGGCAGCCTTCTGCAGGGTGGACACCTTTGAGTCCGTCAAGGCCGCACAGGTGCAGGTTGCCTATGCCTGCAGCGAACTCAACACACCGCTGGGCGTCATCGGGGGAGGTGCGGAGCAGAAGATAGAAGAGGAATGGGGGTGTATGCTGCCTTTGGTGCGCGAGGTGGGATGCTTCGAGCAGCGGGATTACACCGTTGACAAATACGGGACCGTCGTCATCGGCAAGGTCCATTACTCCGTGCCGGACCATCTCGTGGGCAAGAAGGTGACGGCCCTGCTGTACAGCAATGCCGTCAAGGTCTGCTACCGCGGCGAGGTCGTGTGCGAGCATGAGCGCACGCCACTGAACGGCTGGAAGCTGGACATCATGCACTATCTCACCACACTGCGGAGGAAACCGGGCGCCGTCGCTGGATCCGTCGCCCTCTACATGCTCCGCGACGACCTCAAGCTCATCTTTGAGAGCCACTTCGCGGAGTCACCGGCTGACTTCGTCATACTCTTGCAGAAGACACGGGACAGGGGGCTCAGCCTTGATGACATCGTGAAGGCCGAGAAGTGCATCAGGCGCAGAAGGATGCACGTCACGCTCGACGCCTTCAACCAGGTGATGTTCGCAGAGGACGGGAACGGGCAGGAGAAGGTCTGGCACATGGGGACAAGCTCAAAGGATATCGAGAAGCGCGCCATGGATGGCCTGAGGGGGGTGACGGCACTCCTCGCCTCTGGCATTAACGGTCAAAACGCAGCAGGCCATGGAGCAGGTGCATGATGTCAACTGGTATGCAAGGGAGCTCGGACTCCTGCATGTCGTTTCCGAGGGAGAGAACGTACTCAGGATGGCAAGGGAGCGCGGATGGAGCACCGAGGAGGTGCTGGCAGCACTCTTCCAGGGAGAGTACGAGAGAAGGCTCGTGGGAAGGCAGAAGGCACGTATAAGAACGGCCGGGTTCTCGCAGATGAAGTACCTGGAAGAGCTTGACCGCAACGAACTGCCCGAGACGGTTGGAGAACTGCTGCCAAGGCTTGAAACGCTGGATTTCATAAAGGAGCACCGCAACATCGTGCTCTATGGAAATCCGGGAACAGGGAAAACGCATATCGCCACAGGACTTGCGCTCAAGGCATGCATGGAGGGCAGGACGGTGATGTTCACATCAGTGCCGCATCTCATCACCCAAATCAAGGAATGCAAGTCAAGTAAGACGCTACACCAACTCGAACTCAGGTTCAAGAAATATGACCTCGTCGTTTGCGATGAGTTCGGATATGTCTCATGCGACAAGGAGGCGGGGGAACTGCTCTTCAACCACCTCTCGCTGAGGGCTGACCTCAAGTCCACCATCATAACCACAAATCTGGCCTTTGACAGGTGGGGAGAAGTCATAAGGGACAAGGTCTTGGTGGCTGCTATGGTAGATAGGCTGACCCATAACGCATATCTCATAAACATGAACGGAGAATCATACAGATTGAAGGAAACAAGAAAATTTAATGGCAGATAACTATGTTTTTAAGAATCTTATTTGGAAGTTTGCTGGATTAAATCTAATTTTGTCGGCAATTGGAAAGTGGTACACTTTTCAATTACTAAGTGGTACACTTTTCAATTACCATATACACCTTCATTTTTATTTATATCAAGCGTAAACAAACGATTAAAAACCAGATCACGATTTGAGATTTCTTTACGAGTCACCTCTTCTTTACCAATTTGATAACCATAATACAAAACATAGGATTTTTCATTTTTTACAGTTATTGTCCACAAATTTTCAAAGAACAGCGAGCAGAACGACCTGTTTGTCAAACTGTCCTTTAAACATCCGCTTTCAATAAGTTCATAAACATATTCATAACCTCTTTTGTATTCTTTTAATAAAAGAGTGTCTACAGATTCTGCATTTACTTCAATTCCAATAAA